>JAFWQJ010000038.1 GCA_017545185.1 Oscillospiraceae bacterium | reverse complement strand
GCTGCTGCCGCCGCCGGAGCTGCCGCGGGTACTGCGGCTGCCGGTGCGGAGCCTGCGCCGAGCTCCTCCACAACAACGTCATACTGCTTATTATTGACGGTAACACGAAACTGCTTACCCATGAGAGTATCCTCCTAAATTGATATGTATGCATCACATCGCCGCTTATCGCGCAGCGGAATGCTTATTTTACTCAGAACGGGATATTGCTGTGCTTCTTCGGCATATTGGAAACGCGCTTGCCCTCCAGCATATCGAGTGCTGCGGTGACAGCCTGACGGGTCTCCGCCGGTGCGATCACGGCATCAATGACGCCGAGTGCCGCTGCCTTTTCCGCAGAAGCAAGGGTGTCGGTATATTCCTTTGCAAGCTCTTTGCGCTTTGCGTTTGCATCGGCTGCGCCCTTCAGCTTGTCATGCCACAGGAACTCGACGGCTGCTTCCGGTCTCAGCGGTGCGATCGCCGCACTGTTCCATGCGATGACATAATCGCTGCCTGCACCGCGTCCCGCGATCGCGGAGAACGCTGCGCCGCAGGCCTCGCCCGCGATCAGTGCGATCTTGACGGTCGTAGCCTCGGCATATGCGCCGCAGAGCTGGGTCATTGCACGGAGCGAGCCGTTTCTTGCAGCTTCGGTATCCGCCGCAAATCCGACGGTATCCACAACGGTCAGCACCGGAATGGAGAATGCGTCGCAGGTGCGGACGAAGCGTGCCATTTTTGCGGAATCGTCCGCGGTGAGTGCCTCGGTGCTTCTGCAGGTCGAGATGATGCCGACCGCCTGTCCGCGGACGGTCGCGAGTGCCGTGCCGACGGAGTGGCCGTATGCCTCATAGAGCGGGAGCAGGGAATCCGCATCCGCGATGCCGCTGAACAGGGCATCCTTGCTGCAGACGGTTTCCGGCTCTGCAAATTCGCTGACCGGCGCACCGACCAGATTGTTTGCCGGCAGATAGCGGAGCAGCTGCTTGGTCTGCTCCATGACCGCTGCGTCGTCCTTGCAGACGGCAGCGACCAGACCCGCCTTTGCAGCGGTCTGCGGCTTTGCGGCATCTGTGCCGAACGGCGGGGTCAGATAGAGCTCCGCGCTTTCAGAAGCAAGCACGAAATCCGCTTCTGCTGCGAGCAGTGCCGCACTGCCTGCGCAGACACCCGCGATCACGGAGATCTGCGGGACGACGCCGGACAGCTTTGCGGAAGCTGCGATCAGCTTGCCGTAGGCGGTGAGGGAATCGGCGGTACCGTCCACAAACACGCCGTTGGAATCGTAAATACCGACGACCGGCGTACCGGTCTTGGCAGCGAGGGAATAAAGCCGCTTGATCTTGCCGGCCGTTCCCTTGCCCATGACGCCGCTGTTGACGTCAGAGGCCTGCGCAAATGCACAGACAGCCTGTCCCTCGACATAGCCGTGGGCACAGACGACTGCCGCCTGCTCGCCGTTCTCCTGACGCAGCGCATCCAGCTCCGTGAACGAGCCGCCGTCAAACAGCAGTGCAAGGCGTTCTCTTGCAATAGTTCCGATTTTTTCCATATAATCTGTACGCATCCTTTCGTGGTTCCGTTATCAGTCCATACTGGAATCCATACAAATTTATTATACCATAATCATGAAAAAAAAGCAAGCACGAAATTCCCGCGCTGCACGGCAGGATTTTCAGTGATGATGCACGGAACAGGGCTCCCGGGACGGCTGTTTTTTCGCAATATGTTGAAAAACGGGGACTGCTCCGCAATTTATGAAAAGCCGGCAGACACCCGAAGGCATCTGCCGGATGTTTGCATTTTGCGGCCGGGGCGCGGAGCCCGCGCGGGCGATTCCCTCCGGGAGCGGTGAGCGAAGCTCTCCCAACAGTCAGAACTCCACGCCGCTAGAGCGGTTTCTGCGGCTTTCACGCTCCCAATGCTGAAGCACGCCGACAGTATGATAAAAAACATAAAAGGACGCTGACATTGACCTGTCAGCGCCCTTTCGCTTTTTTATATTGTTCATTACGGCTTTCCGAAGCGCTGCCGCTCAATAGTTGTTGAGCTTGGCGTTCCTGATCGCGGTGGGGTAATCGCGGTAGCAGTAATCCACATCGACCGGATCCTTGAATCCCGCGACCTGGCGGGTGCCGTACTGCCACATGCCGTATGCACCCTTATAGGTCGGCGCGATCACATCGTAATGCGCGACCCACACATCATACCGCGTTTTGACTGCCTGCGTCATCTTGTGCGTCAGATAGGACGACGAGCAGTAGATCTGCGAGAAGTAGCCCTTTTTCTCCATTTCCGAGCAGAATGCATCGACGATCGCGGAGATATCCTTGATATCCATTGCGAGCACATCCTTCTCCTCGATGTCGAACGCAATCGGATAATCAAACTTCCGGTTTCCGAGCACCTGTGCGCAGACATTCGCCTCGATGCGCGCTTCCTCCGGCGTTTTTGCGTAGGAATACCAGTACGCGCCGACCGGGATGCCCGCCGCCGTTGCGCGGTCGTAGTTCGCATAGAAGGTCGGATCCGTCTGCTTCAGATACTTGCCGAAGCCCGCCCGCAGGATCACATACTGTGCCTTCGGGTCGGTCTTGACCGTTTCAAAGTTTACGCTGTCGCCCTGCCAGAACGAAATATCAATGCCGTGCTTCAGATACGGACGAATGGTCGTCGTCACGGTCGTGACGGCGGTCGTTGCTGTCACGACGAGCGGCTTTGTCGTTTTCACGGCAGAGGTCTGCGCCGGCTCCGTGCGGACAGCTGCCGTTGTTCCTGCGGCAGAGGTCACGGCGGCCGTTGAAGGTACAGCAGCGGTTGTCACAGTCTGTGCAGTGCGCGTCTGCGGGACAGGCGCAGTCGTTCCGGCGGCAGTGGATACGGTCTGTACTGCGGTCACGGCCGGCGCGGTCGTGCTTTCAGCCGCCGCAGTTGTCTCCGGCGCCGGTATGACAGGGGGCTCCGATGTTTTCGGGGTACCCGGCGGCAGAACCGTGATCTTTCCGCGTTCTGTCAGCAGCGGGAGCCTTGCACCGTTATTGGAAACCACGATATCCTGAAAAGAAAGCGGATAGGTCGTTCCGGGGAGTGCATCCTCCGGGATCCTGAAAGAGACCGAGAACAGCGCGCCGTCCGCCTCCGTTGCGTTTGCGGAATCGGAGCTGCACACGATCAGATGATATTTCCGGAACATCGTCGCGGAAAGATTCATCATCGGGAACTGCCCGGTGTTGACGCGGATGATCTCATCGGTTTCGTCCGGAATGAACGGCTCCAGACCCTCGCCGTACTGCACGGCGATCCGCAGGAATGAGAATCCGGGGTTGTTGTCAACCATGGCATTGACCGTGACGATCTCTCCGGCATAGCCCTCAACGGATGAGACGGAGAGATCCATCGGTGCGTTTTCTGCCACCGTGACCCGCTTGCTCATCACGTAATCGAACACATCGACGATGCCGTCACCGTTGAAATCGGGCAGCGCGGCATTGTCTGCAGCGACCGGTGCCGCAAGCGTCAGCATACTCAGAACAGCCGCTGAGCCTGCCGCAAGCAGCCGATTCAGGCGCTTGTGCATAGAAACTCCTCCCTTATTGTACTTCCGTTATTTGCTTTGCAAAATCTCGTTAAAACATATGATCTCTATATTTCTGTGGCTGCATTTCCTCCCCATTTTACCATATCGTGCCTGCAAATTCAAGAGCGTTCTTGCTTTTTCTACGGATTCCCCAAAGGATGCGTGATATCCAACAGGATATCCGGCGAAAAATTATGCATTTTGCCGATTTTCGTATTTTTGCATTTTCTGCTTGACTTTTGCCCTCCGATGTAGTATAATATAAAAGCGGTCTTGAGACGGATGCTGTTTTAGCTCAGTAGGTAGAGCACATCCTTGGTAAGGATGAGGTCGCTGGTTCGACTCCAGTAAACAGCTCCAAGCCGCAATCACTCCCATGCTTCATGCGTGGGAGTGATTCTTTTTATGACCGCAGAACAAAGCCGCCGACCGGAGTCAGCGGCTTTTTGTTATTTGGATTCCCGCACAAACGGCATAACGGAAACATTCACGGTGAAATCATCCGGCTGATATGCTGCAGGGATATACTTTTTATAATCAATATCCAGCAGCTGGTTGCAGAAGATGATCTCCACGTATGTGACGGAGTATTCCTTTCCGGGCGTATTGATCGCATAGACAAAGCCCTGATAGCTGTCCGCACTGACGGCCAGCGGCTCCCCGCCCCCAAAGCCGGTCACGCCGTAATACCCCTTGTATACGGTATGCGGGCATGTTTCCAGGCGCTTCAGCTCCGCCTCGTAATCCTCCGGGGAATAGGTCACAGTCAGATAACTCAGGTACTGCGGATCCCAAGGATTGTAGTACACCATTTTGTATTCCTGCACCTGCATATTATCTGTCAGCGCCGCAGGAAAGAGCGTTTCATCCATGCCGCATTTTTGCCGGTATTCCTTTTTTGCGTTTTCGCCCATATACAGCCCGTAATGCGCCGGATCGGTATCCGCATGGACAGTCGGTGCCACAATACTGAACACAAACAGACCGGCGGTTCCGAAGAACAGAATGCCGATGAGCAGCATCACGGCACAGACCGTCAGCAGCGTTGCCAGCACGACCTTTGTGCCGAATTTCCGCTTTTTCTTTTTCTCATACCGCACGAACTGCTGTGCGCTGTCCACACGGAACTGCACATCGGGTTCCGGTGCGGTCAGGTCTGCAAGATACTGCCTGCACGGTTCGCATTCCGCAAGATGTTCTTCCGTCAGTGCACGGGACTGCGCACTGACCATATTTTCCGCATAGAGCGGGAGCAGGTCACGGATGACCTCGCAATCCATTTTCATTTCGCTGACCCTCCGATCGTTTCCTGTATCATGGTTTTGGCGCGGTGATACGTCACGCACGCCCAGTGCGAGCTTTTGCCGAACAGCGCACCGATCTCCGCAAAGGAGAGCTCTCCGAAGATCCGCAGGGAGAAAACCTCCTTATACGGCTCCCGCATCGTATGCAGGATGCGGTGGATCTGCAGCGCGGTTTCCCTGTCCTCGATCAGCTCCGTGATGCCGGTTCCGTTCTCCGGCAGATCGTCGGGCATTTCTTCCGCGGTGAAGCGTTTGGCTTTTTTGCACTGCGTAAAATAGAGATTCCGCGCAATGGAGCAGAGCCAGACGCGCAGCTCCGATTCGCCGCGGTAATCCTTGATCGAGCGGAAGGCGCGGAAGAACGTCTCCTGCGTCAGCTCCTCCGCAAGCGTTTCGTTCGCGGAAAGTCCGCGCAGAAAACGGTAAACATCATCGTAATATTCGCGGTAGACCGCATCAAAATCGTTCATCCGGCACCTCCCTTCTGCTGATAAGACTTCGCAGCACGAAAAATATCACAGGAATCCGAAAATTTTTTTCGCTTATTCAGATAAAAGTCAGACGCCGGACGGACCGGCGTCTTTTCATTCATGCTGTCGGGTATTTATGCTTTTGCAGCGGCCTTTTTCCGCGCAGCCTTTCTTGCGTCCCGTTCCGCTTTCCGCTGCCGCCTGACCGCCGGTCTGTAAGCGTCATACGCGGCGCAGTAGCAGGCAAACACGCGGTCGGCCGTTTCGGCACTGCATTTGTCGGCGTAAACGGTCTCCTCAAAGCCGGAGAGCAGATCGGTCAGATCGGTCTGCAGGAATGCGCTTTGCTTTTCGCAGAGGATGCGCGCCGTTTCTGCCGGATCGGCCTTCCACTGCTTCCGCAGTCTTGCGAATGCCGCCTGTACCGCTTCCGCATTGCGCAGCTTCCGGTATTTGCGGCGGAACAGCTTTTCGCGGAGCATCGGCAGCATCCTGCAGATCAGCAGGATCGCCAGCAGCGCCGCGCCGAACAGGATCAGGCCGGAATACTGCAGCGTCGTCAGGATATTCACCTTGCCGCCGCCGCCGAGACTGGCAGCCGTCGCATCCATCATCGTCCAGCCGGTGCCGGGCAGATAGACCTCGACAAAGGCATGGGCGTGCTCTGTCGTGATGACATAATTCCACTCGTTGCCGCCGACGACCAGACGGTCGTCCTGCTGCTGCATCGCGTAGCCCTCCACGTAGCGGACATTGAGTCCCGCGGCGCGGCAGAGCTCCGTCATTGCACTGGCGAACTGATAGCAGACGCCCTGCTTGTTCTCGAACAGGAAGGTCTTGACATTGTCGCCGGGCATCTTCTGAAAGTCCAGATTGTATCTGAAAATGCCGCTGTTTTTGAGATAATCGCAGATCGTCTTTGCCTTTTCGCGGTCGGAATACAGCCCTTCCGTCAGCTGCTCTGCAAGCTTGCGGACCTCCTGCGGCGTTTTGCTTTCGACCGACGCCGCATAGGCATCTGCCTGCTCCAGACTGTCGATCGCGCCGAGAACCGGCTCTGTATCCAGACCGTTTTGTCCGGCGGCTTTCAGCAGCTCCGGCAGGAATTCCCGCCAGCGCGCCATATCAAATGCCTTCGTCAGCGTCAGCGCAGCCTCGGATTCCGCAAAGACCGGGCTCAGATACTCCGCGTAGTAATAGACGTTGTTGGCGGTTGGCCCGGAATAGTAGCTGAAAAGGATCTCGTTCCGGCACTGATGGATCGTCAGCGGTATGCCGCGCTGATTGGACAGCTCCGCCTGAACGATCCGGTTCGGTGCGGGGAATACTTTGCTGTTCTGCGTGGTGGGCTCAACGATGATCCTGTTATAATAATCCTGAAAATCAGTCGGTTTGCCCGCCAGCTGTGCAATGCCCCATTTTTCTGCAAATGCGGGATCCGCGGATGCAGCCTGAATGATCACGGTCAGCAGCTTTGCGGCATCCGGCTCCACTGAACGCGTATGGAATTTGTCGGGGCCGGTGAAGTTTTCCGCTGAGATTTGCTCCGGCCGCCGGTCAAATTCCGACGCATTCCATGTATCGGTGTCGTACTGATAATTTGTCAGTGTCTGCGCGCGCAGATTGAGCGGTTCATCCGCGGCTGCGTGATACAGCGCACGGGAATACAACGGCTGCGCATAGCCGCCGCCGTCAGAGGAATCCGAAAAGCCCTGGATCGCGTCCTGCAGATAATCGGAAAGTGCAGACATATTGAGCATCGTATCGAGCACGGCACGGTCTGCCACGACCGCCGGCTTCGGGATGACCAGCACCAGAATGATCGACGCGGCGATGAAAATGCCGGTCGAGCGGAGAAAACTGCCGTCCAGCAGCTCCGGCATGGTGCCGAAGAACGGCGATTTTTTGTTCGGCATCGTCAGCCGGCTTTCCGTATCCGGCGCATAGGGCTGCACGACGGCGGGATCCTCCGCATGAGCCTGCCGGCAGTAGACCATGACGGCGAAATAACACGCCAGCAGAATGATGATCGACGGCACCGGCATTTCCTCGTTTTCCTTTGCGTAGACCGCAAACGGGAAGATCATGACCATGAAGGACATCAGCACGCGGTACCGGAGCAGCGTGAAATAATACGCGACCGAGGCGATAAAGAACGTAAACAGCAGAAACAGTCCGATCGTATAGCCGAGATAGGAGGCCGGGAGCACGGACTGCGGCGTCAGGAACCAGATCATGAAATCCAGCCTCAGCGCGGAGCTTTCCGGCCCGAACAGCGGCGCGGTATAGCCGAGATAGATAAACGCGACCGCTGCCGACAGGAACACAAATCCCACGGCAAAGAAAATGATCCCGCCGAGGAAATGGTGCTTTTTCATATAGTCAAACAGCCGGAACAGCGGCGTCTGCAGCAGAAGGGAAAGCACGATCCAGAGCAGCGACAGCGACGGCGCATAGTGATAGAAGATGCCGGAAACGATCGTCACACTGAACAGCAGCGGGATCCGCTTGGCCTGCAGAAACCAGTCCAGCAGCGGAAAACGCGCTCTGAGCGCGGACAGCTTCATAAAGGGTTCACCACACTTTTTCGGTATAATACTGGGATGTCAGAGCTCGCCGCCCGCCTGCAGCAGACTGCGTTCAGGCGTGACGAGCCAGAGCGAAGCGTTCTGCGGGACGGCTGTGTGTCCGGCGGCCTGCTCCGGGACCAGCAGATACAGCAGCGAGGGATGCTGCTCCAGTGCCGCAGCCGTTTCTTCCGTTGCGGCATCCGTGATGTAAAGCAGCACCGCACTGCTCTCCTGCTGAATCGCAGGCGGCAGAACGGAAAGCGTCGAAAGTTCCTCTGCCGGACGGAAGCCGCCGCGCAGCAGCGTCACCGCCTCGACTGCGAGCTGCTCGCCGTCGTCGATCGTGATGCTGCTCCATTCCGCGTGCTCGTCCGCATAGCAGAGCTGACAGGGGTAGCCGTATTTTGCACAGAGCATCAGAAAGCCCAGCGCCGTTTCAATGAGCTGTTCCTCGCGGCTGAACCGTTCGGCAGCGGAGAGCCGGAACGGACTGCGCCGGAAATCCAGCACCACGGAGAGCCGCGCCAGTGCGATCGGCTCGTCCTGCCGCACCATGAGGTGCCTGCGCTTGGAGGACAGCTTCCAGTTGATGCGCTTCAGGGAATCGCCGGGGATGTAATCGCGGTGCTCGTAGCCGGGCATGGCGGAGGCGGAATGATTCGGGGTCGCCTCTGTTTCCTCGTCTGCCGCGGCGACCGCCGTCGAGACCGAGCGGAACAGCGTGCTGTTCGTTTTCAGCTCCGGGATCTCCGGCGTGATCAGCAGGACGGCGGGCTCAGGCGCCTGGAACCGGAACCGGATCATCGCCAGAAAATCACTGATCGTCATATCGCTGAGCGTGACCGTTCCGCTGCCGCAGAATCTCGTATTCAGTGCAATGCGGTATTCCGAAGTCCGCGCCGTGCCCATAGAGAGACAGAGCGGCAGCGTCTCCGGCGTGAGCTGGCGTTCGCGCAGCTTCTTCCATTTTTTCATCGCGGCATGATAGCGCAGAAAGCCGCCTGCGCCCTCGATCGGTTTTTCGGGCAGCGGTTCGGCATTCCGATTGAGCGGCTCAAAATGGGGGTCTGCCGTCAGACGCATCCGCAGGAACGGCAGCGGCAGCGGCGTATTCTTTTTCAGCCGGATCACCGCAGAGATCTGCTTCTGCTTTGCCGCGGAATCCGGCAGCAGCAGCTCGACCGTCAGCGAGCGCTTCACCAGCCATGTCATGATCCCGGAGACGACCGGCATCAGCAGCAGAAAGCTCAGCATCATCACGCCGACCTGTCCGTCCATATACAGCATGAACACGATCGCGATCCCGATCGCGCAGAGATAACCGACCGTCATCGTCCCGTATCCATCGGCACGGGCACGGCAGCCAGTACGCCCGCGACCACGCTGCGGGCATCGCCGTGCTGGGATTTTCCCTTCGGCGAGAGGATCAGGCGGTGTGCAAGGACGCTTTCCGCCATGTCCTTGACATCGTCCGGCAGCACATATTCTCTGCCGGAGAGGAATGCGTTTGCCTTTGCCGCCTTATAGAGCGCGATCGAACCTCTCGGAGAGGCACCGAGCGTCAGCGCCTCGTGGTCACGCGTTGCGGAGACGATCTGCAGGATGTAACGCTTGACAGCCTCACTGACAAAGACCGCCTCGACCTGTGACTGCAGCGCAACGATATCCTCCGGATGCAGCACCGCGGATTCGATGTTTTCCAGCGGATTGTGATGCTCCGTGCGGGAGAGGATCTGCAGCTCCTCGTCCTCCGTCGGATAGCCCATGCTCACGCGCATGAAGAAGCGGTCCATCTGCGCTTCCGGCAGGTGATAGGTACCGTAGGTCTCGACGGGGTTCTGCGTTGCGAGCACCATGAACGGCTGCGGCAGCTTATGCGTCACGCCGTCAATGGAGATCTGGTGCTCCTCCATGACCTCCAGCAGCGCGGACTGCACCTTCGGGGAGGCGCGGTTGATCTCATCCGCGAGCAGGAAATTGCACATCGCCGCACCTGCGCGGTATTCAAGCTCAAAGGTATTCTGGTTGACCATGGAATAGCCCGTGATGTCCGACGGCATGACGTCCGGCGTCAGCTGGATGCGGTTGAAGCTGCCGCCGATCGAGCGGGACAGTGCTGCTGCAAGCTGTGTTTTGCCGACGCCCGGGACGTCCTCGATCAGAATGTGGCCGTTGCAGAGCAGTCCGGCGATGACGCAGCGGATGACGCGCTCCTTGCCGACGATGACCTTGCCGATGCTTTCGATCAATGACTGAATATCTGTATGCATATTTTGCTCCTCACTTTTCAGGAAATAATATACCAATTATATTATAGCATATTACATGCAGAATTTCAATGGGAGAGAAGTGAAAAAAGTATGAAGCTGCGCTGCCCGCTTCAATGGGAGAGAAATGAAAAAATATGAAGCTGAAAAACAGGCGTGCTTCGTGCAATGTCTCCGGAGAAAAATGTCACCGCAGGCACGGCAAATCATTGTAAAAAAGGACGCCGATGCATGACCGGCGTCCTTTCATGATACATATTTTACAGTTCAACGCCCCAGCCGCCGGCCAGATACCGGCGGAGGATGACAATGTCCTTCAGATCGAAGGATCCGTCCTTGTTGACGTCGGCAGCGGATTCATTGACCGTGACGTTCCAGCCTGCAAGCGCACGGCGCATCAGCGTGACGTCCCTGAGGTCAATGCTGTCATCGCCGTTGGCGTCGCCGCATTTCACTACGGAGGGTGCCGCAGTCGTCTGCGGTGCTGTTCCGGTGACGGCAGCAGGCGTCGTGATCGCAGGCTGCGGGTCTGCCGCACCGGTGCTGATCTTCAGATCGTTCTGCGTAAATACTGCTGTACCGCTGCTCTGATAGCCTTCCACGGTCAGCGAAATGTCAAACAGGTCGCCGACATTCAGCCGGAGTGACTCCCATGTCCTGAAATGCGCGGTCACATCAATCGTGCCCTCTTTGCGGCTGCCCTTGCGGACGCTCCAGATCTGCTTGTAACGCGCTGCCCTGCCTTCCGCTGTTACACCGCTGATCTCCCGCTGAAAGACCTCGTAAGTACCGTCATCCGATGTGACCTCGCCGAGAATTTTGAACCCGAAAAGCGCCGGACTCCATGTGCCGTAACCGTCAATGATGTAAAATTCCGCGACCGCATTCTTCGTCCAGCCGTGCAGACCGATATAAGCAGCATTGCCGTTCGTCTGAAATTCCGATGCCTTGTAATCCACCGTGATGCGCTCCGTATTGCGCCAGTCTATGCAGTCCTCAAAGCGGTGGCCGGAGCGGTACAGGAAGCCGAGGCTGCTGTTCCATTCACAGCTGAACGTACCGTTTTCTCCCTGTTCCCCTTCCGCAGAGCCCTGATCATCCTGCAGCCAGAGCTCCCAGTTATAGCCGTCCTTTGTTCCGGTTTCCAGCCGGTCGTCAATCGCATTCGCCGTCATGAACGGCACGGATGTGAGCATCAGGACTGCCGCCGTCAGCAGTCCGGCAATTCTTCTGCGCTTCATATCTGATCCTCCGTATTATAAACTTGTTTCCGGCAGATGCTGCCGATGTTAAAATTATAATGGAATACATGCAAAAACACAAGTCGTTTTCACGATATCCGGCATATCCCACATAATATGGCAGGCTGCTCTGTTCATTCCGACGAAAAAAAGCCCGCTTGACATTCTGCTGCTTTTTCGGTATGATTGGATGTAACCGGCGGTGATGTTTTCCATACTGTATATACGAGATCTCAAATCAGAAGAAAGGCGGTGACGGCATGACAGATGCTGAACTGCTCGCGCTGTTTGTGCAGCGGGACGAGCGGGCGGTCGCGGAAACACAGGCGAAATACGGCAGGCTCTGCCGGCAGGTCGCTTACGGCATCCTCGCAAATCAGCAGGATGCAGAGGAGATCACGAACGATGTGCTGATGCGCGCATGGGATGTGCTCCCGCAGGAACAGCCGAAGAATCTCGGCGCATTCCTTGCCGTGATGACAAGGAATCTCTCCACGAACCGGCTCGATCAGTATACGGCACAGCGGCGCGGCGGCGGCGCAAGACCCGCAGTCCTGGACGAGCTTGCCGAATGCACGGCCTCCGCGGAAAACGTGGAGCACACAGTCGATGCGCGGATGCTGGACGATGCACTCCGGCAGTTTCTGGACGCTTTGCCCGCGGAGCAGAGAACGGTCTTTGTCCTGCGGTATTACTACGCTTTGCCGCTGCCGGAGATCGCGGCGCGGAAGCAGATCGGCGTCAGCAAGGTCAAGGTCATGCTGATGCGTCTGCGCAAAAGGCTGAACGAACATCTGAAAAAGGAGGGATTCCTATGACCGAACGGGAACTCTTTGACGCGATCGGCAGGCTGCCGGAGCATTACCGGACAGAGGCACTCGCACTGGAACAGCCGTGCACAGAGCAGAAAAATGAGATCGACGCGCTCTTTGACAGCGCATCGCATACGGAGGCGGTGCAGTACCGCAAAGCACCCGAACCGGAAAAGCCGGTGAACCGTCCGGTTGCGGTGCTGCGGAAAACAGTACCGCAGAAGCCGCAGAAAAGCGGCATCCTCGGGCTGACCGCGATCGCGGCGGCCGTCGCGCTGACGGTCGGCGTCTTTGCATGGAAAATGCGGCAGGATTCGGAGATGCAGGGCAATTCCGCAGCCATGCCGGGCAGCTCCGCGGATTACGTGCAGCAGAGCGATATCCCTGCGGAGACGGTCACGATGCTGCCGGAGGAGCAGTCCGGAAGCAGCACGCAGACCACGGGGCAGACGGACGGCATTCCGCTCCCGGAGGACGTTCCCGATGCGGATGAAATGTTCACGCCTTCGCCGGATCCCACCGGCAAAAACGGCGGCGTGAATACGATGGGCGGACACGGCCTGCTGAAAACCGTTTCCAATACACCCGGTACGCTCATTCTGGAGGACGACGACAACTGGTATATCAACGGCGGAACGCGCATCAGCAAGACCGTGCACAATGCGAACGGGCATCTTTACGGCGAGCTGCTCTGCCAGAAGCCGGGCTGCGCGCATCAGCTTGACGACTGCCCGTATTTCAACTGTCACAACAGGCTGCTTTCGGACGGCAAAAATCTCTACATGACCGGGGCAAAACTGGACGGCGTTCCGAATCTGGATCAGACGCTGTTCAAACAGGACGAATCCGGTATCTTCGAGCCGTTCTTCTCCCCTGATCTCTACAAGCGCGTGATCACATCTTTCAAGCAGAATAATCAGCTGACAGAGATCAGCTACGCGTATGTGCTGCAGCTCGGTGATACGGATACATTCTATATAGCTTTAAGAGCGACTTTTTACAATGCAGCGAATACTGCAAACGAAGTGAGACTTTTCGGCGTGCTGCTGGACAAAAAATCCGACCGCTTTGCAATCACCCTTTACTCTGACGGAAAGCCGCTCTACGATGCAGAACACGAACTGCTGTATCTGTTTGAGAGTGACGGAAACTATTATCCGCGGTATTATAACGCTTGTATCTATGATATGAAGCAGATTGCACTCAGCTACGACCCGGAGCAGGACGTCACAGAGCCGGCAGAGATGATCTCCGTGTTCCATGCATACACGCTGCTGGACGGCAAGCTGTACTATTATAACGATTGCACGGATGCTGCATACCGGCTGCTGCCCGGGGAATGCTCGCTGTACTGCTATGACCCGGAAAAGGACAGGGATCATGCAGTCATGCTGCTGGAGGAGAAAACGAACAGAATGGATATCACCGCGGCAGACGGCAGGCTTTATTACCGGACGCACGCCAGCGTCGGCAAGGACAAGATCTGCTCCTGCGCGCCCGATCTGACGGATGAGCAGGTCGTTTACGAGACCCCGCAGGTGATCAGAAATCTGTATCCGATCGAGGATCCGGCCTTCATTCATATTGATGCAGAGGCAAGTATCTTCCTGCTGGACGGCACAGAAGAAAAGATCGACGCGTCATTTTATGACTGACAATCAAACAGGCACCCTCCGGAAACAGAGGGTGCCTGTGCTTTTCACGCTTCACTAAAAATAAACGGGGTACCCGCATGGCCATGCGAGTACCCCAAGCTGTTTCAAAAGACTTAACCGTTTGCACGCTCTACCTTGCCGGAGCGCAGGCATCTGGAGCAAACATAAATGTGGCAGGGAGAACCCTTCACGATCGCTTTCACGCGCTGGACATTGGGCTTCCATGTACGGTTGGTACGACGGTGAGAGTGAGAAACCTTGATACCAAACGTGACGCCCTTGCCGCAGATCTCGCATTTTGCCATAGCTGGCACCTCCTTTACAGACTTGTCAACAAGATACATTGTAACAGATATTGCGAAAAAAATCAAGCCCTTTTTGCAGATTCGTGAAAATTTATCAGATTTCACGAAAAATCGCCCGTTCAGACCCCAAAAGCAAACAAAATCATAGATTCTGCATCAACGGGGCTGTGATTTCAGGCGGAAGGGGACAGCCTGCCGATTTTGGTGCAGAAATGATTGATTTTTTCTTCTGTTTATGGTATAATGATTTTTAACCCCTGCCAATACAGAAAAGGAGTACGCTTATGATCACATCACTTTCACAGGAGACCATGGTCAAGTACCTCGTCCGCCTGTTTATCATCTTCATGATCCTGCCGCTGCATGAATATGCCCATGCGCGGACAGCCTACAAGCTCGGCGACGATACCGCGATGTATCAGGGACGCATGACGCTGAACCCGATCTCGCACATCGACCCGATCGGTGCGCTGTGCCTGCTGCTCGGCGGCTTCGGCTGGGCAAAGCCGGTGCCGATCGACCCGACCCGCTTCAACCGCAAGCACTCCATGCGCTTCGGCGTCGCGATCACCGCACTGGCGGGCCCCGTCAGCAACCTGATCGCCGCGTTCATCGGCATGATCGTGTTCCGCATCTATATCCTGTCCTCTGTTTACACGAACTATGTCACGGACGTTTCAGCAGGGGAAGCCGTCAAAAACGGACCGCAGCTGCTGTTTATCATGCTGTCCTCGTTCGTGTCGATCAACATCGGCCTTGCGGTGTTCAACCTGATCCCGATCCCCCCGCTGGACGGCTCCAAGGTGATCGGCTACTTCACCGGCCCGAAGGTTGACCGCTGGTTCGCACAGAACGCGCAGATCATCCGCATCGTGTTCCTGATCCTGATCATTACGCCGGTGCTCTCGATCCCGCTCGGCTTCCTGAGAGATCTGATCTTCAGCGGCTTCTGGTTTCTGACGAACTGGGTGCCGATGCTGTTCCACTGATATCATGCCGGAGCTTTCGTTTCACCTGCCGGTCTTTGAAGGGCCGATGGATCTGCTGCTGCATCTGATCGCCAAGCATAAGCTCAATATCCACGATATCGAGATCTCGGTGCTGCTTGAGCAGTATCTGCTCTATATGCAGCAGTGCGCCGAGCAGGATTATGAGCTGGCAGGCGAATTTCTTGCAATGGCGGCCAAGCTGATCTGGATGAAGACCGCTGCGCTCCTGCCGCGCCCGGAGGAGGCAGAGGCAGTCAAAAAGGAACTGGAGGGCGCGCTGATCGAATATTCGCTCTGCAAGATCGCCGCGGGCAATCTGCGGGAGCGGTATCTGGGCGATGTGCTGTTTGTCCGCAAGCCGGTGAGCCTGCCTGTCGATATGACCTACCGGCGGACGCATGATGCGTCTTTGCTCGTGCAGGTCTATCAGAGCATGGGGCTGAAAAAGCTTCCGCAGGGCGGCGAGGGCAATGTCGGCGAGAAGATCCATGCCGTGGTGCAAATGCATCATCAGGTGACGAGCGTCGCCTCAAAGGTCGTTTATCTGCTGCGGCAGTTTCTGACGGCGGAATCCGTGCGCATGGCAGACCTGTTTGAGGGTCTGACGCGCAAGACCGACCGCGTGGCGCTGTTCCTTGCGGTGCTGGAGCTGACCCGCTCCGGCCGTACCTGTCTGAGCGAGGACAACACGGTCATTTATATGAAGAATCGCAGCGAGCTCCTTGCCGGAAAACGGCAGCGCCGCCGCGATTCCAAAAATCCCGAAGCCGATTCCGCAGTATATGAATGAGGGATCGCTTTGTGACTGTTCATGTTATTGATCATGAAAAAGGACGCTGACCTGTTTGTCAGCGTCCTTTTGCTGTTCATAGCAGGGGAGCTCCGCGAAGGCTTACTCCACGTCGTCCTCCTCCAGCGTGCTGTTGACGAACATATCATAGATGCGGCGGACAGCCTCCTCAAAGTCGCCGTCCAGCAGTCCGATGATGATGTTCAGCTCACTGGAGCCCTGGTCGATCATCTTGACATTGATGCGCGCATGTGCCAGTGCCGCAAAGATCCTTGCAGCCGTACCGCGCGTTCTGCGCATACCGCGGCCGACGACCGCCAGCAGGGAGATGCCGTGCTCCAGCTCGCAGACATCCGGTTCAACGGCCTTGCGGATGCGGGAGAGCACCGTCTTTTCCCTTCCCTTGATCGCGTCCTCCGCGAGGATGATCGACATGGTGTCGATGCCCGACGGCATGTGCTCAAAGGAGATGCCCATTTCTTCGAGAACGGAGAGCACCTTGCGGCAGAAGCCGAGCTCCGCGTTCATCATGGCCTTCTGAATGTTGATCGCGCAGAAGCCCTTTTTGCCCGCGATGCCGGTGATCGTATAGCCGGTCAGCGCGTCGGAATCGGCGCTGTCGCCCGCGACGATCAGCGTGCCCGGTGCGGTCGGATCGTTCGTATTGCGGATGTTGATCGGGATGCCTGCCGCACGGACGGGGAAGATCGCGTCCTCATGCAGCACGGTCGCGCCCATGTAGGAGAGCTCACGCAGCTCCTCATAGGTAATGGTGTTGATGACGGCAGCGTTTTTGACGATGCGCGGGTCTGCGACCAGCACGCCGGAAACATCCGTCCAGTTTTCGTACATTTCGGCGCGCACCGCTCTTGCGACGAGCGAGCCGGTGATATCGGAGCCGCCGCGGGAGAACGTGATGATCTCGCCGTTCGGGCCGGAGCCGTAGAAGCCGGGGATGACCGCGTTCTTCACATCTGCGAGTTTTTCGCGCAGGAGCATCATGGTCTCGGTCATCAGCAGCGTGCCGTTCTCGTTGAAGCAGATCACATCGGCCGCGTCAATGAACGGGAAGCCGAGATAATCCGCCAGCAGCATACCGTTCAGGTATTCGCCGCGGCTTGCGGCAAAGTCCTTCGTTGCGCCCTCCTTCAGGCGGAACGCGATGCGGTCGAGCTCATCGGTCGGGTCAAATTTGAGGCCGAGCTCCTTTGCGATCTCCAGATAGCGCGAACGGATGCGTTCGAGCGGCTCGGAGAAATCCTTGCCGGTCTCCGCGAGTTTCTGGCAGGTATAGAGCAGATCGGTGATCTTGATATCATCGGAATACCGCTTGCCCGGTGCGGACGGCACGACATAGCGGCGGGCGGAGTCGGCGGCGATGATCGCCTTGACCTTTTCAAACTGGCCGGCATCGGCGAGGCTGCTGCCGCCGAACTTGACGACCTTGCTGTTCATCAGAATTTCAGACATATCGAAACATCCTTTCAAAGATAGAAATTACCAAATAATAGTATATTCGATTTCCGGGAAAAAATCAATTGACGGGATCGCCAAAGTTTGCAGCATAAAACTGTACTTTTTGTGCATACGGGTGTGCGCGGTGCGCGGACAGACTGTCGCATGCGAAACGGAGCACGGCATCGGGCGCTGTGCTCCGTTTTTTGCAGTTTTCTGCGGAAATCACTCTGTTTTTCGGATCAGCTGTTCCCATGTGACCGCTTTTCCCGCAAGCTGCATCGTATAGTATTGCAGGATGTACTGCGCGTCGCTCACGGTGATCTGTCCGTCGCCGTCGGTATCGGCGGCCTTTGTGCGGTATGCGGCGAGCCCGGACGGTTTGTGCGCAACGAGATTCGTATAGGCCCGCAGCGCGTTCTGTGCATCGTCAACGCTGCCTTTGCCGTCCCCGTTCAGATCGCCGGGCAGCGGTGCGGGTGCTTCTCCGAGCGATTCAAATTCCCGGTTGTATTTTTTCGCATAGACCTGCGCTTCCGAGCCTTCATAGCCCGCGATCACGCCGGGAAATGTATTTTCGCGGCCGATGCTGACCGTATCGGCAGCATCATAAAGCACGCAGGCCGGATTCAGGATCGTGAGCTTTTCGAGCTTTCTGCAGATCCAGAATGCCTGCGCTCCGATCTCGGTCACGCCTTCCGGCACGGTGACCGTCAGCAGCTGCGTACAGTTATCAAACGCATTGTCGCCGAGCCCTTTCACACTGTCCGGGATCGTGACCGAACTGAACTCACAGCTTTCAAATGCGCCGCCCGCGATATAGCGGATGCCGTCCGGAATGACCGCCTTGCTGCCGAATTCAAAGCGAAGGATGTCGGCCTTGATCAGAATGTTTTGCTCCACAATATAAAGGTCATCCACATTATACGGGTGATGCTGCAGCCATTTGGTAGAGGAAAAAACATTCTGTCCGATCTTTTCGATGCTTGCGGGCAGCGAAACATCGGCAAGCTTTGTACAGAACGTAAATACGTTGCTTTCGATAACCCTTACGCCTTCCGGGATCACAACGGAAGTGATCGGTGTTTCCGCAAACGCATAGGCGCCGAGTGCTGTGACGGGCTTTCCTTCGATCTCTGCGGGAATGACCAGCTCCTGCGGCAGATCCTTTGTATAGCCGGTGATCGTGATCTCACCGTTCCGCTCCGTCCATTTGAGCGCCTGCAGCACATCGTCCTCCGCTGCGGCATACGCCGCTGGGGAAACCGGCATCACGGAAACGCTGCCTGTGAACAGCATGACAGCCGACGTTATGCCTGCGGCTTTCTGGATCGCTTTCTCGGAATCACGCCCTTTCTTATGACTGACTGCGGGGCTTTTTTAGCTCGTCGGTATCGAGCAGCACGGTGAACGGCCCGTCGTTCAGCAGCTCGACGTCCATGTGCGCGCCGAATACGCCCGCATCGGTATGCGGGATGACCGCTCTGCACTGTGCAAGGAACAGCTCGTAGAGCCGGTTGGCCTCGTCGGGCCTGGCGGCATGGGAAAAGCTCGGGCGCGTCCCCTTGCGGCAGTCCGCGCAGAGCGTAAACTGCGAGATGACGAGCAGCGAGCCGCCCACATCCTGAATGCTGCAGTTCGTTTTGCCCTCCGCATCGGAAAAGAGCCGCAGCTTTAAGAGCTTTTCGGTCAGCTGTGTGACCTCTGCCTCGGTATCGGTCTCCGTGACGCCGAGCAGCACGAGAAAGCCCTGTTCGATCGCGCCGGTGACTTTGCCGTCTGCCGTCACGGATGCGTGTCTCACACGCTGGATCAGTGCGCGCATAATCAGATTATCCTTTCACGTTTGACGTTATTTGCGTTCGGAAACAAAAAAATCATAGATCCGCCGGTTGAAATCCTTTTCCTCGTTATAGGCCTCATGGCTCTGACCGGGATAGAGATAACATTCACAGCCGAGCTTTTCCGCGATCTCCGATGACGCCGCCCCGGAGACAATGCCGTCCTGCGCGCCGCCCAGCACCAGCACCGGACATGTGATCCGGTCAAGGCGGTCATAGGTATCATGCGTCAGGCAGGCCTTTGCCAGCGTGACGAACCGCTCTGCCGGGACGGGCTTCTGCAGCTTTAATGCAAGCGGCAGGAACCGGATATTCCTGCGCCGCGTTTTCTCCGAGCTTGCGCGCTCCGCGTAATCGCGGGCAACTGCTGCCATATCGCCCTGCTCTGCGAGTCGGATCCATTCGGTGATCGCGGCTTTCGAGGTCTCATTCGGGCGGCTCAGCGTCACGCCGAGTACCAGCTTATGCACGAGCGCCGGGTAATTGACCGCAAGCTCCTGCGCGATCATGCCGCCCTGCGAGACACCGATCACATCGGCATCCTGAATGTGCAGCTGCTGCATCGCCGCGGCAATGTCGTCCGCAAAATCACGGATCGTGCAGCCCTCTGCGGCGGGTTCCTTCCGGTCAAACAGATATACGGTATGGCTTGCCGCGAACTGCCTGTAATACAGCGCAAGCGCTGCGCCCGTCCCTTTGATCTCCGTCATGCGGAGCCCCGGGATCGAGACGAGCGGCCTGCTGCCCTTTCCGAACGAGATGCAGAGCATCTTCCCGCCCGGGATCTCAAGATACTGTTCCATTGCGTTATTCTCCGAAAACGGTCTTTGCGTAATCGACCGTTGCTTTTGCGTCCTTTGCGTAGCAGTCCGCGCCGATCTGCTCGGCGTAGTCACCGGTCAGCACCGCGCCGCCGACGACCGTTCTGCATTCCGGATACTGCTGGTGCAGCAGCTTGATCGTCTCCTCCATTGCGCCGACCGTCGTGGTCATCAGCGCGGAGAGCCCGACCAGCTTCACCTGATTGCTGATCGCCGTATCGACGATCTTCTGCGGCGGGACATCCTTGCCGAGGTCAATGACGTCATAGCCGTAATTTTCGAGCAGCAGCCGGACAATGTTCTTGCCGATGTCGTGGACGTCGCCCTGCACGGTTGCGACGATGATCTTGCCCTTGTCGGCATGATCGCCGCCCTCCTGCGAGACCATGTGCTGCTTGATGACGCCGAACGCACTCTGCGCGGCGGTCGCAGCCTGAATGAGCTGCGGCAGAAAGACCTTGCCGCTTTCGTAATCCGCACCGACGACGTCGAGTGCCGGGATCAGCATGTCATTGACGATCGCGAGCGGCGCGTGCATTTCCAGTGCCGCCTGCGTCAGCCGTGCCGCATCCTGCCGGAGCCCGTGGATCACGGCGCCCTCCAGCGTCAGATTCTCATTGCTTTTTGCGGGAGCCGCAGCAGCCGGTGTGCCCGCATCCTGATACGCGGCAATGAAGCTTTCGCAGTTCTTGTCAAATCCGGCGAGCATTCTGTATGCGCGGACGGTGTCCATCATGCCCTCCGCCATGGGGTTCATGATCGGCAGCGTCAGACCGTTCGTCATTGCCATGCTGAGGAAGCTTCTGTTGATGAGCGGACGGTTCGGCAGGCCGAAGCTGATATTTGAGACGCCGAGCACCGTCTGCAGGCCGAGCTCCTCGTGCACGCGCCGCACCGCGGTCAGCGTCTCCGAGGGGCCGCTCTCGCCGGTCGAGGCAGTCAGCGTCAGGCAGTCGAGGAACACATCCTCCTTCGGGATGCCGAGCTTTACCGCACGGTCAAGGATGCGTTTGCCGATCAGGAAGCGTTCCGCCGCAGACTGCGGGATGCCGTTTTCATCGAGCGTCAGGCCGACGATCGCGGCACCGTAATGCTTCACGAGCGGCAGCACGGTCTTCAGGGATTCCTCCTTGCCGTTGACCGAGTTGACGATCGGCTTGCCGGGGTAAATGCGGAGTGCCGCTTCGAGTGCGGCAGGGTCAGAGGAATCGAGCTGCAGCGGCAGATCGGTGACCTCCATGATCGCCTGCACCGCGCGCGGCAGCACGGCGGCCTCGTCGATGCCGGGCGTACCGACATTGACATCGAGGATATCCGCACCGGCTTCGGTCTGGGTGATCGCCTCGCCGCGCAGATAGTCCATGTCGCCGTCCAGAAGCGCCTGCTTCATGCGCTTTTTGCCGGTCGGGTTGATGCGTTCGCCGATGACCCGCGGCATATCGAGCAGCACGGTGCGCGTGCCGGAGCAGACCGCAGCGGGTCTCTGTGCGGCTCTGCGTCCGCGGCGGAGACTGTCAAGCTTTCTGCGCACCGCCGCGATAAAGGCGGGCGTCGTACCGCAGCAGCCGCCGAACAGCTGCACGCCGCAGTCCGCGAACTGGGGCATGAAGTCGGCAAAGTCCTCCGGCGTCAGATAGTATTCGCCGGTGACCGGATCGGGCAGACCCGCATTTGGTTTCGCGATCAGCGGAAGCTTTGTCCACTTTGCCATTTCCTGCATCATCGGCAGGATCTCCCGCGGGCCGAGCGAGCAGTTGATGCCGATCGCCGCCGCGCCGAGCCCTTCGAGCGTCATTGCAGCCGCAGAGATCGGACATCCGGTGAAGGTTCTGCCGTTTTCCGTGAAGGTCATCGTCACGAGCACGGGCAGGTCGGTATGCTCCTTTGCCGCCAGTACCGCGGCTTTGGTTTCGAGCAGGTCGCTCATTGTCTCAATGACGACGAGATCGGCACCGGCCTCCGCACCCGCCTCGCACATGATGCGAAACGATTCGTAGGCCGCCTCAAAGGTCATCTGACCGGCAGGCGGGAGCAGCTGACCCGTCGGGCCGATATCGAGCGCGACACAGGCGGAGCCGCTGACCGCACGCTTCGCGATCTGCACGGCAGCCTTGATGCTCTCTGCCGCATCGACGCCGGTACCCGCCAGCTTCAGCGGGTTTGCGCCGAAGGTATTGGAATAGACGATCCGGGAGCCTGCATCCGCATAGGCCTTGTGCACCGCCGCGACGCGCTCCGGCTCCGTCAGATTCAGCCGCTCCGGCAGCTCGCCGGGGGCTAAGTGCAGCATGGTGCCCATGCCGCCGTCCAGAAAGACAAATTCATCCAAAAGCAATGTACGAAAATCCATTTGATTTCCTCCGTCGGCAGCGCCATGCGGTCTGCGTTTTTCATTCAGAAATAATGTTCCATTAAGCGGTCAGTCCATTCGGGGACTGTCGCCTCGCGCTTGTCGTATGCGGGATAATAGGGCTTGATATCGAGCACGGGCGTGCCGTCAACGGCGTCCAGGCCGCGGACTGTCAGTGTGCGTCCCGAAACGGAAACGATCTCCGCGGCGGTCATGCCGATCTGATTCGGGCGATCCTTGCACCGCTGCGCAAAAATCCCGGCCTCCGGCATATCGTCCCGGTTCTGCGGCCGCCGCTGCAGATGCTGTTCCGGATCAAATTTCGCCTGATCCAGATAAAATAGAATGACCGCATGGGAGAAATCCGCAAGGCCGTTCAGCCCCGCCGCATAGCATTCCTCCACTTCGATCCGGGAGATATCCGCGCCCCATGCGGCATCCTTTTTCTCCTGTACGGCATTCCGGACATATCCGACCGGATGCATGATGATCTCTTTCATTCGGTACTCCTGTTGATTGCTGTGCCGGATTCATAGCCTTGCCCGCGGGCAGTCCTCATGATACGGACATTCCGCGCAGGAATTGCCGCAGCAGAACCGCCGCGCATCCTTGACCGGTTCATGCGACATCCCCATGACCGCCGTCACGGATTTCAGCGGCAGGAGCGTCTGCGCGGGCGTGACCGTCAGCCCGATCTTACGGGAGGCGTCCAGCAGCTTTACGAGGTCGCCCTGCTGCGTGATCGGGAAATCGCCGTAGCCCGCGGAGAACCGCGCCGTATAATACGGATACGGATACTTCGCCCTGATCTCCGTTTCCAGCTGATTGCAGACATGCTCGACCGCCGCACCCGCGACTGCATCGAGCATGACAGCCTTTGTCATATCGGTCACTTCCGCGCGCCGGATCAGCGCGTCCACCGGTGCGGAGAGCGTCGCGGCGAGCAGCACGGCTTCTTTGCAGCCGGTCAGGTGCAGCGCGATGTCGTCCCCCTGCAGCGGAAGTCCGCCGAGCGTGACGCCTGTTTCCGTATGCTGAACCGGCAGCACGCGGTAGATCGTCCGCGGCTGTGCGGCCTTGCAGAGCGCCGCCGTGCATTCGTCCAGCATCTCCGAGAGATGCCCGCCCGGCTCCGGCGTATTGAGAAACATCAGGATCTCATCGCGGGAAAGGTCGGCGGGGGTCATCTCGGGACGTCCTCCGCGATCTGCTCCATGATGTAGCGCGCCACATCCGGATTGTTCATCGTATAAATATGGATGCCGTCAACGCCGTTTTCGAGCAGCTCAATGATCTGCATGATCGCGTATTCCAGACCCGCGGCCTTCAGCGAAGCCGGGTCGTCCGCATACCGCGCCATGAGCTTTGCGAGCCGTTTCGGGATCGACGCGCCGCAGAGCGAGACCATGCGCTCGATCGACTTTTTCGAGGTCACCGGCATGATGCCCGCCTCGACCGGCACGGAGATGCCCGCCTGCGCGGTTTTCTCCAGAAATGCGTAGAAATCCGGATTGTGATAAAACAGCTGCGAGATCAGGTGCGATGCGCCCGCATCGACCTTTTCCTTCAGGTGCGCAATGTCGCTGTCAAGGCTGTCCGCCTCCGGATGCCCTTCCGGATAGCAGGCGGCGGCAATGTCAAAATCGCCGTGTGCCCGCAGAAATGCGATCAGGTCGGACGCATAGTGAAAATCGTTCTTCGGCTCGACGGCGGGATTGCGGTCGCCGCGGAGCGCAAGGATATTCGTCACGCCCTTTGCGCGGAAAGTATCCAGCTTTTCGAGGACGGATTCCTTTGTCTCGTTGATGCACGGCAGATGCGCGATCGACGGGATGCCGTGGCGGTTCTGGATCGTCTCGCAGATCTCCGCCGTCGATGCCCCCGGCACGGAGCCGCCCGCGCCGTAGGTGACACTGATGAAATCGGGGTGCAGGTCTTTCAGTGCTTCCAGTGTTTCGTAGATGCTTTCGATCGGGACATTCGGCTTCGGCGGAAAGACCTCGAAGGAAAGCACCGGCTTTTTTTCAAATAATTTGATTGCTTTCATATACACCTCAAATATGGAGTGAATGGTGAACAGTGAAGAATGAATAGTGAATAGTGAAAAGGGAATAACGGCGGTATCGCCTGCGGCGATGCATTTCAAATCGTATAACAGAAGGGCATATCTTCACTTTTCACGATTCGTGATTCACTGTCATAATTATGGGAGCAGCAGCCTTACAGAAGCCGCTTTAGCGGCGTGCGTTTATACTGTTGGGAGAGCTTCGCTCACCGCCCCCGGAGGGAAATGCCAGCGGGTGCTACCCGCCAGTCGATCGGGGTCATGCCGTTTGCGGTGAGGAATGCGTTTGTCTTTGAAAAATGCCTGCATCCGAAAAATCCGTGATAGGCAGAAAGCGGACTCGGATGCGGACACTCCAAGATCAGATGCCGCCGGTTCGTGATCAGCGACTTCTTTGCCCGCGCATTGCCGCCCCACAGCAGAAAGACCATGGGCTGTTCCCGCTCGTTCAGGTGCCGGATGATCGCATCGGTGAGCTGTTCCCAGCCCATGCCGTGATGCGAATTTGCCTGTCCCGCCCGGACGGTCAGCGCCGCATTCAGAAGCAGCACGCCCTGCTCCGCCCAGTGCGTCAGATCGCCGCTTCCGCCGCGGTTGTCAATGCCCGTGTCGTCGTAAATCTCCTTGAAAATGTTGACGAGCGAGGGCGGCGGCTGGATGCCCTGCCGGACGGAAAAGCTCAGGCCGTGCGCCTGTCCCTCCCCGTGATAGGGGTCCTGCCCGAGAATGACGCATTTGACCGCGGAATACGGCGTATATTTCAGCGCATTGAAAATGTCGTACATATCCGGATAGATGCGTTTGGTGCGGTACTCCTGAATCAGGAACTGCCGCAGCTTCTGATAGGATTCGGACGCAAAATCCGCCGCGAGAATTTCATCCCAGTCATTGCCGATGTGAACCATTGTCCGTTCCTCCGTGCTTACGGCTTGCCGCTGACAATATAGCAGCTCCAGCCTTCCTCGTTCATCGCCAGCGGGGAAGCATCGCCGATCGTCGGTTCGGCTTCGCCGTAGGCCAGCACCATGTACCGCGGACAGAGCAGTCCGCCCTTTGCGGGCATGTAAAATTCAACGGTTCTGCCGGTCGAACGGACACGCTTGCAGGACGCGCGCATAAAGTTGATGAGATCGTCATTGAACGAGCGGTATGCATCGGAATCCACGGTGCGGATGCCGAACCGGTTGTCCGGCGTCGGGACATCGGTGACATCCACATCCAGCTTGTTCTTCGTCATATAGGATGCAATATTATCCAGCACTGCGCGGTTGTCGGCATAGTACTGCTCCGCACTGTCCGTGTTCAGACCGTCTGCGCGCAGCAGCAGCCACCAGAGCCCCGTGCCGATCAGCACGAGAAAAATGACTGTATAAATGACGCTTCTGATTTTCTGGTTCGACATACTTCTTCCTCTTTTCCGTTTTTGAATGATTTACCGCTTCCAGATATTGTCCGAAACATCGACCGGCACGCCGTCCTGCAGGAAGAAACGCGGAACGCGCTCGCCGACTGCGCAGACAACTTCATAATTGATCGTGCCGGTATTCTCGGCGATCTGATCTGCCGTACAGAGCCCGCCGCCGTCACCGAATACCGTGACGGTATCGCCGACTGAAATGCCCTTTGCATCGGTGATATCGAGCATGAGCTGATCCATGCACACTCTGCCGATGACCGGACAGAGCTGCTCGCGCACGAGCATTCTGCAGCTGCCGTTGCCGTTCAGCCGCCAGAAGCCATCCGCATAGCCGATCGGGACGGTCGCAACCAGCCGCGGGGAATCTGCGGTATAGGTCCTGCCGTAGCTGACCGTATCGCCCGGCTGGATCGTTTTGATGTGGGAGATCACGCTTTTCAGCGCCATGACCGGCCGCAGCTCCGGCAGATTCCGTGTTGCGGCAGAGGGCGCCAGACCGTACAGCACAACGCCCGCACGCACCATATCGAGGTGCACATCCGGCAGATCCGCACCGGCGGGCTTATCGAAGATCGCGGCGCTGTTGGCACAGTGCCGGAGCGCAAAGCTGATGCCGTAACAGCCGAGCCGGTCGATCGCGTCAATGAAATTTTCGTACTGCTCCAGCGTGAAGGCTTCGCCGTCCTCGCCGTCATCCGCAACCGCAAAATGCGTGAAGATGCCCTCGGCTTTCAGGCAGGGGAGCCTGCAGACCGCCAGTGCATCGGCGAGCTCGGAATGTCCGTTCCGGTGCTGGAAGCCGATGCGCCCCATGCCGGTGTCGATCTTGATGTGCATTTTGACGCGCACACCGTCCGACATGGCCGCCTGCGAAAGCGCCTCGCCGTAGCTGCGCGAGTAAACGCACTGGGAGATGTTCTGCTTTGCCAGTACGCCGGCGCATTCCGGCGGCGTATAGCCGAGGATCAGGATCGGGAGGGCGATCTGCCCCTGTCGGAGCTGGAGCGCCTCCTCCAGATTGGAAACAGCGAGAAAATCCGCACCCATGTTTTCGTAGAGTGCTGCCAGACGGACGGCATTGTGGCCGTAGCCGTTGGCCTTGATGACGCAGCAGACCTTGACCGCCGGATCGACGGCTTTGCGGATCTGCTGATAGTTCCATGCGGCATGGTCGAGGTTGATCTCCGCCCATGTCCGCTTGCGAATGCCCTGCACAGTGCATCAGGCTCCTTTCAAATATGCATACATATTCATTATAGCATATTATCAGGTAAAAAGCAAGCTAAGAACGGCATATTTATGATTCGGCAATGTTATGATACAATAGATAGGTAACAGAGGGGATAGAAAAACAACTTCCAAAATGATATAATGTTAAGTACCACCCAAACACCAATATCAAAAAGGAAGTTGTCTATGAACAGTATAACACAAGAAGCGCACTTTCGTC
>JAFWQJ010000037.1 GCA_017545185.1 Oscillospiraceae bacterium | reverse complement strand
CTCGGCACGGCACCGATGATCGGGCCGAAGAACGGGATGATGTTCGTGACGCCGACCAGAATCGAGATCAGCGTGACATAGGGCATTTTCAGGATCGTCATGCCGATGAAGCACAGCAGTCCGATCAGGAACGAATCCAGCGTCTTGCCGGAGAAAAAGTGCATGAACGTATAGCTCACATGGGAGCCGATGCGCAGGAAGCCGTGCACCTTCTCCTCGGGGAGCGTGGCGTAAAGCACCTTCCGCGCCTGCGCCAGATAGCGCTCCTTATTATAGAGCAGGTAGATCGTGATGATGAGCCCGAGCAGGATGTTCGTGAACCATTTGAAAATGGAGACGGCGCCGCTCGTGACGATGCCGATCAGGTCCGCACCGCCGCTTGCGATGCTGTCGAGCTTCGGCTCGAACTGATCCGCGAAATTGTTGAGGGCGTTCTGTGCGGAATCCCAGACCGAGACAAGCACCGAGTAAAGCTGCGGCTGGTCGCCCTTCAGGGAGGCGATGTGCGCATTGATCCAGTCGCTCATGCTGGTCAGGTATTCCGGAAGATTCACAAGGAGATTCTTGATGCTGGAGATCAGCTCCGGCACGATCGACGCGACCAGTCCGACGACCGCGATGATCAGCACCAGCACGGCCGCCGCGACCGAAAGCCCGCGCTTTAACCGCGGATGCGGCGTCTTGCGGTCGGTCAGCAGGCCGATCTTCTGCTCCGACCAGTTCTGCAGCGGACTGAGCAGATAAGCTGTGATCAGACCGATCAGCACAGGCGCCATGACGCGCAGCACATCGCGCAGAAAGCCGAGCAGGGAATCGAGCCGCCAGACTGCAATGCCGATCAGCAGGCACATTGTAAACGTCCAGATCGCGATCCTTGTGTAACCGCGCTGGCGTTCGTCCAAACGGAATTTCATAACAGGCAATGCCTTCCTTTCATGATTCGGGAGATACAGCTGCTTACCTCTATTATACATGAAAATCACAAAAAAAGAAAGCCCTATTTTTCAAAATTAAGAAAACTATCATGAAAATCCGGTCAAATTGCGGGAATATCCCGAAGGCTTGCAGGGGAAATATGAAAAAAAGCGAAAATTTTTCCGGAAGGACTTTTCAATTCCGCAGTTTTGTGATATAATAAAGTCGTATTGCCGGAAGTATGTCCTGCGGCGGATGCGTTTTCTGCGCGGGACGCGGCATTCCGGTTTCATGCTATCAGAAAGGAACGGAGTCGGAGCATACGATGCAGAGCATGACCCAAATCAAACAGGCAGCACTGACGCGGTATCTGGCGGCGAAGGGGCTGAACCCGCCGCAGCAGGAGGCCGTGCGCACCGTGCGGGGGCCGGTCAGCGTACTGGCGGGCGCGGGCAGCGGCAAGACCACTGCGATCGTCAACCGCATCGCGTTCATGATGCGCTTCGGGGATGCCTATTACGGCGAGGTGCCGCCCCCTTCACCGGAGGATCTTGCGTTTCTGGAGCAGGTCGCGGACGGCTCTGCGGAGCCCGACGAGCAGCGTCTGACGGAGCTGCTCGGGTTTGCGCCCGTTCCCGGCTGGCGCATCCTTGCCATTACCTTTACCAATAAAGCGGCGGCGGAGCTCAAAAACCGCCTCGAAATGATGCTCGGCGAATCCGCCGGGGACGTCTGGGCGGCGACCTTCCACAGCGCGTGCGTCCGCATTTTACGGCAGTATATCGACCGGCTCGGCTATTCGGGCGACTTTACGATCTATGATGCCGATGACAGTCAGCGCGTGATCGCGGACTGCCTCAAAGACCCTTCGCTGCAGGACCGCAGCAGGGGATACAATATGGAAAAGGCCTTTCCCGCAAAGTCCGTCGCGCATGAGATCGGACGGGCGAAGGACAGGCTGCTCTCCCCCGAGGACATGCTGCGCGAGGCCGACGGCGACTTCCGCAAGGGCAAGATCGCGCAGATCTATGCGGCATATCAGCGCAGACTGCTGGAATCCAATGCCGTTGACTTTGACGATATCATCGCACTGACGGTGCGGCTCTTCCGCGAAAATCCCGATGTGCTCGAAAAATATCAGAACCGGTGTCGGTATCTGCTTGTGGACGAGTATCAGGACACGAACCCGGCACAGTATGAGCTGATCCGGCTGCTGGCCGAGCAGCACAGAAATCTCTGCGTGGTCGGCGACGACGACCAGAGCATCTATAAATTCCGCGGCGCGACGATCGAGAACATCCTCTCGTTCGAGTCGCAGTTCCCGGACTGCAAGGTGATCCGGCTCGAGCAGAATTACCGCTCGACCAAACAGATCCTGCGCGCGGCCAATTCGGTCATCCGGAACAATGTCGGGCGCAAGGACAAGACCCTCTGGACCGACCTCGCCGAGGGCGACAAGGTCAGATGGTACCGCGCTGCCGATCAGAACGAGGAAGCGCGCTATGTGGCGGATACTGTCGCGAAGGGCGTTGCGGCCGGCGGAAAATACGGCGACTACGCGGTCTTATACCGCACGCACGCGCTCTCCAATACGCTGGAACGCTATCTCGCACAGGCGGGGATCCCGTACCGCATTTACGGCGGTCTGCGCTTCTTTGACCGCAAGGAGATCAAGGACATCATCGCCTATATGTGCGTGGTCAACAACCCGCATGATATGCTGCGGTTCTCCCGCATCATCAATGAGCCGAAGCGCGGCATCGGTGCGCAGACGCTCGCCAATATCCAGAATATTTCGCTCGATCTCGGCATCACGCCGGTCGAGGTGCTGCAGAATGCGGATGCATACCCTGCTCTTTCCAGAAGCGCCAATGCGCTCCGGCAGGCAGGCGCGATGTTCGACGAGCTCATAGATGCGGCAGCCGAGCAGACGCTCGACGATTTTTACGATACGCTGCTGGATGTGACCGGCTACATGGAAATGCTCGTTTCGCTCGGCGAAGAAGGCGAGACGCGCATCGAGAATGTCCGCGAACTGAAAACCAGCATTCTTTCCTACATCAATACCGCCGAGAACGAGGGCGAGGAGCCTTCGCTGAACGGCTTTCTCGAGGAGATCTCCCTCTATACCGATCAGGACAGGGCGGACGAATCGCAGGACGCGATGACGCTCATGACGATCCACGCCGCGAAGGGTCTGGAATTTGAAAAGGTCTTTCTGGTCGGCGCTGAGGAAGGCATCTTCCCCGGACGGCGCAGCATGGACAGCGCGGAGGAGATCGAGGAGGAGCGGCGGCTCGCTTATGTCGCGGTGACCCGTGCCAAAAGAGAGCTCTGCATCACGACAGCTTCCTTCCGTATGCTGTTCGGTCAGACAGCCTCCAATCCGGCCTCACGCTTCCTGCGGGAAATGGATCCCGATGCGGTGGAGCAGGTGAATCCTGCAATGCCGAAGCTGCACGGCGGCAGCGGCGGCGGGAGCACCGGCAGTACGCGCATTGCCGACCCGTGGAAAAAGCCGCAGAGCAGGACGGATGAACCGGTCGTCAGCTTTGCCCCCGGCGACCGCGTCAAAAGCTTTGTGCACGGTGAGGGAACTGTGCTTTCGGTATCGCAGATGGGCGGCGATTCTCTGCTGGAGATCGCGTTCGATCAGGCCGGTACCAAAAAAATCATGGCAAAATATGCCCGAATCCGAAAGGTGTCATCATGAGTACAAAAGCAAGAAAAAAGGCCGCACACCGCGGCAGACAGGCGGCTCCCGCGGATCAGCTCCGCGATATCATCGAGAGCGTTAGGGATGCCGTGCAGACCAAAAGCGGCAGATCGTTCATGGGAGTCATCAAGTTTCTGGTCTCGCTGCTGACGCTGCTTTATTTCAAGGGCGTTGTCCGCATGGCATACAACAGCATGTTCTACCGGCTGGATATCCCGTCGGATCACCGCGGCATGTACTGCTTCCTTGTCTCGGTCGTCTGCATTTTCTTCGGCGCGGTCATGCTCTTTACGCGCAGGCAGATCGTGACGCGGATCGTCATTATGCTTTCGATGATCTTCTATCTGCCGATCATTCTGTTCAATTACCGGTATATGGTGCTGATGGTGCCGCTGACGATCCTGATCGCCGTCACCTATCTTGCGAGCGGCACGAGCGAGGGCCCGAAAACGATCTTCGGCGCGGTCTTTATCATGATCTATATTCTCGGCACGTTCGTGTTCCTGACCGTGCAGAGCATTCTGCAGCCTGCGACCGAGGAAAAGGTCATCAAGCGCGATGTCACCGAAAACGGCAAATACCGCTATTCGATCGTTCAGGTGCTCGATCAGGGCGACGGCAATACCTACGTTTCCGTGGAACCGAATGACATGGATATCGAATACAAGCACTGCAAATGGTATGCAAAGGGCTATGCGAAGGAGATCTACCACGAGCGCCCGCTCGATACCTTCGATGCACAGTGGCAGACGCAGTCCCGTGCGGAGATCACCAGAGAGCTGATCGCGCACAATCCGAACATTTCCTTTACGCTTGACGCGGAGCAGATGAAGCTGCTCGGCCTCAATGTCGGCTATGCGGACGATGTCAATATCAGTCAGCTTTCCCGCAAGCAGCGCCACAAGCTCGGCTTCGGCTGGGATGACGATGTGATCGACTCCAAGTTCGCAAAGCTGTTCCGTGTGACGCTTGTCGATGACGAGTTCTCCGTCTCCCTTGACTTCGATAAAATGGTCGAGATCGGTCTGAAGCCGACCTACGATCTGCGCCTCTCCCGCATGAGCGACGACAATCTGGCTGCGCTCGGCGTGCCGGAGGAAAACGAGGTGCTCACCGTCGGCGAGAAGCCTGTGTTCCGTGAGTATGTCGCAATGCTGGAGCGCACCTTCGATCCGTCGAACCGGGAACTGATGGCGTTCCTGGAGCCGAATGTGCTCCCGCCGGTCGATCCGGAGGGCTATGACCTCAATGCGATCCGCCGCGAGCGCGAGGCCGCACTGAAGGAAAAGTACGGCGACGAGGATGAGGACGACAAGAAATCCGACAAGAAATCCGACAGCAAGGCTGATAAGAAGGATACTGCGGCTGACAGCAGCAAAGCGGATTAAGGCACTGATTCCGGCGGCACTGCCGTCAGGATACAGCATAAAAAATAACATGCAAAGGGGATTTGAGCTATGAACTACTATCTTGGCGCAGATATCGGCACGAGCGGTACCAAAACGGTGCTGTTCGACTGCAAGGGCAATGTGATCGCATCTGCCTCGGAGGAGTATCCGCTCTATCAGCCGCAGAACGGCTATGCAGAGCAGGATCCGCAGGACTGGGCAAATGCCGTGCTGCACACCATGGCAGCCGTGCTCGAAAAGAGCGGTGTGGATAAGAACGATGTCAAGGGCATCGGCCTTTCCGGCCAGATGCACGGCCTTGTCATGCTGGACAAGGAGAACAAGGTCATCCGCAAGTCCATTATCTGGTGCGATCAGCGTACCGCGAAGGAGTGTGAGGAGATCACCGCGAAGGTCGGCGCAGAGCGCCTGATCGAGATCACCGCGAACCCGGCACTGACCGGCTTTACTGCCTCCAAGATCCTCTGGGTGCGCAACAATGAGCCGGAAAACTACGCAAAATGTGCACATATCCTGCTGCCGAAGGACTACATCCGCTTCATCCTCACCGGCGAATATGCGACCGAGGTCTCGGACGCTTCCGGTATGCAGCTGCTCGATATCCCGAACCGCTGCTGGTCGGATGAGGTGCTCGAAAAGCTCGATATCGACAAGAGCCTGCTTGCAAAGGTCTATGAGTCTCCGGAGATCACCGGCAAGCTGACCGCGGAAGCGGCAAAGCTGACGGGTCTTGCGGAGGGCACGCCGGTCGTCGGCGGTGCGGGCGACAATGCGGCGGCTGCGATCGGTACCGGCGTTGCCGAGGACGGCAAGGCCTTCACCACGATCGGCACGAGCGGCGTGGTCTTTGCACACAGCTCCAAGATCTCCATTGACCCGAAGGGCAGAGTGCATACGTTCTGCTGTGCCGTGCCGGGCGCATGGCATGTCATGGGCGTGACGCAGGGCGCGGGTCTGTCCCTCAAGTGGTTCCGCGATAACTTCTGCGATGCCGAAAAGCAGACCGCAAAGGGCATGGGCGTCGATGAATACTATCTCATGGACAAGGAAGCGGAGCAGTCTCCGATCGGCTCCAACCGTCTGCTGTATCTGCCGTACCTGATGGGCGAGCGCATCCCGCATCTCGATGCGAATGCACGCGGCGTGTTCTTCGGCCTTTCCGCCATGCATCAGAAGCGCGATATGCTCCGTGCGGTCATGGAGGGCGTCACCTACTCGCTCCGCGACTGCCTCGAAGTATTCCGCGAAATGAATAT
>JAFWQJ010000002.1 GCA_017545185.1 Oscillospiraceae bacterium | reverse complement strand
ATGGCAAAGCAGACCATTTACAATGCAGGAATTTACGTCCGCCTCTCGCAGGAGGATATGAGAGCCGGCGAATCCCTGTCAATAGAAAACCAGAAACTTATCCTCACCAAGTATGTCAAGGAGCAAGGCTGGAATCTCGTCGATACCTACGTCGATGACGGTTGGAGCGGTACTGATTTCGACAGACCTGCGGTGCAAAGATTGCTGTCTGATGCTCAGTCGGGAAAGATCAACCTTATCATCTGCAAAGACCTCAGTCGTTTCGGGCGTAATTATATCGAAGTCGGCAGATATGTGGATTACATTTTTCCGAGTTACAATATCCGCTTCATCGCACTTAACGATAATGTGGATACCGCCAGCAAGGATACCTCAGCACTTGACATGATGCCTATCGTGAATTTGTTCAACGAATGGCACGCAGCTTCTACTTCCAAGAAGATCAAGGCTGTCATCGAAGCCAATGCAAAGGCTGGCAAGTATCGCACGACCTGCGCTCCGTTCGGCTATACAAAAGGCGATGATCCGAATCATCTGCCTGTGATTGATCCCGATGCCGCACCTATCGTCCGTAACATCTTTGAAATGCGGGCAAGCGGTATCACTCCGCACCACATTGCTGACAAACTCAATGAGGACGGCGTACCGATTCCCTCTGACTACTATTATGCAAAACTCGGCAAGCCAAATCCTCGGCGCACACGACATCTGTGGAGTCCGGAAACGGTAAGGCAGATACTTCACAACTATACCTACCTCGGACATCTTGTTCAGCTCCGTACAACAACAATCAGCTACAAGAATCACAAAGTTGTCAAAAACGATGAGGACGATATGATCGTTGTGAAGAACACGCACGAACCTATTGTTTCTCAGGAGCTTTGGGACAGAGTGCGTGAAATGGAACAGTCGGTGTCGCAGGGCAAGCGTAACAGCAGCGGATATGTTGCCAATCTCAGCGGATTGATATACTGTCAGGACTGCGGAAACAAAGTCCGCCTTGCGTGGAACAACACCACAAACGGTAGTAAGAAAAAGCCGAGAAAGTATATCCGACATAATTACAACTGCACTTCCTACATGAAGTTTGGAAAGCGCTACTGTCCCAGCCACTACATCAAAATGCAGGATATGGACGCTATTGTGCTGGAGGATATTCGCAGTCTTGCTCAGCTTGTTGTAGAAGACGAGGAAAAGGCAAAAGCGGAATTTCTTGCACGCAAGGCGAAGCATCATGAGGAGCAGTATTCCGTTGACACCAAGAAACTCACAGAGGGCAGATACCGCTTGCAGGAGCTTGATACGCTTATCCCAAGCATCTATGAGGACAAAGTCCTCGGAAAGGTATCTGAGGATGTAGCGATGAAGCTGATAGCAAAGTATGAGACTGAACAGAAAGAGCTGACGGTAGAAGTTTCTGACCTTGAAGAAAAGTTCTCCACGATCAGGCAGGACGAGGAAGATTGTTGCTCTGTTCATGGAGCGCCTGAGAAAGTACACCGATGTGCAGGAGCTTACCCGTGAGATGTGTCTGGAGCTTATCGAGTATATCACACTTGATGCCTATGTCGAGGGACAGCCCCGTGAGATCTACATCTACTACAAGCTGCTCGACGAACCGTTGAAAGACAAAAGAAGCCTGTTTTAAGGCGTATTTACGTTGTTTACACATCATACGAAAGTGTGTTACTATTTGACAAGAGGACTACGACCTCGATCTACTGTCATGCGTTCCAGGAAGCGCAGATCAGAGCCTGTGACGCGATCACCAATGTGCTCGGTTTTGCGAAAAAGAAGCAGCAGAAGGACAAAAATCAGGCCGAATAAAGGACAAATGAAGGACAAAACGGTGAGTCCTCAAAACAGGGAGTCACCGAAAAGACGAATCTGCGTATCTTTTGGCACGCAGTAAGCGGTGAGGCATACGGGTTTCCTGCCTACTGACACAGATCACGGACACAGCGTTGTGCCCGTGATTTGGCCAATATTGCTATCTGTTTTGGCATGAAAAAAAGCGGCATTTTTGCGCCGCTCAGACCCAATAAAGGACAAATGAAGGACAAGAAAGCTCCTGCTAAAAATGAAAAATCTCGAAAACAACGCTTTTACGCCGTTTTCGAGATTATAAAAATGGTGGAGCATACGGGATTCGAACCCGTGACCCCCACACTGCCAGTGTGGTGCGCTCCCAGCTGCGCTAATGCCCCGTGATTGGCGGAGATGGTGGGATTCGAACCCACGGAGCGTTTTACCGCTCAAACGATTTCGAGTCGTTCTCGTTATGACCACTTCGATACATCTCCGTTGATCCGACAGCCATTTCTGCCGACTGAAATATTATACCACATTCAGAAAGAAAAATCAAGAGGTTTTTCAAAAAAAAATTGTTTTTCACGGAAGTACTTGTTTTTTTCTCCAAAATGTGCTATACTATATTTAAGAGTGCCCTAAAAAAGACGGGTACCAAACAGAGGAGGGATTTTTTATGGAGTTATTCCGCAGCAGAACCCGCAGAAAGATCGCGGCGGTGATGGCTGTCATTACTGCAGCTGCATCCGTACCGTTCACGGGTTCCATGTCCGCCACCGCGCTCGTCACGGATCCGGCCGGTGACTACGACAATTTCGCCAAGTGTCTTCAGTATTCGCTGCACTTCTACGATGCCAATATGTGCGGCCCTGAAGTCGAGGATCACAGCCGCTTCAAATGGCGTGCGAACTGTCATGTTTATGACGCAGAGGTTCCGCTGAAGAAAATGGAGTCCTTTACGATCGCTTCCGGCGAGGTCGGAACGAATCTGTCCGAGGATTTCATTCAGGAGAACTATGACATTCTGAACACCGGTAAGGTTGACGGAACCGTTGACGTTTCCGGCGGTTACCACGATGCAGGCGACCATGTCAAGTTCGGTCTGCCGGAGGCATATTCCGGAACGACCGTTTCATGGGGCTACTACGAATTCCGCGATGCTTACATCGAATGCGAGCAGCAGGAGCATGTCGAGACGATCATCCGTCATTTCTGCGACTACTTCATGCGCTGCACCTTCCGCGACAGCACCGGAAAGGTCAAGTGCTTCTGCTATCAGGTCGGCGACGGCGATATCGACCACGCATACTGGCAGCTCCCGCAGAACGATACGATGAACCGTCCTGCATGGTTCGCAACGCCGGATAATCCGACGACCTGTAATGTTTCCAACACGGCGGCCTGCCTGCTGATCAACTACTTCAACTTTAAGGATACCGATCCGGAATATGCGGAAAAGTGCCTTGATTACGGCAAAGCACTGTTTGAATTTGCAACGGACAATCCGAAGGCAAAGGCAGACACCACAATGGGACCGGATGCTTATTATGGCTCCACGAAGTGGGAGGATGACTACTGCTTCGCAGCCTGCTGGCTCTATCTGATCACCGGCGATACCAAGTATATTGACATCGCGCTTCCGCTGGTCGATTACTATGCATCCCCGAGCTATGTCTACTGCTGGAACGATATGTGGAACGGCGTCAACCTTCTGCTCGGCGTCATCTCCGATACCTATAAGTCCGGCAAGACCTACGAAAGCAACCCGAACAATCTCTGCGATCTGGCGATGGAATACATCACCGTCAATGAAAAGAGCCCGTATGAGAAGATCGACTTCTGGGGCGAATGCGCAAAGGGCTACTGCGGCTACATGGCAGGCAAGCTCGGTACGATCACCCCGCAGGGCTACTTCTGGCTCGATACATGGGGCTCATGCCGCTACAACACCGCGGCGCAGTTCACCATGCTGGTCTATGACAAGTACAACAAGGGCAAGGACAAGTACACCGAGGATAACCACACTGCACTTCCTGATTACTCCTTCACCGAATGGGCAAAGGGTCAGATGGAATACATCCTCGGCAAGAATGATATCACCTACAAGGAAAAGTCCGGTCACGGACCGCGCTGCTTCCTGACGGGCTTCGATGAGAACTCTGCGGCATATCCGCATCACCGTGCAGCCTCCGGCCTGACCAAGTGCGAGGATCCGGATCAGCAGCTCTATGTGCTGTTCGGCGCGCTCTGCGGCGGCCCGGATGCAGACGATGCACACAATGATATCACGAAGGACTGGATCTACAACGAGGTCACGATCGACTACAACGCTGCCTGCCCGGGTGCAGCAGCAGGTCTGTATCTCCACTACAAGGACACGCTTGCCGACAAGCAGAAGCTGACGCCGGACTTCCCGCCTGAAAATGACGGCGGCAGAGGCACGAGCGACGGCGACGGTGAAGGCGGCGGCGCAAAGGCAACATGGGTCGAGGCATGCGGCATCGACGATACCACCAATACCGATGCAGGCGCGACCAAGGTTTCTGTCATGGTCAAGTCCAACGAGAGCAAGGCTCCGGAGGATCTGACTGTCCGCTACTTCTTTGATATTTCCGAGTTCGGCGATATCTCTATGGTGAAGTCCAGTATCCTGTACGATCAGGTCGGAACGGAAGCCGCCCCCGGCAAGTCCCACATCTCTGACCCGAAGGTCTGGGAGAAGGACAAGAAGTACGGTTATGTTGAGCTTTCGTGGACGGATTACAACTTTGTCAACTGCGGCAAGAAGGTGCAGTTCTCTGTCGGCTTCTACTACGGCGCGAAATGGGATCCGACCAATGACCCGAGCTATCAGGATCTCAAGGTGTTCAAGGAAGACGCCGCGTTCTTCGCAACCGGCAATGAAGTCCGCAATGACGGCATCTGCCTCTATTCCGACGGCGTTCTGATCGGCGGTGTGGAGCCGGACGGCACAACCCCTGCACCGAAGGAAACCCCGGCTGTCACGACGGCCAAGATTACCCCGAATCTGCCGGAAGCTAACACCACTGCGAAGCCTGTTGTGACGACTGTGAAGTCTGTTGAAACGACAGCAGCCCCGAACAGGGTCGCTGTTACATTGATCGGTGATGCAAACTGCGACGGCAAGGCAGACGTTTCCGATGCAGTTCTGATCGCAAGAATTGCTGTGGAGGATAAGTCCGCATCAATTTCTTCGCAGGGCATTGCGAACGGCGACTGCAACAAAGACGGTTCGCTGACACCGGACGACATCGTCGCACTGCTGCGGCATATTGCAAAAATCGAAATTCTCAAATAAGAGATCATGTGGTGCCTGCTGCCGCTCTCAAGCGCCGGCAGGCACTCCGTATTCAGAAAGGAAGGTTACAAGATATGAGACAGATCAGTGATATCCGCGAGCAGGCTTCCGATATCGGCGTCTTTTTCCCGCTCTCTTACGAAACGGATTCGCTCGATATGCCCGGTGAGCTGCACGGTCATGCGATCTCCGGCCGCAATGTGCTGATGATGCAGCCGGGCCATGATGCGGATGCATCCGGTGCACCGACTGCCGCGACGATCGCGCGCTATCAGGCGGCTGTGCAGGAAAGACAGTACAGCATCGTTCTGCTGGAACCAGCTGCGATCGCGGAAAACGCGCGCAAGCATGAGAATGATCTTGTACTCAGTGAGCAGACACAGCAGGCATTTGCTAAGCTGATCGAAGCAATCAGGCAGGCGGCACAGGAAGTATTCGGCACTGAACCGCTTGTCACGGCACTGCTGGATCACGCCGGACATCACGCACTGTATCCGGTCTCCATGGAGCACAGTCCTTCCCTGCCGACCGATGCCCGCATTCTGATGGATGACGAGCTGACCGCTATGGTCGTTACCTGCGGCCATGCAGCAAAGGCTGCCGAGCAGGCGGGTGCAGACGGCATCGCACTGAATGCGGCTGACCGCAGTCTCTTCGGCGAGAGCCTTGCGGCATTCCACAGAGACGGCAAGTTCGGCGGCGATTTCGATGACCGGACGCGCTTTATCCGCGACTGCTATACCGCGATGAAGATGATGACGACGGACAAGCTGTTCTATACGCTCCGCCTGACGCTGAGCGACGGCGTTCCGCAGCCGGACGGCTGGGGCATGGCATTTGAAGACAGCGCGGCTCCTGATCTGTACGAACCGGGACTGCTGCTGAAGATCATGCAGGCACTTTACGGCGTGGAGCTTGTGTTCTGTGCGATCGGGATTCCGCAGATCAACTGGATGCTTGCCGCAGAACCGGAATCCGATCTGATCCGTCTGAGCCGCCTCTGCACCTGCATTGCGATGCTTGACAGCGATCTGCAGCAGAATGTGCAGCTGGTCGTGCCGGAGCTCCCGAGCGAGGATATCCCGTTTGCCAATCTTGCTTCCGGTATGATCGCAGGCGAATTTGCTTCGTTCGGCGGATTTCTCGGATAACCGCGAAAGGGGCATTTCATGGCATTAGACGGCGCATTTCTGCACTGTATCCGACAGGAGCTTCTGCCGCTGACCGGCAGCCGTATCGACAAAATCTATCAGCCGACGCGCGACGAGCTGATCCTCTCGTTCCGAACAAAGGGCGGTGCTGTCCGCGTACTTTTTTCCGTTTCGGCAGATGCTGCCCGCGTGCACATCACCGGAACGTCGCCGGAAAACCCGCCGCAGCCGCCGATGTTCTGTATGCTTTTGCGCAAGCATCTGAGCGGCGGTAAGCTGGAAGCGGTCGAGCAGGACGGTCTGGAGCGCATCCTCCGGTTCCGTATCCGCGCAAACAACGAAATGGGCGACTCGATTGTCCTGACGCTTGTCTGCGAGATCATGGGGCGGTTTTCCAATGTGATCCTTGTCAATGAGCACGGCAGGATCATCGACAGCCTGCGCCGCGTGGACGAAGAGATCTCCCGCGTCCGGCTCGTGCTGCCTGGTATGGAATATCTGGCTCCGCCGCGCGATGACAGGATCTGTCTGCTTTCCTGCACGGATGACGGGATCCTTGCCAAAACCGCTGCGGCACCGCCGGTCGCGTTTTCCAAAGCGGCGATCAAGCTGTTTGAGGGCGTCTCCCCTGTTGTCGCCCGCGAATGGGAATACTATATCGGCCGCGGAAACGATGTTCTGCTGCCGCTGAACGATGCGCAGACCGAGCGGATGCTCTTTACGCTGCACCGCACACAGGAAATGCTCTCGGATGCGCCCGCACGGCAGTACACGCTCCTGCGCACAAAAGAGGGACAGATCAAGGACTTTTCGTATATGCATATCGCGCAGTACGGCTCGCTCATGGTGACCGCGGAATACCCGACGGCCAGTGAACTGCTTGATGCGTTCTATGCGCAGCGCGATCATTATACGCGGCTGCATCAGCGTGCGAATGATCTGTTCCGCTTCCTCATCAATACCTCGGAGCGCATCGCGAAGCGCGTAGCAAACCAGAAGGAGGAGCTGCTGGCCTGCGATTCCATGGAGGCAGACCGCCGCCGCGGCGATCTGATCTCCGCTAATCTCTACCGCATCAATCGCGGAGATTCCGCTGCAAGGGTCGAGGATTTCTACGACGAAAACTGTCCGGTCACGGAGATCCCGCTTGATGTACGTCTGACGCCGGCACAGAATGCGCAGGCATACTATAAAAAATACCGCAAGGCCTGTACGGCAAAGAAAAAGCTCACCGAGCTGATCGCGTCCGGTGAGCAGGAGCAGCAGTATATTGACAGCGTATTTGATGCGCTGACCCGTGCAGAATGCGAATCCGATATCGTGCAGCTGCGCGTGGAACTGACCGAGCAGGGCTATCTGCGGGAGAACCGCAAGGCCGGAAAGCCGCCGAAGCCGATGCAGCCGCTGCATTTCCGTTCCAGCGACGGGCTCGATATCTTCGTCGGGCGGAACAATAAGCAGAACGACCAGCTGACGCTGAAATTTGCCGCAAAATCGGATATCTGGCTGCATACGCAGCTGGTGCACGGTGCACATGTCATCCTCTGTACAGACGGGATGCCCGCGCCCGACCGCTCCGTCGAAGAAGCGGCGATCCTTGCGGCTTACTACAGCAAGGGACGCGATTCCGCACAGGTCAAGGTCGATTACTGTCCGGCAAAATTCGTGAAGAAGCCCTCCGGCGCAAGACCCGGCATGGTGATCTACACGAATTATCAGACCGCGTTTGTCGATCCCGATGCAGAGCTGGCAGAGCGCCTGCGCGTACAGGAATAAGAGAAAACAACCGGCACAGCATGATACTGTGCCGGTTTTCTGTATTCAAAGAAGTGCGCGGAAATACGGGATTCCGAATGCGAGCAGAACCGTCAGAAACACCGAAATGACCGTTCCGACGCCGAGGATGAAAAGGCTGTGGCGGTCAAGTGCGGTCTTTCGGCTGCCGGAGCGCGGAATCAGCAGCAGATACTCCTGATCCGTCTGATAGATGCGTTTTCTCCCGAAGGACTCCGCCGGAAAGCTGCAGGAATACTCAGCGTCCCCGACCTGATAGATCGCGTGATCCATTCTGCCGCTGTCATCGACACGCAGAAATTTGCCCTTTACCGGCTTGCGGAACAGCAGGAACAAATCAGTCAGGAAGAAAAAGAGGATGATCGACAGGATCGCCAGCACGATCAGTCCGAGCACGATCATTCCAAGCACGACGAGGATCGTCTGCAGCTTGACGCCGATCAGCAGAAGCAGCGCGACGATGATGACGGCTGCGATGATGATTTCAAGCAACATGGCGGCTGTCCTTTCAGAATGTCTCGGATTCTTCCGGCAGGAACGGCGTCACGCCGAGGATCTCAAACGCCTGCGCCTGCTGCCACATCTGCGGATTGATCTGGATCTCGAAGCCCTCTCCCGGCGCCGTCTGGATCTGCCGCGGGTCGAGCTTCGGGATACCGAAGCAGGCAAGCATATTGGAAATGACGCCGCCGTGTGTAATGAGCGCACAGTGCCGGAAATCCTCCTGCATCATTTCAAGCAGAATGCGGTATAATCCCTGATAGGTACGGATCGAAAGCTCCGCAACGCTCTCGCCTTCCGGCGGTTTGGCATCCATGCCGCCCTTCATCCATGTGCGGTAGGCTTCGTCATGGAGCAGTTCTTCCGCGGAACGTCCCTCGAATTTGCCGAAATGCAGCTCGCGGAACTCCTCCGCGACAACAAGCTCCCTGTCCGGGAACAGGATCTCCGCAGTCTCGGTGCAGCGCTGCAGCGGACTGCTGTAAACCCGCTCGACCTTCGGATAAACGAAGCGGTCAAGCTTGTCCAGAAGCTCGTTCCGGCCGAGATCACTGAGCGGATAATCGGTCGTTCCGATGTAGACGCCGCGCTCATTGGCCTCGGTTCTGCCGTGGCGAATCAAAGAAATATGATAATTTTTCATAAACAAAGCATTCCTTTCAGGTCGTTTTTTATCCTGATAGTATTTTTACACAAAAAATCGACACAATCTTTGTGACATATTTTTTGCGGATAGGTCTTTACAAATTATACTGCATGTTATATAATTGAAACGTATCAATCTGTAAGTGACCGAATCTCATTATGAAAGGAGTATGGAAACCATGAATGACGATTTTCCGCGCATCATTACGCTCCAGCGAAAGGAGCGCAAAATCAGCCAGAAGAAGGCCGCGACCGATCTCGGCATCTCGCAGGCACTGCTCTCACACTACGAAAAGGGTATCCGTGAATGCGGACTCGATTTTCTGGTGCGCATCGCAGATTACTATAATGTATCCTGTGACTACCTGCTCGGCAGAACACCGGAACCGGGCGGCAAGACCCTGACGCTCGAGGAGATCCCCGATGACGACGGCAACAACGAGATCATGCCGTCCAACAAGGTGCTCCAATACTACCGCAAGATCATCAACAATTCGATCAGCCTGCTGTTCTCGTTCTCGCAGCGCGCCAATTCCGTCACGCTGATTCGCGAGGTCTCGTCGTATCTGATGCTGTCGGTCTATAAGCTGTTCCGTATCATTTACAACGCCTGTCCGCACAATGACCAAAAGCTCTTTAAGGTGCCGAAGGTCGTTGCAAATGACAGCGCGAATGCCATCATCTCGCTGAACGAGTCCAATATCAAGGCTGCCTCCAGCGGCATCGCGCTCGGAACGAATGACTCGGTCGAGGATGCGGAAACACTGTATGTCACGACTACAACGCTTTCCAAGGACTTCCCGGATTATGCGGATTCGCTGCTGAATCTGATCAAGATCAGTGAGGAAAGCATTGCCAGAACGCGCGATACGCTGCAGACACAGCACAGACCTTGATATCTATTATACCATAACCGAACGAAAATTGCAATGGGTCACAGCAATCCGTTACAGTACTGTACGCAGCATATTTCAGATGACAGAGAAAGAGAAAAGAAAGGTTTGAGATAACATGAAGCGTTTGAACGGTATCAGACTGCCGCATAAAAAACGCACGGAAGATAAACCGATCAAGCCGATCCCGCTGCCCACACTTGTCCGGATCCCGATGCTGATGCACGCCGGTACTCCGTGTACCCCCTGTGTCCGCAAAGGTGAGAACGTGACGGTCGGGCAGTGCATCGGCATGTCCGGAAACGATCAGAGCGCACCGATCCATGCAAGCGTATCCGGCAAAGTCAGCGCGATCCTCGATTACCGCACACTCAGCGGGGAAACTGTCCCCTGCATTGAGATCCGCCCGGATGACGAGCAGATCCTCAGCGACAGCTGTGTTCCGCCGGTGCTCGAGACCCGCGACGATCTGATCACTGCAGCAAAAGCATCCGGCTGTGTCGGCTTCAGCGGTTCAGGCGATCTGACATTCCGGAAGCTGGCCGCGGTCAAAAAGCCGAAAATGCTGATCGTCAACGGCGCGGAATGCGAGCAGTATCTCTCTGCCGACAACCGTCTGATGATCGAGAACCCGGAGGACGCAGTCGGCGGCATCCGGCTGATCATGAAGCTGCTGAAGATCAAGGAAGCCCGCATCGGCATCCAGACCGACAAGCCGTTTGCGATCCGGAAGATGAACGAGGCCATTGCAGGTGAAAAGGGCATTACGGTCTGTCCCCTGCCCCCTGTTTATCCGCAGGGCGCAGAAAAGGTGCTTGTTTATCATACCTGCGGCGTTGTGATCCCGGCAGATCAGACTGCTGCGGATCAGGATATTCTCGTGCTGAATGTCAGCACCTGTGCATTTCTGTATCAGTATGCGCAGACCGGCATCCCGCTTGTCGAGCGTGTCGTCACGGTTGACGGCGATGCCGTCGGAAAGCCCTGCAATCTCCGTGTACCGGTCGGTACACCGGTCAGGGAACTGCTGGAATATGCTGCCTGTCATACCGACCGCGTCAAAACGCTGCTCTGCGGCGGCCCCATGATGGGCATCGTCCTTGATACGGAGGAAGCCTGCGTGGTAAAGCAGCAGAACGGTCTGACGGCTCTGCGGCGGACAAAGGCCAATATCCGTGAATCCGCGTGCATCCGCTGCGGCAGATGTATGCGGGCCTGCCCGATGAACCTGATGCCGATGGAACTGAATGACGCCTATCAGCGAAAGGATCCCGCTGCCCTGCAGGCAGGGCATGTCGCACTCTGCATGGACTGCGGCTGCTGCTCTTATGTCTGCCCGGCGCACCGGCAGCTCGCCGAAAAGAATCAGCTTGCAAAGCTGCTGCTGCAAAAAGGATGAAAGGAGGATCCGCTTGAAGCATTCAACCGAGACTGTGTCTCCATATATCCGCGGCAGATCCTCTGTACAGCAAATCATGTTCTGTGTTCTCGTCGCGCTGCTGCCTGCTGCGCTCACCGGCTGGATGAGCTTCGGCTTTCAGGCGCTGATGCTTCTCGGCATCACGGTCGGTACGGCGATCCTGTCAGAAATGCTGTTCCGATCCGTCAGCCGCAAACGGCAAACGGTGCAGGATCTCAGTGCTGTTGTTACGGGTCTGCTGCTCGGACTGACGCTGCCGCCCGACTTTCCGCTATGGAAGGCCGCTGTCGGCAGTATTTTTGCGATCGTCTGTGTCAAGCAGCTGTTCGGCGGCATCGGCAAAAACTTTGCGAATCCTGCCGCTGCAGCCAAGATCCTGCTCATGGTACTGTTCATGGACAATATGACTGTCTGGCGGCTGCCCCAGTCTGATGTGATCGTCACGCAGACCCCGCTGACCGGCGAATTTGCAACCTACTGGGATCTGTTTCTCGGCAATACGGCCGGCAATCTCGGCGAGACCAGTGCACTCTGTATTCTGCTCGGTGCGCTGTTCCTCTGGCTGACGGGTACCGCTTCCCCGATCGCACCGCTCTCCTGCATCGGAAGCTTTACTTTGCTGACTGCACTCGGCGGCTATGATGTTCCGGCACAGCTGTTCTCCGGCGGACTGATGCTCGGTGCCTGCTTTATGACAGCAGATTATACGACGACACCGGTCACCCGCTCCGGAAAATGCATTTTCGGCCTCGGCTGCGGCGTGCTGACCTTCCTGATCCGGCATTTCGGCGGGTATCCGGAGGGCATCACTTTCGCGATCGTCATCATGAATCTGCTGACGCCGTGGATCGAAAAGCTCACCAAGCAGCATCCGTTCGGCATTGAGGATGAGCCGAAACCGACGAAACAGAAGCGGAAAAAGCGCGCGAAAACCGCTTGAAAATTACAATCCGGTTACAAATAGTCTAATTTGCAATTTAGAACTTGACAAATTTGCAAATTAGTATTATACTTTCATCAGACACACACCCGCCCCACGACGAACGGAGGTTTATGATGAAACAGATCACATTCAACCTGCCCGATGCACTGGCAGATAAGTTTGAGCTTGCCCTGCAGCTTTCCGGCGATAACCGCGATGCCGTCGCAGAGGAATTTGTCCGCGGCTATCTCGCCCGTGCGCTGCAGTCCGCAGCAAATGAGTTCCGCACGCCGGATGCGCACCCGCATGTGACACCGCGTCCCGTGCAGCCGCAGCGGAACGATTCCGCAGCAGCAGCCGGTTCCCAGCCGTCCTACGGTACGCCGAATCAGCAGCAGTCCCAGCAGAGAAAGCAGCCGCAGCGCACCGATGTATTCAGCGAATGGGGCAAGGCGATCCACCGCATCCCGCGCTGGGCAAGAAATCCGCAGCAGAACAATCACAAGATCCTGCGTGCGTTTTTTGAGCTGAAGCAGGAGATCGGCAATGTGACGCTTGATGCCCTGCGCCGCAGATGCTCTGACCCGACCGGTCACCCGAATACCTATGTGCCGCATTTCGACAACAACTATTCGCAGATGAAATTTGACAACGGCAATTCGCACGGCAAGGTCTTTGAGGAGCACGACGGCTATATCACGATCTGGGACCGCATCAGCGATACGCTCCAGAGATACCGCGACTTTTTTGAGTAATGACACAGGAAGCAGGGAATCCTCTCTGCTTCCTTGTGCTGTTTACGGAAGGATGAACATGATGAAGCACTCCCCTCTTGCTGTGCTGCTGACAGCATGTATCCTGTGCTGCGGCTGTACCGCATCGAATCCTGCACAGAGCCGGCCGGATGACGGATCAGAACCGGAACCGCTTTTGACGGATGTCACCGATAAACCCGTGCTGACGGAATCCGCCGTTCTGACAAAGCAGGTTCCGGATGAAACCACAGAGCCGAAGCGGGCGGAACCGGATGTTCTGATCCCGGCGCCGGAGATCTCGCAGCCCGACTATCAGGGCGGTGACGGCGGCGAGGAACATGCCGAAACACCGCTGCCGGAATATTTCACATACCGGTTTTACGAAAACGGCCTTTCTGCGCGTCTGGCCGGCGGTATGTATCAGGCGCTGGAGGCTGACCTTTCCGCAGTTTCGCCGCTGGATGTAGAAACGGGTTATTATCTGTATGACAGCGATTTTGACGGTGACCTCGATCTCTCCGTGCCGGTGCTGTATACCGAATCGCAGAAACGGTTTGCCGTGTTTCTCTGGGATGCGGAAACCGCGCATTTTGCCGAGACTCCCGTTATACTGACTGACCCGCAGTATTTCCCGGAGGAACAGCATCTGACCGCAATGGAACAGGATGCAGCGGAAGCGACCGTAACGGATTATATCTGGAAAAACGGTACGCTGACCGAAATGCTGACTGCGAAGGCAAATGCAGAGGATCTGAATCTGCTCGTGCACGCGAAGGACGAAAACGGCAACGCGGTTGATCTGACACTTGCCGCGGCGGATCAGGATAAACTGACAGAGATGCTTTTGCAGTATTATCGCAGAGAAACTGCACTTCAAACGGATGCAGCATAAGAAAGGATGCTTTTGATATGAAACGAAACGGAATGTTTGCCGTGATCTGCGGCGCACTGCTGCTGACCGGCTGCACCGCTGCACCGAAGCAGGAGGAAGCGAAAAGCATTGCGGCTGAAACAACTGCAGCCGTCTCTGCGGAACCTCCTGCAGAGACCGAACCCGCCCCTGCTGAGGAACGCTCCCTTGTCACGCTCGGCGATTCGATCGCGTTCGGCTACGGCATGGATGATCCGGACACCCAGCGATACTCCGCGATTGTCAGCAAGGCGCTGTCCGAGCGAGACGGTATCAGCTGGCATGATTACAACTATGCGCTGAGCGGCGACGACAGCTCCGATCTGCTCTGGCGGCTTACAAAGGGCAGAGCCAAATATCTGCCTTCCTCCGATATGATCATCATCAATATCGGCTCGAATAATCTGCTCGGCGTCTATGAGGATTATGTCCGTGATCAGGTCGATTTTGATGAGGATGACATTGATCTCGAATCGCTGACCGACGAGCAGATCGCGGAGATGCAGAAGCAGGTCGAGGACGCGTTTGCCGACGAGGAGACCGTCCGGCAGGAGCTGGAAACGCGCATCGACGAAAATCTTGATCTGCTGGCCTCTGACCTTGAGGAGATCTATACTTGGATCCGCAATGTCAATGAGGATGCGGAGATCTATGTGCTCAACATCTACAACCCCTACCGCGGCAACGAAGCACTGACGCTGCCCGGCAATCCGGAGGATGCGGCGGCTTATGCACAGACGCAGATCGACCGCGCAAATACGATCCTTTCCGAGTTCACGGCAAAGCATACCGACCTGATCCCGGTCGATGTCGCAGCGGCATTTGCGGCCTGCGATCCCCTGCCGATCGTCGGCAAAACCGATGCGGAGCTCCCGGCGGAGGTTTCGCCTGACAGTCCGCTTGCCGATCTGGAATATGTCGATCCGCACCCGAATGAAGCGGGTCAGAAGCTGATCGCCGATACGATCCTCGCAAAAATGGGCACGGCGGAATGAAGCATCCGTATTATACGATGAACCAGCTCATGCATGAGCATTACGGCAAAAAGATCCGCAAGATCTGCATTGACGGCGGATTCACCTGCCCGAACCGCGACGGTACCTGCGGTTCGGGCGGCTGTACCTTCTGCGGCGAACGCGGTGCCGGCGAACAGCTCGACCCCGCCAAAACGATCCGCGAGCAGGCAGAGGCCGTACTCAGTAAGGCACCGGCGGATTCCGCATGGATCGCCTATTTCCAGAACTTCACGAATACTTATGCGCCGGTCGATGTCCTGAAAGCGCGCTATGACGCTGCGCTGATCGACGACCGGATCAAGGTGCTGGATATCGGCACGCGGCCGGACTGCATTACCGAGGAGATCGCCGCACTGCTTGCGGAATACGCAAAAAACTATGAGGTCTGGGTCGAACTGGGGCTGCAGACGGCCAACAACGAGACCGCAGACCGCATCAACCGCGGCTATCACCTCCCCTGTTTTCTGAATGCCGTGCGCATCCTTAAGCAGTATGGGCTGCCCGTCATCGTGCATGTGATCCTCGGTCTGCCGCACGAAACCCTTGACGATGTGATGCGGACGATCCGCACGGTCAATGCGGTCGGTGCCGACGGCATCAAGATCCACAGCCTGTTCATCATGAAGGACACCGTCCTTGCGGAGCAGTATCTAGCCGGTGATTTTACGCCGATCTCCATGCAGACCTATATCGACTGGGCGATCGAAGCACTGACGCATCTTGATCCGAAGATCGTGGTGCACCGCATGACCGGAAACTGCCTGCGCGATCTGCTGCTGGCACCGGACTGGATCATCCAGCGTGACCTCATCCTCACGACGATCGACCGGCGGATGACGGCAAACGGGCTTTCTCAGGGCTGCCGGTATCAGGCGGAGGATTGTTCCATGTGAAACAGCGTATCTGCTTGAAAAATACATAATCATGTCGGAAGGACGGGGAATATGGATTTCAAAGAAAAAAAGGGCATCATTTTTGATCTGGACGGCACGCTGCTCAATACGCTGACCGACCTGAAAAACAGCCTAAATGACGCACTTGAAAAAAACGGTCTGCCGCAGCGGACGACCGAAGAAGTACGCAGATTTGTCGGGAACGGCATTGCGACTTTGGTACAGCGTGCGATACCGGACGGCAGAGATAATCCGAAGTTTGAGGCTGTGCTCCGCGATATCCGGCAGATCTATGCGAAACGCTGCCGCGATACGACGGCGCCCTACGACGGGATTCCCGAACTGCTGCAGAAGCTGCAGGAAAAAGGCTACCGTCTGGCGGTTGTATCCAACAAGCCGGACGCGCAGGTCAAAAAACTCTGCGGTGACTTTTTCGGCGGCTGTATCTCCGCTGCGATCGGGCAGCAGGACGGCGTTCCGCTGAAGCCGGCAGCCGCTCCTCTGATCGCCGCGATGCGGATGCTCGGCACCGGCCGGAACGATACGGTCTACGTCGGAGATTCCGATGTCGATGTGCTGACTGCGCAGAATGCAGGCATCCCCTGCATCAGTGTACTCTGGGGCTTCCGTGATTACGATTTCCTGCTTGCGAACGGTGCGCGGCATTTCGCGCATAGTCCGGCAGAAATGGTGCAAATGTTTTGATGCTTTTTGTATATTGAGATGAAATCAGCCGCAGGGTCATTGACTTTCTGCGGCTGTTTTGGTATAATAAAAGAAATTTACAGGATTTACGGGTTTTATGTGGAAATATGAGAGAACGGAGGAGCGAAAAATGTGGGATCAGGATACGGACCGCATGTTTCTTGAACTGCGCGATGATGCGGTTTTGATATTCGGTCAGCAGTCCCTGCGGCTGCTTTACCGGAACCCGGCTGCGAAAAAGATCTTTCCGGATGCGGCACCGGAAGCTGCGTTTTCTTCGCTCTTTCCGGAGCATGAGGTTACCGGGCTTCTGAATACGGCGCTTTCAAATGACCGTGTTCACGGGCTTTACCCGAAGGAACAGCCGTGGTTTACACAGGGCAGTGCGGTGCTTCATGCCGTCCGGCTGGAATGGAACGGCGTGCCGGCTGTTGCACTGACGCTTGACCGCCGCGCATACGGGCCGCCGCCGGAAGCGCTCGATCTGATGACGGCAGTTCTGAACTCTGCCTATTTCATCTCTCTGCGGATCGACCTGCGGCAGCGGAATGTCGCAGTCATCAGCGATAAGAATACGCTGATGAATACGCAGGCGCATTTCCCTTCCAATGAAGTATTCCTTGCGCATTATGCAGAAGCTGTCATCCACCCGGACGACCGTGCTGCATTCCTGAACGCTTATTCCGATGCGCAGCTCCGGCTGTTCGAGGAGCAGAACATCTCCGCGCCCTGCAACGTCCGCCGCATGATCGACGGCGAATACCGCTGGGCAAGCTTCACGCTGTCCGCAGCCGGCAACGGCATTGTTCTGCTTCTCGGCAAGGACAGCAATGAGAGCCACCTCCAGCAGGAGGAGCTGGAAACCGTTTCCCTGCGGAACGACTATATCCTGACCAGCATCTCCGATATCTTCCGGCTGATGCTGCACATTGACCTGACGACCGGCGATACCGTTATATGTTCCATGCATCCCGACGTCGGCTGCAAATTCTCAATGGATAAAGTCTATCAGTTTCAGGATGTGATTGATCAGCTGATCGGAATGGTACATCCGGACGACCGTGCCGGTCTGCGGGATTACCTGACGCTGGACTCTCTCTGCGGACTGATGCCGATTCGCGATAATAAAATTACGATCGAATACCGCCGCATTGATCCGGACGGCGATCCGGACCAGACCGCCAAATGGACGCGTTCCGTGCTGACGCTGACTGCTTTTGACAGCGATCAGCGGCCGACGGAAGCTGTTTATGCCGTGCAGGATATCGACCTGCAGAAGCGGCAGGAGCTTGATGCCAAGCGCCGGCAGGAAACGCTGACCTCTCAGTTTTATACCGTCATCCGGAACCGCTATCTCTGGTTCGCGGAATGTGATTATCAGGCGCAGATCGCGCATTGCTACCGCATTCAGGACAACACTGTTCTGCCGCCGAATGACTGCCCCTTCGGTCAGTTCTTTGAACGCATCATCATGCCGAACTGTCACCCCGAGGATTATAAGCGCGTCGCAATGGCCATGCTGCCGACCGCTGCCGCTGAAAACTACCGGCTCGGCAAGCATCAGGTCACGATCGACTACCGGCAGAAAAACGGCGACGGCTGGCGTTTCGTCCGTGCTGAGATCTATATGCAGCAGGAGGCGCAGGGCGTTTTCCGCACAATGATCTATGTCTCCGATATCGACGACGAGATCAAGAGCCAGATCTACGTTACGCAGTCCGAGCACGAGCAGCTGATGCTGCGCCGCCGCATCGACAGCATGATCCATGATTCCGTGCAGTATACTTCTGAGGTCGATCCCGATGCGGACGTCATCACGCACTATAAATTCAGCGAGCAGGATCAGATCACGGTCACCGGCACCGACCGGTTCAGCAGCTTCTGCGCTGCATTCCCGGATCGCTTTGTGCACCCGGAGCACCGTGCGCTTTTCCGCCAGCTGTTCTCTTATGACCAGATCCTGCGTGCTGCACGGGAGCATCAGAACGAGATCCGGCACCTGTTCCTGCTTGATCTGCAGGAATCCGGAAATTATATCTGGTGCAGCTTTTCTGTCCGCTTCTTCCGCAATGAGAACGGCAAGAGCTATCTCATGATATGCGCAGAGGACATGAACGAGATCATCCAGAAGCGCGACGCGAATCTCCATGCCGTTTATGCGGCAAAGGAACAGCTGCAGGAGCATATCCGTGAGGCGGAGCGCAGCCGCATCCGCAGAGCGCATGTGTTCATGAACATCTTCAGCAGCCTGCAGCTCGGCCTGAACAGGCTCTACAGCAATCTCGATGCACTGAATACCGAATCCGCCAAGCAGCAGCCGGAGCTGTCGCAGATGTATCAGACCTACGATCAGCTTTCCTCCATGACGGAATGTGCCAAAAATATGCTGCTGCTGGAAAATAACCAGCTGACTCTGCTGAATCAGCCTGTCTCGTTCCTGACGCTGTTCCATAAGATCCGCCAGACAAACGCAAGGATCTTTGAACAGAAGGAGATTCATGTGATCTCTTATGCGACGCATGTGACCGACGAAACCGTCCTCTGTGACGGTGAGCGCCTGACATTCCTGCTTGACCAGATTTTCTGCAGTCTCATCCGCGCCCTGCCGGATCGGTCAGCGGTGACGGTCCAGCTGGCGCAGTCACCGATCCCGGGACAGATCACACAGGCGGTCTACGAGTTTTCCCTTGTGACACGATGTATGCAGAAACGCGCCGCACCGGACACACGCGATCCGTTCAAGGCGATCGAAGCCGATTTCCTTATGAACGATCCGAATTATCAGCCGCATAATCTGTATTTCTGCAAGCGTCTGATCGCGATGATGCACGGTGCGCTGGAGTATATCAAAATGCCGAATCACAGCTGCGCTGTGCTCCTTCGCCTGCCGCTGACTTTTGTCAGGCAGCAGATCATTTTCCCGCTGCGGCATACATTCGGCAAGCACGCGCTTGTCTGGGATTCCAGACAGCCTGCCGCGATCGCGACCATGGAAATGCTGCGCGAATCCGGAATGCAGAGCGACTGGCATGCGGATTATGAAAGCGTCATGGCTTATCTGAAACTCGCGCATACACAGGAAAAACGGTACGACCTGATCATTCTGCGTGCTTCCGATCTCCGCGACGAACCGTCCGCAGGACTGAATGAGATAATTGCCCATGCCGACGGCGTTCCCGTTTTCATCATTGCAGACGATCCCCTGCTGACTCCGGCGACCTTCCGCGACTTCCCGACCGTCCGGCTGCTGTGGACACCCGTTTTCCGCTCTGCGCTCGCAGATGCGCTGCGGGAAGCATTCGATCAATAAAAAGAGCCTGATACACTAAGCAATGTGTATCAGGCTTTATTTTTTATGCTGTGAGACGTTCTATGCTGATTTGCAGCTGTTCTGCCAGTGCCGTGACCGTTCCAGGCGTGAAGATATCCGCCATGCCGCATTCCCGCATAGCCTGCCGGAACCCGGCTTTTCCGTCAACAGACGAAACAGCACTGATCTTTGCATAGGATTGCCGGGCAGAAGCCGCATCCTCCTGCATTTCGGTATAAAGCTGCAGCGCCGGGAGCGCCGATACGCCGTAGCTGACATAATAGCCTGGCTGCTCGTAGAGATGCGTGATCTCATACAGCTGAAGCCCGATGCCGCAAGCGCTGCAGTAACGGTCATAAAGCGAGAGAACATCATCAGCTGTCAGCGTATTTGCGTTCTCCATGACAGCCGCCTCAAAGCGTCCGACCGCCAGACCGGACAGCACCGCATCGGTCAGATTGTACAGCGCAGCAAGCTCAGCCGTTTTTGCATTCTCCCCGAAGATTTCCGGATAAAAAGCGGTATACAGCACTTCCATGCCCTGCGACTGCACCTCCGCGAGATCAATGCAGTTTTTCTGCATCAGAACCGGCGTCTGATCTCTGCGCTCACTGTGAAAATGCCCGAACTCATGCACGGCGGATGTAAAGTCAAGATAGGAGCCGTCGGTATAGAGATACATCAGTGCGGTCTGCTCATTCGGAAGTGAGACCGTAAAGCTGCCGTCATAGCATTCGCCGCCGGTGACAGCGGTGTAAAGCCTGTCACCGATCAGCAGGTCGGCGGATTCCCTGATCTCCGGCGAAAGCTTTGCCGCATACTGCTGCAGAAGCTGCATCGTATCACCCGGAGAAGGCAGTTCCCTGTTTCCGTCAGTCAGCGCATCGGCGAGCTGCTGGTACAGCGGCTGAAACGCCGGTATCAGTTCCTCATAGACCGCAGTCGCATCCTCCGGCGTATAATCCCGGCAGAATGCGTCGTAATCATACTCTGACGCGGACGAGCTGTTCAGGATATCAAGATACAGCTGTGCGCACTCCCGGTTCCGCTCGTCGGTATCACCGGTGCCGCCGTAGGCCGTATCGTAATACAGATCCAGCAGCTTTGTATCCTCCGCGGCATTTTTCTTCGCGTAGGCGATCGTCCGCATGAGACTGTTCAGCAGATAATAATCCGGCTTGCAGTCAAGACCGTATTCCGCAAACAGTGCACGGTACTCCGACTGCTTTGCACCGTTGAAGATCGCCCAGCGGGTCATATCGCTCACGACGCTGAGATCCTCATAGGCCGCATCCCGCTCGGAAATCAGTTTTTCATTGTTCCAGTCGCTGTAGTATTCGATCTCCTTGCGGATATAGGAAGCATAGACTTCGTCCGCCGTCCGCAGCAGTTCCGGAACCGCAGCGCGCAGCTCATCCTCATGTCCGGGCTGCGTCCAGATCGCTTTCAGCGCTTCGATCCGCGTCTGATAGGCCGAAACGTCAAACCGGCCGGACTGTACGCCGGGGGCGTCATGCTGCGGCGTCAGCGCAGGGCTGCATCCGCAGAGACAAAGCATCAGCGATGCGGAAAGCGCAGACAGACGGTATCGTTTCATGGTATACTCCAATCAGCGGTCAGGTATCCTTCATCCGCACAGAGAGCACGGTAATGACGGTGCAGATCACATGATACAGCAGCAGCACGCCGCCGCTGACATCCTTATACGCACCGAGCAGAATGAAAATCACGGCAAACAGCAGTCCGAGACAGGCAGTCACAGCCTGCAGCACCATGCCGATATTCGAGGCGGCACGGATCCTTCTTGCACCGATGATCGTCTGGATAAATCCGGCAAGGCGTCCTGCACAGAGCATGGACGGGCTGCCGGACTGCAGCGGCTCCGTTTCCGCAACATAATCCTTTTCCAGACGCGCCGGAATGATCTTCAGGCGCTCCTCGCGGATGTGGAACATTTTAGCGATCCTGCGCTGTGTCAGCATCGCATCATTGCTTCGGATGATCATGAACAGATTTTCGCGTTCCATTTCCTTGAGCCACTTTTTCACCGATCTGCCTGCCTCCAGACGGATCATGAACAGCGCGGCCACGCTGCCGGAAATGGAGAGATACAGCGGCTCTGCGCCGTTCGGCGTCAGGGAGCGCACCCTTGCGGTGACCGGGATCCCCTCAACGCTGTGCTCGATCATCAGGTCTCTGGTACCGAGCAGCACGCGCTTATTCTTGATCCAGCCGCTGATGCCCTTGCCCTCATCGTATGCATATTCTTCAACCGGAAGAAGCATTTTTTCTTCCGCGAGAATCGCACCGGCAAACAGGTCTTTCAGGATACTGCCGCCCTGCTGCGTCAGGCTTGCCGCATACTGCAGCGCTTCCTCAATATGGCTCTCGCCGATGACCTGAATGTTCTCAAGCATGGTCGTATTCCGCGGGAACAGTGCGGATGCATCGACCATGACCGTGTTGATATCGAAGAAATCGTCCACGCTCTGATAGCCGAGCATCAGGCCGGAATTTTTCACGTATTCCTTTGTGCCGGATGCCAGCGGCAGATTCGAGATCAGCGTGATCGCTGTGCAGGCACAGGCCGAGAAGCAAAGTGCAAAGATCGACATGCCGTAGCAGACGGCGCTTTCCACATGATCCGCTCTCGTGACCGACATACCGACGGAAAACAGCGCTGCCAGAATCAGGATCAGCGGAACGGCCGTGCGGCAGAACTTATCTGCGATATCCGTCGAAAACGTGTATTTCAGAAAGTCCTCCGGTTCCTCGACCGGCTGCATTGCGGCAAGGATCGGGAAATCACCGGTCGTACCGCGCGTCAGGTTCTCCGCACGGTGCTCATCCTCGACATAATGGATGCCGTATTTCGGATTGCCGTCCGTCAGACGGTCAAAGTTGCGGAGCGCACGGTCGGCGATCAGCTTCTTGCTGACAGCATTCATCAGCAGAGAAAGCAGACCGACGGAGATATAAACCGAAACTGTCCCGCTTTTCAGCATCCCGGTGCTCGGCAGCATCAGGAAAGCAGCGATCTCCGCGGAGATCATAGACATGGCCGCAAGGCTGTCGCAGTCCGCACGGAGCTGTAAAAGCTTCAGATAACCGTTTTTCAGCAGCGACGCACAGAACGGCAGTGCCGCAAGTCCGAGCAGCAGCTGAACAGTCAGATACCCGAACGGCGCTTCTCTGCTTGACAGGAAGGACGGAAACGGGATCGCAGGGATCCAGTCCATCAGCGTGACCAGCGCGCTGAAAAATGTCAGGATGCCGAGGATCAGGATGCGCAGCGACTGATTCGTGCTGAGCTCCTGCAGATCATTCCGGATCGAATCATTGTTCTCGTTCCGGCTGACGGTCTTGGCTTCCAGCGGAAGATCGGTGCGTTCGCGGCGCTCGTCCTGATAGCGCACATCAATATTGATCTTCTGCCGGACAGCATCACTGTCAGCAGAAAGATTGAGCTTTGTATGCTCCGCCTGCCGCATATAGCGCACGGGCTTCGGCTTTTCCAGCGGATGCCGTTTGAGGTTGTCGGGAATCCGCTCCAGCACCTCCGGCGAAACCTGCTGATCCTTCCGCTTGCGCAGCTTGGAGGCCGGAAGCGTCTGCGGCGTAGCGACCGGCGTCACCTTCTGATAGGGCTGACTGTCCGACGACTGCCGGTGACGCAGCTCCTTGGCACGCGTTGAATCGCTCATGCGGCGGATCTTCGGGCGGTAGCTGTTCGATTCCTCCGCATCGGATACCAGAACCGCATGGTCATAAGCCTGCGAGGTTGATGCGGCTGCACGCTGCGCGGCGGCTTCCGCCTCGACATTGGCAATGGAGTTCATAAACGAGACCTGCGGCTTCTTGATATCGGCGGGCGTAACGGTGCGTACCGGTTCTGCACGTCTGCCGCCGGGCGCAGGCTTCTGCACAGGCTCCCCTGCCGGCTCTGTTTCGATCAGATTGCCGTCACGGTCGGTTTTTACCTTGATCCTTGCGGGAACAACGATCTTTGCGCCGCCTTTTTTCTCTGCATCGGCAGCCGTTTTGTTTTCGCCTGACGGTTCCGGGCTTCCGGGCTGTTCACCGGCATTTCCCGATTCCGTATCAACCGGCTTTGTATCTGCTGCAGCCGCTTCTGCGCCGGCAGGCTGTTCATTCAGCGCCGGCATAGAGGGCTGCTTCTTTTTACGGTGTTTGGACGACATATTCATGCATCCCTTTCTTTCTTTTGTTGTTTGATCTCTTTTCTTTTTTTGATCATCTGTTATTTCTGTTTTGCGGTACGCTGCCGGACAGCCTCATACATCAGAATCCCCGCTGCAACGGAAGCATTCAGCGAATTGACATGCCCGAACATCGGCAGCGAGACGATGCCGTCACACTGCTGCTTCACAGGCGCACTCAGTCCGAAGCCCTCCGATCCGATCACGATGCCGACTGCGCCGGTCAGGTCGGACGAAAACGCCTCCGCGCCGTCCATATCCGCACCGAAAAACCAGATTCCGCGCTTTTTCAGTGCGATCATTTCTGTTGCAAGATTGCCGACCCGCGTAACCGGGATCCAACTCGCGGCACCGGCGGACGTCTTGAATACTGTCTGTGTCAGGGATGCGCTCCGGCGCTTCGGCAGGATCACGCCGTCAGCACCGCAGGCCTCTGCTGTCCGGAGAATTGCGCCGAGATTGTGCGGGTCCTCAATGCCGTCGCAGAGGATCAGGAACGGTGCAGTCCCCTTCTGCTCACTGACTGCCAGAATTTCCTCAACCGTCGCATAGCTGACACATGCGCCCTCTGCGCAGACGCCCTGATGATTGGCGTTTCCGGTCATCTGATCCAGCTTGCGGCTGTCAACCTGCTTGACGATAATGCCGCGCTTTTTCGCTTCGCTGCAGATCGCCCCAAGGCTGCCTGTCATAGATGTCACAAGAATATGATTGATCGGCGTGTCCGCTTTCAGAGCTTCCAGAACTGCATTTCTTCCGAATACCAGTTCGTCGCGCTCGTTTTCTTCAAACTGATTTTTCATTCTACCCGCCTTCTTTTCATGAGATATCGTCTTTATTATACCATATTACCCGAAAAATAACAAGAAAAAACACAGCATCAAAATCCTTTTTCATTTGGTAATATTCCACATATCAGGCAGATGCTCCGGGCGCGGCTTTCTGTATGTCACATAGACCGTGAGCTTGGAATCCGAAATCAGGATCTGCCGCACCAGCCGCGGAAGGAGTGCAGTATCAGCGGGAAAGCCGTCCTTATGCAGGGCATCCGAAATGAGCTGCATGATCGCATCTGCTGATGCAGAACGGCATAAACAGCCGTTTCCGCGCTTTCTCCCTCCGCAGAACAGACGACCTCCGCTGATGATGCACCGACTTCCGCATTCGGCACAGGTTACGCGCCCGGACAGCCAGTGTCCCCGGCATTCGGCATGTGCCTGCGCCGCAAGGATTCCCTGCACGTTGTTATACAGGTTGCGCGAAATCACAGGCGGGACAGGTATTACGATCTGTTCAGCCGGCGGAATCGCCGTTCTGCGCGAACACTTGTAGCTGATTTTCCGTGTAACATGAATATGCAGTTCCCCGCAGTAGGCAGGATTTTGCAGAATGCGCCGGACCGTCGCGGTTGACCAGCCGTATTTTGCCCCGCGCGGAGAGGGAATCCCCGCATCATTCAGGCGGTCTGCCGGAACATGCAGCCTGCGGGATTCTGCATAGGTTCGGAAGATGTCTGCAACATGGGATGCTTTTTCGGGCTCCGTACAAATCTCCCCTCCGCAGCGGATGTAACCGTATGGCAAAACTGCCGCGGTGCAGATCCCGGCTGTCTGGCGCGCATAGATCGCAGCACGCACCTTTCTTGAAATATCCCGCGCATACCAGTCGTCCATGACTGCGCGGATCGGTGAATAGTCGTTCGCAGAGGAATGCGCCCCGGTATCAACGCCGTCGTTCACCGCGATCAGCCGGACGCCGTGCATCGGAAACCAGCTTTCCAGCAGCGTGCCGGTATACAGATAATCACGGCTCAATCGGGAAAGATCCTTCACCAGAACCGTGTTGATCCCGCCTTCCTCGATCATCCGCAGCAGCTCCTGCAATCCGCAGCGATCCCATTTTGTGCCGGACACACCGCTGTCAGCATATTCAGCGACGATCCTGATCCCGTGCATCTGCGCGTACTGCATAAGCAAAAGTCGCTGACTGACGATGCTGTCCTGCTCAGATGTCTGCAGACTGTCCTCCCGCGACAAACGCATATACAATGCCGCTCGCGATTCCGACATGTTTCCCTCCGATCCGCCGCCACTCACGCTAAGAGAAAATGCGAATGTATACGGTTTTTGTGCAACATCACGATTTTTCTTTCCCTGCTTGACTTTTCATTCCGGATATGATAAAATAACATTGTTGAGAACGCGGAGTGGAGCAGTCCGGTAGCTCGTCGGGCTCATAACCCGAAGGTCGGTGGTTCAAATCCGCCCTCCGCAACCAATTTCACCCAAGACCGTATTTAGAGTTGAAAACACTCTGAATGCGGTCTTTTCTGTTACCTCGATACGCTCGACAAGCAGCCGCACAGCGGCCTGATCCGGAGCATCCCGGAGCGACTGGAGCCAATTCCGCACCGCTTCCGTGCTGTAATCTTTCGGCGGCTCGGTATGCTGGAGCGCGTCTATCTCTGCGCGGAGTGTTTCCATTTCTTTTCCGACGTCGGCCACGACTGCCGGCGGCAGCGCACCGCTTGACAGGTTTGCAAGCAGGTTATCATATTGCTTCTGCTTCTCGCTGATCTTCTTTTGCAGGATCTTCCGGAAGCTCTCTGCGCGGTCACGCTCCCCGCCCTTGTATGTGCGCAGAGCTTCTGCAATGCGCTTCTGATTGTCGTCATTGAGCAGCTCGCGCAGATACCCGACGGCAGCGGCGTCCACATCTTCCATGCGGACGGACGGCGCCCCGCACTTTGCAGAGCAAATATAATAGCGGTATGTATGCCCCTTGCGCTCACTCTTGAAGCCGTGCATTTTGGCACCGCAAGAGCAGTACACAAGCCCGCTGCACAGATACCCGGCTTTCTTGCCGGTTTGCTTCCGTTCGTTCATGATCTCTTGTACCTCCATGAATTGCGCCTTGCTGATGATCTCCGGCAAGGCGTTTTCTATTCTGATCGCGTGCGGCTTGCTGCGGCGGTCGGCACGGTCCTTTTCTTCCTCCACGGAATAGCTGTATACGCCCGTGTATTTCTCATTCCGCAGCATTTCGTAAATTTGCGGGTATCTGATAAGCGCGCCCCGCTTGCCGCGGATCCCGGCCGCCTGCATCTCTGCTATGATCTCTTTGAAGCCCTCACGGTGCAGAGCTGCGGCGAAGATCCGGCGCACGAACTCCGCTTCCAGCTCGTTCACGACGTACCGCCGGTCTATGACGTCATAGCCAAACGGTGGCACTCCCCCATTATGCAGCCCGCGCAGCGCGTTTTCTTTCATGCCCTTGCGCACTTCCCCGGCAAGGTTGTCAATGTAATATTCTGACATGCTCCACATAAGCGTTCGCATGATCTTTGCTTCTGCGCTGTCTCCGAAATCCTGCGACACGGAAACGAGCTGCACGCCCCACTGATCCAGCCGGGCGGCAAGGTTGACATGCTCGCCCAGATTCCGGCCGATACGGTCATACTTGTGAATCAGTATGACGTCAAAGCTGTGTTTCTGCGCGTCCCGGAGCAGCTTCTGATATTGCGCACGGTTTGCCGTGCGGCCGCTGACAGCTTCATCCGCATACACTCCCAATATATGCAGCTCATTCCGCGCGGCATACTCTTTGCAAGCCCGGATCTGCGCGTCTATGGATTCTTCCCGCTGGAGATCCGACGAAAAGCGGGCATATATGACAGCATTTCTCATTGTATCACCTTTTCACGTTTCGTTCGCTCGAGCGAACAGATTTTGTTGGCTCGAGCCAACAAATTTTGTTCAGTCAACTGAACAGATTTGCCGCGCCGGATCCCATGCGAGGATCTGACCAGCGGAATTATTGAGGGTATGGAGGGTTTACCATAGAGCTACATATAACACGTATACCCATATTTTTTTTATACGATGGAATATAGAAAACCCTCAAACCCTCAATAACCCTCAAGCGGATCTGACCGGCAGAAATTTCCGGCGGCTCCATTGCCGCAAAAACCTGCCGCAAGTGGCTATATAATATATAGAAATATTTGCGGCGCAAAATGGAAATGTGAATGGGGTACAACCGCAAGCGGCTTCAAAGTCAGCCGCCTTGCGGTGGATACCTTTTCCATTCACAAGCCGGAACCAAATTGGGACAAAATTCAGGGACAAGTGGCTATATATATATAGATTTTGTCTGTCCCTGAATGTGCCATGTCAATGGGTACACCGACAGGCGGCTGACAAGCAAGCCGCCCTGTCGGAATACCCTTCATTGACACCCGCGAAACCATTTTGCCGGAACTGTATGCACACTCCATGAATAGTATGAACGGTTTACTATAGAGCTACATATAATACATGACTCATTTATTTTTTTATACGATGGAATATATATAACTGTTCATACTGTTCATAACCCTACATAGAACAAACCGGAATCCGATGCCGTGACCGGCTCGAGGATCTGACCGGCGCACGGTGCGCCTGTTCCTGCTGTGGATCCGGCACCGATGCAGAGCGCACAGAGAAGCGCAGAGAGACACGGCAGCGCGCCCCGGCACATTTCACCGGCAGACAGTCAGACCGGCCGCAGCGGTCACGGAGAGCAGCCGGAGCGTGATTCTGTGGAATCCTGCCGGAAGCTGCTCCCCCTGCCCTGCATGAACCGGCGGCAGCTCACATCATGCGCGCGCTGGATCCAGAGCCGGAGCTGATACCCGGACACGGCAGCGGCGCAGCTGATCGCAAGCGCAGAGCGTCACAGAGAGCCGGAGAGCGTCACGCGGTACATGGAACCGGACGAAGCACAGACGCCCCGCAGCGGTCACGCTCGCAAGCCCTGCGGCGATGCCGACGGCCACGGCCTGCGGATCCCGGCCACGGTGCCCGGCTCCCCTGCTCCATGCTGTTTGTGGAGTCAACTCCACATTTCGACCGGCACCGCCTGAAAACCGCAAATCAATTCTAAAGCCCCTAGCGTGCGCTGTACGGCGTTTTGCTATGGGGCTGTTACTTTTACCATGAAGCACCGCAGACGCGCTGTGCGTTAATCCTGCGGCGGATCCGGTGTTGTGTAGCGCTCTATTTCGGCTAATTCAATGATTCTTTCCATTGCCGTTTTCTTTCCGATAGCGTTTAACTGTTCATACGCTTGCAGCATTTGCTCCCTGTATAATCTCAAATTGATAGGGCTTCTAATATCGCGCTTTTCTCTCTCGGCCTGTTCATGCAGGTTGACAACTGCGGAATCAACTCCGGAAAGAAGATCCGGAACGCTTACAGACAAAGCTACGGCTATTTTTGCAATTATGTCAATCGGCGGTTGAATTGCATTTATCTCATACTTTTGCACAGTTGAAAAGCCCTTGCCTATCATTTCGGATAACTGTTTCTGTGTTATGTTTCTTTCTTTTCTCAAAGTTTGGATTCTTTCACCGATAGTCATATTATCACCCCTTTTGTATCTGCATTATATCACATTATCCGTAAAAATGCAACTTTTTTTCAGAAACCTATTGACAATATCCGTCAAAAGGAGTATAATGCATTTGTAAGTATCCGTCTAAAGGATAATTTCGGAGGTGATTACATGAGAATCAGCACACCCAAACTTGAAAAGCTTATGGTAAACGGCGGGCTTTCCCTGTCTGATCTGGCAGAGCTGAGCGGAATCAATCTGCAATCGCTCGCCAAGATCCGGCGGCGGCAGTCCTGCCAAATCGGAACGGCCGGGAAGCTGTGCGCGGCGCTCGGTTGCAAAGCAGAGGACATTATGCCCGACGAACTGCCGGAGCGTGATGCTCGATGAACGAAGCGCAGCGGGATCCTTGCCGCGTGCCTGTTGTCGCTGAATACCGGATAGCCGACGGACGGCCGGTTATGGTATCGGCTCAATATGCAGAGATCCCGGCGGCGGAGCTTCTGCGGTTCCTGCTCGAGCGCGGACGGATCCGGATCGGATCGGAGGGAAAAAGAAATGATTTACGAACTGATTAAAGACGCAATCGGCAGCGGAGAGGAAAACGCGGTCAGCTGTCGGACACTGGAACAGCTGACCGGCCTAAGCTCCCGCGACGTCAAGCGCTGCATTGAAGATCTGCGGCGCAGAGGTACAGTTATTTGCAGCAGTTGCCGCGGGTACTTCTATCCGGAGCGACTCCACGAGTTGCAAGGCTTCATCCGCAGAGAGCTGCGCAGAGCGTACAGCATCCGGCGCACGCTCGAGAGCGCGGAAGCACTGTTCGACAAGTGGAACGAGCTGCAAAACCGGTGAAAGTGTGCACTCGAGTGCACAAAATGCCCCGGCGAATCTTCCCCCCCGGGGGCACAAAATGTTTTGTATCCTCGAGGATACAAAATGTTGAATTGATTCACCATTCAGAAAGGAACGGAAACCGCATGAAAATCAAAATTGCATACTCTGCCGGAGAGGTTGACAAAGCCTTGAAGCTCGCGCGGGCTTGCCTGGCATTCTTCCCGCAAGGCACCAAGACGAAGCACAGCGACCGGCACAAGCCTTTTCTGCATATCTACATTGCAGACGAAAACGACGGCCACGGCAGCAAGCCGAAAACCAAGAGAGAGGAGAAAGCGAAATGATGACCGAAACCACAAGCAAGCCCATGACCGACGAAGAGCGCGCGGAGCTGATCGAAAGCATCCTTGACGACCTTGCAGCACTCGGCCTGATCCGGCAGACGACAAAAAAAGCCGGTGCCTGATCCCTCGAAAGAGAACAGGCACCGACGACCGCAAGCAAAGCAGCGCGCAGCTGCTAGCACCCTGATTATAGCACAGCTGCGGCAGCTTGTCAAGCCCATTTTGTGACATTGATGTCACAAAACTGTAGGAATGTCAATGATAGGTGACAGATTCCTTCCAAAAAAATACGAAGCACCAGAATTGGAAAGCCCAGCCTATGGAGGGAGCCACAGGCGACCGGAACAGGCTGGGCTTTCCGGCACTCACATGACTGCCAGATACT
>JAFWQJ010000036.1 GCA_017545185.1 Oscillospiraceae bacterium | reverse complement strand
CCGTTTCCTCGATCGCTTCGGCCGCTTCTGCCGGAGCCTCTGCGATCTCGTCAACCGCTTCGGTGATTTCTTCGATGACCGGTTCAGCCGTTTCTTCGACCGTTTCCTCGATCGCTTCAACTGCTTCAGCCGGAGCCTCTGCGATCTCATCAGCCGTTTCGGTGATCTCTTCGATGACCGGTTCAGCCGCTTCTTCGACCGTTTCCTCGATCGCTTCGGCCGCTTCTGCCGGAGCCTCTGCGATCTCGTCAACCGCTTCGGTGATTTCTTCGATGACCGGTTCTGCGGTTTCTTCAGCAGCTTCTTCGATCGTTTCCTCGACCGCTTCAGCCGCTTCTTCTGTTACGGATTCTGCAAACTCCTCCGTCTGCTCGGTACCGACTTCATCCACGACCTCAATTGCAGTCTCTGCGGCTTCCTCAGCCGCTTCGCCTGCTTCACGGAAGCTTTCTTCATACTGCTCGGACATAGACTCGGTGTCGGCCTCGATCTCGGTTTCAACCGCTTCCCTGTCGGATTCCTGCGCCTCGCCGAACTCTGCAAACCGTTCTTCGGTCGATTCGCTGAATGCCTCAGTCAAGGTATCGGCAACGCTTTCCGCCGCTTCTGCGACAGTCTCAGCCGGTTCGTTTACAATTTCTTCCAACTGTGCAGCAATATCCTCAAAGACAGGTTCTGCTGCTTCCTCAATTGCTTCAATCGTATCAGCCGGCATCTCTGCAGCATCTTCGATAACCGGTGCGGCAATCTCCTCGATCGCTTCAACAGGAGTTTCGGCAATCGCTTCGTTCTTTTCAGAGATCTCATCAAGCGCAGCAGGCGGCTCCGGGAATGTAATCGGTTCGATTTCAGGCAATGTAAAGGCAAAGCTGTCCTTCTGAGCGGAAGGTTCTTCGGACTGCGGTTCGCGGGCAGCTGTTTCCGGAGCGATTTCCGGAATCGAGAACAGCGGCGTTTCAAATGCAGATGCTTCCGGAGCAGGAACAGTTTCTTCGGAAACCACGGTTTCTTCTGCCGTTTCTTCGGATACTGCAGTTGCTTCCTCTGCCGGTGCAGCAGCTTCGGCTTCAAGTGCCGGTTCCTCCGCGGCAGGTTCAGAGATTTCTGTCTCAGGTTCAGCTGCGGCAGGCTGCTCAATTTCAGCTTCCGGCGCGGTCTCCGCTGTCAGCTCATCACTGACAGGCTCCTGGACGGTCTCAGCCTTTGCGGACGGCGAATCGAAGATTTCTTCTGCAATTGTGCTGAATGCAGATGCTGCAGTCTGAACCGGAGCTTCTTCCGCATTTGCGATCCATGTGAACTGGATCTTCGGGCATTCGCGGAGAATCTCAGACGCTCTGTCCTCAAACCGCTGCGGCAGTACGACTTCTTCCAGATTGCTGCATCCGACAAACGCATTCTTTCCGAGGAATTTCAGCGTAGACGGGAATACAACACGCTTCAGACCGCCGCATTCGACAAATGCGCGCGGCTCAACGGCAAGCAGCCCATCCGGACAAATGATCTCCGGAATGTTCTGCAGCTGCGCAAATGCCAGAGAACCGATGATCCGGACGGTCGGGGCAAGGACAAACTGCTTCATCATCGGTCTGCCGAGAATGCCGTGATACATGAACGAGCCGACGATCAAATAGCCGTCCGGTACACGCAGCACGCCGTCATCCGCGTTCAGCTCGGCGACATCGCTGGATGTCATGAGCCACGGGCATTCCGCGGTCAGCTGCCGGACACGGACAGGTCTCGCATTGCCGAAGTAGACCAGTGCGGACGGATAACGCATAAACAGTGCTGCCACAAGGTTTTTATCAAATTCCTCCGGCAGGAACACATCACGCAGCTTTTCGCAGTCATAGAACGAAGCATATTCAAACTCGTTCAGTGCCTTCGGAATCGTCAGCGTCAGCAGGCGCTGATTCATGCCGAAGGTATAGCTGCAGAGACGCATCACGCCGAGCGGGATCTCAAATTTGGTCTGGTTTGCGATCTCAGCAAGCGAATTGGCTGCGAGCACCGGATGCGAATGCATCTCCTTGATGCGCTCGTTGAAGCTTTCGCAGGCCTTGCTGATCTCCGGCGTAAAGAGCCGGTGCTCGGCCGCAGGACCGAAACGCTGCTCGACATAGGTCATGAGCTCGTTGCCGGGTTCCTCCTGATAGACCTCCGGATTCTCGTCCGTCCAGCTGACATTGATCTTGACGGGGCCGTCGAGAATCAGCGGAAGCTTGCCCTCGAACCGGCGCGGGATCGTCAGAGAGCTGAGGTTCGAGCAGCCTGCAAGTGCCATGCTTCCGACCTCTGTCACGGAATCCGGAATGCGCAGGCCGACCAGCGTATTGCAGTTCATGAAGGTGTTTTCATGGATCGTGCGCAGATTCTTCGGCAGACGGATCTGCTCATACTGGCACGGAGCCGCAAACGCGAACGGGCCGATATAGCTGACGGAATCCGGGAGAACAAGACGGGCAGGACCCATGCAGCCGGAAAATGCATACATGTCGATCATCTGCAGGCCTTCCGGGATCACGATATGCCGGACGGTCTCCAGACCCGTGAAGGCGCGCGCACAGATGCGGCGTGCACTCCGCGGCAGGAAAATCGTGGACAGTGTATGCTCCGGTTCATCCGCACGGATATCAAGACCCTGTGCGAAATTCGGTGCGATCGTCGTATAGCCTTCCGGAATCTGGAGAATATGGTTCCGGACGACCAGCTTTTTCGCTTTCTGCGCGGTCAGGATATCGTCAAACTGCTCCATGAGATCAGCGACGGACTCGACGCGGGCTCTGGAGAGGATCTTCTTCTTCGGCCAGTGGACCTTGATCTCCGGACGGAAAATGAAGTATTCCACGATCTTCCGTTCGGAGAGATCTGCCGGGATGTAGACATCCGCGAGACGGGAGCAGCCGGTGAATGCATCCGGTTCGACCTCTGTCAGAGTTGACGGCAGCTCGATCGCAAGCAGACGCGGAGAATCCCAGAACGCCTGCGTTTCTGCACGGCGGACACCCTCCGGGATCTCGAAGCGCTCGCCGCTCTGAGAGCTGCGGAACGCACGGTATGCAATGACCGTATAATTTTTCAGTGCAGCACTGCGCTCGACCGGGCCGGGCATCGGCTTGGAAATCTCCTGCGTGAACACGCGCTCGGTTTCCGGATAATCGCCCTTGTGTACCGGTGCAAATGCGATGCTGTCGTCAAAGATGCCGTAAGGCGTGCTGCCTGTTTCTGCAGGGATCGGCGCTGCCGGCTCCTGCTGTACGGCTTCTTCCTGCTCCTGTTCATTGGCGGCAAATGCCGCGATCAGATCGTCAGCGGTGACCTGTCCCGGAATCGGTGCGGATGCTGCCGGCGCAGAAGGTACCGCCGCCGGAACAGATGCCGGTGTGCTGTGACCCGGTGCTTCAAACGGATTCTGACCCGGCGCGACAGCGACAGGCTTCACATTGGAATCCGTAAAGAGATCACGCTCTGCAAAGGGATTCACGGCAGGCTCCGGAACGGAAGGTGCGGCCGGTACTTCCGGAACGGAAGCAGCAGCCTGATCGGCAGGCACATTGGCAAACGGAATGCCGGAGCTGTCCTGACCGTTCAGAACAGCGTTCATGGACTGGAATGCTGCTTCCGGCGCCATGGCCGCGATATGTGCAGCAGTCTGCTCCTGCATGTCGGCCAGATCGTCAATGCGCTCCTGCAGCTCCGGGATCACGCTGACCTTTTCCTGCATATCCGGCAGAACGCTGACCTTTTCCTGAACCTCGCTGATCGCCTCGACCTTTTCCTGCAGTTCGGGGATCGCTTCGACCTTTTCCTGTACATCGCCGATCGCTTCGACCTTGGACTGCACATCTGCAAGTGCATCCATTTTCTCCTTGAAATCAGCGATCTGTTCAGCGCTTTCGCGGAATCCGGAGATCGTATCGACAGTCTGCTGAATATCCGCGATCGCATCCACACGATCCTGCATACCGGCAATTGCGTCGATCTTTTCCTGCATACCGGCGATCGCGTCGATCTTCTCCTGCATACCGGAGATCGTGTCGATCTTTTCCTGCATACCGGAGATCGCATCGACCTTCTCCTGCATACCGGAGAGTGCGTCGATCTTCTCCTGCATACCGGAAAGCGCGTCGATCTTCTCCTGCATACCGGAGAGTGCATCGACCTTTTCCTGCATACCGGAGACGGTGCCGATCTGATCCTGCATACCGGAAACCGTGTCGATCTGGTTCTGCATTCCGGAAACGGCCTCGACCTTTTCCTGCATTGCAGAAACCGTATTGATCTTATCCTGCATTTCGGAGATCGCTTCGACCTTTTCCTGCATTTCGCTGATCGAGTTGAATTTCTCCTGAATATCGGTAATAGAGCCGACCTTGCCTTCCAGCTCGGAGATCAGCTCTGCCATGTTCTGGACATCGCCGATCGCATCGAGCTTTTCCTGCAGTGCTGCGACGGCATTGGCCTTTTCCTGGAATGCTGCAAGCGAACCGATCTTTGCTTCCAGCTCCTCGATGATGCCGTTCATGTTCTGAACATCACCGATCGCATTGACCTTTTCCTGCAGCTGCGAGATCTCAGCGATCTTCTCGTTCATCTCGCTGATCTTGCTGACCTTATCCTGAATCGCCGAGAGCTTCTTGGACTGCTCACGGACGGATTTCTGCATTGCTGTGATCTGCTCGATCTTTTCCTGCATCATCGCCATATCGTCCATCTGCTTCTGCAGGGATTCCATTGCATCTGCAGAGTTCTGGAACTTTTCAAGCGATTCGTAGTTCTTCTGCATGATCGCAAGATTCTGATACAGTCTGTCGATGGTCTCCTGGTCGATATCCGGAACACCGTAGGCTGCATTTTCGCGGGCAGTCTCCGCGAGCGTTGCGATCTGCAGCTGCATGGATGCGATCGAACGCTCCATTTTCTGAACGGATGCAGAGTCGATCTTGTTCAGCTTGGCTGCTGCAGCATCCTCGTTCTGCTTGGAAAGCGCTGCCTGGATCGGCATATTGGACGGGATCAGCTCGGAGAAATCGACTTCCTTCTTCGGGACCTCCTTCGGGATCTCCGCCAGCTTGACCTCCGGCAGAACATCGTCATCGTTCCACTGCGGCGGCACGGCGCCCGGATCCAGCCATGTGATCGTCGGGTTGGTCACATCGCCGAAAATGCGCTTCATCTCATACTGGTCATGAATGATGCGCGGCATGTGCAGCTCTGTCAGGAACGGGCAGTTGCCGAATGTGGACTGGGTCACGGACTTACAGCTGACAGGAACATATACGCGCTGCAGCAGCTTGCAGTTCCAGAATGCGCTGTTGCCGATCGACTGAATCCCCTGCGGCAGCATCAGGCTGCGGATCGAGATGCAGTCTGCAAATGCACCGGCACCGACGCGCTCAATGCGGTTGCCGAACAGTACGGTCTTGAGTGCCTTGTCTCCGCTGAACAGCTCATCCGGGATCTCCCGCAGATGTGCAGGCAGACGGATAGATTCCAGCGACGGCAGATTGCTGAATGCGCCGACGCCGATCTCGGTGACGGAATCCGGAATGATGATGCTGCGCAGACGCTTGCAGCCGGCAAGCGCACAGTTGTCGATATATTCGGTCCCCTCCTCAAAGATCACCTGTTCCAGTGTATCCAGCGAGGAGAAAGCATTGTTTGCGATGCCGTGAACAGAGCGCGGAATCAGCAGGCGCTTGATGCCCCTGCTCGTCAGGCCGCGCATGGCCGTTGATGTAATAATGGTATAGGAGGCAGGGATCAGCAGCGACGAATCGGCAGCGACCTCGAGCAGAGATGCGGAGCCGAGCGTCAGAACGCCGGTCGCCTCAGCCAGATAGTCCTGCACGGTCTTGTTCTTGCTTTTCGCACCGAACAGCGTCTTTTTACCGAAAAACAGCATGGTCGAGGAAAAGGGCCAGAACAGCTCGATCGCCTGCTGCGGCGCGAAGCCGTCAGGCAGATAAACACTTTCAAGCTCATCGCAGCCGTAGAACGCCCAGCGGCCGAATTTTGTCAGGGTCGAAGGGATCGTCAGACGCTTCAGCTTGCAGGTGTTTTTGAAGCTTCTTGTGTAAAAAGCATGAGATGAGATCCGGGTCACGCCCTCCGGGATGATGAGCTCCTCCATTTGTGAAAAGCCTGCCAGTGCGCCGCGCTCAATTGCAGTAAAGTCCGACGGGATCTTGAACTTATCTGTATTGGTGCGGATCAAGCCTTTGGCATCCTCCCGGGTGAACACACGTTCTGCCATTTCTCGTTTCCTCCTTTGTTTGCCAAGATTATTGCGGCAATAGCAATGGTAAAAATCTGTTTGATTACCAATTAGAATTATTATACCATTTTTCGAGAAAAATTGCAAGAGGTTTTTGTGAATTTCTACACTTTTTTATAAAATGACGAAAAGAGCACGCAGAAAGCCCGCGTGCTCTTTGTTTTTTCTTGTATTATGGCGAAAACTACGGGTCCAGACGCGCGATCTTTCTCAGGATCTTGGTCGCGTCATCCGGCTCGGTCTTGCCGTTTCCGTCCACATCCATTTTCGCGACCATCGCATCCGACACGACAAGGTCCTTGTCAGCAACGATGAACCGGCAGAGAAGCACAACATCGGAAACATCGACGCTTCCGTCGCAGTTGATGTCATACGGATCGGTCTCATCGACGACCTCCGGCTTCTTCGTATTGATGATGTTTTCAGCAACGGTGATCTGGTTCTCCAGCTTGATCGTGCCGTTTTCCGCTGCTGCCTCATTGATGAACACCGAGTAGGTATCACCGATATTCATGTCCGGCGAAGACATCAGAATGTAGTCAAACTTCTTGTTCGCGTTCTTGCTGATGATCGCTGCGCCTGTTGCCGTCTTCAGCTCAACGCGCTGATCCTTCACCTGCTGTTCGGAGGTTGTCAGAAGCAGGACAGGCTTATTCGAATTGGGGTTGATCTTGAAGGTGTTGTCCTTGAGGTCGGCCTCAGTCTGGTTTTCCTTCAGCGTATCCTTGGTAGACGTCGCAAAAACGGTACCGCCCATAATTGTAATACCGGTAACTGCCATCGGTTCTTCTTCATCTTCGTCGGATTTCTTCGGAGCTGCACCGATATTCGTGATGCCGCGGTCGCCGTTGGCCTTGATGTCGCCGCCCTTGATCATGACGTTGGTCTCGCCCTGGATCGCGTCTTTACCGGCCTTGACCTCGACCTTGCCGTCCTCGATCGTGATCGTGCCCTTTGTAGACTTGATCCCGTCGCCTTCTGCATTGACATCAATCTTGCCGCCCTTGATCGTAACAGATTGCTTGCCGCGGACGCCGTCCTCAGAATCGGCCTTGACCTTGATATTGCCGCCGGTGATCTTCAGATCGTTGCTGCAGTGGATACCCTGCTGCTTTGCAGCATCAATGCGCAGCTTGCCGTCGCCTGCTTCGCCGCCGGCCTTGATCGTCAGGTCATCCTTTGCGTAAACGGCAGCAGTGATGCCTTCCGGATAACTTTCACCGTCATGGATGAAGTTCTCTGTGCCGTCAACTAAGTTGATCGAGGTGTTCTTTGCATTGTCAATCAGCACGGCTGCATTCGATTTGCCGGTGATATCCACGCCGTTGAAGAACAGCTTGACGGTGCCGGTATCGGTCTTGGTGTCCGGGATTTTGACATAGATCTGTCCGTCCTCCAGCTTGCCGGAAAATTCATAAGCGCCGGAAGCGGTGATCGTGATCTTGCCGCCTTCAATCTGAACCTTGTCGTTCGATGCTGTCGCGGTTGTGCCGTCCAGCGTAACGACGCAGTCCATGGTGACCGGTTCGGATGCTGCGGGAGCATCGTCCGCTGCGAGAACAGGGTTCAGCGGGAGTGCGGTCAGCAGTACGGTGCCGCAGAGCGCTGCGGCGGTCAGTTTCTTAGCATTTCTCATAAAAACCAATCCTTTCAACTTATCTATATTAACGTATGTTCAGGTTGATTTTCCCCCATGCAATCAGTTTAGCATAATTGCGCGTGAATGTCAATGTATTTTTTGCTTTTTCTGTAATATGACTGTTTATTTCGTGCTATTTTAATAGTTGTTTCAGATTCGCCCGCCGGAGGCAGAAGAAATATGCAGCCGGCACTTGAAATCGTTTTCATATTCCTGTATAATAAAGGAAACCGTGCTCCGTTATTTTGCCGATGAAAAAGCCGTCTGCACGAAGCAGACGGCTTTGGATAATCATTTCTTCGGCAGGATATCGTCCCATGTAACATTCGCTTTGGAGACATACCGCTTGACATAATAGATGAGATCGTACTGCACATCGTCGATCGAAATGGTGCCGTCGCCGTTGACGTCGCCGGTGGCGAACTGCCGTGCGGTCACATTGTCCTCGATCTTTTTTCCGGATACGCCGTTGGTATAAACTCTCAGCAGATTCTGCACATCCTCGATGCCGACCTGTCCGCTGTTGTCGAAGTCGCCTTTGACATACTGCACATCGACCACGTATTTGCTGATCGCGGCATAATCATCTGCAGGGATCTGCGTGTAAACGGACTGCTTCAGATTGCCGACCGTTTCCGCCATGGCAGCGGACAGAATGTTGGTATTGCCGATCTGATCGAGAACGGTCGCTGCGATGAGCGCATGACCGAGCGGCGACGGATGAACGTCCTTTTCCATAGAATTGTCATACAGCCAGCCGCTGCCTGCAAATGCTGACGAAACATCCGCGGTCTTTGTGCCCTCCACGGCCTTCATAGCGTCGTTCAGCTGCACCTCGTTATTGTTGACATAATTCATCAGCGTATTGTACTTTTTCAGCATATCCTCTGAATAGCCGCTTGCAGTCAGATAATACTCCGGCAATTCAAACGGATTATAGGTTGTCTGGAAGATGATCTGTGCGTCCGGATTCAGCGCCCGGATCTTCTCGGCGATCACAGCATAATTTGCGATCGCCTGTGTGCGCGGCTGACGGAGCTTACCGGTCAGCGTCGTAATGATCTTGACCGCGTCGCCTTCCTTTGCAACACGCTTTGCCGTGTCGATCAGGTTTTCGCCCTCTTTTGCCATTGTCTCAAAATAAGCCTTTGCAGGCTGCATCAGATCATTGCCGCCTGCACTGATGCAGATAATATCGGCATCGGCGATCGTGTCCTTGTTCGACGCATCGTCGAGCACTGCGATCACATCATGGGTCGTCGCACCGGATTTTGCAAGATTCGTCAGCGTTCCGCCCGTGCAGTCCGCGACATAATCATAATAACCGCACTCCCCCGCTTTCAATCCCTCGCCGGAAGAAATGCTGTCACCGAGGATCAGGACGGACGGCGCGTCCGCCGCTGCGGCCGGAAGTGCCGGGAGCGCCGCAGCAAAGATCATGCCTGCGGCTGCAAGTGCAATATGATTTCGTGAAATGAGTTTCTTCATTTTCAGACTCCTCTCGAATAAAAACTGTACTCACACAGCAATGCTGCATGAGTACAGTTTAACAGATTTACGCGTTTTTGTCAATCCTTTGTGATGCTTTCACGGCAGGAATTTTCCGGATCATTCGATGACCGCGATGCCGTACAGCACGAAGGTTCCGTTATCCGCACTCGAGATCGAGATATCGAGTTTCTCGGAATTGGGCTGGTAGTAGCCGACGTCGCCGTCCTTGCCGCCCCATGTCCACTGGAGATTCGAGGAGACCTTGTTGGTCTTGCCGTTGACGCTGACATTGACAGCGCCCATGCCGCTGGAATTGGACTTGAACAGCAGCAGGATGCCCTTGCCGTTGATCGAGAAGGTCATCGGGGTGTTGCCGTTCTTGCTGTAGTTGTAGCTGCCGTCGCCGCCTCTTGTCCACGAGCCGGCATTGAAGCCCTGCAGCTGGTTGAAGTCAACAAGGTGGTTGTTCGCATACTCTGCGCCATAGACTTCCCTGCTCGGGATCGTGTACTCGTCGCTTGCGTTTTCGCTGCGGAGCGCCTGACGGTAATAGTAGCCGATCCAGTCTGCGATCATCTGGTGACCGCCGTTGCCCGGGTGGATGTTATCGCCGCTGCCGTACTG
>JAFWQJ010000035.1 GCA_017545185.1 Oscillospiraceae bacterium | reverse complement strand
TACCGCCCATGCCGCCTGCGTCGCCGCCGGTGAACTGACTCCAGTCCATACCGCCCATGCCGCCTGCGTCGCCGCCGGTGAACTGACTCCAGTCCATACCGCCCATGCCGCCTGCGTCGCCGCCGGTGAACTGACTCCAGTCCATACCGCCCATGCCGCCTGCGTCACCGCCGGTGAACTGACTCCAGTCCATACCGCCCATGCCGCCTGCGTCACCGCCGGCGAACTGACTCCAGTCCATGCCGCCTGCGTCACCGCCGCCCATCTGGCTCATGTCGAAACCGCCTGCATCGTCCGCTGCCGCAGCCTGAAATGCGGAGCAGACCGAAAGTGCAAAACTCATAGAGAGAATTGCTGCTACTGTCCTTTTCATGAAAATCATCCTTTCAAAAAATGAATTTGAAACAGTTGATTTTCCCCGAAAACCATGATGTCCAATTTCTATTTTTCACAGCAACGGCACCCCTGACAGTACCGCTGCTGCTTCCCCCGTTGTTGGGTTACTGACCTTCGCGGAAGAACGAAGGCAGTATGTCGTAGACATAGTGGCGCACATTGCCCCACCAGTGATCGCGGCCGTCCGCGACCATATAATAGAAGTTATCCTTTGAGAGATCCCAGCCGTAAGAGAAGTGGCTGTCCTGCTTGAGCTCATCCATCTGCGGATTCATGTTCGGATACGCAATATCGGTAGAACCGGTCGCGCAGATGATGAAGTATTCGCCCTTCTTGAGGCCGAATCTGTCAACTGCCTCCGCGATCTTACCCATGCCGCCGTAGCTGTGGCCGGAGAGCGGCATGATGTATGCCACGATATCCATGCAGTTTTCCGCAACGCCCCACGTAGAGACAGAGCCCATGGAGAAGCCGCCGTATGCACGGTGCATTCTCGAAGCCCTGAGGCTTGCTTCGCTGGTATCCTTGCCTGCGTAAGTGGAATACTTGCCTTCGACAAACGGAACAACGCTCTGACGGAATTCACCGTAGAACTTATCCGCACCGGACTTGTTCCATGTCGGGAACACAACGATCATCGGATCCACTTCACCGTTTTCGATCATGTGATCCATCATATTCTGAATCATCGTATCGTTCTGCCCGATCAGCGTGTTTTCATTTTCATTGCCGCCGTGCATCAGATAGAAGATGTTATACTGCTTGTTTTCGTCATAGCCATACGGCAGATAGACGTTCAGCTTGTTGCCGCCGTTAATGCCGTTATAGCTTTCGTTGATGACTCTGCCCTTTTTGCTGCCTTCATTGAAGTAGTAGCCGGGCGCCTCATGGAATTTGATCTCCGGATACCGGAAATTGCTTGCCGGCTTCACAGTCGTGGTCGTCTGCTGAACAGTGGTCTGCGGCGGAGCCGTCGTGACCGGCGTCTGCTTTTCCGGATATTCCTTCGTCTGACCGGTCAGGAACTTGACATACCACTGGAAATCGTCCTTTTCGATCTTGCCGTTGCCGTTGACATCTGCATTGCTCTTGAACGAAGTGCCGGTATATTCCTGATAGACCTTCAACTCCTGATGGGCAAGAGACAGATCCTTTGCGGTGATCTTTTCGTCATTGTCCAGATCGCCGAGGACGGAGCTGGTCGTATTTCCGTTCTGGGAAGAACCCGAGGAGCTGCCAGCGCCCTTGAACTCCCACCAGTCAACATTAAAGAGGTAGCCGTCAGGACCGCTGAACACGAAGTAGACGTCGTGCTTGCCGGTTGCGCCGAGACAATTGCCGGAGATCTCGGTGAAATCCTGCCAGCCGCCGGTGACCGGGACTTTTGCAGTCGCAACGATCGGGCCGGTCTTGCTGTCGAGATGCACCTCGATCATGCCGCCTTCGCCGTTGGAACCGGCACTGACAACGAACTCTGTTGCGCCCTCATCGCCGAAGTCAACACCCTTGAGCATGGTGTAGTCGCCGTTCTCGATGAAGCCAAGAGCCTGCGAACCGTTGCCCGCAGACTCGACCTTGACGCCCTCGGACCATGCCATGGTCTCGGCCTCAAGCTTGCGGAACGGATTGAACGATTCAATCTGATCCGGGCCTGTTCTGGTAGACTTCAGTGCCTGGATCGAACCGTCGGAACCGTATGTAAATTCTTCACATGCTGCGCTGCGGTTGAAGGAACCGCCGCCGGGCAGGCCGTTCATGTGATAGAAGGAATAGGAATGGCCTTTATAGTCGATGATTCCGCCGTGCGTCGTAAAGCAGTTGGAACCCTCATGGATCGTACCGCGGAATGTCCAGGGACCTGTCACGGACGGACCGGTGCAGTACGAAATACTCTCGCCGTTGAACGCATCAACAAACGAAGCGAAAACAAGATAGTAAAGGCTGTCGTGCTTATAGATCCACGGACCCTCGCCGTATCTTGTCCCGCCGGGCAGCGAGAGATTGAACTTCTGGATCGGGCCGTCGAGCGTCACCATGTCCTCTTTCAGCTTGACATAGTAGCAGCTCGGGTTGCCGAACATCAGCCACGCCTGTCCGTCATCGTCAATGATAACAGTCGGGTCGATGTATTCCCAGTTCGGGCCGACAAGCTCCTTGCCGTTGACATCCTGGAACGGACCTGACGGAGAATCCGCGACGAACACGCCGATGACTCTGCCGCTGCCGGTGGAGCTTTCGCCGGTGATATAATAATAGTACTTGCCGTTGCGCTCGATGCACTGGGATGCCCATGCGGAATTCTGCTTGATCCACTTGATATCGGTGTCTTTCAGGATCACGCCGTGATTCGTCCAGTTCTGCATATCTGTCGTGGAAAAGCACTGGTAGCCTGTCATGTAGTAATTGTCATTGTTTCCGTCTCTGTCCATACCGGTGTAAACATACAGTTCATCACCGAATACGACCGGTGCCGGATCCGGCGAGAAGCTGGTCTGGCAAATCGGATTGTTCGCAAACGACGTCAGAGACGCAGTCTGCATGAGTGTGCACAGGCTGATAGACGCAGCTATCGCGCACGTCAGCTGTTTTCTCATATTCTATTCCCCCTAAAAAAAATAAATATAATATAATTTCTCTTTGATATTATACCACAAGGATATAATATACTATTGTCATTATATACAATCTATCGTCAAACTTCAACCTACAATTTACAGATTAAGTGGACAAAATGCAGATGTTTTTGTACAAGTGCTTAAAATCGCTCTAAATGTATTGAATTATGTTTATATTGCCGCTTTGATCCTGTTTCATTTGTACTGCAATAATATCATCTTCGGTTGTCGTATCAGGAATAATGGCAGTACAACTTGTTTTATCGCAACCGTACAACAATACGGTTTCTGCAAAAAGTCCAGATTAACAGCATAAAAAGAAGCGTGCGGAACCGTCTGCTCCGCACGCCCTGCATATACATCTTTTTCGCCGGCTCAATAATCCTCGACATCCTCCGGCTTGCTGACCACAAGCATGTGGTGTCCCGGCTGAAATTTATATTCCGCGTGCGGCAGGATGATCTCTCCGGCATCATCCTTGACCGCCACGACGATCATCTTGTATTTCGCACGGAAGTTCAGCTCTTTCAGTGTTTTTCCGATCCAGCGCTTATGCGGCATCAGCTCATAGATCGCATAATCGCCGCCCAGCTCGACCGCATCGAAAATACGGTCGTTGCTTTCTCTGGTCGCGATCCGCTCCGCGACCTCGTCCTCCGGATAGATGATCTGGTCGGCACCGTTTCGGAGCAGGAACTTGGCCTGAATCGCATTGGCTGCCTTGGTAATGACCTTTTTAGCTCCCAGCTCCTTCAGCAGCGAGGAGATCTGCAGGCTCGCCTGAAAATGGGCGCCGACGCATACAAAGCATACATCAAAATCCGGAATGCCGTAGGAACGGAGCACGGTCTCACTGGTACAGTCGCCGCATTTCGCGCTGTCCACAACAGAAAGCAGGTCATCCAGCTTGTTCGGGTCAATGTCCGCGATCATGATCTCACATCTGGTCTTTGCAAGCTTCCTGCAGAGAATATGTCCGAAGGTATCCATTCCGATAATCAAAAACTGTTTCATACTGTTCCTTCCTTATCCGACCAAAATATTTTCAGACGGCAGTGTCACGGGGATCTGCTGCCGCTTGGCGATCATTGCAAGCGCAAACGATACGCTGCCCACTCTGCCGAGATACATTAAAAAGATGATGATGACACGCGATAACGGCCCGAGCGCCCGCGTGATGCCCGTCGTCATGCCGACCGTACTGACGGCGGAGATCGTCTCAAACAGCACATCCCGCATCGCAAGACCGTCCGCGGCACAGATAATTGCCGCACCCGTAAAGGCAAGTCCGGCATTCATCGCAATGACCGTTACAGCGGGACGCAGTACGGACACCGGAATCGTTCTGCCGAAGGCGGTCGCCTCCTCCTGATTCCGGATGCCGGCAATGACAAACAGCAGCAGCACCGCAATCGTCGTCATCTTCATGCCGCCTGCGGTCGAACCGGAGCCGCCGCCGATAAACATCAGCAGATAGGTCAGCAGAACGGAGCTGTCCGTAAGTGCCGCGGTATCTGTCGTGTTGAATCCGGCTGTACGCGGCGTCACAGCATCGAACAGGGAACAGAGCCATTTTTCATGCTCCGGCATCCCTGCAAAATTCCCGTTTTCCAGCAGCCGGAACAGCAGCGTTCCGCCGATCACCAGAACGGCGGAAACCGCAAGCGTCAGCTTGGTATGCAGTGTGCAGCGGTGCAGCATACATTTTTTGTTCCAGAGATCGTTCCAGACCCAGAAGCCCAGCGCGCCGAGCAAAATCAGTCCGCAGACCGTCAGATTGACGAGCCAGTCGCCGGAGAACATGACCAATGAGGAATACTCCCCGCTGATGCTCCCCATGAGATCGAAGCCCGCATTACAGAAGGCCGTCACCGAATGGAAGATGCTGTAATAAATGCCGCGCTTCACCCCGAGCATCGGGATAAACCGGAATGAAAGCAGAATCGCACCGGCGCCCTCGAGCAAAAATGCGCCGTACAGAATCCGCCGCAGAAACGGCAGAATATCGCCGATCTGCGAATAGTTCATGCTGTCCACAAGGATCACGCGGAACCTGAGACCGATCCGCCGCCGCATCAGCAGCAGGAACAGTGCCGAAACAGACATAAACCCGAGTCCGCCAATCTGAATGAGCACCAGCAGAACGATCTGCCCGAACAGCGACCAGTGCGTGCCGGTATCGGCAACGACCAGACCCGTCACGCAGGACGCCGACGCAGAGGTGAACAGGCAGTCGAAAAACGGTGTATGCGTATGCGATGCGGATGAAACCGGCAGCGAAAGCAAAACCGCGCCGACAAAAATCATCAGCAGAAATCCAAGCGCAATGACCTGCACAGAGGTCATTTTCGTTTTTTTCATATGCAAAGTCCTCCTTATGTCTGTATCATTATATCACAATCCTGCTGAAAATGCAATATTTGCAGAACACAATGCGCATCGTGCAGCATGTTTTCTGCACACGGAAGCATTGCTGTTTTCCGTTCCGTATGATATAATAAGCGCACAGACCGCTTTCCGACGGGACGGCGGCTTTTTTTCAGATCATCTCCGACTGACCTGTGACCGATCTCGTTTTTTGTCTATATAGTAAGTGAAGGGAGTGATGAAATGGACAGTCAGATCATTGCGATGCTGCAGAACCGCGATGAAAGGGCATTATCCGAGATCCGCAGAATCTACGGCGCACTCTGCGGAAAGCTTGCTTACCGGATCCTCGGCAGCCAGCAGGACGCAGAAGAATGCGTCAGCGACATGCTTCTGGCTGTCTGGAACAGCAGGCAGCAGATCGCGCCGCAGGAGCTGAAAGCCTATCTGGTATCACTCACCCGGCATTCGGCTATGGACAAGCTGAAAACAAGAACGCGTCAGAAACGCGGCGGCAGACAGTTCGCGCTGGCACTGGACGAGCTTGCGGAGATCCTGCCCTCCGGCGAGCAGGTCGAGCAGCTGGCAGAGCAGCACGAGCTGACCGCCGCCCTGACCGATTGGCTCCGCAGTCAGCCGCAGCGAATCAGGCGTATTTTTCTGCAGCGGTATTATCTGTCCGCGTCCGTGCAGGAGATCGCTGCGCAGAACGGCATGAGCATCAGCGCGGTCAAAATGACGCTGCTGCGCGCAAGAAAAAAACTGAGAGATTATCTGGAAAAGGAGGAATTGCTATGAAACCGCTGGAAATCATGGATGCGCTCGGAGATATCCCGCGTGATCTGGTCAATGACTGCTTCCGCGCTCCCGCAGAAACCGCAGACACAAAGCACGGCAATGAATCAACGGGTATCACAAGGGCGGCAAAGCCCGATCACAGAAGCGTCAAAGTCCCTCGCCCGGTCACCGCCGCGGCACTGGCGGCCTGCATGATGTTTGCAGCCGGCGTCGGACTGTTTCTGATCCGCGGCGATCAGGAACATGAAGTCCTGCAGAGCACAGCGGACAGCGCGGCGATCCCGCTCACAACTGACACCGCGGAGACGGAACAGGCCGTGGCTGTGACAGAGCCCGCCGAAACGACCGCCCCGCCTGCCGTTTACGCAGAGCTCGAGCTGCACGAGCAGGAAAAGCAGGTTCACACATGGGAAGAAAAGGACGCACTCCTGAACGAAGCCCGCGAACGCTACCGGCAGAACGGCGGCCCCCTGCTGATCGACACCGGAAAATACATTGCAAAATACTTTGCACCGGATTCCGGAGCAGACATCAATGATTTGGAGGCGAAAAGCTATCTCTATCACATGATGCTGAACAGCATCGACTATTTCAGCACTGCGGAGGGCGAAATGATATACGGGATCTCCGGCGGGCAAATCATTATCCGGTTTCAGACAGATGATACTGCGCACAAATCATACGAGTATGAACAGTCCGGCGAAGGCGCATATGAAACCTATTTCAGCGGCTCTGACGAAGCATTCAGCAGCTTTCTCACAAATGTCGATCTGACCGCAGGAACCTACAGCCGGAATTTCTGCAGCGTGGACAACCAAAATGATTTCATCATGCGCGACAATGACCGGCGTTCTTCTCTGCCGGACGGCACGGGGCTTGCATTCAACCGCATGGACGGCATGAACCTCGGCATATCCTGCAGCTGCTGCCTGTTCCCGCAGAGCATTGCCATGTCCCGGCTGGACGATTTTGATCTCTGGCATATCACAGGAACCGAAACCGTCCTCGGGCGAAATTGTGCTGCGATCGAAGGCGTACACAGCGGCAATGCGATCTCTCTGCTTGTCGATATCGGTACCGGCATCCTGATGAAATACGAGGAGCGAAATGCGGACGGCCTGCAGACCGATTACAGTGAAGTCACTGCATTGACGGTCGATGAACCGGTCAGCGTCAGGGAATTTGACCCGACAGGATTGACGCCGGAGGAACCGTTCGCTCCGCAGATCCCGGAAAACAAATAAGGTTTTACAGCACCCTGCACAAGAGATGCAGGGTGCTTTTGTGCATGTATACAAATCTGATTTTTTCGTGGGACATTTTCCCTTGTGGATTGTTTCATGTATAGAGGCGCAGATTTCCCGCTGCGCACTTTAATCCATTCTCCCCCGCCACTTTGTTTCACAACAGAAGGAGGAATGCTTTGACACAGCATCTAAATTCAGAGAGCAATCTTTCATTGAGCATTGAGCAGTCTGCGCGTCCGATGTGTTTCCCGTCACAGGCAGTGCTCTGAACGGCCTCCCGCCAAAGGAGCCGCGATCCCGGCAGTCCGCAATAAAAGCGGCGCTGTCGGCTAAGCAGACGAATATCCGTGCCGCGTTCCGAGCTTCCCGCATCGGAAACGGCGAAGCCTTGATACGGCAGACGGCTGACCGGATCCGGTCTCTCACCGGAAACGGGGAAAAAACCGTCAGCAGAAACCGGCTTTTCCCGATCCGGTTTCAGCAGGCGCTGTGCACAGCCCGGTTCGGCAAAAGACTCCGGATCGGCAGGGTCACCGCCGCATCTGCCGGTATTACACATGATAGTATGCCGTTGCGAAAGAACGGCATCGCATCATACTCCACAGCATACAAAGAACGGAATCCGATCAGAGGGCGGTCGGGTTCCGTTTTTATTGTATAACCTGTACAAACGGCACATCCGTTTTTTATTTACCGCTACAAATTTTAAGAAAATATGAGACTTTTCACGTTTAAACTGTTATACTGTATGAGAGGGCCGGGGACCCCTCCGAAATGAACCGTACCGATATACATTCAATCTATGTACCAATCAAAGGAGGAACCGTTATGAGCTCCTTAAAACTGAAGGCTTTGTGTGCAGCCTGCGCATCCGTACTGGCAGTCAGTATCTGCCCGGTATTTCAGGCTTCTGCTGTGACAAACAGCTTCCGCAGCATGGGCGATGCAGACGGAAACGGTAAGGTCAGCGTCGAGGACGCACAGACCGTTCTGATCAACTACGTGACTGCCCTGTCGAAGCGCGAAACGATCTCCGCAGATACCGATCCGGCATCCGACACGAATTTCGACGGCATCATCGACGTTGTGGATGCATCCAACATCCTGCAGTATTACTGCAATACGCTGGCAGGCAATAAGCCGCTGTGGTCGGATTACCGCAAGGTCTCCAGTGTCACCGGTCAGAGAGGCTGGAAATATGACTATGAGATCGTTGATTATGTGATCGAGGACGGCATCACGCTGCCGGTCGTCAAGGAAAAACTGACGGAGGTTTTCCGTGAATACGGCAAGAAGGGCAGCTTCATTGAGGTCGGCGTCGCGTCCGGCAAACCCGGCGATTATGTTTCGGTTCCGATCTATGTCTCCGGTATGCCGCTGCTCGCAGGATTCCAGCTCTTCATCCACGAGGCAGGCGATGCGGAGCTGACCGACATCCGCTGCAATATCAACGATATCATCAACAGCAGTATTCCGTCGCACGATGCCGTCGTGAATCCGGATCCGAACTGCGGTGCTATGGTATGGGCCGAGGCACAGAACGCGGAAATTCCGGACGGTTCGATTCTCGGTGAGTACATCTACAAGATTCCGGAGGACGCAAAGCCCGGTTCTGTTTATTCGCTCTCACTTGACCGGACCGAAAGCAAGTTCATTACCGCCGGCTGGGAGCTGAGCCCCGAGGAATATGAGGCAGCGATGTATGACTGCAACTTAACTGCATATCAGTATGTCGTTCTTGACGGCGCGATCGCTGTTGAGGCTCCCGAAGAAGCAGCCGAATAACCTGTTCCTGCCGCATAAGCAGACAAAACGTCCGCAGAGCCGATCCTCTGCGGACGTTTTTTGTTATCGGATGATCTTTGCAATGATTTTCAGCATGACAGTCAGGTCAGACATGGTCAGTCCGGCTTCGCCGTCCGTTTCCGCATTTTTCAGTCCCTGATCGGTGATCACCGCTTCCCTGTCCTCTGCAAGGAACCTTGCCAGCAGAACGGCATCGGAAACATCCGTCTGCCCGTCGCAGTTCATGTCGCCGCGTTTGACAGAAACCTGCGTCCCGAACGGGTATTCCGCCGGCAGCAGCCGGTTCAGGTCATTGCTGCAGGAGCCGAGCATTCCCTGCTTCAGACCGTTCTCATCATATTGGTAAATGATCCCGTAAAGCGGGACACAATAATCCAGCGTGATGCTGCTGATATACAGGCAGGCATCGTCCTTCAGTTCGTTCGGGTTATTCGGATCCCAGACCAGTATTTTGCGGTCATATTTCCTGCCGTTCAGATTCCCCTCCCCTTTTTCGACGCCGCAGCCGACGACCGCGTGATTGCCGGACAGCGTATTCAGCGTCAGGAGCATCGGCAGTTCACCGTGCGGGATATTCTCCGCCGTTTCCAGCATATCCGCGAGTGTATCGTCATAATTGGTACCGGTCGTGACTGTCAGATTCTGCGCATGCTGCATGTAATGATAAAAATTGATAACAGACTGCACCGTCTGATCCGGTTCCAGCTCTTTGAGATTCTTCGCGCCCGCAAGCATGTCCGATGCTTTCAGCTTTCCGGCCTTTGCAAGGATCACCGTCAGCGACATACCGTAGCAGGAGCCGTCGAATACGCCGTCAAGATCGGCAATTTCTCCGTTGACGGTCTGCTTTGCGAGTGCCAGTGCTTCATCGGTCATGTACCGTTCAGAGCCGAACACGCTGCCCGCATTCAGGAATTTCCATGTATCCCTGTCAATATCCAGCGTCATGTCGGGGCCGTCCGGCACGGGGTCAAATTCCGGCAGCTCGGAGAGCGGCTTCCATGTCAGGTGCAGATTCTCTGCGATGCCCGGTGCCATGGAGCCGCTTTCCCCGTACACGACGGTTTCCCTGCACTGCGGGCCCAAAAGACTGCATTCAACGATTTCACAATTATTGCCGGTGATCAGCTCCGGATATTCTTTGTAAAAGGATGCCACCGTCTCCGTTATGGAATCCCACCTGTCAGACTCTAAATCATGCAGATAATAAGACCGTTCACATTTTTCCAGGCTGGACGGGATCCGGAGCGTTTTGAGCTCAGTGCAATTGTTAAAGAAACTGTACCCGACCGTTTTCAGACCGTCATTCAGACGGGCATCTTCCAGCGAGATGCAGTTTGCAAAAGCACTGTTTCCGATGCTCTGCACTGAATCAGGCAGCATGATGCGCCGCAGTTTTTTGCAGTTCAGGAACGCTTCACTGCCGATCGTTGTGACGCTGTTTCCGAAATGCACTTCGCGGAGATGACTGCAGTTTGCAAATGCGCATTCGCCGATCAGCGTGACGGAATCCGGCAGATACAGATATCGCAGACGCGAGACCCCCTGAAACGCCTCCTTCGCGATCGTTTTCACGGTATCCGGAACTCTGACTGTCACATCGTTGCCGGTGTACTGAACCAGATTTCCTTCAAGGATCTCAAAATCCCCGACATTCTCTGTATGCGTCATTGCGTAAGGCGTATTCATATAGACATTTTTTCCCATATTCCGAATACTGCCCTCATAGGTGACAGATTCCAGCTGCGTATTCGCAAATGCATACGAGCCGAGCGTCGAAACCGCTGCGGGGATCATGACCTCCGTCAGACCGGTGCCCATAAACGCCTTGTCCCCGATCCACTGCAGGGTTTCCGGGAATGAAACGGTTTTCAGGCAGGTATTCATAAATGCAGATTCGTCGATCTTAACGAGATTGTCCGGAAGGTGCACGGATTCCAGCTTTGAACCCGCAAAACAGTACCACGTTAAATAAACAATATTGTCCGGCAATGTGACCGTTTTCAGATCGGTATACGCAAACGCATAGGGCGCGATCGTTTTCAGCCCGCTTCCGAAGCTGACAGACTGCAGTCCGCTGCCCTGAAAGGCATATTCCCCTATCGTGTCAAGACTGTCCGGCAGTTCAGCAGATTCCAGATGCATCTGCATGTCCGCTTCCGTCAGACCGTATTCCGTATAATTCAATTCACAGTAATTAGAAAAAGCGTGAGAATTGATTTTTTTCAAGCCCTCCTGAAAATGCACCTTGTTCAGCGACACACAGCTGTAAAAAGCACGTTCGTCAATCACCAGCAGGCTCTCCGGCAGATAGACCTCCTCCAGAACATCGTTATACGGAATTTTGAGTGACAGTTCCGGGCTATTGATATTCTGAACCGTTTTCGTCCGCACAAACGCCTGAAATCCGATCTCGGTCACGCCCTCCGGCACATGCACGACAGGGTCGTTTCCGGTGTATTCGAGCAGAACGCCGTTTTCGATCACGAAATCGGATCCGGCAGATTCCGCGGCCGCAGCAGGCATCTGCGGACAGACTGCGAAAAACAGCACCCCGGCTGTCAGCAGCGACAAAAGTTTCTTCTGATGCATATCATCCACTCCTTTCATGCACCTCCTATAATATAAACAAATAAATCGGCCAAATGTCCCCTCTGCATCTTCTTTTTGTTATATATTACAAAATATGCCGAATCGGTTTGTGCACTTCGCTGACCGTCCGGAACGACAAAAACGGCATCTGCTGACCTTTCAGCAAATGCCGTTCCGGAATATGTTTCTGTCAATGCAAATCAGGCATCCGCGGATACAGCCTGCTCCGCATGAACAATGTCATAGCCTGCCGCACGGATCAGCCGGTTATACACCGCAAGCCCGACGCCGTCGGTTCTCGGTGCGCGGACATACAGATGCGAAACACCAGCCGCATCGGCATCGCGCAGAGCAGCGAAAAATGCAGCCGCTCTCGCTTCATCCGTGTCGCCGTAGGCTTTGCACGGGATCCCGTGCATCTGACAGGCGGGAACATCCGCATCAAAGACCAGCGCGAGCACGCCCGTCCCCGTGTGCTGTTCCATATAACGAAGGAAATCGTCCTGACTGCCCTGCACCAGCGTGACCTTTGCCTTCGGTGCATAATGCCGGTACTTCATACCCGGCGAACGAACAACAGTCCCCTCTTTGACCTTTGCAAGCACCGCATCATCGACGATCACGCGCTTTGCGATTGTGCCGAGCTGTTCCGGTGTCACAAATCCCGGCCGCAGTACACGGACGGTTTCCGCATCGTCCAGCGCAATGACGGTCGATTCGACGCCGCAGAGACAGCTTCCGCCTTCGAGGATCGCCGGAATGCGCCCGTCCATATCCGCAAGCATGTGCGCTGAGGTCGTCGGGCTCGGACTTCCCGAACGGTTGCCGGACGGTGCCGCGATCGGCACGCCGGACGCCTTGATAAGTGCCTGTGCGACCGGATGCGCCGGGAACCGTACCCCGACGGAATCCAGTCCGCCCGCGGTCACGGATGGGATCCGCTCCGTGCGCGGCAGAATGATCGTCAGCGGCCCCGGCCAGAAGCGTTCTGCGAGCTTCTGTGCCAGCGGAGGGATCTCCGTCACAAGCGGTGCCCAGTCCGTGATATCCGCGATATGCACGATCAGCGGATTGTCCGCCGGTCTGCCCTTTGCCGCAAAGACCTTTCGCACAGCCTCAGGATTGCCTGCATCACAGGCAAGGCCGTAGACCGTTTCCGTCGGCATTCCGACCGGCTCGCCCTGCCGGATCAGCTCCGCGGCCAGCGCGATGCCGTCCTCGTGCAGCAGCCTTGTTTTCATGTCTCCGCCTCCTTCATGCCCGCCAGACGCTCCGCCTGCTCCGCAGTCAGCAGCGCCTCAAACACGGCGTCCAGATCGCCGTTCATCACATCCTCCAGCTTATACAGCGAAAACCCGATGCGGTGATCGGTCAGCCGCGACTGCGGGAAGTTATAGGTACGGATCTTCTCGGAGCGGTCACCGGAGCCGACCTGCGTCCGGCGCGCTGCAGCGACCTGCGCATCCTGCTCTGCCTGTGCCTTCGCATAGAGCCGCGCACGCAGAACGGCCAGCGCCTTATCCTTATTCTGGAACTGGCTGCGCTCGTTCTGGCACTCGACGACCATGCCGGTCGGGATGTGCGTCACGCGGATTGCCGACGAAGTTTTGTTGATATGCTGGCCGCCCGCGCCGCTGGAACGGAATACGTCGATCCGCAGGTCATTCGGATTGAGCTCCAGTTCGACATCTTCGACCTCCTGCAGCACTGCGACCGTGACCGTTGAGGTATGCACACGCCCCTGCGACTCGGTCTCCGGCACACGCTGAACGCGGTGCACGCCGCTCTCAAATTTCATCTTCTGATAGACGCGGTCGCCGGAAAGCGAGAATATCACTTCCTTGGTGCCGCCCAGTTCTGTCTCATTCAGGTTCATGACCGTCTGCTTCCAGCCCTGCCGGTCGGCATACATCGAATACATCCGGTGCAGCGAATGCGCAAAGAGCGCTGCTTCCTCGCCGCCCGCACCGCTGCGGATCTCGACGATCACATCGCGGGTATCAGCTTCATTCTCCGGCATGAGCAGCCGGCTGATCTCCGCTTCCAGTCCGGCAAGGCGGGCGGTCTCGGTCTGCCGCTCCTCCTGCGCCATTGCGCGGAGCTCCGCGTCCGTTTCCGGATCAGACAGCAGCTGATCAAGCTCCTCCAGTGATTTTTTGCAGCCGGTATAGCTGCGGTACGCCTCCACGACCGGCGTCAGCTGCTTGTATTCCTTCATGAGCGCCGCGAGCTTTGCGGGATCAGCCACGATGCTGCTGTCCTGCAGACGCTCCGTCAGCTCCTCATATTTCTGCTCCGCCCTGCGAAGCCTGTCCTCCGTTCGCATGGAAATCTTCCTTTCTCCGTCAGTACATACTTTATTATTATACTGCTTTTCCCGGAAAATAGCAAGCCCCCGCGTCAGATTTGCGGCAAAACCATTGAAATTCCCCGAAAAACGGCAGTATTCAGCAGAGGCTTATGAAAAATCCGGCAGAAAATGTTGCATTTCAGGCGAATTTGTGGTATAATAAATTTGTATGTTTATTTTTGGAAGAAGGGAGTGGTTCGTTGAAGACGCGATCACGCCGGTTCACGGCATGTATGCTTGCATTGATTCTGACCCTGCTGTATCTGTCTGCGGCTGACCGCTCCGGATCCCGCAGCAGGCTCCGCGCATCGGCAGCGGTCGAGATCCCCGGCATCGACATCTCCAAGTATCAGGAGGAGATCGACTGGAACGAAGTCGCAAAAAGCGGTGTCCAGTTCGCGATCCTGCGCTGCTGCAAGGTCATCCGCGCTTATGACGACTGGGAGCTTGATTCGACCTTTGAGGCTAACTACGAGGGCGCAAAAGCTGCAGGCATCGCAGTCGGCTGTTATCTGTTCACCGACGCCGCAACCGAGGACGAATTTCTCGAGGACGTCGGCTATATGCTCGGTTTCCTGAAGGACAAGTCCTTTGAGTTTCCGGTCTTTCTCGATCTCGAATCCCCGATCCGGCAGGAACATCTGCCGTCGGAGGTCTTTATGCCGGCGCTGCTCGCAGGACTGGAAAAGATCGAGGATGCCGGCCATACGGCAGGCGTTTATTCCAGCAGCGCATTTTACAGCGAATGCATCGACCGGCAGACGCTTCTGGATGCAAAATATCCGATCTGGGAAGCAAATTACTTCAACACGACAAACGGCCTTGTCAGTCCGGTCGGCTACGACCTATCCGGCGAGGCGACGATCTGGCAGTATTCCGGCTGCGGCAGATGCCCCGGCATCCGCACGACCGTTGACCGCAATATCTGCTATACATATCAGTTCTTCAATCATCAGGCTGTCATTGCAAATTCCGTGCTGCCCGGCGGCACACTGAAAGCAGGCTCCAATTTTACGCTTGCAGGCACCGTCAGCTCGGACAATGTGCTCCGCACGATCACGGGAACGATCACGCGGAAGGGCGCAAACGAGGCGATCCAGTCCGTGACCGTCTATCCGCACGCAAAGGAATACAAGCTGACCGGCTTCTTCACGAAAAAGCTGATCTTCTCCACGCTGACAGAGGGCGAATACGACCTCTGCATCAAGGCTGTTGATTCCGCCGGTGTTGAGATTGAGGTCGTCAAGGCGCCGTTCTCGGTCGGCCCGGACGAGATTCCGCCGCAGACCGATCCCCATTCCGCTGATACAGTCAGCAGTCATTCCATGCCGGAATTCCACTTTGCCGAACAGGGGCACCGGCGTGAAGCAACCTCGGCGATCCGGAAGCCTGCCGGCTCACTGCCGCTGCGGATCACGGCCTGGTTCTACCGCCGATGGGGGCTGCCCGGCGCCATGCGGACTGCGACCAAAATCGGCTGCAAATGCGGCCTTGAACGCACACCGCTGTTCCGCATCGTATCCAAAACCTTTTTCAGGCTGGAATCCGGTTATCTCGCGCTGGATCTGATGCGGTATACCGGCTCCGCGCCGCAGGAGACGGACACATTACCGGAACCGACCGAATAACCGCTGCATTTTCGTTTACGGACTGCGGCGGTTTTATTCTTATTAGAAAAAGGCTTGCATCGCAATATATTCTGTGCTATAATATAAAGTACAGGAAAGCGGCAGTCTGATGCCGCTGCACTCCGGCTTTTATCAGGCGGCGCGGAGCGAAAGAAATCAGCCTGAAAAGAAAGGAAGACTGTCATGAAAAAGTACATCGCAGAATTCATCGGTACCTTCACCCTTGTCCTGATCGGATGCGGCACCGCCATGCTGGTCGGATGTGACGCAGTATACGGCTGCGGCTACATCCTCACCGCACTCGCATTCGGTCTGACGATCGTCGGCATGGCGTACTGCGTCGGCAACATTTCCGGATGTCATATCAATCCGGCTGTTTCGCTCGGCGTACTGATGTCCGGCGGCATGAGCAGCTCTGATTTCATCGGCTATGTGGTCTCACAGTGCCTCGGCGCATTTGCCGGCTCCGGCGTTCTCGCGCTGATCTGGAATCTCGGCGGCGTCAGGGACATGACCGGCGGCTACGGCTCGAACGGTCTGGCGGGCGTGAACGGCAACGCCGCGGCGGGTCTGCTTGTTGAGATCCTGCTGACCTTCATCTTCGTCCTGACGATCCTCGGCGTGACCTCGAAAAAGGCGAATCACGGCTCCTTCGGCGGCATCGTCATCGGCTTCACGCTGGTGCTCGTGCACATCCTCGGCATCGGCCTGACCGGCACCTCGGTCAACCCGGCAAGAAGCTTCGGTCCGGCACTGGTCGCACTGTTCAGCGGCAATACCGCCCCGATCTCAGACCTCTGGGTATTCATCGTCGGCCCGTTCGTCGGTGCGGCACTTGCAGCCGTCTGCTACAAGTATCTGGAATCCCCGGATGCCGCAAAGAAATAAGCACAGAAATACAGCAGCCGCCCTGCTCCGGAAACGGAACAGGGCGGCGTTTTTTATTGCTTTCTGAGATACCAGAGAACTGCCGCAAACAGCAGATTCAATACGATGATCCATACGATCTCAGCGGCAAGCTGCTTTTTCAGACGTTTTGCATCGGATTCCGGCGCGCAGGCCTGCTTTGCATAGCCGTGCAGACGTTCCCGGTTGAGATTGCGTCCGCCCGCAGCGATCAGTGCAATCAGCACGAGCACGGCAACCGTCACAACAGATACGATCAATGCAGTGCGGTCGGCGATCCCGACAGAAAAGCGTTCACGCAGAATCCGCATCACCAGTCCGGAGAGCACATATCCGCCGAATGCCGCAGTCAGTGCCCAGAACAGTTTTCTCATATCCGCAACACCTCTGTTATATTTTCATTAACGGTTGGCAAACCCGCTTCCCGAGCAGCCTGCCCGTTCAACGGATGAATGCCTTTTGGAAAGCAGGATAAGGCGAATGCGATCGCCAAAATCCTCTTTATATGTTTGGAATGCAAGATATCACTTCAATTTGATTGATTCGGTTTGAATTTGCAGTCCGTAAAATGAACACCGGGATTTGCTGTATCAATATCAGTATTCGTAAACGTACACCCGATAAACTCGACGGAATCAAAAACGCAGTCCTCAAAGTTACAAACTTCAAATGTACAGTTCCTGAAAACTGTTTTTGAAAAGTGACCGTCTTCCTGCCCTTCTTTATGTATAGGCTCAAAAGAACATCTTGCAAACTCTGAGTTTTTTACTTCACAGTCTTCCATTATGATACGAAAGAAACATACTCTCACGGCCTCAAGGGAAACGATAGCGCAATGCATCATTTTTATATCATTCCAATCGGCTTTCAGAATATAGTTTTCGCTGAAGGTGCAGCTGCGAAAGACGCTGCCGCAAAAATTGGTATCTGTAAGTCTGGTCGTGTGGAATGTGCAGGAATCAAATTGATTATCCATAAACCATGTTGAGCCGAGGTAATAGGATGAAAAATCCATATCGCTGATGATTTCGCCTGTAACTGTTAAGTCAGACATTTTTTCATTTTGCGTATATTCCTCAAGCAGACGCAGAAATTCTGATCTGTCCATTGCTTATGCTCCCTTCTGATTCCGGCGAAAGACATTCCATAGAAGCGCCCCGCTTGTTACCGTTCCTCACGGAAATACGGCAGACCGAGATGCGCAGGCGGCTGTGCCTCGCGCTTGCGGCGCATACTGATGACCACAAGGAACAGGATCGTCACGGCATAGGGCAGCATCTTGAACAGCTCCTGTCCGCTGACATCCAGACCCGGGATATAGTTGTGGACGATATACAGTCCGCCGAACAGGATCGAGCCGAAAATGCTGATATTCGGCCGCCAGACGGCGAAAATGACAAGCGCGATCGCGAGCCAGCCGCGGTCGCCGAAGCCGTCGTTCGACCAGACACCGTTTGCATAGTCCATGACGTAGTACAACCCGCCGAGGCCGGCGATCACGCTGCCGATGCAGGTCGCGATATACTTGTACCGGCCGACATTGATGCCCGCTGCATCCGCAGTCGCGGGGTTCTCACCGACTGCACGCAGATGCAGGCCGACGCGGGTATGCGAGAGGATCAGTGCCGTCACAGCCGCGATGATGACCGCGGTGTAAGCAAGAAAGCTGTGCGACAGGAACACCTGCCCGAACCAGCCGCAGGAATCCGCAAACGGCAGCTTTGTGCGGAAATAATTGCTTGTTGCAGTCAGGGAGATCGACGCAACGTCGCTGCCTGCCAGCTTTGAGAGCGAGCCGCCGAAGAAATTGCCGAAGCCGACACCGAAGGTCGTCAGCGCAAGACCCGTCACGTTCTGATTTGCCCGCAGCGAGACCGTCAGAAAGCTGTAGATCAGCCCCATGACAAGAGAACCCGCGACCGAACAAAGCAGCGGGATCAGCACCGCAAGCACGGGATTCAGTGTTGCGGCATTCTGCTCGTAGAGGAACGCGCCGATGACGCCGCTGATGCCGCCGACATACATGATGCCCGGTATGCCGAGGTTCAGGTTGCCCGATTTTTCGGTGATGATCTCACCGGTCGAGCCGTACAGAAGCGGAATGCCCTGCATGATCGCACGCTGCAAAAATCCTGCCCAGATCATTTCGCCGCCTCCTTTTCACGCGTTTTCACGGTATACTGAATGAAAAACTCACAGCCGATGATAAAGAAAATGATGATGCCGGTGATGATCTCCGAGAACGATTCGTTCAGCCCGAATTCGGTCGAGACCTCGGTCGCGCCCTTTTCGAGGAACGCGATCAGGAATGAGGTCAGCACCATGAAGATCGGGTTGAATTTCGCGAGCCATGAGACCATGATCGCGGTGAAGCCTCTGCCTGCCGCGGTATCGCGGGAGATCGTATGGTCAGTGCCGGAAACCAGCAGCATACCGGCCAGACCGCAGATCGCGCCGGAGATCAGCATGGTGCGGATGATGACCTTTTTTACCGGAATGCCGATATAGCGCGCAGTGTTCTCGCTCTCGCCGACGACCGCGATCTCATAGCCCTGCTTGCTGTATTTCAGGTAGATATACATGAACAGGGTGATGACCGCAACGATCAGAATATTCAGCAGATAGTCGTATTTCCCGATGACCGGCATCCAGCCGGCGTGGGTCGCACGGTTGATGACGCCGACCTGTCCGGAGCCCTTCGGCACCGACCATTTGTATACGAAGAACGAGACAAGCTGGATCGCGATATAGTTCATCATCAGGGTGAACAGTGTTTCATTGGTCAGCCATTTTGCGCGGAATACGGCAGGGATCACTGCCCAGACCGCACCGGCCAGCACGCTCGCCGCGAGGATCACGATGAGCAGCACGGTGTTCGGGAGCTTGTCGCCGAGCAAAATCATGCAGGCTGCGGATGCCAGTCCGCCGATCAGCACCTGCCCCTCCGCACCGATATTCCAGAAGCGCATTTTGAATGCGGGCGTCACGGCAACGGATACGCAGAGCAGCATTGCAAGATTCTGCAGCATACCCCAGATTCTGCGCTGCGTCCCGAATGCACCGTCCAGCATGGTCGCATAAATATGCAGCGGATTTTCGCCGGTCAGCAGATACGACACGATCCCGCTGAAGATCAGCGCAATGATGATCGCGGCGGCACGGATGCACCATGCCTTCCACCAGACGATCGTATCACGCTTCGCGATGCGGAACAGCGGTTCCCTGACCTTATGCGGTTGCTGTGTCATCTGCCGCACCTCCCTCCTGCGCCGTATTCTTTGTCATGAGCAGACCGATCTGCTCCTTGGTCGCGGTGCGCGCATCGACCGTCCCGGCAATGCGTCCCGAGCTGATGACCATGATGCGGTCGGAAAGCTCCAGCAGAACGTCTAAGTCCTCGCCGACGAAGATCACCGCAACGCCGTTTTCCTTCTGCTGATTCAGCAGCCTGTAGATCGTGAACGATGCGTTGATATCAAGTCCGCGCACCGGATAAGCAGCCATCAGCACGGTCGGCGATGCCGCGATCTCGCGCCCGACCAGAACCTTCTGCACATTGCCGCCGGAAAGCCGCCGCACCGGCGTATTCGCGCCCGGCGTCACGACCTCAAGATCCTTGATGATCTTTTCCGCAAGGGAACGCGGCTTTTTGCGTTCAAGGAAGATGCCCTTTCCCTTTTTGTAGCTGCGGAGCATGATATTGTCCACGATGTCCATATTGCCGACCAGCCCCATGCCGAGGCGGTCCTCCGGCACAAAGGAAAGCCGCACGCCGAGCTCACGGATCTGCAGCGGCGTTTTATCGCGCAGATCTTCCGTCTTGCCGGTTTTCGGATCGTTATAAAGAATTTTGCCGTTCACATGCTGCAGTCCTGCGATCGCTTCCAGCAGCTCGCGCTGTCCGCTGCCCGCAATGCCCGCAATGCCGAGGATCTCCCCTGCCCTTGCGGTAAAGCTGATATCATGCAGCAGCTCGGCACCCTCACGGTTTTTACAGGTAATCCCCTCCACGACCAGACGGTCAACAGGGTCCTTCGGTTCGGAGCGCGCAATATTCAGCGAAATTTTCTTGCCGACCATCATCTCGGTCAGCTCGCTCTCATTCGTTTTTGCGGTCTCGACGGTGCCGATATACCGGCCCTTGCAGAGCACCGCGACCCGGTCGGACAGCGACAGCACCTCATGGAGCTTATGCGTGATAATGATGATCGCCTTGCCGCTGTCGCGCATTTTCCGCAGCACCGCAAAGAGCTTTTCGGTCTCCTGCGGCGTCAGCACGGCGGTCGGCTCATCCAGAATGAGAATATCCGCGCCGCGGTACAGCACCTTGAGGATCTCAACGGTCTGCTTTTCGGAAACGCTCATCTCATAGATCTTCTTGTCCGGATCAATTTCAAAGCCGAACTGCTGACTGATCTCCGTGATCTTCTTCGCGGACTGCTTCAGGCTGAATTTCTCCTCGTCATCCAGACCCAGCACGATATTCTCCGTTGCGGAGAACACATCGACCAGCTTGAAATGCTGGTGGATCATGCCGATGCCGCATTGGAACGCATCCTTCGGGGAACGGATCACGACCTCTTTTCCGTCCACGAAGATCTGTCCGTGGTCGGGGAAATAGATGCCCGCGATCATATTCATCAGCGTGGTCTTGCCGCTGCCGTTTTCGCCGAGGATCGAGAGGATCTGCCCGTGATCCACGGAAAGCGACACATTGTCGTTCGCAACGACCTGTCCGAACCGCTTGGTGATATTCTGCAGCCGAATCGCCGGTGCAGCTTCTGACTGTTTGACTGCTTTGCTCATGACGGATTCCTTTCACGGCACTTCCTGCCGGTTTGGGATTCGGATTGCCAAAAAACGCAGGCGGGACAGATGTACTGCCCCGCCTGATGTTCATACGAGATCAGAACATGGTGTTGAGCTGCTCGATGCCGTCGATCTGCACATCGAAATACGGAGCCGAACGGTATTCGGACTCGTGGAAATAGCCGTCCTTGATGACCTCGGTATCGGGCTGATACTCCGGATCGGTGTCCACATCCGCAAGATAGGTCGTCAGCATCTTGCCGTCCACGGTAAATGCAGCGGTATCAAACACATGCAGCGTACCGTCTTTCAGCTGTGCAGCGGCCTCGTCGATCGCGGCCTGTGTGCCCGGAGCGGCTGCCTGCTCGTTGACCTCCGTCAGCACGACGGAGCCGGTGCTCAGGTCGCCGACCCAGTCCGTCTTGATCTGCTGGCCGTTCAGCACGCAGTTGATCGCGTACACATAATACGGTTTCCAGTCGATGCGGGACGACACGATAAAGGTATTCGGGCAGGCGTCCTTTGTGGAGCCGTTGTAGGAGATATTCGGAACACCAGCGTTTTCGCAGGCGGTCGGTGCACCCATGGAGTCCGCATGCTGCGAGATCAGCACACATTTCTGGCTGAGCAGCTTGGTCGCGGCTTCCTTTTCCGCAGTCTCGTCATACCACGAACCGGTGAACTGCACCTTCATCGTCGTGCTCGGGCAGACCGACTTCGCACCGAGATAGAACGAGGTATAACCGGAAATGACCTCTGCGTAGGTAAATGCGCCGACATAGCCCATGACGGCTTCCTCCGGCTTGATCTTGCCTTCGTCGATCATCTGATTGAGCTTCAGGCCGGCTGCGATACCGGCAAGATATCTGCCCTGATAGATCGAAGCGAATGCATCGTGGAAATTGTCCTTGTTCTCGGTATGTGCCATGGTGCCGGTCGCGTGGCAGAACTGCACATCCGGATAGGCCTCGGCAGCCTCCAGCATGTACGGCTCATGGCCGAAGGAATCCGCGAAAATGATGCTGCAGCCGCGGTCTGCAAGATCGGCGGCAGCCTCCTTGCATTCATTCGTTTCCGGAATATTCTTCTTGATGATGATCTGATTGTCGGAAAGCCCCAGCTCCTTTTTGGCCTCCTCCATTGCGTTCAGGAAGTTGAGGTCATAGGTGGAGTTTTCGTCGTGCAGGCAGATCAGGCCGACCTTGATCGCATCCTTGCCCGTCTTTCCGTCTCCGCCGGTGCCCGGCTCTCCGCAGGCGGTCAGTCCCATGCACAGGGAACCCGCAAGCACAGCAGACAGTAAACGAATCAGATTCTTTTTCATAGTCCTTCTCCTTTGCATTTTCAGCAGTTATTCTGATACCCGGCTGATACCGGATATGATTCAGCTTTCCCGGAACACGATCCCGTTTTCATCCATGCTGTCAATGATCGCGAGCGATTCCACGCGCAGGCCGTCCGCACGCAGCTTTTCGCCGCCTTCCTGGAATCCCTTTTCGATCACAATGCCCGCGCCGACGACCTTTGCCCCTGCCTGTGAAGCGAGGTCCAGCAAGCCCTCGACCGCCTTGCCGTTCGCAAGGAAATCGTCAATGATCAGTACGCGGTCGTCCGCTTTCAGATACTCGCGCTCGACTACGACGGTGTAATCAGTGCCGTGCGTATACGAATGCACGAGCGTCTGATAGAGCATACCGGAGACATTGCTCGTGCGGTGCTTTTTGGCAAACAGCACCGGGACATGCAGTGCCGCGCCGGCTGCGACCGCGATCGCAATGCCGGAGGATTCGATCGTCAGGATCTTCGTTGCGCCGTCCTCCCGGAAACGCTCCGCAAGCGCTCTGCCGAGTTCCATAATAAAATCCGAATCCATCTGATGATTCAGAAAGGACGAGACCTTCAGTACGGGTCCGGGCAGGATCTTTCCCTCTGCCCGTATCTTGTCTTCCAGTGCCTTCACGGGATCACGCTCCTTTGCGGCAAAATAAAAAAGCAGACGATTGAAAACAAGTGCTCAATGGTCTGATTCCGGTTCTAACTACAATTCAATTATATTCCAATTCGCACGAAATTGCAAGACGGCATTTCAGCGAATTTGCTTGCTTCTCGCAGGCCGTTTTAGGCACCCTGCACAAATTTGAGAGGGGCGATTGATTCCGGGGCGTCAGCTTTGCGGCAGATACGCGTTTTTCCCGGGAAACGCTTGCATTTTGCGGCGAAATCTGATATAATGATACCGTTCCGCTTGATGCGGGATTTTTTATGTGTATTTTCAGAAGGGAGAATGCTGCTTTATGCTGCAAACGGTACTTGACCGGATCAGCGCGGTCAACGACGTCCTGAACGGGATCGTCTGGGGCTGGCCGGTCATCATCCTGATCCTCGGCACAGGCATTTTGCTGTCCGTCCGGACGGGATTTCTACAGGTCACGCATTTTAAGGAATCACTGAACACCACGATCATTCCGGCACTGAAAAGCCTCGGGAAAGGGAAAAAGGACGCTGACCCGAATCTGAAATCCGTCTCGCAGTTTGAGGCGTTTTCCACTGCGATCTCCGGCACGGTCGGCACCGGCAACATCATCGGCGTTGTCTCCGCGATCCTGACCGGCGGACCGGGTGCGGTGTTCTGGATGTGGGTCTCCGCATTTTTCGGCATGGTGACGAATTATTCCGAAAACGTCCTCGGCCTGTATTTCCGCAAAAAGGACGATCACGGCAATCTTTCCGGCGGCTCGTTCTACTACATCGCCAACGGCATGAAGCAGAAATGGCTCGGCCTCTGCGCCGCGGTATTCTGCATGTTTGCGGCTGTCGGCATGAGCGGTGTCCAGACAAACAAGATCTCCGGCACGCTCAGTGAGGCGGCTGCCAGGCTGACCGGGGTTCATGATACAACTTCGCTCCGGCTTGTCATCGGCATCGCCGTTGCAGCGGTCACTGCACTGATCATCATCGGCGGCATTCAGCGCATCGGCAAGGTCGCTTCGATGCTTGTGCCGTTTATGTCGCTGCTGTTCATCATCATGTCTCTGCTGACGCTCGGCATGCATGTCACCGCGATCCCCCGCGCCTTCGGCCTGATCTTCGGCAATGCGTTCAACTTCCGGGCAGCGGGCGGCGGCGTCCTCGGCTATTCCTTCGCGACTGTCATCAAAAAGGGCATGGCGCGCGGCGTCTTTTCCAATGAAGCCGGTCTCGGCTCGTCCGTCATCGCGCATTCTGCGTCAGAGACCAGAGAGCCGGTCAAGCAGGGGCTCTGGGGTGTGTTTGAGGTATTCTTCGATACGTTCATCATCTGCACGCTGACCTCGCTGACCTTCCTGACGACCTTTGACACCGCATCTCTCAGCTCCGATATGGAGGATACGGCGATGTCCATGTCGCTGTTCTCAACCAATTTCGGCAGCTTCGGTACGGCGGTCTTTTCGGTCATTCTGCCGCTGTTTGCCTTTACGACGATCCTCGCATGGTCGTACTACGGAGAAAAGGCCGTGGAATTTCTGTTCGGATTTCTCCCGGAAAGCAAGCGGAGCATGACCGTCAGGATTTTCAAGATCGTTTACGTCATCCTGATCTCGGCTTCCGCAGCGATCCACAGCGAACTGATCTGGGCGATCGACGACACGTTCAACGGACTGATGGCAGTACCGAACCTGATCTGTCTGGTCGCGCTGAGCGGTCTGGTCGCGAAGGTCACGAAAAACTACTTTGACCGCAAAAAGGGTGCGGATATTGAACCGATGCTCTCGGCATATCCCGAGCTGAACGAAGCGTTCCGGCAGGATATCCGCTCGGAGAATCAGGAAATGCATTAAGAAGAAGCCCGGAAGCGTTCCGAACGCCTCCGGGCTTTCTGTTAATTCTGCGGTCTGTCCTGCATATGAGCAGGGTCAATGCCGTTATGCTTCAGCACGAGCTTCAGGAACAGCGGCTTCAGAATGAAGATCAGCACATAGCCGATCACCAGCGAGATCAGCAGCGAGCTGAGAAACATTGCGCCGAACGAAGCCGAACCGCCTGCTTTTACCATTTGCTTATAAGCCAGCGCAGTCGCGGCCAGTGTGATGAGCGTCGTATAGATCAGGTCGGAAAGCAGCGCCGTGACCGCGTTGCCCTTCACGGAACGCTGCTCGATATTCAGTTTCCCGCAGACAGCGGCCTCAAGCTTCGGCATCGGCACAAGAAAGCCGATCACCAGACTGACGATCAGGCTGACCAGAAAGCTGACCAGAAAGGCCGGAACCGAAAAATGTCCCGAATGCAGCGTTCCGAACAGCGACAGGCAAAAGCTCAGTGCGGTTCCCATCAGAATGTTCATCTGTAATCCGATCTTTTTCATGACAGTTCCTCCTTATTCCTTGTCCTGACCGAGGATATGCCGCGCAACATACACACCCGATGCCGATGCATGGGACAGCGAATGCGTCACGCCGGAGCAGTCCCCGATCACATACAGTCCCTCGTACTTTGTCTGCAGATCGCTGTCGATCTCGACCTCCATATTGTAGAATTTGACCTCCACGCCGTAAAGCAGCGTATCGTCGTTTGCGGTGCCCGGCGCGATCTTGTCAAGCGCGTAGATCATCTCAATGATGCCGTCGAGAATGCGCTTCGGGATCACAAGGCTGAGATCGCCGGGCTGTGCGGCAAGCGTCGGCACGACAAAACTCTCCGCGATGCGCTGCGCATTGCTGCGGCGGCCGCGGATCAGATCGCCGAACCGCTGTACCATGACACCGCCGCCGAGCATATTCGACAGGCGGGCGATGCTCTCGCCGTAGCCGTTGCTGTCGCGGAACGGCTCGGAAAAATGCTTGCTGACCAGCAGCGCAAAATTCGTATTGTCCGTATGCAGTGCCGGATCCTCATAGCTGTGGCCGTTGACCGTCACGATGCCGTTCGTGTTCTCATTGACGACGACGCCGTGCGGATTCATACAGAAGGTACGCACCAGATCCTCAAACTGCTTCGTGCGGTAGACGATCTTGCTCTCGTAGAGCTCGTCGGTCAGGTGCGAGAACACCGCCGCCGGAAGCTCCACGCGCACGCCGATATCGACACGGTTCGAGCGCGTCGGAATATCCAGTGCAGCACAGACCGTCTCCATCCATTTGCTGCCGCTCCGTCCGACGGAGATCACGCAGCGTTTTCCGGTGAACCGCTGCTCCCCTGCCGTGACCGCGTAGCCGGATTCGGTACGCTCCACGGAACCGACCTCAGTCCGGAAGTAGAAATCGACCTTGTCCTTCATCGCCTCATAGAGATTCTCAAGGACGATGTAATTCTTGTCCGTGCCCAGATGCCGCACCTGTGCATCCAGCAGATGCAGGTCGTTCTCGAAGCACTTTTTCTTGATCGCGGTATTCGCAGTAGAGTAAAGCTTTGTGCCCTCTCCGCCGTAATCGAGATTGATCTGATCGACATAGCGCATCAGCGAAAGCGCCTCCTGCTTGCCGATGTATTCATACAGCGTGCCGCCGAACTGATTGGTGATGTTGTATTTGCCGTCCGAGAAGGCGCCCGCACCGCCAAAGCCGTTCATGATCGCACAGGTCCTGCAGTTGATGCAGCTTTTGACCTTTTTGCCGTCGATCGGACATTTGCGCGCGGAAAGCGGATTGCCGCACTCAAAGACTGCGATCTTCAGTCCGCGGTTTGCCTGACACAGCTCGTATGCCGTGAAAATGCCGCCGGGTCCAGCGCCGACGATCAGCACATCATAATCCGTATTTTTTTGTTTCCGTATCATACTATCTGCCCCTTTTTTTCTGATCCATTCGTTTACGATCCGCCTGAACCGCAAACGAATTTATTTTATTATATCATATTTGCTAGAAAAAAGCAATGGTCTTTAACTACAAAAAATCAACATCTTTCATATCAAAACAAACAAAAGACCGTATATCCGCAGTCCCGGCGGGCATCCTGTCAGCGGAGGTGATCCCAGATGAAGCAAAACAATGACCCGAACAGAGGCGCACATGCGATCCGGCAGCCGCTGCCCGTACAGAAGATTCAGCGGAATGCGCCGCACGGCAAAACTGCGGACGATCTGCCGGAAACCTGCGAGCTGCCGACAAAGATCCTTGCAAAGGAAATTCCCGCGACTGACGTTCACGATATGTGAACAGATGCCGTTCACATGGAAACGCAGAGAGACACAAAACGGAATCCTGCTGTTGACATTTGGCGAAAATACCGATATCCGGCCAAAAAGCTTGACGCAGGGTTCGTTTTGTGTTATTCTGTTGCTATCGCTTCGGGGGACGCCCCGCATCCTGTATACAGAAAGAAGGAAAAAGAATGTCATCCATGATCGAGATCAAAAACGTGACAAAGGAATTTAAGGTACTCAACCGCCGTGAGGGTCTGAAGGGCAGCCTGAAAGACCTGTTCTCGCGTGACTATAAGACCGTGCGCGCCGTGGACAATATCTCCATGACCGTGGAACAGGGCGAGATCGTCGGTTATCTCGGGCCGAACGGTGCAGGCAAATCGACAACGATCAAAATGATGACCGGCGTTCTGGAACCGACCTCCGGCGAGATCCTTGTCGCGGGGAATGTGCCGTACAGGAACCGCACGCAGAATGCACAGCAGATCGGCGTCGTGTTCGGACAGCGGACGCAGCTCTGGTGGGCGCTCCCGCTGATCGAATCGTTCCGCATCCTCAAGGATATCTACCGCATCAGCGATGCGGATTACGAAGGGATGCTGAAGCTGTATCAGTCGCTCGTCGATATTGAGCCGCTGCTGCATAAGCCGGTGCGCCAGATGTCACTCGGCCAGCGGACGCTGAGCGATATTCTCGCAGCCTTTTTACATAATCCGAAGATCGTGTTTCTCGATGAGCCGACGATCGGTCTGGACGTTTCGATGAAAGCAAAGATCCGGACGCTGATCCATGCGCTCAACGAGCAGAAACAGACGACCGTCATCCTGACGACGCACGACATGGGCGACGTAGATGCGCTCTGCCGGAGGATCGTCATTATCGACAAGGGCAAAATGCTCTACGACAACGACACGGAGCATCTGAAAAGCTTTTTCGGCGCATACCGCACACTGAAGATCCGCGTCGGCGGCGACCTGAAGGAACAGGCGGAACAGATCGGAAAGCATCTCCCGGACTGTGCCGTCTCCGCGGATGACGAATGGATCTCCGTGCTGGTCAACGAGGAAAAGCAGCGCGTCATGGACGTTCTGACGCAGCTCCAGAAGGAGTACCGCATCCGCGACATGCAGCTGGAGGAGATCTCCACGGAGGACGTCATCAAAAAAATATACGAGGAGGGTGTGAAATGAACCTGAAAAAGTACCTCACCCTCACCCGTGCCGGCATCATTGAGGCACTGCAGTTCCGACTGTCGGCTTTTGTCATGTTCGCCGGCAATATCCTGTATCTGATCGTCGTCTATTTCCTCTGGAAGGCGATCTACGCTTCTGCAGGAACCGATGTTGTCAACGGCATGACCTTTTCCGATACGCTGATCTATCTGGTTCTGGCGACCGCACTGTACAGCTTCACGGAAATGTACACGGTCTGGGAAATGGGCAGAGCGATCCAGTCCGGCAAGATCGTGCTCGATCTGCTGAAGCCGATGGAATACCGCAGCTATCTGTTCTGGTCGTATTCCGGCAGCTTTGTAACCAACTTCTGCACGACCTTCCTGCCGACTTTTATTGCGGTCTGCATCGTCACGCACGGCGCGGTGCCGCTCGGCATCAATCTGCTGTATTTTGCGGTATCGGTCGTCATGGCAATCGTCATCAATTACAGCATTGATTATCTCGTCGGAACGATCTGCCTGTTTACGGAGTCGATCTGGGGCATCAATATCATGAAGCAGGTCATCGTGTTGCTGCTTTCCGGCGCCACGATCCCGCTGGCATTCTTTCCGGATACCCTGCGGCGGGTCGCATACTTCCTGCCGTTCCAGTCGATCTACAACGCACCGCTGACCATTCTGCTGGACCGCAGTGCGCGTCCGGAAACAGTCCTGCCGATCCTCGGCCTGCAGCTGTTCTGGTGCGTCTTTATGGTGCTGCTGAGCAAGCTGTTCTGGAAGGCTTCGCTGCGGCAGATCACGGTGAACGGAGGCTGACCATGCTGAACAGAACTGATATTCATACATTTCTGCGGGAAAACGGCATCAAGCCGGATGACAAGATCACCGTTCACGCCGCGCTCCGCGCTGTCGGCAAAATCGAAAACGGCGCGGACGGCCTGATCGACGGGCTCCGCTCCTATCTCACGGACGGCCTGCTCATCATCCCGACGCATACATGGGACACCGTCGTGCGGGAACACCCGTACTACGACGTCCGGACAACCGAACCGTGCATCGGCACGCTCGCAAAGGTCGCGGCCTTCCGGAAAGACGGCGTCCGCTCGCTGCACCCGACGCATTCCGTTGCGGCATTCGGAAACGGTGCCGCGGAATATGTCAGAGGGGAAGAACGATGTTCCTCGCCCGCACCGGCCGGCTGCTGTCTCGGCAGATTATATGAGGAGCACGGCAAGGTGCTGCTGATCGGCGTCGGACATGAACGCAACACCTATCTGCATTCGGTAGATGAACGGTTAGGCATCCCCGACCGCCTGAAACAGGAGACCTTCGTCATCACGATCAAAGACTATGACGGCAATGAGATCCTGTCCCCGCCGTTCCATACGCATTATACCGCGGCATCTGATACCTGTGTCTCGGAATACTATCCGAATTATAAGGAAGCGTTTGAATATACGGGAGCTGTTTCATACGGACAGCTCGGTCAGGCAGTTGTTTACGTCTGCGACGCCGTCAGAATGACCGATACGGTCAGGATGCTCTGGGAAAAAACAGACCACGACCTCTGCATCCGCAGCGCACCCGTACCGCGCGAATACTATCTCGGCACGAAAGGAGGACGCCATGAAACATAACGGCCTGCGCTTTTACCTGCGCATTTACCGCAAGATCCTTGCACAGGACTTAAAAAGCAAAATGAGCTACCGCGCCGACTTCATCATCTCGACGGTCGGCATGATCTGCACGAACATTACGGGCTTTGTCAGCTTCTGGATCCTGTTCCGGAATTTCCCGTCGATCAACGGCTGGAGCTATCACGAAATGCTGTTCCTGTACGGCTTTTCGCTGATCTCGCTGACGCCGGTGCAGTGCCTCTTTGACAACAACTGGAGCCTCCGGATGTACGTTTACTCCGGCGACTTCATCAAATACTGCTTCCGGCCGATCAACCTGTTCTTCTATTATCAGTCCGAGGTGTTCGATATCAAGGGGCTCGGACAGCTGGCCTTCGGCATCGGCACGCTTGCCTATGCATGGGCAAAATTAGGGCTTGCGGTCACACCGCTCGCGCTGCTGAAAACACTGGTCTTTCTCGTGACCGCCTCGCTTATCATGATCGCGCTGCAGAACGCCGCCGCGGCATCCTGCTTCTGGATCCAGAACTCGTTTTATGTGCTCGATCTCGCATTCAAATTCAAGGACTATGCGAAGTATCCGATCACGATCTTCAGCCCGGTGTTCAAGTTTATCTTCACGTTCATCATGCCGATCGCATTCATCGCATATTATCCGAGCCTTGTGCTGCTCCGTCCGGATGCGGTACCGGTGCTCTCATGGCTCTCTCCGCTGATCGGCTGCCTGTTCTTCTTCCTCAGCTATAAGCTCTGGATGTACGGTGCGCTGAAATACAGCGGAACCGGGTCGTAGCATTCAGTTTGAAATATGAACAAATCATTCGCAGATTCGACGCTTTTGCAGCCCTTCGGGGCTGCTTTTTTTGAAAATATGCATACAGGTTACAAACGGTGCATTCAGATGTACGAACATATTTTTTCGGCATATACATGTCATACTGTGAAAATGCACAGAAACAGTCTATTCAGATTGTATATTACAGCCAAAATCTTACTGATTGTATTGACAGATTGCGCCGGAAGTTGTAAAATGTAGCTATAGAAGTCTGAACGAACTTCTAAAAAAGGAAGATCAATTATCTGAAGGAGGAAATCACTTATGAACGCAACAGCAAAAAAGCTCGTGGCAGGCCTCATGGCACTGACAATGGGCGCATCTCTCGCAGCCTGCGGCACAGATGTCGCACCTGCAGGCAACGCTCCGACACAGGAATCCAACAATGAAGCCCCGGCAGACAACAAGGGCGGCGACAAGACCGTCGGTATCGCAATGCCGACCAAGTCTCTCGAGCGCTGGAACAGAGACGGCGAATATCTGAAGCAGCAGTTTGAGGATGCAGGCTACAAGGTCGAGCTGAAGTACTCCGACAACAAGACCGACCAGCAGAACAACGATATCCAGGGCATGATCGCTGACGGCGTCAGCCTCCTGCTGATCGCTGCGATCGACGGCAGCACCCTGTCCCAGACGCTGGACGATGCAAAGGCACAGAACATCCCGGTCATCGCTTACGACCGCCTTATCATGAACACCGATGCGGTCAGCTACTATGTTTCCTTCGATAACTACACCGTCGGCAAGCTGCAGGGCGAGTTCGTCAAGAAGCAGCTCGATCTCGACAATGCAGACGGCCCGTTCAATATTGAGTTCACCGCGGGCGACCCGGCTGACAACAATGCAGGCTTCTTCTTCAACGGTGCTTATGACGCACTGAAGTTCTACATCGACAGCGGCAAGCTCGTCATTCCGTCCGGCAAGAAGACCTTTGAGCAGGTCGCGACCCCGAGCTGGTCTACCGACACCGCATTCGAGAACATGCAGAACACCCTCGCTTCCTTCTATGCAAAGGGCGAGATCCTTGATGTGGCACTCTGCTCCAACGACTCCACCGCACTGGGCGTCGCAAAGGCGATCACCACGGACTATGCAGGCGGCAACACCCCGATCGTCACCGGTCAGGACGGCGATATCGCAAACCTGCGCAACATCGTGGACGGCATCCAGACCATGACCGTTTACAAGAACGTCAATGACGAAGCAGCTGCAACGCTGGCAGTCGCGAAGTCCATCCTCTCCGGCGAGACCCCGGACGAAGGTCTGGTCAGCTCTCTCGGCGCAGATGCAACCTATGATGTCGAATCCTACAACAACGGCGTGAAGGTCGTTCCGTCCTATCTGCTCGTTCCGTATGTCATCACCAAGAATGATCTCCAGAAGCTGGTCGATACCGGCCTCTACAAGTGGGACAGCGATAACAAGTACCTCGAATCCACTGCAGAAACGACCTGATCTGTCATATAAACAGTATCATCTCAGCAGGGCGGGCAATGCCCGCCCTGTTTGTGTATGCAGAATACCGGATTAACCGGCGAATTTCAGAGACAGGGAGGGATATCCTTGGCGGATCTCATTCTTGAAATGAAAAATATCACAAAGGAATTTCCCGGCGTCAAGGCACTTGACAACGTCAATCTCAAGGTCGAGCGCGGCGAGATCCATGCGCTCGTCGGTGAGAACGGCGCGGGAAAATCCACGCTGATGAACGTACTCAGCGGCACCTACCCCTACGGCACCTACACCGGCGACATTGTCTATAACGGCAAGGTCTGTCAGTTCAAGACGCTGCACGACAGTGAAACGGAAGGCATCGTCATCATTCATCAGGAGCTTGCCCTGATCCCGGAGCTCTCGATCGGGGAAAACATGTTCCTCGGCAATGAGCGCAAGGGCAAATTCGGCATTGACTGGGACCGCACCTATCATGAGGCGGAAACGCACATGCGGCAGGTCGGTCTGAAGGAAGAAGCTACGACCCTGATCAAGGATATCGGTACCGGCAAGCAGCAGCTTGTTGAGATCGCAAAGGCTCTGAGCAAACAGGTCAAGCTGCTGATCCTTGATGAACCGACATCCTCCCTGAACGAAGAAGATGCAAAGATGCTCCTGGATCTCCTGCTGCATTTCAAGCAGGAGGGCATGACCTCGATCATCATTTCCCACAAGCTGAACGAGATCTCCTATGTTGCAGACAAGATCACGGTCATCCGTGACGGCGCAACGATCGAGACGATCGACAACAGCGAACGGAACATCAATGAGGCGCGCATTATTCAGGGCATGGTCGGCCGTGAGCTCAGCGACCGCTACCCTGCACGCGAACACAAAATCAGCGATCAGATCGGCATGGAGGTGCGCAACTGGACCGTGCATCATCCGCTTTATACCGAGAAAAAGGTCGTGGACGGCGTGTCGTTCAATGTGCACCGCGGCGAGATCGTCGGGTTCTCCGGTCTGCAGGGTGCAGGCAGAACCGAGCTTGCCATGTCGATCTTCGGACGCTCCTACGGTGCTGATATCAGCGGCGAGGTGCTGATCGACGGCAAACCGCAAACGCTGAAAACTGCCCGTGATGCGATCGAAGCAGGTCTTGCATACGTCACGGAGGACAGAAAAGGCAACGGCCTCATCCTGACGGAGAGCATCGCGAAGAACACCACGATGGCCCGTCTGGAAAAGGTTTGCAATAACGGCATCATTGATGTGGACAAGGAGAACGCCGTCGCAGAGGAATATAAAGACAAGCTGCGCACAAAGACTCCGTCCGTGCAGCAGAATGTCGGCAATCTGTCCGGCGGCAACCAGCAGAAGGTGCTGCTTTCCAAATGGATGTTTGCGGATCCCGAGGTGCTGATCCTCGATGAGCCGACCCGCGGTATTGATGTCGGTGCAAAATACGAGATCTACTGCATCATGAACGATCTGGTCGCGCAAGGAAAATCCGTTGTGATGATCTCCTCCGAAATGCCCGAGCTGCTCGGCATGTGCGACCGCATCTATGTCATGAACGAGGGCAGGCTTGTCGCGGAAATGCCCGCTGCCGAAGCGACACAGGAAAAGATCATGGCAGCGATCCTCCAGTCCGATAAAAAATAAGCGAGGGAATGCAACATGAAAACAAAGGCTTTTATCAAGAAGTATACTATGGTCATCGCCTTGTGCGTGGTCTTTATCCTCTTTGCAGTGCTGACAGGCGGCCGTCTGCTTTATCCGCAGAACCTCTCGAACCTGCTGCTGCAGAATGCTTACGTGCTGGTCATGGCCTGCGGCATGCTGCTCTGTATCCTGACGGGCGGAAACATCGACCTTTCGGTCGGCTCGACGGTCTGTCTGGTCGGTGCGATCGCGGCACAGCTCCTGGCCACTGACAGGATGAGCCCGATCCTGGTCATTCTGATCTGCCTACTGCTCTCCGTTATCATCGGCGTCTGGCAGGGCTTCTGGATCGGCAACGTGCATATCCCGCCGTTTATCTGTACGCTGGCCGGCATGTTCCTGTTCCGCGGTCTGGGCAGAGCGATCCTCGGCTCCAAGACTGTCGCGATCAGCAACAAGTCCTTCCTCAACATCTTCGCATCGTATATTGCCGTACCGGGTCTGGACGACGGCGAAAAGAAATGGTCCGCATTCATTGCCGGCATCATCATCGCAGCCCTGCTGTTGGTCAACACGGTCAGAAGCCGTGCACACAAGGCAAAGAAGGGATATAAGCAGGTTTCTGCCGCTTCTGAGTTCGGCAAGATCATCGTCATCGACGCGCTCGTGCTGTACTACACTTGGAAGCTGGCGAACTATAAGGGCATTCCGGTCATGGCACTGTGGGTGCTCGCAGTCGTTCTGATCTATGCGTTCATCACCTCCAAGACCGCGTTCGGCAGATACTTCTATGCAGTCGGCGGCAATGAGAAGGCAACCAAGCTTTCCGGTATCAACACAAACTTCGTCTATTTCATGGCATATACCTCGATGTCCCTGCTGGCGGGTCTGTCCGGTCTGCTGATGGCAGCACGTATCGGCTCCGTCAACGGCGACACCGGCAACTCCTTTGAAATGGACGCGATCGGCTCCTGCTTCATCGGCGGTGCTTCGGCATACGGCGGAAGCGGTACAGTCCCCGGCATCATGGTCGGCGCAATTCTGCTCGGTGTCATCAACCAGGGCATGTCGATCATCGGTCTGGACAACAACTGGCAGTATGTCGTCAAGGGAGCGGTGCTTCTCATCGCTGTTATCTTTGACGTCGTCTCCAACCACAAGACCGGCAAGGCGGGCTGATAACCCGGAACACGAACTCCGGTATCCACAGCAAAAGCGGATACCGGAGTTTATCATATACGGAAGGAGACCGCTATGAACGGACAGAACAAGGCTTCGACAGCCGCGATCCTGCGCGCAGTTGTGGCAGGCTATATTTTCTTTCTCGGCTGGAAGATCGCAACCGGCGAAAGCGACAGCATGTCAACCCTGACCGCAAAACTGATCGGCGGCGCATTTATGCTGGCAGCGGTCGGTTTCGGCGTATACATCTTCAAACGCTGGCAGATCGACAGCGCAGCGCAGAATACAGAAAACACAGAGGAAAAGGAGAACGGCCATGCCGACAGCAGCGATCCGGAAGATCTATGACAGCTATTTTGATAAGGCGCTTGCCGCAGAACAGAACCGCAAGCCGACGGACGGTATGTTCGGCATCGGGAAAAAGCCCGGCGACGACCCCTGTCATGCGGAATTTGCCGCGGAGCTCGAAGTTGCGTTGAAAGCTTACAGGGAAGAATCCCCTGCCTCACCGGAGATCCGGGAGCTGCTGGATTTCATGTATCAGCTGCCGAAATCGCATGAGGAACCGAAAAGCATCTACTGGATGCTGATCGCCGTGCACGGGCTGACCGCGATCCTGATCCCGCTGCTCGGTCAGTCAGACGCCGCCGCACTCAGAAAAAGCTATGCCGCGGCCTACAAACGCTGGGAGCGTCTGCCGGTGCAGCAGCAGATCCTGCGCGCACTGGAACAGGCCGCATCGAACGGACGGTGATCGTATGCTGCAGTATTATTTCGGCAAAGGCAAGGGCAAGACCTCAGCAGCGGTCGGCGCATGTCTGCGTGCTGCCGGAAACGGCATCTCCTGCGCCGTCATACAGTTTTTCAAGAACGGCACCAGCGGCGAGACCGAACCGCTCCGGCAGCTGGGCATTCCCGTGCTTGCCTGCGATTTTCAGGGCACGCGCTTTTTCCGCGATATGAACGCAGAGGAACAGGCTGCGGTCATCCGCTGCCACAATGAGAATCTCCGCAAAGTGCTCGCAGAGAATTACCGCTTTCTTGTCCTCGATGAGCTCGGGGATGCGGTCAGCAGGAATGCGGTCGATCTCTCGCTGGTCACGGAACTGCTCAGCCGCACGGACTGCGAGCTGATCGTGACCGGCCATGCGGAAACGCCGCTTTTTTCAGAGCGTGCAGATTATATCACGGAGTTCCGATGCATCCGGCACCCGTATCAGAACGGCATCAAAGCCAGAAAAGGCATCGAATACTGAAACAGCCCCGTATCCGGCCGATACGGGGCTGTTGTTATTCTGTTCAGAGCGCGGCTTTCAGCGCAGCGTTCATCTTCTCGTAGGAACCGAGCACCTCGTCGCTCAGCGAGATATCCGTATAGCTCCGGATATAATCGCGGATCATCCGGATCAGCTGGGACGGCGGCAGCAGATTGAACTTCTGCATCTCTGCGCCTGAGGTCGCGGACAGCGAATAGGTCGTCACGTTCTTGACCTTTTCCTCCGCATACTGCCGCAGCTTCATCGTTTCAAGGATCATCTGCGCGTGCTTCTTCCGGTCGGAGACATTCTCCATGTAGTTGGAGAGATGCGCCGTTGTGACAAATCCGCCGACCTTCATCGGATGCGGCTTGGTGTGATAGATATACGTCTCACTGAATTTGCCGGTCATCTGCGCAATGACAAGCTTGTTTTCGTCCCACTTGCGGGAGCCGTAGATCATGTACTGCGTCAGATCGGAATTGAACTGCTTGCGGATCACCGCGAGGAACACCTCGACCAGCAGCGCGGGAACGGCACGGAAGAAACCGGTGCAGTCGTCGCGGTCTGCGAGCTGCTCAAGCCGCAGGAAATAATCAGTCACAGGTGCAACGCCGGTCGTCAGATCGTTCTGACCGAGCGCACGGAATTTCTGCAGGGCGGCAGTCCACTTTCCGCTGCTGCGCAGAACGGCTGCGTCCAAAAGTTCGGTAAACTGCGGCGAAAGCGGCTGCTCCGCCTTCTGCGCGAGCACCTGTGCAGCGCGGTATTCCTGCACGTCGATCAACGCGCAGAGCAGCTTTTTCTGCTCGTCCGCGATCAGTGCTGCGGTATCAACAGCGGGGACCTCCGGCGCGGCAGGCTCTGCCGCTGCATCCGCTGCGGGTTCTTCTTCAGATGCCGCATCCGCATCAGCAGCGGGTTCCTCCTCAGATTCTTCGGCGGCTTCCGCTTCGGGTTCTTCGGTAGGTTCAGCAGATTCTTCCTCTGCAGGAGCCTCAGCAGGCTCTGCCGCAGTGATCTCATCTTCCGGCGCAATCGGCGGCTCAGAAGCGGCATTTTCAGCAGCTTCGAGCATTTCAAGCTCCTCCTCGATCTCCTCGGCTTCTTCGTCCGGAACATGTACAGGCTCTTTATCGTCGCCGTCAAAGCCCTCAAAGAATGCGGAAGGATCCTCGTCCTCATCATCAGAAACTGCGATATCTTCAGCCCCTGCGGTGACGTCATCCTCATCCTCATCGCTGCCGCCCATTTCGTCGGCCAGCTGCGTGAATGCCTCCCGCATCGCATCGGTACCGGAAAACACATTCACGATCAGTGCGGCATCATCCGGTGCCTCGTTGCGGATATCCGTCAGTATGGTGCGGAAATCCTCCTTCAGGAACGCTGTATCCGCATCGTCCGTCACATCCAGACGCAGAATGACCTGAACCTCCGGCTGCGGGACAAGCTGCTCCAGCGCATTATGGAACCGGCGATCCTCCTGCTCAAGTCTGGGTGCATCGCCGGAAAAATACAGATACACCTTGTCGGGATTCTCCTGGCGGCAGATCTGGAGCAAAGGGCCCTCCTGAACACCGGTCACCGCATTGGTCACGGGATCCCGTTCTTCAAAATACGGATCATTGGCTCCGACAGGGGAAAACAAAATTTTCATGAGAAAGCGCACCTCGATTCTGTAAAATGATGATTCTATTATAATTCATTTTACCGGAATTGTCAAGATACTGCGTGAAATCTTCATCTCTTTTCATGACCGCTTGACGTTTCCGCAAAACTGTGATACAATAGATCCAGCAAGAGAAACAGGAGCGTGGAAGCATGGACAGGATCCGAAAGCATTTCATCTTTTCCGGCGATGTGCAGGGCGTCGGTTTCCGGTATAAGGCAAGCACTGCCGCAAGATATTACGGCGTGACCGGCTGGGTGCGCAATCTCTGGGACGGCTCCGTCGAAATGGAAGCTGAAGGCACCCCGCGTGACATCGACGATCTGCTCAGAGCACTGGAACGCGATACATGGGCGGAGATCACCGATATCCGCAGCGAGAATGTGCCGGTGCACAATGACCATTCGTTTGAGATCAGATACTGAAAAAGAGCATGGCCGCGCGGTCATGCTCTTTTTGCTTTGGGTTCAGTCAGATTCCGTGATCTCCCCTGCCAGCACCTTGTTCAGGAACTCGTACAGATTCTTTGCGACCTCCGTGATCTCCGCCTGCTCCGGTTCATCACCGGCTTCCACATGAACGACCGGCGGCTCGCCGTCCGCACCGGGATTCCGGCAGTCCAGAAAGTACAGGTCATGGCCGCCGGACTGTGTTTCCCCGAACGGAATGCCGATGCGCGGATATTCCCACTCGTCCATCCAGTTCTCAAACATATCTTCCAGACCGTTCTCAGCCTCCGCAATTTCGCCGATGCCGTAGATCGCAGTCAGCCAGCAGTCGTCATCGCGGATGACGCCGCCGTTCTGAAAACGGAGCAGTTCGAGATAGGATGCGGGCATCCGATACCCGATCTTCTGCTCTGCGCGTGCAATCATTTCGTCCGTCAGCGTCCCCATGTTGTACGACTGACCGTATTTGCTCTCCCGGTCAAACAGGCCGGTGAAATCCGGTTTCTCCGTCTTTTGTACAGTCTCCGGCTTCTTCTGCGTGCTGTCATTTTCGCGCAGCTTTTCCAGACCGGAGAAACCGATGCGGAACGCCGGGCGCACGCCGAGCGGACCGGCAGCTGAAGTGCCGTGCCGGTTGACATCGCCCGCAGCGTGTACAAACGCAGCGGATTCCGCATCATGCCCCGGTGACCGGAGCCACCACCACGAACTGCCTTTGACCTTCCGGGAATCGTAATCCGGGAACAGCTGCTCCGCCTCGCGGATGCTTAACAGAAACAGCCTGTCAGCCGTCGGTTCGCCCCACGGCGTATGAAACTGCGGATTGTCCGTATCGGACACATCGGTCATGCAGATGCAGGCGCGCTCTTCCTCCGTAAAGCAGGTGTTGAGAAACTCGCCGTTCAGCCACTGCCGGAGTTCGGAGTCTTTCCATGTCACGCTGCCGCCCGGCTGATGATACGGCTTTGTGACAATGACTTCCCTGCTGATCATCAGTGCCGTACCGTCCATGAGATCGAGCACCCTCCACGCGATTTGCTTTCCTCTTCTGGTGCCGATCAGATATTCGCTGCCCTTCTCCGGCGCTTTGCATCCGGCATCCGCTTTCTGCTCAGGGGCTGCTGCCTTCGCGCTCGCCGATCCATACCGCGGTGCGCCGCAGCTTGTGCAGAACTTCGCGCCCTCCGGCAGCTGTTTTCCGCATTGTATACAGAACATGTCAATCCTCCTGTCCGCTGATTCAGTCCGTCAGTCTTGCAATGCGCTTCGCCGTATCTGCAAGGATCTCCGCAGGCGAAACGCCGATATGGTATTCCCCGTTCTCGTAGAGGATCTTTCCGGCACACATCGTCAGCTTCACGTTTGCGCGGTCGCCGCTCAGCACCAGGCTTTCCGGAATGTGATGCGGCGGCTGCAGATTCGCCGCAGTCAGGTCGATCATGATGAGGTCAGCCTGCCTGCCCTCTGCAAGGATATCGCAGTCATGGAGTCCCATGGCTCTTGCACCGCCGACGGTCGCAGCTTTCAGCATCTCCGCTGCCGGAAGTGCCGCCGCATCGTTATGCCGGAGCTTTTGCAGCACCGCACCGAGATACATCTCGCGGAACGGATCAAGCGCGTTATTGGACGCAGGGCCGTCCGTGCCGAGTGCCAGCTGCACGCCTTCCTCATAGGCTTCCTTCAAAGGCGCAATGCCGCTTGCAAGCTTTGCGTTGGACGCAGGGCAGGATACGAACCACAGGCCGTTCCGCTTATAGACCGCGCGGTCTGCCTCGTCAAACCAGACACAGTGGAAGCCGCCGCCGCCGTATTCCCAGAGCCCCAGAGATTCCAGATACTGCGCAGGCGATGCGCCGTGCCGTTCGATGCACTCGTCATGCTCGCGCTTTGTTTCGCTGATATGCGTATAGACCGGTTCATGCTCTGCCTGTGCAAGCCTTGCGACCTCACGGTGCAGACTCTCGTCGCTCGTGTATTCCGCATGGAATCCGAGACGGTATTTCACGAGCGGATGCAGATTCCGGAACTGCTGAAACTGACTGTTCAGCCGCTCGACATCCTTCGCGGTGCCGTTGATGCTGCCGCAGAATACCAGCCGCATCCCGGCTTCGGTAAAGGCCGCGGCACTGCTCTCCGGATAAAAATACATATCGAACGCCGCCGTAGTGCCGGATGCGAGATATTCAAGGATCGCCAGACGGTCAAAGGCATAGACATCCTCCGGCGTCAGTCTGTCCTCATAGGGGAACACCTTTTCAAACAGCCATGTCTGCAGCGGGACGTCCTCCGCGAACGAGCGCAGGAAGGTCATCGCGGAATGCGTGTGCGCATTTTTGAAGCTCGGCATCAGCAGATTGCCGCAGACGTCGATCTCCCGCTCAAATGCGGGCAGCTCCGCAGGTGTATCTCCGATATAACTGATACGGTCGCCGTCCGTCCACAGCTCCCCTGCCGTGATGCCGCAGCCGTCAGCCATGGTCATGATCTTTGCATTGTAAAAACGAATCATAGATACTCCTTTAGTCCTCCGCCCCGCGGGTCTGCCGCAGCGCATCCTGCATGGCCTGCACCGCGACCGCAATGCTGCCGATCTCGTCCGCCGTTTCCGGGAACACGGCCTGTCCCTGTACAGCCAGATACGTGCCGTAATATTCGAGCAGCATTTTGCCGCGCGCCAGAATATGTGCGATCGTCCGGATGCCCGCCTCGCGGTAGCTCTCATTCATGATGCGGTCATACTGGAAAAAATTGACCGTATGCAGGAACTGCGCCATGATCGCATAGAACACCTGCTCCATTTTCTCATAGAGGTTATCGTCGCGGAACTGCTTTTCCAGCCGGCTCCGCATATCATGGCGCTCATGAAAGACCGTGATCATTTTGCAGGCCTCCGTGATCCAGCTTCTGACCGTCTCGCCGTAGGGGCCGAGATCAAAGGTACGCGCGGAATCGGAGAGATAGGTAAATTCCTTTGTGATCAGATACTTCCGGTATTCGGAATCAAGACCGTTGTTCTTCAGCAGATCAACGGTCAGGCCGTAGTTGACCTTGGTGCGGCTGCGGAGATGCTTCTTCTCCCAGTGCATGATCTGCTTCAGGATCTTTTCTTCCTTCGGATATTTCTGCATTCAGCCGCCTCCTTTCCGGAACGATTTTGCTTATAATACGCTGTGGATCTCAGCGATCGACTGCCGCACGAGCCGTTCAAACTGCGGAGCTGCCTTATCGGCGGCCTCCTTGACCTCCTCATGCGAGAGCGGATGAGGCGAGATGCCCGCAGCAAGATTGCTGATGCAGCTGATGCCGCAGATCTCCATGCCGCAGTGCCGTGCCGCGATCGCTTCGATCGCCGTGCTCATGCCGACAGCATCCGCGCCGAGCAGCCGGAACATTCTGATCTCTGCCGGTGATTCGTAGGCAGGCCCCGCCGTCTGGACGTAAACGCCCTCTTTCAGCGGGATATCCGCATTGACCGCGACCTTCCGGATGATCTTCTGCAGCCGCTTGCTGTAGATCTCGCTCATATCCGGGAACCGGACGCCGAGCGCGTCAATGTTCTCCCCTCTGAGCGGAGAGGGCACAAAGCTTGAGATCTGGTCGGTGATGAGCATGAACTCGCCGGCCTTCATGCCGTGCTGGATGCCGCCTGCCGCATTCGTCAGGAACAGCACCTTTGCGCCGAGCTGATGCAGCAGTCTGACCGGCAGAACGGCCTCCTGCGGCGTATAGCCCTCATACATGTGAACTCTGCCCTGCATGACCGCGACCGGCACGCCGTCGCAGTACCCGAACACTAACCTTCCGGCATGTCCCCAGACCGTTGAGACCGGGAAATTCGGGATATCCTTATAATCCAGCGTCTGCTTTACGTCGATCTTCTCCGCAAAGCCGCCGAGACCGGAGCCGAGGATCAGTGCGATCTCCGGCTTGAAATCAATGCGCGCCGAGACGAATGCGCAGCATGCATCGAGCTGTTCCTTGACTGTCATCTGATGATTTCCTCCGTTTCGTTTCCGTTGTGTATGACTGCATCGGGCTTTTCAAAGACTGCGATATCGGGATTGATGAACACGCCTTCCGGATTTTCGGGTTCTGCTTCCATGGATTCCGGGGTGACGTCAACGGTCTCCGGATCAGCGTCGATCGTTTCGGGGACTGCCTCCGGATTCTCCGGGACAGCCTCCGCCTCCTCAATGACCGCATCCGGGTTCTCGATCATATCCTGACTGTTCAGCACCTCGCCGTAGAGATGCGTGAACGCAAGGGAGAGCTTCTTCGAAAGCGCGTCGGCACTGTCCTGCTCCAGCTGCATATCCGCCTCCATGAGCGAGGTCAGCCGGTTCATCTCATCCATGAGGTTGCGCTCGATCATGACGCTGTGATGCCCGACCAGCTCGATGCAGCGGTCAACGGAATCCTGTAAGTCCTCTGCGCAGCCGGTGAGCGCATTCATCAGTTCGGTGTTCGTCACATCCGGTGCAAGATGCGCCGCGACCTGCTTTTCCATGACATCGACCTGCCTGCCCATTTTCGTCAGGCTTTCCGTCAGCAGCTTCAGCTGTGCCTCCTGCATATTGCAGAGCGTGTCAACAGAATCGTTCAGCTTCTTGACGGTGAATGCAGAGTAGCGTTCGAGCTTTGCGTCAAGCTCCTTCTGCTGCTCCCCGAGCCGGTTCAGCTTCTGATCCATGTCCGTCAGCATCTTCGCAAGGATATTTGCCTGTTCACTCATGGATGATCCCTCCTTTTCAGTCTCGTGAAATTTGCTGTGTATCCGGTTTTCCGGGTTTATTCCGCGCTGCCGTAGAGATACTTTCTCTGCTCCGGCGTCAGCGTGTCGATCTCGATATCCATGCTCTGCAGCTTGCGGCGGGCGACAGCCTCGTCTACCGCGCGCGGCACATTGTTGAGGACAGATGTGACCGTATCACGGTTTTCGATCAGCCATTTTGCGCTGAGCGCCTGGATTGCAAAGCTCATGTCCATGATCTCCGCCGGATGCCCGTCGCCGGCAGCCAGATTGACCAGTCTGCCCTCCGCGATGACATAGACCGTCACGCCGTTCGGCAGCGTATAGCCCATGATGTTGTTCCGCGCAGGGAAGGACTTGACGGCAAGTGCCCGGAGCCCCGCCATATCGACCTCGACGTCAAAATGTCCGGCGTTGCAGAGGATCGCGCCCTCATGCATATTGAGGAAGCTGTTTTCGGTGATGACATGACTGCAGCCGGTCACCGTGACGAAGAAATCGCCGACCTTTGCGGCCTCCACCATTTTCATGACGGTGAAGCCGTCCATGACCGCTTCGATCGCCTTGACCGGATCGACCTCGGTGACAATGACCTTTGCACCGAGTCCCTTTGCGCGCATGGCAGCGCCCTTTCCGCACCAGCCGTAGCCTGCAATGACAACATTCTTGCCGGCAACGATCAGGTTTGTCGTGCGGTTGATGCCGTCCCAGACAGACTGTCCCGTGCCGTAGCGGTTATCGAATAAATGCTTGCAGTCCGCGTCATTGACCAGCATCATCGGGAATTTCAGTTCGCCTGCTGCCGCCATAGCTTTCAGCCGCAGGATGCCGGTCGTGGTCTCCTCGCAGCCGCCGATGACGTTTTCCAGCAGCTCTGGATATTCCCTGTGAATCAGCGTGACAAGATCGCCGCCGTCATCAATGATGAAATGCGGCTTTGCTTCGATTACGCGGCGCGTATGCGCTTCATATTCCTCCGGTGTGACGCCGTGCCATGCGTAAACATTCAGTCCGGAATGCACCAGTGCCGCTGCAATATCGTCCTGTGTGGAGAGCGGGTTCGACCCGGTGATATACATTTCCGCGCCGCCTGCTGCCAGCACGCGGCAGAGATAGGCCGTTTTTGCTTCGAGGTGAATCGAGAGGGCAATGCGCTTGCCTGCAAAGGGTTTTGTCTCTGCAAATTCCGCTTCGATTCCGCGCAGCAGCGGCATATTTCCTTTTACCCACTGAATTTTCCGTTCGCCGCTCTCCCAGAGCGAAATCTCTTTGATCTCAGACATTTGCTGCCGCCTTTCCGATCGCCTGACCGAGATCGGCGAGAATATCCGCGATATTTTCAATACCGACGGAAAGGCGGATCAGCCCGTCTGTAATGCCGACCTGTTTGCGGATGTCCGCCGGAATGGATGCATGTGTCATCGTTGCGGGATGGCAGACCAGCGACTCCACTCCGCCGAGGCTTTCCGCAAGCATCACGAGCTGTAAGCTCTCAAAGAATCTGTTGATCTCATAGCCCTCATGCAGCTCGAACAAGATCATCACGCCGCCGTTTTTCGCCTGCTTCTGGTTGATCTCATAGCCCTGCGCATCCGGCAGGCCGGGATAATACACGGTTCTGACCGCCGGATGCTGCACCAGAAATTCCGCAGCCTTCTGCGCATTTTCCACATGTCTGTCCATGCGGACGGCCAGCGTCTTGATGCCGCGGATCAGCAGGAACGAGTCAAACGGGCCGAGCACGCCGCCGGTCGAATTCTGGATAAATGCGAGCTTCTGCGCGAGTTCTTCGCTGCTGACGACCGCCAGTCCCGCGACGACATCGCTGTGGCCGCCGAGATATTTCGTTGCGCTGTGAACAACGATATCCGCGCCGAGGGAAAGCGGCTTTTGCAGATACGGCGTCATGAACGTATTGTCCACAATGACAAGCAGGCCGTGCCGGTGCGAAATCTCTGCAACTGCTGCAATATCCGTGACTGTCATCAGCGGATTTGCCGGGCTTTCGATGATGACTGCTTTTGTATCCGGTGTGATCTGTGATTCATATTTTGCGAGGTCGGCGGTGTCCGCGATCGTATAGGTGATGCCGAAATGGTTGAAGACCTTATCCAGCACACGGAACGTGCCGCCGTAGACATTGCTGGAGATCAGCACGCGGTCGCCGCTGTGCAGAAGGCTCAGTACCGCCGTAATCGCCGCCATGCCGGAGCCGAATGCGAAGCCCGCAAAGCCGCCCTCCAGCTCTGCGATCAGCTTTTCGAGTGCCTCTCTGGTCGGGTTGCCGGTACGGGAATATTCGTATCCGCGCATTTTCCCGAGGCCGTCCTGCTGATAGGTCGAGGTCTGGTAGATCGGCACATTGACCGCGCCGGTGTGTTCGTCTGTGGAAATGCCGCCGTGAATGAGGGCGGTCTCTGTA
>JAFWQJ010000034.1 GCA_017545185.1 Oscillospiraceae bacterium | reverse complement strand
CTACAATGTGGGTATTTATGTGAGATTATCACAGGAAGATATGCGAGAGGGCGAGTCCCTCTCCATTGAAAATCAGAAGAAAATGCTGACCGATTACGTCAGTCAGCAGGCAGGCTGGAACTTGGTGGGGATATACGAGGACGACGGCTATTCGGGTACAAATTTTGACAGACCGGGTGTCAGACAGCTTCTCGATGATGCTAAGTCGGGAAAGATAAATCTTATCCTCTGTAAAGACCTCTCTCGTTTCGGTCGTAATTACATCGAAGTCGGTCAGTATATCGATTACATTTTTCCTTCATTCAATATCCGCTTCATCGCCATGAGCGACAATGTGGATACGCTTGACCGCAACAGTACGGCAATGGACTTAATGCCGATCATGAATCTTTTCAATGAATGGCACGCCGCAAACACGTCCAAGAAAGTACGCAGTGTCCTCGCCCAGAATGCCAAAGAGGGAAAATATATCGCTTCATTCGCCGCCTACGGTTATCTCAAAGGCGATGATGAAAAACATACTCCCATCATTGATGAGCCTGCTGCAAAAGTGGTGCGCCGTATCTTTGAGCTTCGTGCAACAGGTATCACGCCTACCCAAATTGCAAAGAAGCTGAATGCTGAGGGTGTGCCGATACCGTCCGACTATCGTGCGCAGAGGTTGGAAAAGCCGAATCCTTACAAGAACACTTTTCATTACTGGAGTCATGTGGCGGTGAGAAATATCCTCGGTAACCCGATCTATATCGGACATCTGGCACAGCAGAAGTTTACAACAGTATCATTCAAAAACCACAAGTCTGTCCGCCGTGGTAAGGACGAGTGGGTCATTGCTGAAAACACCCATGAACCGATTATTTCTCAGGAGCTTTGGGATAAGTGCCAGGAGGTTGACCGCTGTGCAAGTCACGGTAAGATCATGAAAAAGGGCATTGTTCTTCCGCTTAACAGCATGATGTTCTGCCCCGACTGCGGAGCTAAAATGAAGCTGAACGGTCACGCAAAGAAAAAGGACGGCTCGGTCAATTATTTCTACGCCTGCGGTACATATAGTCGATGCGGTTCGACTGCCTGCACCACGCACTATATCAGCCGGAAGCAGATCGAGAAGATCGTGCTTGCAGACATTCTCGCAAAGGCAAGATATGTGATCGAGAATGAAGATGAAGCCCGACAGGAGTTCCTCAGACGCAAGGAGACAGAGGGTACAAAGCACCTTGATGATGCCCGTCAACAGCTTGTAAAGTACCAGTCAAGGCTTGCTGACCTGAAAGTGATGACACAGAAGGTCTATCAGGACAAACTGCTCGGTAAGGTGCCGGAGGACTTGTGCCTTGAAACGCTCGGTCAGTTCCGTGCAGAGGAAGCTGAACTGACGGAAAAAGTAAAAAGCCTTACTGCCACATTAGAACAGGACAGCAAGGCAAGGGACGATATTGAGGAATTTATCTGCCGTCTGAAACAGTATGCAGATGCACCTGAGCTGACAAGGGAAATGTGCGTTGACCTGATCGAGTATGTTGTGATCGGTGACCGCCCGAAAGAGAAAAGCACACCCCGCCGTATTCAGATCTATTACAAATTCCTCGATAATGGGCTTGCCGACGGCGAAAAGCCCGAATTGAAGTAAGTATGAGTTAATGTGTATCCATTAGATAATGTTTGCTCCGTTGATCAATAAAAACAGCAAATGCTTTGCTTGCTGGCGACGTTGTCGCGTCGAATCGCTCTTGATTTCCGCCCCGAATTGTGTTACACTATACATAACACACTGACAAAGAAGATGACCACCATGAGCGATAACCCGCGGCGTCTGTATGACAATCGTTTCGGGGGATTCCGGCGCGAAGACGAGAACGCAATCCTCGGACTGTTGTGCGATCATTACCACGGCGACGCACGCACCACAACGCGCGAAGCATGGAAAGGCGAAATCTCGATCATGCGGGAGCTCGTGAGCCTGCTGGATCACGCTGGCAGGATCATATTTGAGTATGACATTCCGCGGCTCGGCAAGCGCATTGACGTTGTGCTGCTTCTGCGCGGCATCATCTTCTGTCTCGAATATAGTATTTGCTGTTTCCTGTAGCAGCATGAAATCACAGGGAGGTGAATATCACCTTAACACTTTCATACTAAATAGGAGGTATTACTATGAATAACGAAATGCTGAATTTAACACAGGAATGGGACAAGACCTTCCCGCAGTCCGACAAGGTAGATCACAGGAAAGTGACGTTCCATAACCGTTACGGTATCACGCTCGCAGCTGATATGTATATCCCGAAGAACGTCACAGGCAAGCTCTCTGCGATCGCTGTCAGCGGACCGTTCGGTGCGGTCAAGGAGCAGTGCAGCGGTCTGTATGCGCAGACACTTGCGGAACGCGGTTTCCTGACGATCGCATTTGATCCGTCCTTTACAGGAGAAAGCGGCTCTCAATGCACGGCGCATCAAGGACTATCAGAGCGGCGAGTATGTTCTCGGCGGCGGATGTCTGCCCCTGCCCGTTCCCGAAGATATGCCGTTCTTTGTGAAAGATTACAGCGAATACTACAAGGGCAGAGCCTATCACCCCCGTTCGCTCAACTCCAACGGCGGCTGGAATGTGATCGGCTGTATGTCCTTCCTCAATCAGCCTATCAATACTTATTCAAATGAGATCAGAAGCGCGGTTCTGCTGATACACGGCGAAAAGGCTCACTCCTGCTATTTTTCAAAGGACGCTTATGCTGCAATGACCAAGGACAGCAAATACGCCGATAATAAAGAGCTTATGATCATTCCGGACTGCGTTCACACAGACCTTTATGACGGCGGCGGTAAGGACGCTATCCCGTTTGACAAGATCGAAGCGTTTTACCGTGAATATCTGAAATAAGGACAAGCATCCGATCGTACTGACGCGGGGTATGACAGCGGCGCGAAAGCGGCTGCCTGCGGATCTGGGATTGATCGACCGGATCCGCGCAGACGCGCTGATATGGTGAATAAACAAAGCACTGAACGCAGACAGGTTCAGTGCTTTTCTCCTATTCGGTTCACATCTTCTTGTTATAATAACTTTTCACAACACTTTTTATGAGCCATATCCCGTAAAAGGCGATTCCGGGTATCGTACCGGCTTCCCTGCCGGAGAACAGCGTCAAAAACAGGAATCCTATAAAAAGACACACCATGACGATGTTCAGTGTCACATTGGATGATCTTGCCTCAATATTGAGGTTTCTCTCATCGGTGCTGCGTATATACGCTTCCCTGAGCTTCTTTTCATTGCCGAGCGCCGCATTGGTCGTTACATAATATCCCAATGAAAGAATGAACAGGAAACCGAACATACCGCCGAAAGAGCGTCTGAGTTCAGGGTCCATACCGAAAAGCAGCCCGCCAAATACGAAAAACAATCCGATCCCTGCCAGAGAAACGATCAGTACCAGCAGCCATAATGCCGATTTCTTCTTTAATTTTTTTTTGAATTCTTCCATCATGATCCTCCTTAAAGGTTCTCCTCACCCTCGAATATGAACAGCTCCTCAATGGCAACGCCGAAGAACTGCGCCGCCTTGTGGGCAAGCGTGAGTGAAGCATTGTATTTTCCGTTTTCCAGTGATATGATAGTCTGCCGCGTGACGCAGAGGGCGTCCGCAAGCTCCTGCTGCGTGACCTTCCGTGCTTTCCGCAGCTCCTGTATCTTATTCTTCAAATAATCACCTTCCCTTGAAAAAGTAAAGCCAGCTTTACAATAATAGTATAGCACACTTTACATTTATTGTCAAGTCTGCTTTACATATTTTTATATTTTAACGTAAATAAAGCTCCACGACATATCAAATGAAAACGGCCAGCCTGTCGATCTATACCGGCGCACAGAAACAGCAGATCCGTCTGACGAAGAATAAACACAAAGTACAGAAAAACCGGAACCGACCTCCCCGTCAGTTCCGGTTTTGTTATACCTCATACTCCCGCAGTTCACAGTTCCCCATAAAGAACTGCGAAAACGCTTCTGTTGTCATATCGCGGAAGTAGGTCTCCGCGACGCGGCACACCCCGCCGTGACAGACGCAGAGCACGGTCATCCCGGCGTACTGCTTCCGGATATCGTCGATGCAGCTGTAAACGCGGTGCGCAAGCTGCAGCAGCGATTCGCCGCCGTCCTTCATGCGGACACCGAATTCCCGCTTTGCCGCCTGAAAATCCGGCGTTGTCCCGCGCGGCTGATCCTCATAGGAGCCGTAATCCCATTCGCGCAGACGTTCGTCGGTCACGACCGGAATGTGCAGCTTTTCGGCAATGATCTCCGCGGTCATGCGGGCGCGCTTCAGCGGCGAGCAGACGATCAGCCCGATCTCCCGGTGCTCCGCACAGACCGCCGCCAGCTGCTCCGCCTGCGCGATGCCGTTCTCTGTCAGTTCGCAGTCCGTGATGCCGCTGATGTGATCGGCGGCATTCATCGTCGTTTCGCCGTGGCGCGTGAAATAAATACGCGTTTTCTGCGGCGGGATTTCCGTTGAGACAGGCGCATATTCCGGCGGCAGATGCCCGTTCGTATCGCGGAACAGCCGCATCATCTCATTCGTCAGACTGTGCTGCTGCGGCTGCAGCTCGATCTCGTCCGGCCTGCACCAGCGCGCCGCTCTCAGCTCGGAATCGTCCATGGTGATCGCGTCGCTGCCGTCGGTCTCGCAGAAAAAACCCGTGAGGATATCCTGCGCCATGCCCCACGGCTGCGACTTGTAATACCGGATATTCCGGACGCGCAGACCCGTTTCCTCCATGACCTCACGTGCGGCGCATTCCTCCAGCGTCTCGCCGATCTCGGTGAATCCGGCGACCAGTGCATTATGCGCATAACCGCGGCGGTAGCGCGTCAGAAGGATGCGTCCCTTGCTGATCACGCCGACGATCACAGCCGGATTGATGCGCGGATAGATCTTATGCCCGCAGTCCCTGCAGACGAGCGCACGTTCCCTGTCATCGTGCTGCATCTCTCCGCGGCAGACCCCGCAGAATCTGTTGTCTGCATACCACTGATGCAGATGATACGCCGTGAACGCCGCGTAGAGATATTTTCCGGCGCACTGATCGCGCAGCTCCCGCACCGTATAATACTGATAGCCCTCCGGCTCCGCGGCGGGATCCGTCAGAAAAAAGCTTTCGTCATCGACCGAAAACAGATACACCGGTTCCGTGCTGTGCGCTGCAAGTTCGTGATACCGCGGGAAACGCAGTTCGCCGTCCGTGACCGCCGCGAGCAGTTTGCCCTCCCGGAAGCACATTGCGATGCTCTCCGGCTGCGGCTGCTGCGTCCGGAAACTGTTGTCCAGTCTGCTGGGTGAAATATCCTGAATCATAACTGCCCCCTGTGATACTTGTTTCCTCTGTATTATACCATATCGGCGGCGGAATTGCAAATCTGCCGGTATATCCGCCGGCCGCCGCAGGAAGCGTGACAAATGTCACTGCTTTGGTGACATCCGGCATCTTCATTTTTACCGCCCGATCCGCTATAATAGAATCAGAAGAAAACCGGAAAGCGAGGAGGTGAACTATATGAATGAAATGAATACAGGGAAGAGCCTTTTCATTGTGATCACGGCGGTTTTGTTCGGCGGCGTCATTCTTCTCTGCGGCCTTGATGCGTTTCTCGAATTACCGCTGTGGTTCGTGCTGTGTTTTGCGGTCGGATACGGCGCGACGGCACTGGCGCATCTCATTGCGATGCTCGTATTTCTGATCACGGAGAAGAATTATCTGAATATGCTTCTGTTGCTGTGTCCGGGCGTGCTGACGCTGATCTCGATCGGCTGGGCGATCCATGAGAGCAAAAGATTTATGGGCTATCTCGGGGCGGCGGTGATCGAGGTGATGTTCACGATCCCGTGCGGCGCAGCATTCCTGTTCTGGCTGATTGCCATCATCCGCAAAAAGCTGTCGTTTCGCGATCATGCCGGATGAAAGCGCGCACACGGAATCCCCGGCGGGCGCAAAGCCCGCCGCAGGTACAACTGAATCAAAATAAAAGGGCGCCGATCGTTTGCATCAGCGCCCTTTTGTGATTCATAACAATGTCCCTGTTTTGAGTCCCTTAATTGTTCCAGCTCTCCAGTTCTTTGTAGAGGCCGAGGTAGAGCTCTGCGGAGGATGCCCAGCTGAAATCCTGCGACATCGCATTTTTGCGGATCTCCTCCCAGAACGGCTTGTTCTCATAAGCACCCTTTGCGCGCAGGCACGCACCGAGCATATCATGCGCATTGTAGGTCTTGAACGTGAAGCCGGTTCCGTTTTCGCCGCCCGCATCCCGGACGGAATCGCGCAGACCGCCCGTCTCTCTGACGATCGGGATAGTGCCGTAGCGCATCGCGTACATCTGCGCCAGACCGCAGGGCTCGCTCTGCGAGGGCATCAGGAACATATCGCAGCCGGCATACAGTCTGCGGGAAAGCTGCGGATAGAAGCCGAGCGTCACGCTGACCGCGTTCGGATAACGCCATGCCATTTCCCGGAAGAAGTCCTCGTAAATGCGCTCACCGCTGCCGAGCACCGCAAAATGGAAGCCGTGCTGCACCATTTCCTCAAAGACATAGCGGATCAGGTCAATGCCCTTGTGCGCGACAAACCGCGAGCAGATGCCGATCAGCGGCTGGTCGTCCTCCGGCAGTCCGAGCTCCTGCTGCAGCGCCCGCTTGCAGGCGAGCTTGCCCTTCGCGTCGCCGATGCCGTAATGCTTGTAGGGCGGGGTCAGCGCCTCGTCCGTTTCCGGATCGTAGCTGTCCGTATCAATGCCGTTCAGGAAGCCGGTCAGCTTATACTGCTTGTTCGTCAGTGCGCGGTCAAGGCCGTGCGAATACCACGGATCGAGGATCTCCCACGCATAGCTCGGGGAGACCGTCGTGATCTTGTCCGCCGTTTCGATCGCGCCCTTCATCATGTTGACATTGCCGTCATATTCCAGCAGGTTCGCATGATACATCGGGATGCCCATGAGCTCGTTCAGCACCTCCGTGCCGTACTTGCCCTGATAGGCGATGTTGTGGATCGTGAACACGGTATGGATCCGGTCATAGCCCTCCTGATACTTGTAGAAGATCTGGTAGTAGACCGGGGTCAGCGCTGTCTGCCAGTCGTTGCAGTTGATGATATCCGGCTTGAAGTCGATCACGCGGAGCATTTCCAGGATCGCGCGGCTGAAGAACACAAAGCGCTCGCAGTCGTCATAGAAGCCGTAAATGCCGTCCCGCTTGAAATAATACTCGTTGTCGATGAAGTAATAGGTCACGCCCTGATACACCGCGGAGAAGATCCCGCAGTACTGCTTGCGCCATGCCACATCGACCGTGATCGAGGTGATGAAGGTCATGTCCTTGCGCATGTCCTCACCGATCGCTTTATACAGCGGGATGACGATGCGGCAGTCATGCCCCTTCAGATTCAGCGCGTGCGGCAGAGCACCGGCAACGTCTGCCAGTCCGCCGGAAGCGACATAGGGTCTTGCTTCACTTGCTGCATATAAAATATTCATAGTTTGCCCTCCGTTTTCTGCGGCATCCGAAACGGGACGCCGGTCAGATTTCCGCGCCCTTTCCGATGAACAGCGGATAGCCGACGGAACCGGTCAGCACGCGTTCGTCCGCAATGATGACATTCTTGTCCGTGATGACATTGCGGATCGAGCAGCGTTCTCCGATGACGCCCGCCTGCGTGATGATGCTGTCTCTGACCGTCGAGCCCTTGCCGACCCGGACGCCGCGGAACAGCACGCAGTTTTCGACCTTGCCCTCAATGATGCAGCCGTCTGCGATCAGCGAATTGCGGATGTGCGATTCCAGACCGAAATGCACCGGCGCGTTATCCTTGGTCTTGGTATAGATCGGTGCGTTCTTCGCGAAGATCGCATTGCGCTTTTCGGTATCGAGCAGATCGAGGTTCGCGGCAAAGTAGGAAGCCAGCGAGTCGATCCGTGCATAATACTTCTTGTGCTCATAGGCGAGGATCCGGTAACCCGCATTCCGGTCAAGCAGGATATCCCTGCGCAGGCTGGTGCGGTTGCGGCTGATCGACTCCTTGACGATCTTCCGCAGGAAATCCCGGCTCATGATGTACATATCCAGTCCGAGATTGCAGCTGCCGGTCATCGGCGGATTGACCATGACATCGTTCACAAAGCCGTCGCCGCCGACGCCGAACACGGTCGCCGCCGTGCCGCGGGTATGGTCATAATAGCCCTTGGCATAGACCGCGGTGATATCTGCGCCTGCCTCGATATGTGCCTCGACCGCCGGACGGAAGTCGATGTTCGTGATGACATTGCAGTCCGACAGCACGACATAATCCGCATTGGAATGCTCCACAAAGCTCCACACGCTGCCGAGCGCGTCCATTTTGCCGTGGTAAACGGTCGAGCTGGTGTGGCTGTAAGGCGGGAGCAGATGCAGTCCGCCCTTCTTGCGGGCAAGATCCCACTCTCTGCCGGAGCCGACATGGTCCAGCAGCGAGCCGTAATTGCTCTTGGTGATGACACCGACCTGCGAGATGCCCGAATTGACGAAATTCGACAGCGGAAAGTCGATCAGCCGGTACCTGCCGCCGAACGGCACGGAACCCATGGTACGGTTCTTGGTGAGATCGAAAATAGCTTCATCATGGATGCTGGCAAATACCAGACCCAGAACATTCTGATTGATTCCCATTGGTAAACCTCCGTTTTCCGCCGCGCTCAAATGGATTCGGACAGGATCTGCTTCGGCGCGACCTCTTTGCCTGCGCCGACCGTGATCCTGTGTCCGGTCACGGCGATGCCCCAGTTGTCACGGGCTTCTCCGACAAATTCCGCCGGATCTCTGCCGACATGCGCATTTTCCCCGATGACGCAGTCCTCACCGACGATCGCGTATTCCACAACGGCACCCGCCTTGATGACGGTGCCCGGCATCACGACGCTGTAGAGCACCTTTGCGCCCTCCTCGATCGTTACGCCGCCGAAGATCACGGAGAAATCGACCTTGCCGTCAATGACGGAGCCCTCTGTGATCATCGAGTTCTCGATCTCTGCGGTCGCGCCGATATACTGCGGCGGCAGATTGCTGTGCCGCGAATAGATGCGCCACGATTTGTCGTAGAGATTCAGCTGCTCGGCCGGTGCAAGCAGATCCATGTTGGCATCCCAGAGCGAATCCAGCGTGCCGACGTCCTTCCAGTAGCCCTCAAAGGTGTAGGCATACAGCCGCTCGCCGTTGCTGAGCATAGACGGGATGATGTCCTTGCCGAAATCCTTGGAGCCGGTGTTCGCGTTCTCGTTTTCGATCAGATACTTTTTCAGCTTCGACCATGTGAACACGTAAATGCCCATGGATGCCAGCGTCGATTTCGGTTCTGCGGGCTTTTCCACAAAGTCCGTGACGCGCATTTCCTCATCGCAGATCATGATGCCCATGCGGGACGCTTCCGAGCGCGGCACATCGAGAACGGCGATCGTCAGATCGGCCTTCTGCCGCTTGTGGTAATCGACCATTTTCGCATAATCCATCTTGTAGATGTGGTCGCCGCCCAGTACGACCACGTATTCCGGATCGTAGCGCTCGATAAAGCTGATATTCTGATAGATCGCATTCGCGGTGCCTTCGTACCACGATGCGCCGGAATTGCTCTCGTAAGGCGGCAGTACATGCACGCCGCCGTTCATGCGGTCAAGATCCCACGGCTCTCCGTTGCCGATGTACTCATTGAGCACGAGCGGCTGATACTGCGTCAGAACGCCGACCGTGTCAATGCCGGAGTTCGTGCAGTTGGAAAGCGGGAAGTCGATCAGCCGGTATTTGCCGCCGAACGGCACGGCCGGCTTGGCCATATCCTTTGTCAGCGCATAGAGTCTGCTGCCCTGTCCGCCTGCAAGGAGCATTGCTACGACTTCTTTTTTTGTATTCATAAGGTAAACGCCTCCTTCAGTTATGCTTTTCCGCCCTTTGCAGTCGTCTTTTTTGTCGTTGTACGCCCGGGCTTTTCTGCGGCGGGTGATCCCTCCGCCTTTTTTGTGCGTGTGCGCTTCGGTTTATCCTCGGTGACCGGCGCAGCCTCTGCCTTCTTTGTGCGGGTGCGCTTCGGCTTTTCCTCGGTGACCGGCGCAGCTTCCGTCTTCTTTGTGCGGGTACGCTTCGGCTTTTCCTCTTTGACCGGCTCCGCCTCTGCCTTCTTTGTGCGCGCCTTTTTCGGCGTGTACCTGTAATACTGCACCGAAAGCGGCGGCAGCGTCAGCGCGGCGGACTGGTCAAAGCCGTGCATCGGAACTTCCTCGGACTGCACCTTTTTCAGTGCCGTACCGCTTCCGCCGAAGCTTTCCGCATCGGAATCGAATACCAGTGTATAGCTGCCTGCATACGGCACGCCGATCCGGTAGTCCGCTCTGCCGACCGGCACGAAATTGCAGACCGCGATGATCTCATTGCCGCTGTCGTCAATGCGGCGGAATGCGATCACGCTCTGCCGGTAATCGTCATTGGAGATCCAGCTGAAGCCCTTCCACGAGTCGTCGTTTTCCCAGAGCGGCGGCGTCTCGCGGTAGAACCTGTTGAGCGCCTTGGAAAATTCCAGCAGCGTTCTGTGATTCGGATAATCCAGCATGAACCACTCGAGCCCTGTCTCGAAATTCCACTCTCTCCGCTGGCCGAATTCCTGCCCCATAAAGAGCAGCTTCTTGCCGGGATGCGCGAACATATAGCACAGGAATGCGCGGTAGGACGCGAATTTCTGCTCATCGTTCCCGGGCATCTTCTCGATCATCGAGCATTTGCCGTGCACGATCTCGTCATGGGAGATCGGCAGGACATAGTTCTCGGAGAAGCAGTAGAAGAACGAGAAGGTCAGCTTGTCATGATTGAATGCGCGGTACAGCGGATCCATGGACATATACGTGAGCATATCGTTCATCCAGCCCATGTTCCACTTGAAATTGAAGCCCAGTCCGCCGATGTCGGTCGGCTTTGTGACGAGCGGCCACGCGGTCGATTCCTCTGCGATCATCAGCACATCGGGGTGCCGCGCAAAGACCGCTTCATTGAGCTGCTTGAGAAAATCGACTGCTTCGAGATTCTCTCTGCCGCCGTTGACGTTCGGACGCCATTCGCCGTCCCTGCGGTCGTAGTCCAGATACAGCATGGACGCGACGGCATCCACGCGCAGGCCGTCGATGTGGAACGAATCCAGCCACCAGCACGCCGATGAGATCAGGAACGAGCGGATCTCCGGGCGGCCGTAATCGAATACTCTGGTGCCCCAGCCCTTGTGTTCGCGCTTGAGCGGGTCGGTGTATTCGTATAAGCAGGCGCCGTCAAATTCGTATAGTCCCTGTTCATCCTTCGGGAAATGCGCCGGCACCCAGTCCAGAATAACGCCGATGCCCGCCTGATGGAACAGGTCGATCATCTGCCGGAAATCGTCCGGCGTACCGAAGCGTGAGGTCGGGGCGAAATAGCCCGTGACCTGATAGCCCCATGAGCCGTCAAACGGATATTCCGTCAGCGGCATGAACTCGATATGCGTGTAGGACAGCTCCTTCATATACGGGATCATCTGCTTGGCAAATTCAATATAGCTCAGCGGATTGCCGTCCTCGTAGGTGCGCCATGAGCTGAAATGCACCTCGTAAATGTTCATCGGGGATTTGTAGACATTCGTCTCTGCCTTCTGCTTCTGCCATTTCGCGTCATTCCAGCGGTAGGACGATTCATACAGCTTTGTCGCGTTCTGCGGCGCGGTCTCGTAATGCGTGCCGTAGGGATCGTTTTTCAGAATGACCTCTCCGGACTTGGTGAGGATGCTGTATTTATAAAGCGTGTACGGCGGGAGCTGATCCAGTGCAGCCTCCCAGATGCCGTTCGCGACGGGCAGCATGGGATTGACAGAACGGTTCCATTCATTGAAATCACCGACGACTGAAACATCAATAGCATTCGGTGCCCAGACACGGAATACAGTTTTTGCAATACCGTCCCGCACCTCGGTATGTGCGCCGAAGAAGCGCTGCGCTTCATAGTTCCTGCCCTCGAAGAACAGGTGCAGCGGATACGCATTCGGGTTCTGCTCCGCGCTTTGACGATTCTGTTCAGTATTCATGTGTTCCTCCTAAAAACGGCTCCGGCAGCGGGTGCCGGACGTTTCCTCAAAATAACTTCCCGAACGGCATTTGTTTGCTGATGAATCTCGTGCACTTTGCGCAAAATCGAAGTGTGCGCCAATATGCCGTATATACATTTTACCATAGAATTGCCCAAACTGCAAGTGTTTTTGCAATTTAAGGGAAATTTCGGAGATTCGGCCAATTTTCAGGCGGAGTTTTGTATATATTGACAACAGCACGGCATGAACTTGAAAAAAATCTGCGAATAATCAACGAATTGTTTTCTGAGCAGAACAAATTGCGGCGGAAATCGCGCAGATACGGCGCGTTTATTCCGGCAGGGTATACAAAATTATACCGGCAATTTTTTTATATTTTCTATGCGGTGCATTCAGCCGCGATCCGTCATTTTTGTAAAATATCATTCTGAATTTACTGTGCGTTAAATCTGTGCCGTCCGACGGCATCCCGCATTTCTATGATACCGCATTTTTTTTGATTCATGCATCGGAAACGGCGGCCGAAACGGTCGCGGCCAGCACGGTCACATCGTCCTTCGGATCGCCCTTTGCGCTGCGCGTCGCCTTGGCACAGACCGCGTGCGCCATGGTCTGCAGGTCGCCGCCTTTGGTCATCGCCTGCCGGATGTACGGGAACAGCGCCTCGTCCAGACCGTCCGTCAGCAGGCAGAGCATGTCCCCGCGCTCCAGCTGCATGACGGTCGTGAACGGCTCCGCATCCGGCAGAATGCCGATCGGGTCGGTCGCCGCCTGAAACAGCGTGATGCGTCCCGCGTGGCGGATGAACGTCGGGCCTGCGCCGTATTTGTACAGCGTGACGGTCGCGGTCTCCGTGCAGATCTTTGCAACATCGAGCGTTGCAAAGCGTTCCTCGCCGGAGCGCGTCATCATCAGCGCATTGATCATGCGCGCGGCCTCTCTGCACTCCATGCCGGACTGCACAAGCTGCCGGAAATCGGAGAGCACGATCTTTGCGTCGAGCGCAGCGCGCCTGCCGGTGCCCATGCCGTCGGAGACCGCGAGATAAAACGCACCGTCGCCGTCCGTGAAGGTATCAAAGCAGTCGCCGCAGGGCTCGTCCTCATGCACCGCGCACTGTGCCGCCGCCGTCGTGACGCTGTAGCCGCCCGCCGTCCGCAGCAGGAGCCGCTGTTCGTCTCCGGCGGATTCCGCACAGCAGAAGGACAGCGGCTTTTGCAGGGCTTCGGACAGGCAGTCCGCGATCAGCTCCGGGTCAAGCTCGGCGTCCCTGTCCGCATAGAGCTCGATCAGCATCCGCTCATTGCCGCCGGTCGAGACGGCAGCCGCCCGCACCGGGATCCCGCAGCGTTCCAGCGCATCGGAGACAAACCGCGTCAGCTCCCGGTGATAGGTTTTCTGCGGCGGCTGCACCGCACGGCTGAGCAGCGCCTCGGTGATCTGCATCTGCGAAAACAGCAGCTTCTGCGATTCCCGCAGCCGTGCCGTCAGCGTTCTGGCGGTCAGCTCCTGCCGTTTGGTTTTGGTGAATTCAGCCGTTACGCGGTCGGGCTGGACACAGTTGAACGGCGCTTTCAGCTTTGCAGAGGGTGCCTCCTCCGCGAGCCGCCGGAAGCACCGCGCCGCCTCATCGTCGCCGCTTTCCCAGCAGAGCGCCCTGCTCCGGCACCGGCTGCATACGGTCTCGCAGACGCGCGCAGCGGGATCGGCGGCGGTCTCCCCGGCGGTCATCAGTCCCGCGATCCGCTCCGCGTCACCGCGCACGCCGGCGATCGACTGCGAAAGAAACTGCATCCGCGCTTCGGTCAGTGCGGCAAGATCGGCGCCGGAATCGCTCCACTGCAGGAGCCTGTCCGCAAGCTGTGAGGCCGGCAGGATCAGGAAGCCGAGCCCGCCGATCAGTCCGCCGACCCATGCGCCGGATATTTCCGCACTCTGCCGGGAGAGGATCAGCCCGACCGCGCCGATCGCCTGAAAGACCAGATAGAGCATCCCGGCGGAGTGCCCCGCGAGGCATCCGGCGGCGAAGCCTGCGGCGGGGAGCATTGCCGCATAGCCTGCCGTTCCGGTATCGGCGAGCATGAGCGCGAGTGCGGAGAGTGTTCCGCAGATCATGCCGCCGCCTGTTCTGTACCGCTTGGCGGCAGTCAGTGTGACAAACGCGGCCAGCATCTCCCCGAAGCCGACGCGCATCAGCCGGACGGCGCACAGTGCCGCAACGCAGAATACATAGCAGGCGGCAAACGGGAGCCTGTCCGCCTCATGCAGCCGCACCGGCAGACCCGTCCCGAAGCGCGTCATGACCTGCCGGATACACCATGCCAGCACGCCCGCGAGAATGCTCCCGCAGATCCACGGGATCCAGCCGGTGCCGTTGATGAGTCCCGCCAGCGCGAAGATCACGGCGGAAATAAAGGTGCTCCCCGCCGCGAGCATGGCAGCGGTTTTCGCGCCGGGCTGAATGCCGAGGATCCAGCGGAGCACGGCAGTCACCGCGACGGCGCAGAGCAGCGCGGGCTGCTTTTGCAGCAGGCCGGTCAGCGCGTAGGACGCGGCACTTCCGGCGAGTACGGCGGCACCGCAGGCCGGGGAGACCGCCGCCGCCAGCGCCGTATTGAGCGGCACGGACATGCCGTTGAGCTGTACGGTTGCCAGCAGGCAGGCGGCGACCCCGCAGCCAGTCACCTTTGCGGCGTAGCGGACACGGGGATCCGTGTGCAGTTCGTTCCATTCGATCATCAAAAACCATTCCTCTCTTTTGCGGTATATATCTGTATCTGTTATTATACCGCAGAGAATTTGCAGAAGATGTCGAAGCAATGCCTGCGCGCAGACCGAAAGCGAATACCGATCGTAAAACATTACCCGCAAAAATTATTTCGCGTTCGCTTCGATTTTTCCGCCCGAAACGGTACTAATGATTGAAAGCACATCAAACCCCGGAAGGAGGGAACAGCATGGATCAGGGAGAAAGCAGCTACCGCCGGTTTCTCGCAGGCGATAACGAGGGGCTGCATGAGATCGTCTGCGCATACCGCACCGGCCTGATGCTCTATCTGCACAGCATCGTCCGGAATATCCATACCGCGGAGGAGCTGACCGAGGACACATTCTACGAGCTGATGCGGAAGCGGCCGCGGTTTTCCGGCAGGAGCTCCTTCAAAACATGGCTCTATGCGATCGGGCATCATGTCGCCGCGAAATACCTGCGGAAGCATACAAAGCTGACCGCCGTGCCGCTGGAATCGCAGGAATATCTTGCGGATGCGGACGATCTTGAACGCAGCATCATCCGGAGCGAGCAGAAGCGTCTGCTGCATCATGCGATGCGGCGGCTGAATCCTGCATACAGGCAGGTGCTGTATCTCAGCTATTTTGAGGGCTTCAGCAATGCGGAGGCGGCAGAGATCCTGCACAGATCGGAACGGCAGCTCCGCGATCTGCTGTATCATGCGAAAAAAGCACTGAAAACCGAACTGGAAAGGAGCGGCTTTGAATATGAAGACTGACGATGAAATGTATCAGAGCCTGATGCTGCGGTATTGCGATGCGCAGGCGCGGTGGAAAAAACGGCTGCGAACGGTTCTGCATACCGTTCCGGTTTTGGCATGTCTCTGTCTGGCGGCCGGATTGGCTGCTTGGTACCGGCAGAACGGCGCAGAGCTGCCGGAGATTCCGGCATATCCGAATCCTTCGGCGCTGCCCGTGACGGAGATCGCAGAACCCGCCGTCACGGCCTTGCGGCAAAGCGGGACGGCGCCGGCTTCATCCGCGGTGACTGTCCGGGAGCCGGAAACCGCGCGGACAGATACAGAAGAAACGCAGACCGCCGCAGAAAGGACTGCACACACGGAGCCTGCCGCCGTGACGCATACAGAACCCGCTGTGACCGGTGCAAATCCGGTTCAGACCGCGCAGACTTCGTACACCGCACCGTCCGCGCAGGTGACACTGACGCAGACTGTGCCGTCTGTGACCGTTCCGGCGCGTACTGTTCCGCCCGCCGTACAGACAACAGCCGCGCCGGATATCTCCGGCAGCTCCGGGAATCCGGGGGCGGTGTTCACGCGCCGGACGGTCAGCTTTGCGGAGGCGCAGGAGCTGTTCGGGCATCCGCTCATCCCCTGCGAACGGGATGATTTTCTGCGGTATCATGCCGGGATCGTCAGCAGAGACGGCAATGTGCATGGCAGCGGCGCGTTCTGTCTGTCCGTGACATACGAATTTGCGGACGGCGCGGTCACGCTGACGGACTGGGACAGAATGCACGGCTCTGACGGCAGCCCTGACGCGGAGCAGATCAGCTATTGCGGCAAATTGTTCTACGTGGAACGTCCGGATGCGTATGATGACAGCCTGCGGGTTGCGTATTACGCGGCGGGATTTGATCCGTTTGCATTAAGCGGGATTGAATACAAAGCGGTATTCGGCGGGGATGCGGATGTTTACGCGGTCATGGATCTGATGCTCTCGCTTGAAACGGATACAGAATAAAGATACCCCCGGAAACAGTTTTATCCGCTTCCGGGGGTGTTTGCTGTATGCATTCTGATTTTGCGGGTATGCGGGCATGGGCTCGGCAAAGGGGGGGGCTCCCCGCCGTGTATGGCAAAACTTAGGGCTTCCAGCCCTAAGAACCCGGAACGCCCGTTCACTCGTCGCGGCTTGCGCCGCTCCTATGTGCTGCGGGCGGCTGCGAATCGCTTTGCGATTCGCCTAATAAGAGGTATCCGCTTCGCGGATACGATTTGAGAATGGGAGCCGCTCTTACCGGCTCCCAAGCCTTTCATGCGCTTGAGCGCTGGGGTATTTCGCCCGTTGCGACGGGCGACCAGAGGCTCTGCCTCTGGACTCCGCCAGCTTTTTGAAAAAAGCTGGATCAAAAACTTTTGATATGGATGCGTGCCGCAGCGTAATGCCCGACCGGATAAAAAAGGACGCCGACTGTTTCGTCAGCGTCCCATTTGTTATACATAACGGGGTCTGGGGACTAGTCCCCAGCGAGGTTTGGGGCGGAGCCCTCATTTCAAATCATCGCGAAGCGATACCTTATAATTTCGCGAGCTTTTCCTTGAGCAGCTCAGTCGCTTCCTGCGGATTCGCCGCGCCCTTGGTACGCTTCATGACCTGTCCCATGAGCGCCTTGATCGCGGCCTCCTTGCCGGCTTTATAGTCCGCGACCGCCTTCGGATTCGCCGCAATGACCTCATCTGCGACCGCATTCAGCAGACCGGTATCCTGCACCTGCTCAAGCCCCAGCTCCTTGACCAGCGCTGCGATCTCGCCGCCCTTTTCGCGGTAGGCTTCCAGCAGCTTTGCCGGTGCGCTGCGGTTGATCTTGCCGTCCGAGCAGAGATTCGTCAGTTCTGCCCAGACCGCCGCCGGCACGCTGACCGCATCGGCATCCGCAAGCATGAGATTTGCGAGCAGCTTCGGCTGTTTGACCGTATCAGCAGCCGCCTGATACAGATTTGCAAGCTTCGGCTCGTCGCAGAGCGTCTTTGCCGTTGCCTCCGGCAGCTTGTATTCGTTGATATACTTCGCAAGGCGTTCTTCCGGCAGATCGGGGATCATGGCACGGAGCCGCGCATGATCCTCGTCGGTCAGGATGATCGGCACGAGGTCGGGGTCAGGGAAATAGCGGTAATCGTTCGCGTTTTCCTTGACGCGCATCGAATAGGTCTTGTCCTTTTCGGGGTCGTAGCGGCGGGTCTCCTGCACGAGTTCACGGCCTGCCTCGGTCTCGTCGATCTGGCGCGCCTTTTCCGCGTCGATCGCCGCAACGATATGCTTTAAGCTGTTGAGGTTCTTGATCTCGGTGCGGGTATACAGCTTCGTATCGCCGACCGGACGGATCGACAGGTTGACGTCGCAGCGCATGGAGCCGGTCTCCATCTGGCAGTCGGAAACACCGACCCAGCGGATCAGCTCGCGCAGACGTTCGAGGTATGCTCTTGCCTGTGCCGCCGTGCGGATATCCGGCTCGGAGACGATCTCGATCAGCGGCACGCCGCAGCGGTTGCAGTCCGCGCCGGAGCCGTAATCCGTATGCACCAGCTTGCCCGCGTCCTCCTCAATATGGATGCGCGTGATTCCGATGCGCTTTTCCTCGCCGTTGACGTTGACGTCGATCCAGCCGTGCTCGCAGAGCGGGTGATCGAGCTGGGAAATCTGATACGCCTTCGGCAGGTCGGGGTAGAAATAGTTTTTGCGGTCCATTTTGGAGAAGTGGGCGATCTCGCAGTTGAGCATCATGCCCGCGCGCGCCGCAAAATCGACGACCTGCCTGTTCAGCACCGGCAGGGTACCCGGCATACCCATGCAGACCGGACAGCAGCGCGTGTTCGGGTCGCCGCCGTGATCGGCAGGGCAGTCGCAGAAAATCTTGGTCTTGGTGCGCAGTTCAATGTGCACTTCCAGACCGATGACACATTCGTATTTTGCCATTTTTATTTGCTCCTTGATTCAATTTCGGGTCGTTTCAGGGAAATGATTTTATAGTCAACGCTTAATTGTCAGGGATATTTCGTGTGTATCTGCATTTTGGAAACGCAGAGCAGCCGTAAAACTGTTTACCGGCGTTATTGCCCTTTTTCGCAGTCCTCAGTACCAATTCGGCACCGCAGCGCGGACATTTTCTGTCGGGCGCTGTTTCCGCTGCGGATGCCGGCGCGGGTTCGGCTGCGGGCTCCAGCACGGGTAATGCCGCGGGAGCCGGTACAGGCTGCGGCATGCTTTCCGGAATCGGTTTCGGAACAGGAACCGCCGGTTGTCCTTCCGCGTCGCGGACATATCTGCATTTCGGAAATGCGGAGCAGCCGTAAAACTGCCGTCCGGCGTTCGCGCCCGTTTTGGTTGTCCGCAGCACCAGCGCGGAACCGCAGGACGGGCACTTCATGCCGTGGTACTGATCCTGTATGCGGTCAATGTGTGCCTGCTTCATTGCTTCATCGGCATTCTGCAGAATTGACAGCATATCGTAAATGCTTTTCGTACCTTCTTCATCAAACACATCCGGATTTTGCTTCCAGATCGAACGGATCGTGGAAATGAGTTCATCGCGGTAAATGAGTGCACAGGTTTTGTCGCGGACTTCCAGCTTTTTCAACTCACAGCGTTCAGAAAAAACGATGAGCGAAAAGCAGGGCAGGTTCTCATCATGCAGGAACTCGCGCAGCCATTTGATATGTCCGCGGTTCTGCCAGATCGGATTGAAGAAGCGGTGTTTTGATTTGTCCGGCAGAGATTCCGTCCAGTAGCGTTCACTTTCCCGCCCGAAAATCCAGCCGGAAATGTTCTTACTTTCAATGATGAACAGCCCCTTTTGCGTAATGTAGATCAGGTCGATTTCTGTCGTTTCTCCGATTTCGGCAGGAATATAGACATTCCGCAGCATCAAACCTTTATATCCAAACAGATTCGTCCATTTTAGCTTGCGGGCAGTCAGATCCTCGCCGTATTTGCCGAGCAGATCGCTGCTGTCATCATTCAGCAGAAAAAACCGGAGCCATTCGCTGAAGTTCATATTGCCGCCCCCTTTATCTGCTAAAACGGGATTCCAAAGGGATAGCATCCCTTTGGCGGGAGTTTGAGGGCAGAGCCCTCATTCTAAATCAAACACCGCATTCCTCATACGCCGCGGCGGCCTGATAGAGCTTTGCCTCGGAGAAAGCGGGGCCGATCAGCTGGAAGCCGACGGGCAGATTTGCGCCGTCCTGCGCGACGGTGCCGCACGGAACCGAGATCGCGGGCAGACCGCCGAGGTTCACCGGCACGGTGCAGATATCGCCGAGTGCCATTTCCATGGGGTCGCTGGACTTCTCCCCGATCTTGTAGGCCGGGGTCGGCGCGACCGGAGCCAGCAGCATGTCGTACTGCGAGAACAGCTCCCGGAACGCGCGGATCAGCAGGGTTCTTGCCTGCTGCGCCTTCTTATAGTACGCATCATAATAACCCGCGGAAAGCACATAGTTTCCGAGCAAAATTCTGCGGCGCACCTCGCGGCCGAAGCCCTCGGTACGGGTCTTGCGGTAGAGACGGTCTAAGTCCTCCGCGCCCTCTGCGCGGTAGCCGTAGCGGATGCCGTCGAATCTTGCGAGGTTCGAGGACGCCTCCGCACAGCAGAGCACATAGTATGCAGGCAGCGCATAGCTGACCGCAGGGAGTGAGCATTCTTCGATCTTCGCGCCTGCGCCTTCGAGCGCTTTTGCGGCATTCTGCACAAGCGCGGCGACATCGGCATTGATGCCCTCGCCGAAATATTCCTTCGGCAGGCCGATGCGCATACCGGAAAGGTCTTTGCCGATCAGCGCGGAATAGTTCGTATCAAATTCCGGCAGCGAGGTCGAATCGCGGCGGTCGTGGCAGGAGATCGCCTCCAGCACCTTTGCATTGTCCGCGACCGTTTTCGTCAGCGGGCCGATCTGGTCAAAGCTCGACGCATAAGCAACAAGGCCGTAGCGCGAAACCGTGCCGTAGGTCGGCTTCATGCCGACGACGCCGCAGAAAGACGCCGGCTGACGGATCGAGCCGCCGGTATCGGAGCCGATCGCGAAGGCGCACTCATTTGCCGCGACTGCCGCCGCGGAGCCGCCCGACGAGCCGCCCGGGACATAGTCCGGCGCAGCGGGATTGCGCGTCAGCTGCAAAGCGGAATTTTCCGACGAACTGCCCATGGCAAATTCGTCCATGTTGGTCTTGCCCAGCATGACCGCGCCCGCCTTTTTCAGCTGCTCGGTGACGCACGCGTCATAGACCGGCAGCCAGTTTTCGAGCATTTTCGATGCACAGGTCGTGCGGATGCCCTTTGTGCAGATATTGTCCTTCATCGCAAAGGGGATGCCGGTCAGTGCGCCAGCGGTGCCGTCCGCGAGCATCTTGTCCGCGATCTCCGCCTGCTTATAGGCTTCTTCCTCTGCAACGGTCAGATATGCACCGAATTGGCCGTCCGTCTCCGCGATCGCTTTCAGCGCGTCGGCTGCAAGCTCCTTTGCGGTGACCTCTTTGTTCTGCAGCAGCTTCGAGAGTGCTGCGATATCCATTTCACTGTATCTCATATCCCGCGCTCCTTTCAGCCGATGACCTTCGGCAGGGTGATGAGACCGTCCTCGGACTGCGTGCCGGAAAGCAGCAGGTCGCGGTCAAGACGCGGCGAAAACGGCTCGTCCTCGCGCAGCACGTTTTCAAGCGGCGCGATGTGCGCGGTCGGCTCCACGCCCTCGGTATCGAGTGCGGAAAGCTGCTGGAAAAAGGTCAGCATCTCGGCAATGCTGCCGGAGAGCGCCTCTGTTTCGTCTTCGGGAATGTCCAGTCTGGACAGCCATGCAAGGGTATCCAGTGTTTTGGCATCTAATTGCATGATAGTTCTCCTTTTTTTGATGTGCGGTTTTGCGAATACACTTATTATAACATATTATTCCGGATATTTCAATGGGGAAAAGGCAAAAATCAACATGATATGCCGCATGGTGCAAAAACGGATGCGGCGGTGTTGATCGGCGCGGCGGTCTGTACGGCAGCGGGGTCGCTTTCGGCAAGTGCGGATGCGGTGCTTGACGGCGATACCCTGACACTGAGCGGAAATGTGACGAGGGACGAGATCTGGGATTATAGTATGAGCCAGCATCTGAAAAGAGTTGTGGCGGAAGCGGGTACCGTCCTGCCGGAGGACTGTTCCGATTTGTTTCATCCGGTATCGGATTTGACTACGTTAGAGTTAGATCCTCAGGAGCCGTTTGAGTATCTTGTCAGCGTTGACCTTTCAAAGGCAGATGCCTCTCATGTGACGAATATGAACAGTATGTTCTATTACTGCTCCGCTTTGAAAGAGCTGAACATTTCCTCACTGGACACATCCAATGTTACGGATATGAGCTGCATGTTCTATGATTGCAGAGAACTGACGGAGCTCGACCTGACCGGCTTTGATACCTCGAATGTTTTGTATATGAGTGAGCCGTTCTATGAAATGCTCTTGATTGAGAGCGATAATATAGATGATATAGTGTTTTTTGATTATTACGGAATGTTTGAAAACTGCAGAAAGCTGAAAACGATCTATGTTTCCGATCTGTGGAATACGGACGCAGTGGTGCAGTCGGAGGATATGTTTTACGGCTGCACGGCACTGACCGGCGGCAGCGGCACCAAATATTCTTCGGAACATATAGACGGTGACTACGCCCATATTGACGGAGGTATGCAGAACCCCGGCTATCTGACCTTCGGCGGCAGCACCGTGAAGGGGGCCAGCCTTTCGCTTGACGGCAGGATCGGCATCAACTTTTATGTGCGGCTGAGCAGCGATGCGGCAAAAGCTGTGCTGGAAGGCCCGCTCGGTACGGTTGAGATCCCGCGTTCTGAATTTGCAGGACTGAAGGTGCAGAACGGCGAATATGCCGGCTGCACAAAGCTGACCTACGGCATCAACGCGACACAGCGTCTGAACAAGGTCACGCTGAAGCTTTACGACAGCGGGAACAATCTGACCGACATTTACAAGGGCAATGCCGTCCCGCTGACGGACAAGCAGTTCCTGTATTCCGCGGCGGACTACATCGACAGTTATCAGGACACGGGCAACGAGTATCTGACCAATCTGGTCACGGCACTGGAACGCTATTTCAAATCCGCGGAAAATCACTTCATGGGCAAAACGCATACGATCTTCCCGGAAGACTATTCGCATCACTGGTTCGATGATTGCAATACCGCGGACGGCGATTACGGGCTGTCGCTGATCCTCAATTCCGGCACCGATCTCCGAATCTATACGGATGCTGCGGAGGTCATTTGGCAGACGGACTTTGACGAATACGAGACACTGACCGCCGAAACATCGGCAGACGGCAAGCGATACTTTGCAATCACCGATATTCCCGCGCAGAATCTCGTGGGCTCTGAGCGGATCTATGTGGACGGAAGAGAGCACCTTGTCTGCCCGAGAGACTGGTGTGTGCTTGCTGTTGCCGACGATAAACCGCAGACCGTGCAGGATCTCGGCTGGGCACTTTATGAGTACGGCAAGGCCGCTGAAACGTATCTGCACTCGCTTTAATAACCGGAAAGGAGAATGATGATGAAGGAATATACGACTCCCGAAATGGAACTGATCGCGTTTGTCTCGGAGGATGTCATCACCGACAGCGTTTTTGTGGATCCGGAAACGCCGATCCTTGAAGGATAACATGATAAAAAGAACGGGTGCTGATTGGAATGTCAGCACCCGTTTGTTTGCACAGCGAAACTTAGGGCTTCCAGCCCTAAGAACCCGGAACGCCCGTTCACTCGTCGCGGCTTGCGCCGCTCCTATGTTCAGCGGGCGGCTGCGAATCGCTTTGTGATTCGCCTAATAAGAGGTATCCGCTTCGCGGATACGATTTGAGAATGGGAGCCGCTCTTACCGGCTCCCAAGCCCTTCGTGCGCTTGAACGCTGGGGTATTTCGCCCGTTGCGACGGGCGACCAGAGGCTCTGCCTCTGGACTCCGCCAGCTTTTTGAAAAAAGCTGGATCAAAAACTTTTGATATGGGTGCGTGCCGGCGGCAAAGTGCCGGACCGGCAGCGAAATGCAAAACGGGTGCCGACTGTCATGTCAGCACCCATTTGTTCTCTATAACGGGGTCTGGGGACTAGTCCCCAGCGGGGGTTGGGGCGGAGCCCCATTTTAAATCCGCCGGAGGCACCTCTGTCAAATCATCAGGTCGCAGATCATTTTGCTGAGGGCGACCGGATCCTCGACCGGCATTCCCTCGATCAGCAATGCCTGCTGATACAGCAGATCGGCGTACTTGTCCAGCTTTTCCTTGTCCTCCGTCAGCAGACGCTCCAGCGTTGCAAAGACCGGATGATCAGGGTTCAGCTCAAGCACGCGCTCCGCCTGCACCTTCTGACCGGTCGGCATCGTGTTCAGCACCTTCTCCATTTCCAGAGAAAGCTGGCCGTCGCTCGACAGGCAGACCGCATGGTTCTTCAGACGGTTCGAGAGCCGCACCGCCTTGACCTTGCCCTCCAGTGCCTTCTGCATCTCCTCGAACAGATCCTTTGCCGCGGCGTTCTTCTCCTCCAGCGCGGTCTTGTCCTCCTCGGATTCGAGGCCGAGATCGCCCGCGGAGACATTCTTGAACTCCTTGTCCTGATACTTCATCAGCATCTGGATCGCAAATTCATCGACGTTCTCGGTCAGATACAGCACCTCATAGCCCTTGTCGCGCACGAGCTCCGCTGCCGGCAGACCCGCGCATCTTGTGACGGTCTCGCCTGCCGCATAGTAGATATATTTCTGATCCTCACGCATTCTGGTGACGTATTCCGCCAGCGTCGTGAAGCCCTCTGCGTCGTCGCAGCCGGAGCTGTGGAACATCAGCAGATCCTGCAGCAGCTCCTTGTTTGCGCCGAAGTTGTTGTATACGCCGAATTTCAGCTGGATGCCAAACGCCTTCCAGAATTCGGTATACTTTTCGCGGTCGGTCTTGAGCAGCTTGGCAAGCTCGTTCTTGATCGACTTTTCCAGCGATTTCGCGATCAGCTTGAGCTGACGGTCATGCTGCAGCATCTCACGGGAGATGTTCAGCGACAGGTCTTCGGAATCGACCAGACCGCGCACAAAGCTGAAATGATCCGGCAGCAGGTCGGCGCACTTGTCCATGATCATGACGCCGCTTGCAAAGAGCTGCAGTCCCTTTTCATAGTCCTTCGTATAGAAGTCATACGGTGCCTTGGCCGGGATATACAGCAGGGAATTATAGGTGACGGTGCCCTCGCTGCGGTTGTGGATATGCAGCAGCGGCGCGGTGTAATCGAAGAACTTGTCGCGGTAGAAGGTCGTATAGTCCTCCTCAGTCAGCTCGTTCTTGTTCTTCTTCCACATCGGGGTCATGCTGTTGAGCGTCTCGACGTCAATGCTGGTCTCGTACTCGCTCTCGCTGCCCTCCTTGAGCTTTTCGCGGGTGATCTCCATGCGGATCGGGAAGCGGATATAATCGGAATACTTCTTGACCAGCTGGCGGATGCGGAATTCCTCAAGGAACTCGGAATACTTCTCGTCCTCGGTATCGTCCAGAAGTTCGAGCACGATCTCCGTGCCGACGTCGGACTTCTCGCAGGTATCGACGGTGTAGCCCTCGACGCCCTCGGACTGCCAGATGTAAGCGGTATCGCTGCCGTAGGCCTTTGTCCGGACGGTCACGCGCTTGGCGACCATGAACGCCGAATAAAAGCCGACGCCGAACTGACCGATGATATCGGTGTTCTCGTCAAGGGTGTTCTCGGATTTGAATGCGCGGGAGCCCGAATGCGCGATGACGCCGAGGTTCTGTTCGAGTTCCTCTGCGGTCATGCCGATGCCGTTGTCGGTGATCGTCAGGGTGCGCTTTTCCTTGTCCGGCGTGATCTCGATGTAGAAATCGTCGCGGCTCTTGCCGACCTGATCGTCGGTCAGGGAGCGGAAATAGAGCTTGTCGATCGCGTCGGATGCGTTGGAGATCAGCTCGCGGAGAAAGATCTCCTTATGTGTATAGATCGAATGGATCATCAGGTCCAGCATACGCTTGGACTCTGCCTGAAACTGTTTTTGTTCCATAACGGATTCACCTTTCTATCAGAAAATTAGCACTCTGCCTCTCTGAGTGCTAAAATCAGTATACCACAAAAACCGGAAAATGCAAGCTTCTTCACCGGATATTTACGGGATTTTCACAGAACCGTCACAATCAGAGGCGGGAACCGGCGGGCTGCTTTTCATCCGAAGCGGGTTCGCCGGACGGCAACCGAAAAAATTTTTCCGCATTTTCGGCATGTTTTTTCAATATCGTTTTAATCCGTAAATTACGAACATACGTTCTCTGATTTGTACGCCAAAAAAGCCGCGGTACAGACAACTGTATCGCGGCAGGATGACCAAATATTTTCGCAGGCACTTGACAAATGGTACCAAGTGAATTATAATAGTAGAATGCCTGACTAGGCACAAGCGGCTTTTCTCCGCGTAATAGTATAGCATAGAACCTGCGGTTTTGTCAAGTCCTTTTTCTAAAAAAATCAGGAAATGACACTGCGGGCGGATGCGCCCTGATACAAAAGACAGGAGGTTTTTGCCCATGAGCTCTAAAACCAGTCCGGACGTGCAGACAGCGGTTTCGGTCAAGGACGTTCAGGTCGGAAAAAACACACGCAAGAGCTTCGGTAAGATCGACGAGGTTTTGCAGATGCCGAACCTCATCGAGGTGCAGAAGAAGTCCTACGAGTGGTTTCTGACGGAAGGTCTGCGGGAGGTATTCCGCGATGTGGCCTCGATCAGCGATTTCAACGGCAATCTGCAGTTAAGCTTCATTGATTACCGCATCGACGATACCCCCAAGTATACGATCGCGGAATGCAAGGAGCGTGACGCGACCTATGCAGCACCGCTGCGTGTCAAGGCGCGTCTCTGGAATCAGGAGACCGATAAGGTCACCAGCAGCGAGATCTATATGGGCGATATGCCCCTGATGACTGAGAGCGGCACGTTCGTCATCAACGGCGCGGAGCGTGTTATCGTTTCGCAGCTCGTCCGTTCTCCGGGCGTATACTACAGCTTTACCCGCGATAAGTCGGGCAAGAGCCTGTTCACCACGACCGTTATCCCGAACCGCGGTGCATGGCTCGAATACGAAATGGATTCCAACGACGTCGTTTCCGTCAAGATCGACAAGAACAGAAAAATCCCGATCACCAAGTTCATCCGCGCGCTCGGCGTCGGCACGAACGAGGAGATCCTCGAAATGTTCGGCGACGATCCCAGACTGAAGGCGACGATCGAGCAGAAAGAGGAAGGCATCACCGACGATGCCGAGAAGAACATCAACGAGGCGCTGCTCGAGGTCTACAAGAAGCTCCGTCCGGGCGATCCTGCGACCGTCGATGCGGCAAAGACCCTCGTCAACAATCTGTTCTTCGATCCGAAGCGCTATGATCTCTGCCGCTTCGGAAGATACAAGTACAACAAGAAGCTCGGCATCGGCGCGAGACTGGTCGATCAGGTGCTTTCCAGACCGGTTTTCAGCTTCATGACCGGCGAGATGATCGCGGATACGGGCATGAAGATCACCCCGGCACTGGCACAGGAGATCGAGCAGGCAGGCGTCTTTGAGGCGTATGTCGAGGCCGAGGTCCGCGAGACCCATGTCGATGAGAAGAAGCATGAGCTCGTCGCGGAATTTGTCGAGCGCGAGGTCAAGGTGCTCGGCTCCGGCATGGTCGATATCACACCCTATGCCGCAGCCTTCATCGAGAACTTCAATGCCGAGGAATACGGCATCAACGAGAAGGTCTCCGCAAGAGTGCTGAAGGATCTGCTGGAAGAAGCCGACGGCGATGCCGAAAAGCTCGGTCAGCTGATCCGCACGAACAAGGATCTGCTCGTGCCGAAGCACATCGTCCGCGACGATATCTTCGCAACGATCAGCTACTTCTGCAACCTCTGCGACGGCATCGGCCACACCGATGACATCGACCACCTCGGCAACCGCCGTATCCGTTCGGTCGGCGAGCTGCTGCAGAACCAGTTCCGCATCGGCTTTGCAAGAATGGAGCGCGTCATCCGCGAGCGCATGAGCCTGCAGGCACAGGATGCCGAAACGCTCACCCCGCAGACGCTGGTCAATATCCGTCCGATCACCGCAGCGATCAAGGAGTTCTTCGGTTCCTCGCCGCTGTCGCAGT
>JAFWQJ010000033.1 GCA_017545185.1 Oscillospiraceae bacterium | reverse complement strand
GGGTCGCGCCCTCGACCTCACCGCCGAATGCGTCCTTCTTCGCGATCTTCACATCGCCCAGACGCTCGTCGATCATCGTGATGACGTTGCCCTCGGTGTAATCCTCGCCGTTCACCTTGACGACCTTGCCGTTCTCAATAACAAAGGTCATGTCGTGGGAGACGAGATAGCCGTTCGGTGCCGCATCCTCGTGCAGCGTGTAGGTGCCGTCAACGAGGTTCTTAATGTCGGTGGACTCCGAACCGGACGTCCATTCGAGCTTCGTGCCCTCGCCGGAAGTCAGCGTTGCACCCTCGCCCAGCTGCACAGAGCCCGCCGGGAACTCGACCGCGTTGCCGTCCTTGTCGGTGCCGGTCAGGGTCAGCTTTGCGCCCTCGACCTCTGCGCCGAACTGGTCTGCCTTGTTGATCTTGACGTCTGCAAGTGCTTCGTCGATCATCTCAACAACGGTGCCGTCGGTGACGTCCTCGCCGTTGATCTTGACGAGCTTGCCGCCCTTAATCTCAAATGTCACGTCGCTTGCGACCGTATAGCCGTTCGGTGCCGCATCTTCATGCAGCGTGTAAACGCCGTCTGCGAGGTTCAGGATATCGGTGGTCTCATCGCCGGACTTCCATGCGAGCTTGTCGCCGCTGCCGTTGATGAGCTCCGCGCCTGCGCCGAGCTTCACGGAGCCTGCCGGGAAGACGATCGCATTGTCCTCGCTGTCCTTACCGGTCAGCGTCAGCGTTGCGCCCTTGACCTCGGTGCCCATTGTGTCGTTCTTCGCGATCTTCACATCCGGGCCGCCTGCGGTCGTCGTGACAGCAGTCGTGGTGACCGGTGCGGTGGTGGTTGCCTTTGCGGTAGTGGTCGTGACCTTCGCAGTGGTCGTGGTGACCTTTGCAGTCGTGGTCGTGACCTTTGCGGTGGTCGTGGTGACCTTTGCGGTGGTCGTGGTGACCTTTGCAGTCGTGGTCGTGACCTTCGCGGTGGTCGTGGTGACCGGAGCCGTTGTGGTCGTGACCTTCGCGGTGGTCGTAGTGACCGGAGCCGTTGTGGTCGTGACCTTCGCGGTGGTCGTAGTGACCGGTGCCGTTGTGGTCGTGACCTTCGCGGTGGTCGTGGTAACCGGAGCAGTCGTCGTCGTGGTGACTGCCGGTGTTGTAGTAGTTGCCTTTGCCGTGGTGGTGGTCGTTGCCTCAGTCGTCGTAGTCTCCGGAGCAGTCGTGCTCGTGGTGACCGTGGTCGTGACCTTCGCGTCATCGAACATGACGATCAGGTTCTCGCCCTCTGCGACGGTCTCGGTGCCGATCTTCGTCAGCTTGCCGTCCTCGATCACAAAGGTGATATCCGTTGCGACCTCGTAGCCGTTCGGAGCAACCTCCTCGTGCAGTACATACGTGCCGTCAACGAGGTTCTTGATGTCGGTCGGTGCCTGACCGGACGTCCACTCAAGCTTCGTGCCCTCGCCGGTCGTCAGGACTGCGCCCTCGCCCGGAACAACAGAGCCTGCCGGGAATTCAACAGCATTGCCGTCCTTATCGGTACCGGTCAGCTGCATCGTCGCACCCTCGAGCTCCTTGCTGTCGGCTGCATCCTGCTTGGAAATCTTGACGTCTGCAAGTGCCTTGTCGATCATCTCCACGACAGTGCCCTCGGCGACTGCCTCGCCGTTGATCTTGACGATCTTGCTGTTCTCGATCTCGAACGTCATATCCTGTGCGACTGCAAAGCCGGTCGGTGCCGTCTGCTCGTGCAGCGTGTAGATACCGTCAACGAGATTCAGAACATTCGTAGTTTCTGTGCCGGAGATCCATGCAAGCTTGTCGCCGCTGCCGTTCACGAGCTCTGCGCCCGCACCCAGCTCGACGGAGCCTGCCGGGAATGTAACTTTGTTGCCGTCCTTGTCGGTACCGGTCAGCGTCAGGGTCGCGCCCTCGACCTCACCGCCGAATGCGTCCTTCTTCGCGATCTTCACATCGCCCAGACGCTCGTCGATCATCGTGATGACGTTGCCCTCGGTGTAATCCTCGCCGTTCACCTTGACGACCTTGCCGTTCTCAATCACGAAGGTCATGTCGTGGGAGACGAGATAGCCGTTCGGTGCCGCATCCTCGTGCAGCGTGTAGGTGCCGTCTGCAAGGTTCTTCACAGTCGTGCTGCCCTTGCCGGAGGTCCATTCCAGCTTTTCGCCGGAATCGGTCTTGACCTTTGCGCCCTCGCCCGCGGTCACGGACTCAGCCGGGAAGATAATTGCGTTATTTGCGCTGTTCTTGCCGGTCAGGATCAGGGTCGCACCCTCGACCTCTTTGCCGAACTGGTCAGCCTTCGAGATCTCGACCTCGACGATCATCTCGTCGATCATCGTCACGACGGTGTCCTCAGAAACAGCCGCGCCGTTGATCTTCACAAGCTTGCCGCCCTCGATCTCAAAGGTCATATCGCTGGAAACGAGATAGCCGTTCGGTGCCGCATCTTCATGCAGCGTGTACTTGCCGTCCGGCAGATTCTTGACGTCAGTCGGTGCCGTGCCGGACTTCCACTCAAGCTTCTCGCCGCTGCCGGAGGTCACAACTGCGCCCTCACCCGGCTTCAGGGAGCCCTCAGGGAATGTGATATCGTTGCCTTCGCTGTCCTTGCCGGTCAGGATCAGGGTCGCGCCCGCAACCTCTGCGCCGAACTGGTCAGCCTTGTTGATCTTGGTCTCTGCGAGCTTGTGGTCGATCACCGTGACGGTCGTCGTGCCTTCGGCAACAGCCTCGCCGTTGACCTCAGTCAGCTTGCCGCCCTCGATCTTGAACTTCATGTCATTTGCGACCAGATAGCCGTTCGGAGCTGCTTCCTCATGGAGCAGGTATTCGCCGTCCGGCAGATCCTTGATGTTGGTCGCGCCGGTGCCGGAGACCCATGCCAGCTTTTCGCCGGAGGTGCTGAGCGACTTTGCGCCCGTGCCGAGCTCCATGCAGCCCAGTGCAAATTCGATCGCCTTGCCGCCGCTCTTGCCGGTCAGCTCCAGCGTTGCGCCCGGAACTTCCTCGCCGAACTGATCCTTCTTGCTGATCTGCGTTCTGATGATCTGGTCGTCGAACATCGTGACGGTGTCTGCACCTGCTTCGGTCTCGACGCCGTTGATCATCTTCAGCTCGCCGTTCTTGATCTCAAAGGTGATATCCGTTGCGACATTGAAGCCGTCCGGAGCGGTATCCTCATGGAGTGTGTAGATGCCGTCCGGCAGATTCTTGACATTGGTCGGCGCCGTGCCGGATTCCCACTGCAGGGAAGTGCCGCTGCCGGATTTGACCGTCGCACCCGTGCCGGGCTCGACAGAACCATCCGGGAACACGACCTTGACCGGATTGTTTTCCGCGTCACGCTCGTGGGTCACGCCGGTCAGCGTCAGCACTGCGCCCGGAAGCTCCTTATGGTTGGAAGCATCCTGCTTGGAAATCTTGACCTCTGCCTTTGCGATATCGGTCATCACGACGGTGCCTTCCGCTGCCGGCGCCTCGCCGTTGACTGTTTTAAGCTCGCCTCTTTCGATCACGAACTCGACATCGGTCACGACATTGAAACCGTCCGGTGCCGCATCCTCATGCAGCTTGTAGGTGCCGTCCGGCAGATCGTGGATCACGGTCGGCGTTGTGCCGGAGACCCACTGCAGGGAAGTGCCGTCCTCGGTCGTCTTGAGCTCTGCGCCTTCGCCGAGCTCCGCCTGATCCTTGAACAGCTTGATATCCTCTGTGCCGTTCTTGCCGGTGAGCGTCAGGGTCGCACCCTGCAGCTCCTGACTGTGAACGTCCTGCTTGGAGATCTTGACCTCGACGATCTTCTCGTCGATCATCTGAACGGTCTTGCCGCCTTCCTCGACCGGAACGCCCATGACCGAATAAAGCTTGCCGCCCTTGATCTCAAAGGGCATATCCGACGCCTTGTTGTAGCCGTTCGGCGCGGACTCCTCGTGCAGCAGATAGCTGCCGTCCGGGAGATTCTTCACAAGGGTCGTCTTGCTGCCGGAGACCCATTCAAGCGTCGTGCCGTCTGCGGCGGTGTTCAGGACTGCGCCTTCGCCGAGCTGGACGTCAGCGGTCTTGAACACAACATCATTGCCTCTGCTGTCCTTGCCGGTGAGGGTCAGGGTCGCACCCTTGACCTCATCGCCGAACTGATCCGCCTTGGAGAACACAACATCGGTCAGGTCGGTATCGACCATGACGACCTTGCCCGCCTCGGCAGGTGCATTGCCGTCAACGGTAATGAGCTCGCCTCTTTCGATCACAAAGACGATATCCGTCGCGACATTGTGACCGTCCGGCGCGGTGTCCTCATGCAGGGTATAGGTGCCGTCCGGCAGATTCGTGACAACAGTCGGTGCGGTGCCGGATTCCCACTGCAGGGAAGTACCGCTGCCGGATTTGACTGTTGCGCCCTCGCCGGGCTTCACGGAACCGTCAGCAAAGCTGATCGCTGCGCCGGTGCTGTCCTCGCCGGTCAGAGTCAGGAGTGCGCCCGGCAGCTCTGCGCTGTGGACGTCCTGCTTGGAGATCTCGACCTCGACGATCTTTTCGTCGATCATCTGGACCGTGATCTGACCTTCCTCGACTGCATCGCCTTTGACCGAAGTCAGCTTGCCGTTCCTGATCGTGAAGGGGATGTCAGTTGCCTTCACATAGCCGTTCGGTGCTGCTTCCTCATGGAGGATGTAGTCGCCGTCCGGCAGATTCTTAATGTTGGTAGAGGTGCTGCCGGAGGTCCACTCCAGCTTGGTGCTGTCGGCATTTGCGCCGAGTGCCGCGTCCTCGCCGAGCTCGACGTTCACGGTATCAAACGTCACGGGGATTCTGTTGCCGTCCGCGTCCGTCTTGTCGGTCAGACCGGTCAGCTCCATCTTTGCGCCCTTGACCTCCGTGCCGAACTGGTCGGCCTTGGAGAACACGAGATTTGCCAGCGTCGTGTTGTTCATGACAACGGTATTGGTGCCCGTCACGCTCTTTTCGCCGATCTGGGTGATCTCTGCATTGTCAATGACGAATGTGATGTCAGTTGCAAGGGAATATCCGTTCGGAGCCGCATCCTCATGCAGGGTGTACGTACCGTCCGGAATGTGCTTGATCGTGGTCGGCGTCTTGCCGGAAACCCACTGTGCCGCGGTATCGCCGTCGCCGGACTTCACAGTCGCCTCGTCACCGGCTTCGATCTGGTCGAGTGCGAAGGTGACAGCACGGCCCTGCTTATCGGTACCGGTCAGCGTCAGGGTCGCGCCCTGGAGTTCCTTCTCATCCACGCCGGTCTTGGAGATCTCGACAGTCGCGAGCTCCCTGTCGGTCATGACGACCGGTTCGTCCGCGGTCAGCTCTCTGCTGCCGATCTTCGTGAGCGCACCCTTCTCGATCGTGAACTCGATATCGGTCGCGGTGTGGTAGCCGATCGGAGCAGTGTCCTCATGGAGCGTGTAGATACCGTCCGGCAGACCCTTGACGGTCGTCGGTGCGGAGCCGGATGTCCACTTCACAGCGTCAGCCGTGATGCTGCCCGCTTCTGCTTCTGCACCGAGATCAAGCGTTACCTTGCTCAGGTCGATGCTCTTGTTCGTTTCGGCCTCTCTGCCGGTGAGCGTCAGTTCTGCGCCCTTCAGCTCTTCGCCGCCGACCTTCTGCTTGGAGATGACAACATCCTTCAGCAGCCAGTCTTCCATTATAATAGTATCGGCCTCTGCGGCGATACCGGCCTCACTGTTCTCCACAACCTTCTGATCTCTGATCTCGAAGGTGATCGCCGGAGCGGTGTTATAGCCGTTCGGTGCCGCAGTCTCTGTCAGTGTGTAGAGGCCGTCAGGCAGCTTCTTGAACTTCGCGCTTTCCGTGCCGGTTTTCCAGCAGACCGCATTCTCGTTATCTGCAGGACGCGGAAGCTTCTCTGCGCCTGCGCCGAGCTCGGCATCCGCCGGGCCGTCCTTCAGCTTAATCGGCGTTCCGTCAGTTTTCTTGCCGCTCAGCACCATGGTCGCGCCGAGCAGCATCTGACCGTCAGTACCCTTCTTGGAAATGCTGAGTTCAGTCGTCTTTTCCCTCTCGTTGGTGTTGGTAACCGTCACGGCACCGCTGTCACCGCTGACAGGGTTGCCGGCGTATCTTGCAGTAAAGCCTTCCGGCGTTTTTTCTACTATATAATAGTACCACGGATTGCCGTTACAATCCGTCTTGGGCAGATTCTTGAACGCGCCCTTCCATTCGCTGCGTTCTTTCAGCGTCATCTGATCGACAAACTCGACTGCGTTCAGCTCATCCTTCTCGCGTGTGGAAGGATCGTAGCCGCCGACGATTTCGTTTGCCAGCTGAATATATTCCTGCTGAAGCTTCTCCATATCCAGGAAGTCGTTTCCGGCATGCATGATCCGCATCTTTCCGTCAGGAACATTGGTGTTGATCTGGAAACTGTAATCACGCGGAACAGAAGAATCTCCGGTGAAAGCATTCGAGGGAACACCGTTATAGCTGACCGGAATAATCGAATTGTTCCGCTTATAGTCATACGGATATCCCATCTTGTTTTCCCACGACGGCGGGAAGGAGCTGTAATTCATGCCCCAGCTTGCCATGTACTCTGTCTGCGGGATCGCAAAGCTGCCCATCTGTACAACGAGCTGCTTGAGATCATTCTCCGTCGTGATCTTTTTCGTCACAACGCACATAAGGTCCTGGTTGCCCTTGCCGTTGCCGATTGTATCCCCGCTCGAAAGGTTCGGGCCGAGCGGAGCACCGGAACGGACAATCAGATTCTGGCAGGCCAGGTTGCCCTGCAAATGGTTGATCTGCGTTGCCGTGTCAAATGCAAACACACAGAAATCACCTGCAACGCCGAGTGCATTGCCTGTGTACCAGATGCTGTCTTTATAAGTGCCCTTCGTAATCGGCAGACCGTCAATTGCGAGTGTGCTTTCAAAGCCGGTTTCAGCCGGATCGCCTGCATAAGCAGCTGCATTTTCCGCACAGTATTTCGGATCCAGGTTCGGGCTGTGCGATCTGAAAAGCTGAACTGTAATATCCTGCTTTTCCGGCGTCTCCGGTCCTGCCTCCTGAATGTTCCATTCCTTGTCAACATCAATATGCTCCACAAGCCCCATCTGGGTGCTGTCGATTTCCCTTGAAAGGAAATCCGCCTTGTGCAGCTCATTACCGCAGATGACGTTCTCTGCAATGATCGTACCGTCAACCGGCTGTCTCGCTTCGACTGTCGCCTTCGGCGCAAGAATGCATCCGTAGAAACCGTCGCCGGTCACGATCAGATCACCGGTATATGCACCGTCAGAGGCCGATGAATCGTAAAACGTCCAAAGGATGTTCGTGCCGAGCGTGCCGCTCTCCTCCTCATTGCTGCCGGAAGGCGACACAGTGCTGGGAAGAACATAGGTGTCATACCCTGCAAGATCCACATTGACATAGAGAACCTGATTGCCGAAGTTCTCCTCCTGAACACGGATGTTCTCGTAATCAATTTTCTGGAGCAGACCGTGTTCGTCTGAAAGAACACTGGGGTCAACATTCCAATGATGCACGCCTTCGGACGGAATGTGCAGTATCGCCTTACCGTTTTCTCCGGTCGGCGTCAGCGTTACCTCATCCGCCGATACCGCGATGTTGCTCAGCGGAATCGCGCTCAAACCGACTACTGCCGCGGCCCCAAGCGTCAGCAGCCGGTCCTTTATGCTCTTAGCCATGATGTTGAATACTCCTCCTCACATACTTCTCATTTGATCCGGCAGTGTTCCCGCATCTGCCGTTCCCTGTTCAGCCGGTGCATGGCCGGCCGTCTCTCCCCGAACGGCACGGCCGTTTCGCTGCGGCTGTCCCGTTCCCTGCGGACGCATTCCGACCGCACCGCACAGCTGCGTCCTTCCGGCTGTGCGGCAGCCCGTTACGGCGGGCGGATCCTTATGACGGACCGCGAATAGACATTTCTCTCAACATTTTCTCGTAATCCCTCCCTATTTTTAGACAGACTGTATTATTTTCACGTACAAATCGGGCACAGCTGTCTATTCTATTATATTATACTGCAAACGAGATAAAAAGTCAACCTTTTTTCAGAAAATAAGCCAAAATCCGGTATATATAGCATGAACAAGCCAAAAATGCGTTCCGTTTCCGGCGATTTGCACACAACAGATTCAATGTATATGTATTTTCTTCGTATCTACTTTATTTTTGATTGTTTTTGAAATGAAATTTTGTTGCGGAAGCTTGTGTTTTTCAATTTTACGTATTCCGGCAATATAATTATACATGTCGTATTTAAATTTGACATATCCTATAATTTTTGTTTCAATTTCGGCCCGTTTCTGTATTAAAAGCATTTTCAGGCTTTGATTTGACGCGTTAAAGCTTTGCTGTATTAGCCTGTCAGTAGAATTTTGTTGACCCCAGATCAGGTTTTCCGCACGATTCTTCATATTTTTCTTGACTGTATCCCGATTATCGGTTATAATAACATTAACTGTCAATTATCCGAAAAGGAGGCGTCCCTCATGCAGACCGCGACCCCGTATCCGCACATTCTCCACGGCTGTGACTACAACCCGGAGCAGTGGCTCGACCGCCCGGACATCCTCTCGCAGGACATCCTGCAGATGCAGCAGGCCAGCATCAACTGTGTGTCGCTCGGTATTTTTGCATGGGCGGCGCTGGAGCCGGCAGAGGGCGACTACCGCCTTGACTGGCTCGCAGAGATCATTGACGCGCTGTACGCAAACGGCATCCGCACCGTGCTGGCGACGCCCTCCGGCGCAAGACCGCTCTGGCTCGCCGCGAAATATCCGGAGGTGCGGCGCGTCCGGGCTGACCGCGTCCGGGAGCTGCCGGGCGGACGGCACAATCACTGCTATACCTCGCTCGTTTACCGCGAAAAGGTGCGGGCGGTCAATACGAAGCTGGCGGAGCGCTTTGCGCATCATCCCGCCGTCATTCTCTGGCATGTCAGCAATGAGATCCAGGGGGAGTGTCACTGTGCGCTCTGTCAGGCGGCTTTCCGCGACTGGCTCAAGGCGCGGTACGGCTCCCTTGACGCGCTGAACGCGGCATGGTGGACGGCATTCTGGTCGCACACCTACACGGACTGGGAGCAGATCGAATCGCCCTCGCCGATCGGGGAAACGGGCATCCACGGGCTGAACCTCGACTGGAAGCGCTTTTGCTCCGCACAGATGCGCAGCTTCCTCGAAAACGAGATCGCGCCGCTGAAGGCGGAGAACCCGCTGATCCCGGTCACGACGAATTTCATGCAGTTCTATGACGGCATCGGGTATCATGAGCTGGCGAAATCGCTGGACATCGTCTCTTGGGACTGCTATCCGGCATGGCACAGCAGTGCTGACGGCGACGAATCCGAACAGGCTTATCCCGCGGACGCTTACTCCGACCTCTGCCGTTCGATGCTCGGCAAACCGTTCCTGCTCATGGAAAACACGCCGTCCCATACGAACTGGCAGACCGTCTGCCGGCCGAAAACATGGGGCTTTCACCGTCTGACCGCGATCTCCGCGCTGGCGCACGGCGCAGATTCGATCCAGTATTTCCAGTGGCGGCAGAGCCGGGGCGGCTGCGAAAAGCTGCACGGTGCCGTCATGACGCACGCGAACCGCACGGATACGCGCGTGTTTCAGGAGGTCAGCGATCTGGGGCGCACGCTGCAGAAGCTCGATGCACTCTGCGGTGCCCGGACAAACGCGCGCATCGCAATTTTGTATGATACCGAAAGTCACTGGGCGGTCAATGACGCGCAGGGGCCGCGGAACGACGGCATCGGCGACACCGAACTGATGCTGCGGTTCTACAAGGCATACTGGAAAACGGGCTATGCGGTTGACATTGTGGACGCGGAAGCCGATTATTCCGGCTATCATCTGCTCTGCGTGCCGATGCTTTACATGCTGCGCGGCGATACCGCAAAGCGCATCTGCGATTACGCAAGATCCGGCGGCACGGTCGTCCTGACGATGCACACCGGCATTGCGGATGAACATGACCTCTGCTTCACGGGCGATACGCCGGGCGGGGGACTTGCCGGGCTGGCGGGCATCCGCTTCCTTGAATCCGACCCGCTTTATGACGGTCAGCATGAGACCATGCATATCGTGAAGGCGCCGTTCCCGCTTGCGGAAAGCTACCGTCTGGAAAAGCTCTGCGAGCGCATCGCACCGGCCGGCGCGGAGGTGCTGGGCGTCTACGACACGGGCAATCCCTGTATGCCGGACGACCTGCCCTGCCTGACGCGCCATGCCTGCGGCCGCGGCACCGCGTATTATCTCGCGGGCTTTGCGGAGGACCGCTTCTTCTCCGATTTTCTGCCGGAGCTGGCAGAGCGCCTCGGCGTTCATCCGGTGCTCGATACGACCTTCCCGCACGGCGTTTCGGCTGCGGCGCGGCAGGGGAGAGACGGCACGGAGTTCCTGTTCGTGATGAACTGGACAAGAGAGCAGAAGTCTGTCACGCTGCCTTATGCGCTCAAGGATTACGAGACCGGCAAGATCTATCAGAGCAAGCTGCCGCTTTCGCCCTACGGCGCAAAGATCCTCGTGCGGGCGTGATGCGTTCACTTGCGGCAATATGTTGCCAATATTATACAAACAGTACAAAAGGAGAGCAATTATGAAACGGAAAGCTCTGTGCGCGGCACTCGGCAGCATGATGCTGCTGACCGGCTGCGGCGGCTCGAAGATACCGAAAAACGAAAAGCTGAAAAAGAAAATGGAGGAAAAATCCTACACCGTGAAGATCACGGAGGACGGATCCCTCGGCAGCATTTTCACAGCAAAAAAAGACAGTGATTTTCTGTATGTCTACCGTCTCAACACCGCGCAGGACACCGCCGATTTCTACGGAATGTTCGAGAACGGCAGCACGGAATATGACCGGCTCTATCAGTTTCAGGATGACAGCAGGCTCGGCAATGTCGTGATCTGCGCGACGGAGACTGCCTTCGCCGATTCCGGCATCATCATCACGGAGGAAGATCAGAAGCAATGAGCGAAACCAAAACCGAAACCGCATCGTCACCTTCCCCGCGCCGCCGCAGGCTCCTTCTGATCGGCATACTGCTGCTGCTCGGGATCTTTGTCATTCAGATGTTCCGCGAGGGCTTGCTCTGGTTCAATATGCCGTCCCGCCGGAAATATCCGGTGCGCGGCGTGGATGCGTCGCATTATCAGGGACAGATGGACTGGGAAACGATCGCCGGACAGAACATCACGTTTGCATTTATAAAAGCGACGGAGGGCTCCGGCACCGTGGACGACTGCTTTGCCGAAAACTGGGAAAACGCCCGTGCCGCCGGGCTCGCGGTCGGCGCATACCACTTTTTCAGCTTCGACAGCGCCGCCGAAACGCAGGCGGACAATTACTGCGCGGTCGTACCGGCCAGCGAGAACGCGCTCCCGCCGGTCATTGATCTGGAATTTTACCGCTCCGAAAATCTGCCGGAAACCGACGAGGTGCGCCGGAATCTGCGCATTCTGCTCGGCAGACTGCGGGATGCCTACGGCAGAAAGCCGATCATCTATACCACAAGAGCCTGCTGGACGCAGTACCTCAAGGATACCGATCTGGACTATACGCTCTGGATCCGCAGCATTTTCACGGAGCCCTCGGACGATTTTGAACCGCAGTGGACCTTCTGGCAGTATAACCCCCGCGGAATGCTGGACGGCTATACCGGCGGCGATGTGCTGATCGACCTCAACGTCTTCCGCGGCACCCCGGAGGAGTTCCGGGAATATGCCGATTCCGGCAGTGAAGAATGAATAACGAATCGTGAACGGATGCGGGGAACGCCCCGCGAAAGGAGATACATCATGCGAGTCATCACCGGAACCGCAAGAGGCAGACGCCTCGTGACGCCGGAGGGCATGGACACCCGCCCGACGACCGACAAGGTCAAGGAAGCGGTCTGTTCCTCCCTGCAGTTTGATTTTCCCGGCGCAAACGTGCTCGATCTGTTCGCGGGCAGCGGACAAATGGGCATTGAGGCACTGAGCCGCGGTGCGCGCCATGCGACCTTCATCGACAGCGACCAGCGTGCGATCGACTGCATCAAGCAGAACGTCAAGGCCTGCAAATTCTCAGATATCGCCGTGATCCTCAAAACGGATGCGGTCAGCTATCTGCAGCGCTGCACCGAAAAATTCGATATCGCCTTCCTTGACCCGCCCTACCGGCACGATACGCTCCTGCAGATCCTGCCGGTTCTGGCCGAAAAAATGCAGAAAAACGGCATTATTGTCTGCGAACATGAGCCGGAATGCAAATTACCGCAAACAATTCTTCATTTTGACTTGCAAAAGCCGAAAAAATATGGTAAAATAATAATAAGTGTTTACCGGAACACGAAAGAGGACTGAAATGGAACAGCTCTATCAGAACATGACCGGCGAAATGCTCCTGCGGAAGATCAGCCGGAAAGCCGTCCGGCGGATCGTCACGGATATTCTGATCCTTGCTGCCGCCGGAGCGTTCGCAGTCTGCATGATCGCCCCGGTCTTTCAGAATCTCAGGCAGTATTTCTGGGCACTGTTCCTGCTGCCGTTCTGGTTCCTCTGCCTGTATTATCCGATCATGGATATCAAAAAGCAGATCGGCATTATCCGGAGCAAAGAACAGGGCGAACCGTTCAGCCGCTACGGCACCCCCGATGAGATCGCGGCGGTGCTCGCTGACCCCGGTCACGAACAGCTGCTCCCCTGCAAACGGGTCATCCTTACGCGGGACTATCTGATGATGCGGGATGATTTCATCACCTACATGCCGCTTGCCGACCTTGCCGCAGTCAGAGGACATCTCCGGAACGGCAAGCATCCCTGTGTGGTCCTGACAGCATGGACACGCGACGGGCTGCAGAAGGAATACCGCACGGAGGAAATATCGCTGTTCCGCTCGAACACAGATTATTACCGGGAGATCGCAGATACACTCTCTGAGGTGCTGCCGCTTTACGCGCCGGACTGCAAGCTCTCGCTCTGACACTTCATACAGAAAAAACGACAGGAAAGGACATTACAATCATGAGTGAAAAAAGACGCCGCGTCGCGGTCTGCCCCGGCAGCTTCGACCCGGTCACATTCGGACATCTCGATATCATCGGGAGAGCGTCAAAGCTCTTTGATAAGGTGATCGTGCTCGTGTCCGCCAATCTCGAAAAGCACCCCGCCTTCACGCTGACCGAACGTCTGCTGATGATCGAAAAGGTCACGAAGGATTTTGATAATATTGTCATTGACATTCTCGATGACGAGCTCCTTGCGGATTATGTCCGCAGGGTCGGCGCGGACGCGATCGTCAAGGGCCTCAGAGCCGTCACCGACTTTGAATATGAGTTCCAGATGGCGCTCGGCAACAAAAAGCTCTGCCCCGAGGCCGAGACCGTCTTTCTGACGACCGCTGCCGAGAACATGTATCTCAGCTCCAGCATCGTCAAGCAGATCGCGACGCTCGGCGGCGATATCAGCAGCTTTGTCCCGCCGGAGATCGCTCCCGCAATCGCAGAACGTCTGCGGAAGAAAAATATCTATTCAGCTTCCCCGAAGCCTGACAATGCGCAGTCGATCCGGGAGGTTCAACAATTTGCAAATGCAATCGGAAAGGATGAATCAGAATGAGCGTATTTGATATTCTCGATGAAATGGATGACATGCTGGACAATGCCAAGGCAGTCCCGCTTGCCGCACACAGGATCGTCATTGACGGAGACCGTCTCCGCGAGCTGATCAACGACATCCGCCTCGCGATGCCGAAGGAGATGAAGCGCGCACAGACGATCGACTATGACTGCGACCGCATCATGAAGGAAGCACAGTCGAATGCAGAAAGCATCATTCACGGTGCCGAGGAGCGCGCAAAGGGTCTCGTCGCGGAGAACGCGATCGTCGAGGAAGCCAAGCGCAGAGCACATGAGATCCTCGCCAAGACCAAGACCAAGTGCGAGGAGACTAAGGAAGCGACTGCGTCCTACGTGCTGACCTCTCTGAACGCGACCGAAAGCCGCCTGAACGAGCTGCTCAGCGATCTGAAGCGTGAGAAGGAAAACTGGGAAAAGTAATGCGCAGCCGCCGCACCGCTTTCCGGATTCTGCTCCTGCTGACGCTGGTCTGGATGGGCGTGATCTTCTGGTTCTCGTCCCGTGATGCAGCAGAATCCAGCTCGTTCAGCCGTGGACTGCTGAGGGGGCTCCTGAGCATCATCGTGCCGCACTGGGAACTGCGCTCCGCCGCAGATCAGAAAGCGATCATCCGCGCCGTGCACACACTGTTCAGAAAGCTCGGTCATTTTTCGGAGTTCACCGTGCTCGGCCTGCTGCTGGCCATGACGCTCCGTCTCTTTTTCCGACCGGATCAGATCCGCCGACAATCGCACCCCCGCCTGACGGGGATCGCGCTGCCGGCGCTTTGGGCGTTGCTTTACGCCTGTTCGGATGAGTTTCACCAGCGCTTTGTCGCAGGAAGAAGCTGCGAGCTGCGGGATGTCTGCATTGATCTTGCGGGCGCATTCTGCGGCATCCTGTGCTGTATGCTGATTTTGCGGATGCGAAAAAAGCGGCATCTCCGTCAGATCACAAAGGAAGGGCTCCCGCCCGCTGCATAAAATGATAACAGAGCGCTGACCGGAAACGGGCGGCGCTTTTGTTTTGCAAAAATATGCAAAATGAACAATATAGAACACTTTTGAGCCTTTCTTTTGTTATTGTGTACAAACATTTTACAAATTTGCGAAAAAAGGTTGACTTTCACAAATTTTCCGTGTATAATAGATAATGGGTTATGATAAATAAGTGTTAGCCGGCTCGGAGCGACTCCGAGGAGGGGCTAAATATGAATAATCTATTTTTCTTAAAAATGCTGTTCAGCCTTCTGTTCACCAACATGGACATGATGAAAGTACTGTTCAAATTGGCAGGAGGCTGCTTCTGCAATGGTATTTATGATGCATTGAAGTACTCCATTCCGCCGCTGATCGGACTGCTGGCTGCGAAGAAACGCCGTCGGCGCATCACGCATTCGCAGACGCACACGAGATCCCAAACTGCACATCCGAGACGCAGGAAGAAACTGACACGGCATCACTCTGGCAGTGTATCCATTTCCGTTTCAGAAGAAAGCGAAGTTACTACTTTGACCAATTCCGGAAAATCCGTTTTCATTTTGAAGACTAAGAACAAAACGGTTATTTTAATTGTTCTCTAAAACACATGCGGGCGAGGTCATGTAATGTAGCATTTAATGGTTTTATGCATCTTTTGTACTTTTTTCGTAAATCAAGATGACCCGAAACCGCAAATTCCTTTTATAAACCGGTTCCGTATTCATACGCTAAAATAAGCTGAACGGAACAACCGACATTTTACTGTAAAACAGCTTCGAGCTGGCTAACACTTATTTATTCAAAGCCGGTTCATCCGGCAGAATCCCAAACCCTCAGACGGACGGTGTACATCAGTACACCGTCCGTTTTTTGCACTATTTCAGAACCGCGTGCAGCGTCTCCCCGTCCGCGAAGATGCCGAGCAGCAGCGTCTGCGCAATTGTTTTCCTTGCACCGGCATCGCAGCTGTCCCAGTGCGGCAGGGGATTTGCCTGCGGATGCACCTGTTCTGCAAGCATCTGCTCGATTTTCCGGCACCGGTCTCCGATCCGCGCCGCCGCTTCGGTCAGCGCGTCAACTGCGGATTCCGGTGCCTCTGTCAGCCGCTGCACAAGCTGCTCCCGCCGCAGATACAGCGCGGCAAGCTCCTGCCGGAGCGCATCCGACTGCCCGACCGGCAGAAAAGATGTATGCCGCAGAACATCCAGCCGCGCCGCCAGTACCGCGCCGGCAAGCCGCTCGGCCTCCGTCACCCGCCAGACTGCCCCCGCACCGGCGCATCTGCCGCGCTTTCTGCCGCCGCAGATCAGATAGTCCGCAGACCGCCCCTGTACAACGGTCATCGCGCTGCCGCACCGCATACAGAAGATCAGTCCGCTGAGAAAGCTGCGCCGCCCCTTGCCCTGATTGCGTATTTTCCGCGAAGCATCGAGCTTTTTCTGGCACGCGAGCCATATCTCCGGCGGTACCAGCCCGGTGTGCGGTGCGCAGATCGCGAAGCTGCCGTGCAGATCGGTGAACCGGCTCTGATTGATACGGCGGTCGGTGTAGAGATAAACGCCGTGCTGCTCCGGCAGCGGCTCCGGGATGCAGAGCTCTGCGCCGCGGGCGGAAAGATACGCATAGACGCGGTGATCCGCCTGCACATACACCGGATTGCGCAGCAGCCGGCAGAGCGTGTTCGGCGACCATTCCCCGCCCCGCGCCGTCCGGAGCCCCTGAAGGTTCCATGTCCGGCAGACTGCGGTCAGGGAGCCTTCTGCAAGCAGATACTGCGAAAACACTGCAGCGACTTCGGGTGCGCTGTCATCCGGCGCGAGCATTTGCGTCCGCTTCCCGCCGACCGTATGCGGGACTTTGACAAACCCGAACGGCGGCCGCCCGCCGGTATCAAACCCGGCCTTTGCCCGTGCAAATGCCGCATCCCGCACGCGCCCGCTGATCGTTTCGCGTTCAAGCTGTGCAAAGACCATGAGCAGGCTCTGCATGGCCTGCCCGACCGGCGTCGCCGTCTCAAAACGCTCCGTGCGGGACTGAAATGCGACGCGGTGCTCCGAAAACAGCCGCAGCAGCTGCGTGAAGTCCGCGAGGTTCCGGCTGATGCGGTCAAGCTTGTAGACCAGCACCCGGCTGACCGCATCCGCACGGACGTCCGCGAGCAGCGCGCGCAGGGCGGGGCGGTCGGTATTCTTGCCGGAGTAGCCGCGGTCGCTGTAGACACAGACCGTCTCATCCGGCGGGATATCCTGCCGGCAGAGCTGCTCCTGCGTTTCCAGTGAAACGCTGTCGGCGCGGTCTGCGGACTGCCGCACATAGATCGCGGTATGCTTCAAAGGTCATCACCTCCGCAGTTTGTTTATTCTACGCAGCGGCTGCGGCAGACTATGCCGGCACAGTTGACTTTTCCGGCGGAATATGCTAAGATACAGAGAGGTGTCTCATGTGACATACCCTGTCCCATTACGTAAATACGTACATTTTGCTCACTTCATGTCCTGTATTTTCCGGGCGGGCTGTGTTATCATGAATGCGAAAGGAGGCCAGTCAATGGATCAGCAAAAGATCGGAAACTTTCTGAAAACTCTCCGCAAGGAGAAAGGGATCACACAGGAGCAGTTCGCGGAAACGCTCAATGTCGCGCGCAGAACTGTATCCCGCTGGGAGACCGGAAGCAACATGCCGGATCTGGCAGTGCTCATTGAGATCGCAGACTATTATGATGTTGAGCTGCGCGAGCTGCTGGACGGCGAAAGGAGAAGTGAGCTTATGAATCAGGAAACAAAGGAAACCGTCATGAAGGTCGCAGACCTCAACAATGAACAGAACGAGAGATTCAACCGCTATATGCATGGGGTGTTTCTCTTCGGATGCGCGGCGGCAGCCGTGCTGCTGACCGTGATCTTTCTGGAGCCGGAAAACCCGTCACCTGCTTACGAATTTCTGGAGGGCATATTCCTCGGCATCTGCGTCGGTATGCCGTTTATCGGGCTGCTCGTGACAAGCCGTCACGGACAGAAGCTCCGCGATGCCAAGCGCAGACTGTTCGGGCTTGATAAGAAGTCCGCAGAATAAAGGCTGCATAAAAAGGACGCTGATCTGTGTATCAGCGTCCTTTTTTCATATCATATCAGTTTATGTCAGCGCCCCCATTTTGGATGCATCGCAGATACCTTTAATACTTCTTCGCGATGCGCTTCAGCAAAACGGTGAGGTCGTCGTCGCGGACGCGGCCGTCTCCGTCGGTATCGGCGTTCGCAAGCCCCTGATCGGTCACGGCGGCCTCCGCATCCGAAGCCAGATACCGCGCCAGCAGCACCGCATCCGCAACGTCCGCAGCGCCGTCCTGATTCAGGTCGCCGCGGTCGAACAGCACCGTCATTTCCGTATCAGACAGCTGCGGCTCGTCGGCCAGCGCCGCGTCGGTGCGTGTGTAGTTCAGGGACAGGCCATGTACAAAATCCAGTGTCTGCAGATATTTCACGGCCGCGAAATAGTCCGCATAGGCGCTGCTGTTCAGCGTCAGGATCTGCCTGCCGTCCGGCTCGATCATATCGCCCCGTACACCGGTGATCCTCGCGATATCCAGTTCCGGGAAGTCCGCTGCCGTGAGCGTCTGCTCCGAGCGGAAGCTGATCCGGAAATCGCCTGCGGTATTCGCAAAATCGTCCGAGCGGTACCCGAAATACCGTCCGATGCGCTGCACATCCGGAAATGTTTTCAGGCAGTCCGCCAGCGTCAGCGCGCCTGTGCCGTCCTGTGTCGTCCTGACCGTATACACGCCGCCGCTTTCCGTGATCTCACAGGTGAATTCCGCCAGTGCATTCGCCGGATAGCCGTCTGCTTTCAGCATCTCTTTCCATTTTGCAAGAACCGCATCCGCATTCAGTGTGCCGCCTTTGCGAAGCGTGAAGCAGTACGCGCCGGTCAGGCTGTGTTCAACCGTATAAGGCTTGTTCGGCGTCAGCAGCTGATTCTCGTTCAGCGGAATGCAGGCATCATAGAGCACCTGCTCCCGGCTTGCAATGCACCTGAAAAATGCGTCGCGGGTCAGCTCCGAAGGGCTTGCGGCATCCGCGGTGCGCTCAAAAAGCACGGTCGGTTCCGCGTCAAGAATATGCGCATCCTCGCTGTCATCGGCCAGCTCCGTCGAACCGTAGCACAAATACAGATCATGCACAAAACCCAGTGTCTGCAAATATTTCGCCGCTTCAAAATAGTCCTCGTACCGGCCGGATTCCAGCTTCAGATACCATGTACATTCCGTCTGCATCTGCGTCAGCGGCACATCGCCCATGATCTGCACGCCGCTGAGCTGCGGGAAGTCCTCTGCCTTCGGCATCTCCGTGCCGTCCTTCGTGAACCGGAACGAATAGCCCGTCGGCTGATTCGGACGGTCGTTTGTAAAATACCCGAACTGCGCTTCGATGCGCTGCACCGCCGGGAAGGTCATCAGGCAGTCGGCCAGCGTGATGCCCGCGTAGGCATCCTGCGGAACAACGATCTGATAACCGCCGTTCTTCGCCGTGACCTCACAGGTGTAATGATCCCAGAGCCACGCGTCCTTCGTGTAGCCCGCCGCCAGCAGCATTTCCTTCCACTTCGCAAGGATCGCGTCCGTGTCGGGCTCTGCGCCGTCCTTCAGATAAACGCAGTACGGCGTGAAGCGTAATCTGTGGATCTGATAGGGCTTGTCCGGCGTGAGCAGTTCGTCGTCTCCAAGCAGGATGCACGCGCTGCGTTCTGCATTCTGCCAGCCCGCGATCCGCGCAAAAAAGTCCGTGCGGGAGCCTCTTTCCTTGCTGCGGTCAAACAGCGTGACCGTTTCGCTGCTGTGACAGGAAGCCTCCGCGCTGTCATCGTGTTTGCCGTCCGTGCCGAAGCCGAGCGTCAGCCGCTCCGCAAAGTCCAGTGTCTGCAGATATTTCGCGGCTGCGAAATAATCCGCATAGCTGTCAGAGGCAAGCGTCAGGTAATATGTCGGCTTTGTTGTACCGGACATCGGCCCGTGTTCCGTGATCGTCACGCCGGTCAGCGCCGGGAAGTCCTCCGGCTTCGGCGCCTCCTTTCCGCTGACCGTGAACATCAGATTGTATTCCGACGTATTGTTGACGCGCCCGTGCGTCTGATAGCTGCACCCGGCCTCAATGCGCTGCACTTCCGGGATCTCCTTCAGCACGGCATACAGCTCGTCCGTCAGATCATTGTCCAGCGCGGGCGTCACCAGCCAGCAGTCCCCCGATTTTTCCACGGTACAGGTCTGCGCGTCAAGTCCGCCGTACTTTTCCAGAAGCGTCTCTGCATAGCCCTTCTGCAGCCGCTGCTTCCATGTTGCGTTGATCTCATCCGCATTCAGCGTGCCGCCGTTCAGATACACGCGGTACGGCAGATACGTGCCGGTCATGATGTAATAAGGCTTTGCCGGGGTGAGCAAGGTCAGCCGGTACCCGTCAAGAATGATGCAGTCACTGAGCGATGCGTTCTCCCAGCCTGCGATCCGCGCAAGAAAGCCCTCGCGATCAGTATTCACAGCGATCTCCGCGTCATGCGGCTGCATATCCGTCTCCGTGATCCGCTTGCCCCCGCCGATGCTCATGCCGTAAGTATCTGCGATGTTTTCGTTTGCACGAAGCTTTGCCTGCACCATGATATAGGTCTTGCAGGCGTTTTCTGCTCCGTAGGCGTTCAGATCGACCGTCACATGCAGATAGCCCTTTGCCGCGCCCTCCGTCACATCCTTCATGCAGTTTGCCGGCAGGCCGAGCAGGCTCTCCGCTTCTGCCCACGAAAGCACCCGGCTGTTCTCTGCCGCGCCGCTGCCGTCCTGCGGGGCTGCCGCGTTCAGATACAGACAGTTTGCCATTGCGGGATCCATCAGCTTGACGAAAAAGGTCTCCTTCCCGAGCTCCAGTTCAAGCTCGTGGAAATTCTGCGTTGTCTGCACGGCGTATGCATAATCCACGCCGCCGGGGAGATACAGGTCGGTCAGCGCATTGATCTGTGCTTCATTCATCTGCATGAGCGCATCCAGCGTGTAATTTTTGACCGAATTGACAGCGACCTCCGCCGCCGTGACCGGCAATCCCGTCAGCGGACTGCCGAGCATCGCCGTGCCGAGCAGCAGCGCGGTCAGTTGGTTCAGCATCTTCATGTAGATTCCTCCTTTCAGAAAAGCGGTTGCTTCTTTTTCGCAATGATCAGCAGGAGCTCGGTGACATCCTCAGCAGCGACCTTTCCGTTATAGTCAACGTCCGCGTTTTTCAGTCCCTTTGCCGTGAGGTATGCCTCGTCATCCGAGACGCAGTACCGCGCAAGCAGCACCGCATCCGCAACATCCGCAGCGCCGTCAAGATCGACGTCGCCGAGCGTGACGCCTTCCGGGACTGTCGGTTCCAGAGACATTGCGTAGAATTTCGCGGCCGCTTTCAGCCTTTGCATCAGCAGCGCATAGGCTTTATACCGGTTTTCTTCGCCGTATCTGCTGAGGTCAAGCTCCGTATAAAGCAAAGTCAGATCAGAATTCGGATCGCCGAGCCGGTCGTCATATTCCCCCGGCCTGCAGATCGTCCGGATCATGTCCTCCGGTACACCGAGATATTCCGCAACATCCTGTCCCGCATACAGCATGACGTCGATCATGTCCGGAAGCTCCGATTCAAGCACGACATTCAGGATCATCTTCTGTGCCGCGCTCTGCGGGAGCGTGAACATCGCCTTGACGATGCCGTCCGGCGCATTCAGATTCGCCTCGCCCCTGATCTCATCGGTCAGGGCGTCGAAATCGGTGCCGCTCATTTTGCTGAGTTCGTCATTCGGCAGCTTCATGAGATCGTCAAAGGAAGTTTCCGTGAATGCCGCCGAAGCCGACGGGATCCGCAGGCTGACGCCGAACGGCAGCCCGAGATATTTGTCCAGATATGCAAGCAGATGTGCGGCTTCCTGCGGTTTCAGCAGATAATCCGGCTCGCCGGCGGGGTCGTCGCCCATGCGCTGCATCAGCCGCACCGCATAGCCCTGCCGCGCACCGGATGCAGCCAGCTCATAGCCGCTTTTCTCCGGCGCATCCGCCCGGCTGATGCCGCCCGCAAACCCGATATTCACGGCCTCGTTCAGCATTTCCGCAAGCTTCCGGTCGCGGAGCACCGCTTCTTCGCTGCCGGCGTCTGCCGTGCGGTAGGTGCTGCCTGCCCGTTCGGCGAGCGCATCGACCGTCTCAAACGGGAAGATCAGGAACAGCCTGCGCGGTTCATTGTCCAGTTTGTCCAGACCGTATTTCGTCATGGCCGCCTGAATCTCCGCATCGGAGATATTGTCATAAAATCCCTGCCACTGCATGAAATCGAACGCAAATTCGTCGCCGTGCCGGTATAAAACGGTGTTGAAATACTCCGGCACATAGCCGAACGCCTCCCAGATGCCGTACATATCATGAAACGGCGGGTAGGGTTCGTATTCCCGGCCGTCGTCCGTTTCCGCCCAGCCGAGGGTCAGGAATCCATGATAAAACGGGTCGTCCGAGATGCGCGCGATGACACCGGGCGAATTTTCGGCAAGCCATGCGTTGATATTCTCCTGCATCTCCGGGTTTTCGCTGACCTTATAGCCGTAAAAGCCTGCCTCATTCGTGCAGCCGAAATCCGGATAATATTTATAGGACACCAGCTTCGATGCATATTCACTGTGCGATAAATAGAAGTAAAGCTTTGCGGCATACGCATAGAAATCATGCCCCTGCTGCTTGTCGGTCAGGGAATAGGTATAGACCGGTTCGTCCGCCGTGCCGTTGTTTAAGGTATCAGTGAACAGCGGCTCGGGACGAAACACAAACCGCGTATCCGGATCACCCTCCGCGTTCTGCACATACATACGGATCTTCTGTGCGATGTGATTCCGGAAATCCGGTTCTTCCTCCTCGGAAAGCCGAACCCTGAACAGCACGCCGGAGCTGTTTTCGCTGTCCACCTGGATCGCGCCGGAATCGCTGAGATAGAGCCCGCGGTCCCCGACGCGGCGGTAGGTGCCGAGCTGCTCCCGGACAGCCTCCGCGGGCATGGCGGAGAGCATCCCCGCTGCGATGATGCCGCCGAGTGCTGCTGCAATGGTTTTTCTGATCGTGTTCATGGTTCATCCTCCTTTTTCATGCGGTTATAGAGAACAGGTGTTCGTGCTTTGACCTCTGCAAAGTACGCTTCGCTGTCAGTCTCCGAAAGCTGTATGTCCGTGCCGGTGACGGCCTCGCTGATCTCCGGCGGCAGCGTCAGGTCAAGCTGCACGGTATGATCCGGCGGGCCGTCACCGGTCAGGCAGAGCAGCGTCAGATACAGCGTGCCGTCCTCTTTCAGTGCGCCGCCGGTCAGCGTTACATTGCTGTACGGCTTCATCGGGTTGATGATCCAGTACGAGCCGTCAAACCGGGCGGAAGGCTGCCGGGGTTCCTCCTCCGACGGCGGCGGCATCGTGACGTCAGCGGTCGTCTGCGTGCACGGTTCCTCCGGAAGTGTCGTCGGTGCCTGCGTAACCGGGACGGTCATCACGAGGGTCGTGGTCGGCAGCTCCGATTCGAAGACAGTGCCGGACTGAAGATCAACGGATCCCCGCGGGATCGCCGCATATTCCTGCTTGACGCGGTAGGGAATTGTCGGCACGGTATGCTCCGGCCATCCGCTGGGATTCTCACCGCGTGCATTTTCCGCGGTTGTCACGGTCTGCGTCAATTCCGGTGCTTCCGTAGGAGATTCGCGCCGCGTGACGGTTGTGGCCGCGGGCATTTCGGTCTGTTCCTGTGCCGGAGCATCCTGCTGCTGTGCGGCGGTTGTTTCCGGCTGTGCATGCGTGACTGCCGCGGTCTCTGTCTTGGGGGTGACGGCGGTCGTGATCGCAGTTTGTTTTTTTGTTGTATGCGGAGCGGTCTGTGCCGTTGTCCGGATTGTTGTACCGGCGGGCGGTTCTTCTGCGGGGGCTTCCGCCGTGACTGTCACGGTCGTCTGCGGAGCGGTCGTTTCCGCGGTCATGACAGGCTCCTGCCGCTCCGGCTGCTGCGTTCGCAGCTTCGGGTAGACCGCCGCCGCGATCAGCAGCGTGATGCACGCGGCCAGCGCGGGAACGATCATCGCAAGCGGCCTGCGGGACTGCGTATGCATTCCTGCCGCCGCCGTGACATAATCGTCCGGCAGATCGGTCAGCAGGGTATAAAGCTCATCGGCTTTCACAGCAATCCCTCCTTCCGCAGATATTTTTGCAGACGATCCCGGATGCGCGAGAGCGTCACGGAGACGCGGTTCCCGCTCATCCCGAAATCGCGGGCAAGCACGTTCACCGGGTCGGTGTACCAGTAACGCCGGACGAACAGATGCCGCTGCTGCTCCGGCAAAGTACCGAGGAACTGCGTGATCGCTTCCAGCAGGGCGCGCCGGTCGCTCTCGGATTCCACGGTCTCCCTTGCCGCGACGCATTCGGCCAGTTCATCCAGTGCCGCGGGGGTCTGGCCGCCGCCGCGCTTTTCGGCACGGGCGGCGTGATAGCGGTTGACTGCGCGGGCACGCACCAGCTTCAGCAGAAAAGCGCAGTAATTGCGCGGCTTTGCCGGCGGGATCGCGTTCCATGCGGCCAGCAGGGCGTCGCTGACGCATTCCTCCGCATCCTCACTGTTCCCGAGAATATTGCGTGCAACAGACCGGCAGAGCGCTCCGTAACGGGAATCCGTTTCCTTCAGCGCCTGCTCATCTCTGCTATGAAACAGTGAGATGATCCGTTCGTCATCCACAGCAATCACCGCCCTTCGTGTTTGCCTCTTATCTATATGTACAGGATCCCGGAGCGAATCTTACACCCCGGATAAAAATTTTTATTCGCTGTGTTAACACAGTGCTCCGTTTCAGTATAGCATTGATCGGCACAAAAATCAAGCATTTGCCTGCACTTTTCGCATTTCAGGATCCCTGCGGCGCGCTTTCGGTCAATGCCCGCAAAAAAAATCTGTGCCCGGTCCCGGCTGACTTCCGGCGTAAAGGGTGAAGGGGCAGGTGAGACAGCCCCGGTATCACATTCTCATATTACGGAAAACCGCCCTGCAGTTCATACGTCGGCAGGGCGGTTTCCGGGCAACTCATGATTTGCAAATAATAAACGCATTTTCCGGTATGAAAAGAAAGACAGCACGCATCGGATATGCTGCAGCCGCCGGACTTCGTCAGGAAAAGTCCGGCGGCTGTTTTTTTCGTATGCGGAAGATCCCTCCTTCCGGCGGCGGATCGGCCGATCTGTGGGTAACCGGCAAATTGCCGCAGAAGTCTGATTACTTTTTGAGCAGGTCATCCCATGTGATGTTTTTGCCTGCAACGCTCTTTTCGGTGTAGTAGATCAGGATGTACTGTACGTCCTCGACCATCAGGGCACCGTCGTGATTGACGTCCGCGGCTTTGTACTGCGCAGCCGTCAGACCGTGCGGCTTGCCGGAAAGCTTCTCGGTATAAGCCTTCAGCGCAAGCTGTGCATCGTCAATGCTGACCGCACCGTCGCCGGTGAGATCACCGGAAATGTCCGCACGGATCATCCGCTCCTGCGAGCCGCCGTTTGTCAGCACATCGCTGTCCTTCGGATCGTAGCAGCCGAACCACGCCTTGCCGCTCTTGTCAGCGAAGCTGAACCATGCTTCGGTGCTGCCGTCCGGCTGTACGTTGTAGCTCAGCGTGACGGTGCCTTCTTCGGTCTTGCCTGCGGCATCCTTCAGGGTATAGGTTCCGTTTTCGGAGACGGTCACGGTGCTGACGGTCTCAAACTGTCCGGTCGTTTCGCTGAGCTTCTGATAATCCAGTCTGCCTGCGATATCCCGGATGCTTGCAGTCTCGTAGTTCTTCGTATCTCTGACCAGCTTTGCCATGCCGCCGTTTCCGATCATAAATACATTGCTGTCATCCGTTTCAAGGCAGCTGAACAGATCCTTCCCGTCGCCGTCAATGAAGGCATACCATGCATTCGTGCTGCCGTTCGGATAGACCTCATAACCGATCTTGACCGTACCGCCGGTGACTTTGTTCGCTGTGTCATCGTTATACGAAAACGTGCCGTCCTCGCTGACGATGACGTAACCGGTCTGCTTATATGTGTCGCCGCTCTGCAGCGTCTGATAGATGAAGCGTCCGGTGATATCCTTGATGCTTGCGGTCTCGTAGTTCTTCGTATCCTTGACCAGCTTTGCCATGCCGCCGTTGCCGATCGAAAATTCATTGCCGTTTTCCGATGCTGCGCAGCTGAACCGGTTTTTCCCGTCATTGTCAAGGAAGCAGTACCATGCATTCGTGCTGCCGTCCGGATAGACCTCGTATTCAATTTTGACGGTGCCGCTTGTGACCATATTCGTGGTATTGTCGTCATAGGAATACGTGCCGTCCTCGCTGACGATGACGTAACCGGTCTGCTTATATGTGTCGCCGCTCTGCAGCGTCTGATAGATAAAGCGTCCGGTGATATCCTTCACGCTTGCGGTCTCGTAGTTCTTGGTATCTCTGACAAGCTTTTCCGCGCCGTCCTGCCCGAGCGTGACCGTATCGGTCTTTGCAGCGGGCTTGACGCAGCCGAACAGGTACTTGCCGCTGTTGTCATAAAAGCTGTACAGCACGGTCCTGGAGCCGTCCGGGTGCGTGTCATATTCCGTTTTGACGGTTCCGCCGTAAGCGGTGTTTTTGGCATAGTCAAAATACGAATAGGTGCCGTCGGTCTCCACCATGACGTAGCCGTTCTTTTTGTCGCCGGTCTGATGATACCATCTGCCGACCAGTTCCGCGGGGGCTTTCTCCTGCTCTGCGGCGGCAGTCATGACTGCGGGTGCTGCGGCCGCCTCCAGTGCGGAAGCAGGAACCGATGCGAGAAGCATACTGAGCATTGTGATACAGGTAATGATCTTTTTCATGGGAATGACCTCCAAATTCATTTTGATTCGTTCATCCAGCGAAGTTCCCTTCGTCTGATATTATCATAGCATATTTTTCCGCAGATCGGTGCAGAATTACAGATTTGTAATCGGAACCGGCCTATCATTTTTGGATATGCATGATTTCTTTGTATCAGCGAAAAAAACAGGCAGCCTGAAAGACTGCCTGTTTCCTTTAATATCAGCCGATTTTCTCAAAGCCCATTTCCATGCCCTTGTTCTCTTTGCCGTCAGACCAGAACAGTCTGCCGCCTCTGCACCGGAACGATGCATCGCCGTCGCTGTAAACCACGGTGCGGTTCTCGGTGCCGTCCGCAGCCGTGACGATATGCGTCAGCGTGCCGCCTTCCGTGCACTCCAGACCGGTGTTGTCAGACATTCCGCTGCAGGAATAGCTCCACACATTGTCCTCGGATGCGCTGTCTGCCCAATGGATCGTCACGAGATAGCCGGTGCCCTGCTCGCCGATCTGGATCGTGCATCTGTCGCACTGCCAGATCCCGACATAATCGCCGAAGTCATCGTAACGCGGCTCTCTGGGGAACAGTCTTGCGGTACCGCCGTTGCCGATATAGAACGCGCCCTTGCCGTTCGGGTCACAGCTGTCCGTTCCGATCCAGAACGCGCCGCTTTCGGCATCGGTAAATGCATAGTATGCCGTGCTGCTGCCGTCCGGATGCTCATCGTAGGCGACCGCAACGGTGCCTCTTTTCCGGAGCGAACCGTCCTTCGGCTGATAGATGTAGGTGCCGTCTGCATCGACCGTGACATATCCCGCATCCTCGTAAACACCGGCCGTCTGCATGTCCTGCTCCTGATAGCGCCATTCACCGACGATCGCGGGGACGCTGCCGATGCCGATGCCTGCATCGTAAGACTCGATATCCTTGATGTATCCGGCCTTGACATAGCCGACATGCTCCTGAAAATTCACGACACACCATTCTGCATCGTTCGGAACGGCGTAATAATTGATCTGCGTGCTGTTCGGGATCTCGGCCAGAACCTCGGCGTAAGGATGCGTGCCGCTCATCAGCTTCACGGATGCAGAATCTGCTGCGATATAGCCGCCGCGGACATTGTCGCCGCCGAGTGCCGGATCATAGGGCGGGATATCCTTCACGGAGTCTGCCGCAATATATCCGGTCTGATTCTGAAACTCGGTCATGAACCAGCCGGCCGTGCCGCTTTCCTGTACACCGATCTGGGTCGCATCCGGGATCGTGATCAGCGTTTCGGAATTTGCATCCGGCTTGGCCTTCACTGCGGTATCTCCGAGCACATAGCCGCCGAACAGGTTATCGCCCGGCTTTGCAGCGGCCGCCTGCCCGACGTTCACGCTGACATTGCCCTCGGAATCGACCGAGACGTCAACAGGCTGACCGTTGACTGTGATGTCTGTCTCATCCAGCACGGAGGCTGCAAGATCCTTTGCTGCGTTCACGGTATCGTCATTGATGTTGATGCTGCATCCGGTCAGGCAGACTGCTGCGCCCAGAATTGCGATTGCGATCATTTGCTTTTTCATGATTCATTCTCCTTTTCATTCACAGGTGATTGTTTATTGTTCGGGGGGCTTCCTCCTGCTGACAATGCCATTATAGCAGATGAAAAGGCTTTTGTGCACAGAATTACAGAATTGTAATTGCGGCGTGCAGACCGTTTCAGGACAGCACGCGTTTTCTTCGTATCAGCGCAAAAAAAGCAGGCAGCCAGAAAGACTGCCTGTTTTGATCTGCGGGATATCTGCTCAGTCCGGCATCGAAAATTCCATTGGCTGTGCAGCGTTTTCCTTGTTGTCCGTCCAGAAAAGACTGCTGCCGTTCATGGTAAAGCCTGCCGTGCCGTCATTGTAGACCTCCGTGCGTGTTTCGGTGTCGTCCGGCGCAGCCGTGACGCGGACAAGCGTACCGCCGCCCGTGCATTTCAGCGCCGTATTGGCCGGATCGCCTTCACAGAGATATGTCCATTCATTGTATTCAGATGCACCGGTCGTCTGTTTGCAGCGCACCGTGAAGCGATCGTCCTCTTTTCCGATCTGGATGCGGAAGCTGCCGGACTGCCACTGACCGACAAAGCGGTCAAACTGATTGCCCTGCAGATCCCACGGGAACAGCCGCATCATTCCGCCGTTGCCGAGATCAAAGCAGCCCCTGCCGTTCGGGAAGACGTCAGTCGTACTGACCCACGGGGTATTGCCGTCATCCTCATAAAATGCAAAATACGAGAATATTTCTCCTTCGCCGTATTCCACGGATTCCGTCCGGATCGTTCCGCTGCGCCGCGGCGCGCCGTCCGCGGGCTGATAGGTATATGTGCCGTCCGGCCGGACCGTGACAAACCCGACCGTACCGAAAACAGATTCGATCGCCGGATCCTCCTCCTGATAGCTCCAGTCACCGGCAATGGCGCTGAAATCGGCATCGGACGCCTGCTCTTTATACGGGCGGAGCGAAAAATCGCTGCTGATGCGCTTCAGCGTCGCAATGATCCTGCCGTTCATCAGCTCCGCCGTCATGCTTTTCCGGTCTGCGCTGACCGTGAGATCCATGCTGAGCGGATTGTCCCGGCTGATGCCTGTGACCGTCAGTATACTGCCGTGCAGAACAGTCGATGCGGGCTGCGACACTGTCCCGACGGTCAGTGCGGACTGCCCGGCTTCATTCAGATCCAGCCCGACATAATAGCTTCTGTGCACCGGGTCGGAAAGGTCATACGGCACGCGTGCGCCGGAATCCTTTGAAAAGGAGACCGTTTCCCATTTGCCGGAAAGCCGCTCCGGTGAAACGGCGCTGCCGGAGCTGCCGGAGCCGCCCGGTTTCTGCGGCGCGGCTGTTTCCGCCGCCTTTGTGACGGCAGCATCTGCTGCGGCCTGACTTGTGACGGATGCTGTTTCCGGTTTGCCGGTACCGGTCTGCAGGACTGTGACCGCGGGGTGTGTTCCGGTCTTTGCCGGTGTTGTGTCTGTTGTGCCGTCCGTATGATCTGTCTGAACAGCTGCGGTCGTTTCAACCGTCACGACCGGAACGGCATCTTCCTGAACAGTCAGTTCATTGTCTCTGCCGCAGCCGGTCAGACAGACCGCCGCACCGAAAATCACCGGTATGAGCCATTGCGTTTTCATATTCCCCGCTCCCGTTTCATTTGTTATTTTTGCAGCAATTGCCTGCCGTAATCGCTGAGATGCGGCAGACAGTCCGCAAGCGGAATTTCCAGGCAGGGTCTGCCCTCCGCATAACACGCACCGAGCGCGTACTCCGGAAAAACGAGGAAGAAGGTATCGTTGTCAAAATACCATGCAGCATCCCCGTCCATGCCCTGTTTCAGATAATCCGCATTCCATTCATCCCGTCCGGCATATTTGTCCGCATAGTTCGTCAGAAGATACTCCGCCGCAAAGCTGATAAAATCATCCGGTGCAGCAGAGATCTCATCCAGATGCCGGATCAGTTTCATATTCCGGTTATCAATCATAAATGTGCTCAGCGTGTTTCCGCCGTGTGCACCGCCGCCGTACCAGAAGGTGTCAATCATGACCGTGCCGGCATTTCCCTGACAGGTCATCTGATAGTTCACCGAGATCCGCTCGTTTCCGAACGGGCTGTCAGTGACCGCCTGATCCGCCGCAGCGTAGTCAACCTCTTTCCGGCTGCCTGCCTCCTGTTCCCGAACCGGTGCGATCATGATCTGCCGCATCTGCTCATTCAGCTCGCTGAGATTTTCTGCTGTCGCTGCGTCCGGATCGCTGCATTCAAAATACGGCAGCGTGCAGTCATAGACAAAATAAAGCTGCGTGTCCGGATCCTGATATGCTGCCTTTGTGACGGAATCCGTCACGGTGACAGCCGGCTTTTCCGCCGCGGCTGCCGGCGCAGAGGCCGGTGCGGATGCTGTTTCCGCCGGTGCCGTCATGTCCGCGATCGGCGCAGGTGCGGTTTCTGCGGCAGCTTCAGAGTCTGCTGCTTCCGTTTCTGTGGTGCAGGCTGTAACGGCTGCTGTTTCGGATACGGCTGCCGTGGATACGGACATGCCTGCCTGCTGCCCTGTTGTGATGCTGATATCGGCACCGCAGCCGGTCAGGCAAACGGCGGCACTCAGGATTACTGCTGCAATGATCTGCTTTTTCATAATGATATACCCTTTCTTATTTGAAATTCAAGGTCAGTTCTTTCTGACAGTATCATTATACCAGATCATGATGCGTTCCGGCGCTGAATTACAGAATTGTAATTGCATCAGAAGATCACTCTGCGCAGGACATATTCCCCGTCCGCGGTCGAAGCGATCTCGTAGGTACTCATGTCGTCCATGGCAAGATGCTTTTTCAGGCGCGACATATTGACGCGGATCGTGTTCTTGCTGTCCTCGACGTCGCAGCCGTAGATCTTCTCATAGATCTCATGATAGCTGATGCGCGAGCCGAGCCGTGATGCCAGCAGATAGAGGATCTGCAGTTCGCGCTGCGGCAGGGAGCATTCATTGCCGTCCAGCTCCGCCGTGCCGGAAAACAGGTCGATGATGAGATCCGGCAGCTCAATGCGCGGATGCTGCGCCTCGGGCTTTGCATTGCGTCTGAGCTGCGCCTCGATGCGCGCTTTCAGCACATTCAGATCGTAGGGCTTTGTAATATAGTCATCGCCGCCGCTGCGGAAGCCCTTGATGACATCGTCGTTTTCGTCGCGGGCGGTCAGGAAGATGACCGGCGCCTGCGTTTTCTGCCGCAGGATCCTGCAGAAGTCCATGCCGTCGCCGTCCGGCAGCATGACGTCCAGCAGCACCAGATCGGGCACGCATTCCTCCAGCAGGAACGCCGCCTGCTGCACCGAATCCGCACAGTGTACGTCATAGCCCTCTTTTTCCAGAAAGCTCTGATTGATCCGCATGATGTCGGTATCGTCCTCGACAAGCAAAATATGAGCCATAACAACCTCCGTGATTACAAAATCGTAATTCTGTTTGATTTCCGGTAAAAATATGGTATAATAGACTCACAGTCCGTGAAGGGAGTGAGTTTCTTGGAGAAAGAACAATCAAAAAGCCTTTTGCTGCGGCGAAAGCTATTGATTGCACTGATCTCGTGCCTGATCGCCGTGCTCGGCATCTGCACGCTGATCTTTAATATGATCTATCAGCAGGCATCGGTGAATGTCAATCTGTATTCCGGTGCGCTGGCCGGTCAGACCGTTTCCGCGGTCTCCGATGCGTATTATCAGCAGTTTCTGGCCGCGCAGCAGCAATACCTGCATGATTTCGGCAGAGAGATGTCGCTGCTGCTGTATCAGTATGACATGAATGCAGCGGAACGCCGTGAGAACCTGCACGATCAGGCGATCACCTATTTCAGCAGCGCCGATGTATTCTTTCTGTATGACGGCGGGGAGCTGTGCAGCTATCAGATGTTTGCCGACGGCGATGCGGAAGTCCTGATGCAGGATGCGGCAGCCGCATTCGGTCAGGCGGCCGCGGAGCATCCGGAATATTACGGGGATCAGTCCGATTTTGCCGGCTGGCTGGATGCCTGCATGGAGCAGCCCTGCGGTTCCTATACCAAAGACGGCGCAGGGTATGTCATCGCGTGGGACAATCTGCTGAATTATTCCGGAGAGAACCTCTGCTTCGGCGTGCTCATGAAGAATGTCAGCGGCTGGGTCGAGCCGCTCAAAGAAACGGCCGATCAGCAGACCGAAGCCCTGCTGAACAATATGGACAGCCTGTTCCGGAAGTATATGTACATGATGGTTATATCGGTTATCTGCGTATTTGCGCTGTTTCTGCTGATCTCCGCGATCCTTTCCAAGAAGATCGCAGACCCGGTCGTCTCCGAGCATGACATGCTGGTGCAGGTCAACGAGATGAAAACGACATTCCTCTCGGATGCCTCGCACGAGCTGAAAACACCGCTTGCCGCAATGTCCGGCTATGCGCAGGACGCAGAGCTCGACCTCATGAACGGCGGCGAACAATCGACCGTGCAGAGCAAGCTCCGGCGCATTTCGTCAGAGGCGAACCGCATGGCGCTCATGGTCACGCAGATCCTCGATGCGACGCGCATAGAGGAAGGCAGAATGGTGCTCGAAAAAGCCCCCTGCGATCTGGATGCGCTGGTGCGCAAAACGGTCGAGACCTATTTTGCGGTGCTGAACAAGAACAACAACCGCCTCATCCTGCGCATCCCGCTTGACCTGCCGAAGGTCGATGCGGACGGCACCCGTTTGCAGCGCGTGTTCGTCAATCTGATCTCCAATGCGCTCAAGCATACCAAGGACGGCACGGTGCTCATCAAGGCGGAAGCCGATGCCGAGACCGTAACGGTTACCGTCAGGGATACCGGCTGCGGCATTTCGCCGGAGGACCTGCCCCATATCTGGGAGCGGTACTATAAGGGCAAGCATTCCGAAACCGGCACGGGGCTCGGGCTGTTTATCGTCAGATTCATCGTGGAATCGCACGGCGGCACCATAAATGTCGAGAGCGAACAGGGCAAGGGCACCGCGTTCACCTTTACGCTGCCGCTCGCCGCGGAACATGCCGCCGATACCGGCGAAAACCCGATCGAGCAGATGTTCCGGCAATGACCTGATTACAATTTTGTAATTCTGCACGCAGACAGCAGAAAATGTGCTATTATAAGACCGTCAGCGAGAGTTGAACGAAACACAAAGGAGAAGATAATAATGAAAAAGCAAATGATGATTCTTACTGCCGCAATGATCGGCGTTCTGTTCACGGGCTGCGGCTCGGATCCCGTCCAGATCAATGTCAATATCCCGGCTGATACGGTGACAACCGCCGCAGCCGAAACGACAGCAGCTGAAACGGCAGCCGCTGTGACGACCGTCACCGAAACCGCTGTGAACGCTGTGACCGCAGCAGCAGAAACAGCCGCTGCACAGACCGCTGCCGCACAGACAACCGCAGCACCGGCGACAACGACCGCGCCCGCCGCAGAATGCCCGTATTCCGCGGACGATCTCGTCGGGGAATGGTCGCTGCCGGGAACCTTCGGCAACAGGAACAACACCCTGACCGTCCGGAAAGACGGCTCGGTCATCATGCGGTATGCAGCAGGCGGCACACGCCTCGGCAAGGTGCGCATTGATCCGGAGGAGCATCCGGACGGCTCCGTCTCCTACTGGTATGCCTTCTGTGACAATGAGAGCACCCCGTGGATCTCCTTTGCCTGCGGCGAGCAGCCTGTCAACCGCATCAGCTCCGGTCAGGACGGCGAAACACAGTTCGTCCGCGTCAGCCTGGAAGATGTCGCTGCCGAAAAGATGAACAACCTGACCTTCCTGATGAAGAGCATGTCCGGCGGCGGCGGCGATCTGGAGACAGACCCGGCCAGAACCGTGACCGAAGGCAATGATACCTATACGCTGGTGACGGATGAGCGCTTTGCGATCAACAGCCTCGGAAAGGCTGCGTTCGAGCGGCTGCTGGAGGAAACCGTTTCCGGCACCGAATATACGCACTGGAAGGCCATGCTGGATGACTGCTTCCGTGAGGACAGCTATATCCTGACCTCCGGCGCACACGGTTTCCATACCTTTGAGACCGGTCACGGCGTCACGATCACCGATCAGACGGACAACTCGTTCACGGCGACGACCAAAGATTCCAACCAGCTTGACGGCAGGGGGATCGCGTATTTTAAGTTCGACGGCATGAACTGGACGATCGAACGCTACGATTTTCAGTGATGAAGAAAACGGATTGCCTGCGGGGATTGTTCTTCGCAGGCAATTTTATTATATCACAGTTCGGTAAAAAATACAATGCATGTCAGAACTTTTCACGATCTGCTGTTCGGCAGAAGGATAACAGACCGGCTGAAAAGGGATCTGCCGCGGGTTTTCCGCCGCTTCCTCTTGACGGAAACCGCAATCTGTGCTATAATAAATTGGATATCCGGATATCCCGGAATGCGATTCTGAAAGAGGAGAACGATCATGCTTGATATCAAATTTCTCATCAACAATAAGGATGCGGTGAAAGAGAATATCCGCAAAAAATTTCAGGAGGACAAGCTCCCGCTCGTAGACGAGGCAGCTGACCTCTACGCAAAGCAGCTCGAGGCCAAGCACATTTCCGAGGATCTCCGCGCACAGCGCAACAAGCTGTCTGCGGAATCCGCGAAGCTGCGCAAGGAAGGCAAAATCGAGGAGGCTGAGGCGATCGGCCGTCAGGTCAAGCAGAACGCCGTGACCGTCAAGGAGCAGGAGACCATTCTTGCAGAGGCGACCGCCCGTCTTGACCAGATCATGAAAACGATCCCGCAGATCATTGACCCGTCCGTGCCGATCGGCAAAGACGACAGTGAGAACGTCGAGGTCGAGCGCTTCGGTGAGCCGAAGGTGCCGGACTACGAGATCCCGTATCACGCGGATATCATGACCCGTCTGGGCGGTCTGGACAAGGAATCCGCCGGCCGCGTCGCAGGCGAAGGCTTCTACTATCTGCTCGGCGACATCGCCCGTCTGCATGAGGCTGTTCTTGCCTATGCAAGAGATTTCATGATCGAGCACGGCTTCACCTACGTCATCCCGCCGTTCATGATGCACAGAAGCATCGTCGAGGGCGTCATGAGCTTTGAGGAAATGGAAGCGATGATGTACAAGATCGAGGGCGAGGATCTCTATATGATCGGCACCTCGGAGCATACCATGATCGGCCGCTTTGTCAATCAGATCATCGACGAAAGCAGCCTGCCGCTGACTTTGACCTCCTATTCTCCGTGCTTCCGCAGAGAGATCGGTTCGCACGGTCTGGAGGAGCGCGGCGTTTACCGCATCCACCAGTTCGAGAAGCAGGAGATGATCGTCCTCTGCAAGCCGGAGGAGAGCATGGACTGGTACAACAAGATGTGGAAGCTTTCCGTTGATCTGTTCCGCAGCATGGAGATCCCGGTGCGCCAGCTTGAATGCTGCTCCGGCGACCTTGCGAACCTCAAGGTCAAGTCCTGCGATATCGAGGCATGGAGCCCGCGCCAGAAGAAGTATTTTGAGGTCTGCTCCTGCTCGAACCTCGGTGATGCACAGGCACGCCGCCTGAAGATCCGCACGAAGGGCGAGAACGGCACCTATCTGGTGCACACGCTCAACAATACCGTTGTTGCGCCGCCGAGAATGCTGATCGCGCTGCTTGAGAACCATTATCAGCCGGACGGTTCCGTCAATGTCCCGGCTGTGCTCCGTCCGTACATGGGCGGCAAGGAGCGTCTTGTCCCGGTAAAATAAGCGGGCAGCGCCCGCAGGCATTTCCCTCCGGAGGCGGTAAGCGAAGCTCTCCAAATTTTTACAGTACACGCCGCGGGTACAACCGAACATGACAAACGGGCACTGACAAATCCGTCGGTGCCCGTGTTATTCGTATCAACTGATGTGCGCCGGACTGTATTCCTTCCGGCATATAAAAAGCGCTGACCGTTTCCGCTCAGCGCTCTTTTCATGTATCATGGGATTCCGGCCGCTGTCATTCGCCGCTTTTTTTGCAGCTGCAGATCAGGGCGGCTGCGATCGCGACAGCGCCTGCACCGCAGAAGGCTGCCAGCGGTGCGGATTCTCCCGCACTGACGCCCGCCAGCTTCGTGAGCGCTGCGCTCACCGTCGTACCGAGTACACCGGAAACGGTCGCCGTACCGTTATCTGCCTCCGTGCCGGCCGGCGTGGTCTCCGTTTGAGCGGTCTGCCCGTTCTGAACGGCGTCTGTTTCCTCGTTCCGCTCCACCACCGTGATCTCCTCGTTCTGCTCCAGCAAAACGCTGCCGTTCAGCTTGGCACTCAGCGTATGTACGCCGGGATCACGGAACGAAACTGCCGCAAATCCCTTTTCATCCGTCCGGATCGCCGTGCGTCTGCCGTCGATCAGAATGACCGCATCGCTGACCGGCTCATCCCGGCCGTTCTCACTGCGGCGGTGAACCAGCTTGAGATTGACATGCTCACCGACCGGGATCTGGTGCAGCGGGCCGTGCCGGAACCGGTAGGAATCCTTCGCCCCGTCCTGCAGCAGCACGCTGATCTTGTCGCCGTCCGCCGGGGCACCGGTCTTTTCATTGCCCTCGGCATCCAGAATAAAACTGATATAGCGGCCGCGCACGCCCCAGATCTTCGAGACCTCCGGTGCATCCGCACAGGAGCGCTGATATCCGGCCTCCGCGCCGCCTTCATAATACTTTTCATGTGCTGCGATCAGCACATCCTCAACGGTCATCCGGCCGTCCCCGTTTTCATCCCCGACGGATACCTCCGCCCTGTTCAGGACGGTTTCCTCCGTTCTGACTGTCACCTCGACGGTGCAGTCCGCTTCCGCTGCCTGTGCGGCGAGCGGCATTGCCTGCAGCATTCCCAGCGCGGCAATGATGATTCCGGCTCCCTTTCTCACAATATACTTCCTCTTTTCTGTGATAAAATGCTGTGATACGGAAATTTGTTTTAAGGTTCGGGGTCCCCATACGGTATCGTACCGGTTCTGTCGGTTTTCCGGTGCAATATCGCACCCCTCTACTTATATAGACCGATTTCATAGCCAAAAAGTCACAAAAGATTCAGAAATTCTTTCGGATTTCTTCATTTTCGTGATTTCTGACAAAAAACAGCCTGCAAATTCCGCTGATCCGTCAAATTGTTAATCGTAATCGTAGATCGTTATATAAATATTCGGTATGATTCTGCGTTCAGTCTCCGAACGAAACGCCGATGCGCTTTGCCGTCACGACAAGCTGATCCTTCGGATTGACGAACTTCGTCAGACCGGCGATATCCTCCAGCTTGTTCGATGTGACCTTGCCGTTGACCATCGCAACGGTCCTGCCGTACTTCTCATGTGCGATCAGCTTGGCGGCATGAACGCCGAACTTCGTCGCAAGGATGCGGTCGTAGGCACTCGGCGAGCCGCCGCGCAGCATGTGTCCCGGCACGCAGACACGCGCCTCGATGCCGGTCGCGGCCTGCACCTGCGCCGCAATGCGGGAGGTCGCCGTGATGATGCCGGCCTCCTCGCGCTTTCTGGCGCGGTCCTTCTTTTTCAGCTTGGCCTCGTCCTGATCGAACGCACCCTCCGCGACCGCCATGATCGAGAAGGATTTTCCGCTGCCTGCGCGCTTCATCAGCGCCTCGCAGACGCGGTCGATGTCATACGGGATCTCCGGGATCAGGATGATGTCCGCGCCGCCCGCAAGACCCGCGTTCAGCGTCAGCCAGCCGGCCTTGTTGCCCATGATCTCACAGACCAGAATGCGGCTGTGCGAGGCCGCCGTCGTATGCAGGCGGTCGATCGCGTCGGTCGCGGTGTCCACTGCGGTGTGGAAGCCGAAGGTCACATCCGTGCCGTAGATATCGTTGTCGATCGTCTTGGGCAGGCCGATGACGTTCAGACCCTCCTGCGAGAGCAGATGCGAGGTCTTGTGCGTGCCGTTGCCGCCGAGCGTCAGCAGGCAGTCGAGCTTCTGCTTCTGATAGGTCTCGCGCATGTTCTTGACCTTGTCCACATTGTCCTCACCGATGACGGTCATCATCTTGAACGGCTGGCGCTTCGTGCCGAGGATCGTGCCGCCCTGCGTCAGGATGCCGGAGAACTCGCCCGGCTGCATGACGCGGCACAGATTGTGGATCAGGCCGTAATAGCCGTTGGAAATGCCGACGATCTCGACATTTTCCTCGCCCATCAGTTCAAAGCAGGCCTTCGCCACGCCGCGGATCGTCGCGTTCAGTCCGGGGCAGTCGCCGCCGGAGGTCAGGATTCCGATTCGTTTTTTCATATTCACGTTCCTTTCTGTTATAAGATTCGCTTACATTCTGTGCGTGTATGTGCATTCGGGCCAGCGGGAGCAGACCCAGTAATTGCCTGTGGGGGTTCCCTGCGGGACGAGCGGCGCGCCGCATTCCGGGCAGATCTGCCGGAACAGCGCCTTGCGCGCATCGTTCTTGTACTGCACGGCATCGACCTCATGCGCCGTGCGTGCCTCGTCGCCGCGGATCTGGTTCTTGCCGATGAACTCGCAGATATAGCCGATCTCGCCCTCGGAAAGGGTCTGGCCGTTCTTCTCGCTGACCAGCTGGATCACGCGCTGCAGCGAGGCGACCGAATTGACGATGCTCGACTGCGGCGGATACGGCGGTGCGATCTGCAGCTTTGCCCTGCCGTAGCCGTACATATACACCACGGAATGCAGGTATATGTCAAACGGCAGCGGTTCCAGCAGCTTTTTCATATATTTGATATGGTAAAGATTCTGGAGCAGCGGACTGAAATAGTCGATCTCATTGCCGTCCGTAAACTGCTTCCAGTATTTTTTCATGCCCTCGCCCTGAATGATCCCGCGGTAGGTTTTCAGCTCGCAGACAAAAATGCCGCATTTCGTCAGGAGCAGAAAATCAATGTGCATGGTGCGCTCATCCGCGGGGATCAGGATATCCCGCATGACTGTGAGATCGTGATACTGTGCAAGATGCGCGGTCAGCTGCATCTCGGGGGTCGGCTGCTGCATCATAGGAATGCCCTCTTTCTGTTATGAGCCGGCGGACTGCTTTTTCTGCATCTCCGCCATATTTCTGCGTATATACTGCTCTGTTTCCTTCGCCGTCATGGGCTGGCCGTAGAGATAGCCCTGCGCGTAGTTACAGCCCGCCTGACGGAGCTGCTCCGCCTGCTCCGGCGTTTCGACGCCCTCGGCGATCGTGCGGATCTGCTTGGCCTTCGCGATCCGTGCGACGGAACGGACGATCTCCTGCACGACGGGATCCTCGTCCATGTGCATGACGAATGCGCGGTCAAGCTTCAGCATTGTGAACGGCAGCCGCTGGATATAGCTCAGCGAGGAATAACCGGTTCCGAAATCGTCCATGGCAAGCTGAATGCCCGCATCCCGCATTTCCTGCATCCGTTCGATCGTCGTGTCGATATCCTTGAGTGCCAGCGATTCTGTCAGCTCGATTTCGAGCCAGCGCGGGTCAAGCTCATTCCGCTTCAGCGCGGAAATGATGATCCCGCAGATGTTTTCGGTATAGAAATCCGTGCTCGTGAAATTGATCGACATGACGACCGGCTTCAGCTTCATGGACTGCCAGAGCTTTGCCTGCCGGCAGGCCTCATTCAGCACAAAGCGCGTCACATGCGTGATGAGCTGGGATTTTTCCGCGATCGGGATAAACACGCTCGGAGGAAGCAGCTTTCCGGACGGGTGTCTCCAGCGGATCAGCGCTTCCAGACCCATGACCTCGCCCGTTTCCAGTGAGACCTTCGGCTGATAGAACAGCGTCAGCTCGTTGCGCATGATGCCTTCCGTCAGCTGGGCTTCCAGATTGCTTTCCTCAATGATCGTATCGTGCATCTCGGAGGTATACCGCCGGATACTGCCGAGGATATCGCTTGCGGAGGACAGCGCAAATTCCGCGTGCTCCATGACATTTTCAAAGCTTTCGCCGTCCGCGGGCATCCGCGCATAGCCTGCCGAGCAGGTCAGGGAACGGCCGGAGAGTGCACCGGTCGCCTTCTGCGCCAGCGTGCGCTGCACGCGCTTGACGGCCTTCTCCGGCAGCGTGTCGTCGCCGGTGTCGCGCAGGATCAGCGCGAAATTGTCGCCGGAGATGCGCGCCGCAAAGCCGCCGAAGCTCAGCTGCTTGATGATCGCCTGCGCAAAACCGCGCAGCAGCTCGTTGCCGGCGGAATAGCCGCAGGTATCGTTGATCAGGTGGAAGCGGTCAATGTCCATGACAATGACCCAGTATTTCGTTTTCAGCTCCTGCGTCGCCTTGAACAGATCCCGCCCCATGAGCATCAGCTTGTTGCGGTTCGGGATGCCCGTGACGGCATCCTCATACGCGATCTGCTCGATCCGCGCATCCTTTTCCTTTTCCTTCGTGATGTCGATGACCGAGCCGCCCGTCACGAGCCTGCCGGTCGTGGGATTTTCCGTGACCTTGAACCGGTAGGAATACCAGCGGTATTCGCCGCCCGCGGAGCCGATCCGCAGCTCGAGCGAATCCGTCTTGTTCAGGAACTCGACCATGTGCATCCGCATCGTGTCCACATAGCGGTCATAGACCACGGCATCCAGCGGATAAATATGCTCGCGCAGCCCCTGCACGGTGAATTCCTTTTCGGGAATGCCGAGCATCTTCTGCAGCTTTTCCGAGGGGAACATCTGCCGGTTGCCCTGCTCGATCAGCAGCACGCCGACCTCGAGCAGCTCCATGGTCAGGTTATGCTGCCCCTTGGAGACGGTCAGTGCCTTGGAATAAGCCTCGATCTCCGACTGCATGGTGCGCAGGTCGGTGACGTCAATGCCGATCGAAAGCAGCCATGTGACGCCGTTCTCGTCCGTTTCCACGGCACAGGTATTCCAGATCATCGCGCGCTTTTCGCCGTTCGCGGCGGTCAGCGGATATTCCTGATGCTTGGTCAGCACCAGCTCGCGGATATCCTCGTCGGTCATGTCCTTCTTGCCGAAGAACCCCGGCACGATATGCTTTGCGTCAAAATCCGGGCGGACCGTCACGCCGGAAAGTGAGGAAAGCGCCTCGTTCAGCACGACCTCCGAAAAATCGTTTGACCAGAGCATCGCGGGCGCACTCAGGTTTTCCGCCATATAGATCAGCCGCTTGTGGTCGGTCTCCTTCTTGAGCCGCTGCTTCCGTTCCCGGTAGAGCACAAGCAGAAAGCCGAGCAGCACTGCGATCAGTGCATAGGTATTGAAAATCAGATAAATCAGATCATTTCTGTCACGGTGATGATATGCATAGATGAGAACATAAACGGTAAAGAATGAGAACGTGACAATGATCGAATAAATGAGCTGCTTCTTTCCGAGCTTCATGTCAATCACACACCTCTCTGCTGCATTTTTCCGCAGGCTTCCGGCCGGCAGAAGGGCGCAGTAGCCCATATTGATATTATACCAAAGAAAGCGATTCCTGTCAATGGATTTTCGTGAAATGTGAAAAGTTATTTGCCGGGAAATTCACAGATTATTCACATTGATATGGTATAATCGGGTTATCTGAATGTCTGCAGACGGAAAAGCCCCTGCTGAGGCGCTTTTCTTTCGGCAGAACGCCGACCGGACATCCGTCATGCAGCGGACGCTGCGGAAAGGAATTACAGCAATATGAAAATACTGATCGTGGACGACGAAGCCAATATCCGCAGAGTTGTGCGGGAATACGCGGAATTTGAAGGCTATGAAACAGACGAGGCCGGCGACGGTATGGAAGCCGTCACCATGGCAAAGGCGACTGATTACGACGTCATCATCATGGATATCATGATGCCCCGTCTGGACGGCTATTCCGCCTGCAAGGAGATCCGCAAGACCAAGAACACCCCGATCATCATGCTCTCCGCGAGAGGCGAGGAATACGACAAGCTGTTCGGCTTTGAGCTCGGCATCGACGATTATGTCGTCAAGCCGTTTTCCCCGAAGGAGCTGATGGCGCGCATCAAGGCGGTGAGCATCCGCAGAAGCGCGGCGCAGCAGCCGATGCCGGAGCGCATCACCTTTGAGGGGCTCGAGATCGACATGGCAGGCAGAGAGGTCTATGTCAACGGGCAGAAGGCCAACATGACCCCGAAGGAATACGACCTGCTCTTTTATCTGGTCAAGAACCGCAACATCGCGCTGACAAGAGACAAGCTGCTCGAGGAGGTCTGGGGCTATGACTTCTTCGGCGATGACCGCACCGTCGATACCCATATCAAGATGCTCCGCAACAGCCTCGGTGAATACCGCAAGTTCATTGTCACACTGAGAGGAATGGGGTATAAGTTTGAAGCGTAAGCCGAAGCGGAACAACAGTCTGCGGCTGACGATCTGGTACTGGTTCATGGAATATGTCCTGCTGACATTCCTGCTGCTGTGGGTCTTTCAGGGACTGTTTCTGCAGAAATTCTATGACAGCATGAAAACAAGGGATGTCATCCGGCTTTCCGATCAGCTGGTCGAGATCTTTCAGAACGATCCGTACTGGTTCGACGCCTTCGTCGAGCAGGAATACGAGAACGGCGTCTGCATCCAGATCCTGGACCGGCAGGGACGCGCACAGTTCCCGGTCTGCGTCATCGGCGAGCGGTACTGCGCGATTCACCACACATGGCCCAATAATCATTCGTGGGAATATGCACAGCAGGCACTGGCAGCTGAGGACGGCGTCTACAGCGCACAGTACGTGACAACGGAAACAAAAAACGAAACGCTGATCTACGCGAGAGTGATCGGCATGAAATCCATGCCGGAGGCCTATCTGATCCTGAATGCGCCGCTGGCGCCGGTCGCCGCGACGGTCAGCATCATAAGGCGGCAGCTCGTGATCATCACGATCATTCTGGTGCTGATCGGCTTTATCCTGTCCATGGTCGTCTCCGACAGGCTCGCAAAGCCGATCGTCCGCGTCACGAAGGATGCCGAGCAGCTGGCGCACGGGCGGTACGATATCCAGTTCAACGGCAACGGCTACGACGAGGCGGAACGCCTTGCCGAGACGCTGACCTACGCCAGCCGCGAGATCAACCGCGTCGATACCATGCAGCGCGATCTGATCGCGAATGCCTCGCATGACCTGCGCACGCCGCTGACCATGCTGAAGGCCTATGCGGAGATGATCCGCGACCTTTCCGGCGACAATCCGGTCAAGCGCGCAGAGCACCTTCAGATCATCATTGAGGAGACAGACCGCCTGACCGCACTCGTCAACGATATCCTTGACCTCTCCAAGCTCGAAAACGGCAAGATGAAGCTCGAATGCACGGACTTCGACATGGAGCAGCACCTGCATGAGATCGTGGACCGCTACCGCGGACTGAGCGAGGTCTCCGGCTATACCTTTGAACTGGAGACTGACGGCCCCGCAGAGGTCACCTGCGATGCGGGCAAGATCGAGCAGGTGATCTGCAACCTGATGAACAATGCCATGAACTATACCGGCGAGGACAAAAAGGTCTTTGTGAAGCTGGCGCATACGGACGAGGGCATCCGCATTTCCGTCCGCGATACGGGGCAGGGCATGGATCAGGAAACGCTCTCCCGCATTTTCGATAAGTATTACCGCAGCGAGAACTATAAGCGTGAGGTGCGCGGCACCGGGCTCGGGCTCTCGATCGTCAAGGCGATCCTGCGGCTGCATGACTATGCCTTCGGCGTGGACAGCACCGTCGGAAAGGGCTCGACCTTCTGGTTCGAGATCCACAGCGTCGCACCCGGCGTTCCGGACGCGGAATAACAGCGATACAGACAGGCAGGGGCAGGCACGGAAACAAATTCATCGGGAAATAGGGAAAACACATAGAATCCACCGTGCCTGTTTCCTGCCTGCTGTTTCAGGCCGAACGAAATGCCTATAACCCCCTGCCATGCAGCAGGGTTTCTTGTCAGGGTGCACAAATATCGGGATGCCCCCTTGACTTTTTCACGTTTTTCCTGTATAATCAAACCTTGCAGGGGTATTTGTATCTGCACCGTCAGAAGCCCTTGCATCATTACTGTAATCCGATGCTGCACCGCAGCATGATGATACAAAAGAAAAGGAGTGACGTTTTCCATGAAAAGAACATATCAGCCGAAGAAGCGGCACCGTAAGATGGAGCATGGCTTCCGGAAGCGTATGGCCACCGCGAACGGCCGCAAGGTTCTGGCTCGCCGCCGTGCAAAGGGTCGTGCAAGACTGACCTACTGATCCGATACGCAACTAAGAGGGCCGCAATGATCATTGTGGCTCTTTTTTGCTACCGGACCGCAAACTGCCGAACGCACCGACCGGAGGGAGATCACATGCTGTTCACGGAGACTCTGAATCAGAACGCCAATTTTCAGCGGCTTTACCGCTCCGGCGCATTCTGCTCGCTCGGCTCTGCACTGATCTATGTGAAGCCGAACGGTCTGCCGTGCAACCGGCTCGGCATCACGGCAGGCAAAAAGATCGGCAATGCGGTCAGACGCAACCGCGCAAAGCGCATCATCCGCGCTGCCTATTCCGCAGCGGAATTAAAGCTCCCGATCGGCCTTGATATCGTCGTCGTCGCAAGGAGCACGCTCCCGGATCAGAATGCGAATATCCTCACGGAGGCATTCTGTACGCGCGGCGTGAAGCACTGCTGCGGCGTCAGCAGCGGGGAGATCCCCTGCACGCAGAATCAGAAGCGAAAGCCGGGCGGAAAAAAGTCCGCGGAGAAGCAGGCATGAAACTGCTCAGGCGCATTTACAGCGCACCGATCGTGTTTTACAGGCGGCATATCTCGCCACATTTTCCGGCGGTCTGCCGGTACCGTCCGAGCTGCTCTGCGTATACGCTCGGCGCGATCGAACGCTTCGGGATCATCCGCGGCACATGGCTCGGCACGCTCCGGATCTGCCGCTGCAATCCCTTTTCAAGAGGCGGCTGGGATCCCGTGCCGCTGAAATTCGATCTGCTCGGACGCCACAAGATCATGCAGCCCGATCCGCTTTCCCCGGCGCAGCGCCATGCGCTGGAATATCTCTGGCTGCTCGCACCGCGCACCCGCTGGCACGGGTACCGCGCACACAAATGATAACAACGGAGGAATGTCACCTTGGGTCTCATTTCCAAACTGATGGGCTCGATCCTGTACGGCATCTATCAGGTCGTACACAACTACGGAATCGCCATGATCCTGTTCACGATCCTGATCAAGCTCCTGACGCTGCCCAGCACCTATAAGATGCAGGTCAATCAGGCGCGTCAGGGTATGATCGCACCGAAGATTAACAAGATCAAGAAGGCCTTTCCGAATAACCCCCAGCGGCAGCAGGAGGAGCAGAACAAGCTCTTCACCGAAGAAGGCATCAACCCGAGTGCAGGCTGCCTCGGCTCCTTCCTGATGATCTTCCTGCTGTTCCCGGTGTTCTTCGTCGTGCTGCGTCCGCTGACCTATATCCTGCGGATGCCGGAGGAAACACTCACCCGCGCAAAGGAGCTGCTGACACAGTGGCTCGTGAACCAGAACCTCTATGAAACAGCCGAAAAGGCGGAAAAATATGTCAACGGCCGTCCCGAGCTGCTGCTGCTGCAGCACGCAAAAGAGCATCCGGATATCTTCAACTCGATGCCCGGCTTTGTGGACAAGCTGAAAAGCTTTGACAACACATTCCTCGGCTTCGACCTCACCGGCGTGCCGAATCTGCACCCGGAGAACGGCTGGACATTCACCAACCTGATGCTTGTCCTGCTGCCGATCCTTGCAGCGGCTGTGTATCTGCTTCAGACGATCATCACACAGGCACACAACAAAAAGGTCAATCCGGAAGCAGCCAAGCAGATGGGCGCGGCAAATGCAATGCTCTATCTGTCTCCGCTGATGACGGTCTGGATTGGCATGAAGGCACCGGCCGGCCTGAGCTTCTACTGGCTCGTCAACGCCGTGCTGACGCTGGTCGTCCAGCTGCTGCTCTATAAGTTCCTTTCCGGCGAACGTCTCGAAAAGATCAACGAAAAGGAAAAGGCCAAGCAGATCGCAAAGGGTCCGGGCTGGATGCAGCGCATGATGGAGCAGTCCGCAGCAATGCAGGCGGAACAGAACGGCACCGCTTCCAATCATACCAAGTTCAGTGACGGCGACGACGGCATGAGCCGCAAGGAGCGCGCCGAATACGAAAAAAAGCTCATTGAAGCAGCACGGAAACGCGCCGCTTTGAAATACGGAGAGGAAATTCCGCGCGACAGCGACGAGAACTGATTTCCTCCCGAACCTTCTCACGAAAGGGGATATGACGACATGACCGAGATCTTCACCGCCTCAAGCTTAGAGGAGGCGAAGCAGATGGCTGCGGACGCATTCGGCGTACCCGCATCTGCAATTGACTTCAAGGTGATCGAAGAGCCGAAACGCTCGCTTCTGAGCGGACTGTTCGGCAAAAAGGAAGAATTCCGCGTTGAGGCAAGCTATGAAGCTGCTGCCGCGGAGGAGGCACCGGCAGAGGCGCCTGCTGCTGAAATAGAGGCAGAGCCGGAGGACGCGCCGGAGCTGACCGCTTCGGACGCAGAGGCAGAAGAAGCTGAGGAAGCAGAGGAGCAGGAGATCTCGCCGGAGATCCAGCTCGAAAAAATGCAGATCGGCGCTGCGTATCTGGAGCAGGTGCTCGCACAGCTGGCACCGGAGGTCAAGGCCGCCGGCAGACTGGAAAACGGCATCTCCTTTACGCTGGAGGGCAACGGCGCAGGGTCGCTGATCGGCCGCCGCGGCGATACGCTCGACGCGCTGCAGTATCTGACCTCGATGGTCGCCAACCGCGGCGACAAGGACTATGTCCGCCTGACGATTGACACCTGCGGCTATCGCGAAAAGCGCAGAAAGGCACTGCAGGACCTCGCACAGCGCATCAGCAAAAGCGTACTCCGCACCGGCAGAAGCGTCGCGCTGGAGCCGATGAATCCTTACGAGCGCCGCATCATCCATTCGACCGTGACCGAAATCGAGGGCGTGTCCTCGCATTCGTCCGGCGAGGAGCCGAACCGCAAGGTCATCATCACGAACGATTCGGCACCGGATTACAAGAAGGATGACAAGAACGCGCGCGGCTTCCGCAGCGGAAACGGCCGCTTCGACCGGAATGACCGCGGCAGAGGCGGCAAGCAGCGGAACCACGACCGCCGTGACCGCCGCGACCGCAGACCGAGCGGTGAGGGTCCGCGCAAGCTCGACCTTTCCACGAGCTTCGAGAAGGACTACAAGAGACCGAAGCCGGAGGATTCCCTGAATGCCGGTGTCTACGGTAAAATTGATATCTGATACGATCGGGCGGCGCTTTTGCCGCCCTTTCTTTTTGAGGTAAATATGAATACAATTGCTGCCATTTCGACGCCGGATGCTGCCGGCGGCATCGCAATGATCCGGATATCCGGCGGGGATTCGATCCGGATCGCAGATGATATATTCACAGCGGCAAATCATATCAAGGTCACGGAGATGCGCGGTTATACCTGTGCCTACGGGACTGTTTCCGACGGGCAGGAAACACTTGACGATGTGGTGCTGACGGTATTTCGTGCACCGCACAGCTATACCGGAGAGGATACGGTCGAGATCACCTGTCACGGAGGAATATATTTAACAAAAAGAATCCTGATGACCGTGTATCTGCACGGTGCAGAACCGGCGGGACCAGGCGAATTTACGAAACGCGCATTCCTGAACGGCAAGCTGACGCTCTCGCAGGCAGAAGCCGTCATGGATATCATTCAGGCAGACGGCGCCTCAGCGCTGCGGATCGCGCAGTATGCGAAAGAGGGAAAGCTCGGACGCGAGATGCACGAGATCAGCAGCGAGCTGGTCGATCTGATGTCCGCACTCGCCTACTGGCTGGACGATGCGGAGGAATGCCCGCCGGAACTCGAGCGCACGACGCTGACCGCAAAGCTGACTGCAATCCACCGAAAGCTGTACGATATGTCCGCCCGTTATCAGGACGGACTTGTGCTCCGCAGCGGCATCCGAACGGTGCTGCTCGGTAAGCCGAATGCGGGAAAATCCTCAGTGATGAACTGGCTCTGCGGAACGAACCGGAGTATTGTCACCGACATTGCAGGCACGACGCGCGATGTCATAACGGAACAGGTGAAAATCGGCGAATTTACGCTGCTTTTATCGGATACGGCCGGCCTTCGCGAGACGGAAAATACCATTGAATCCATCGGCATTTCGCAGGCATATCAGGCACTCGATACAGCAGATCTGGTGCTTTATGTCGCGGATGCAAACACAGGTATGACCGATGAGGATACCGCGCTGATTGAAAAATGCAGCCGGCACCACGTTATTCTGATCTGGAATAAGACAGACCTCTCCGATGCAGCGCCGCCGGAACTACAGATTCCGACTGTGCAGATCGCGGCGATCTACGAAAAATCAACGGATCAGCTGCGTGATGTTCTCCGGCAGATCTTTGAGCAAACGGCGGGGTCACCGGGCGCGATCCCGCTGAACGAGCGGCAGAATCTGCTGATCCGGCATGCTGCGGAAGCAGTCCGTGCCGGGATAGAAGTTGCTGAAAGCGGCAATGAGCTGGATATGATGTATGCCGATCTGGAAATGGCAGCGTCGTATTTGCGGGAAATCGAAGGTACGGACGTCACCGATGACGTCATTGACGGTGTTTTCTCAAAATTCTGTGTCGGAAAATAATGTTCCACGTGGAACATTGATGAATCATACGATTGTTCCACGTGGAACAAAAAGGAGCGAAATATGCCACTAGCTGAATTTGATGTTGCGGTCATCGGTGCGGGACATGCAGGAATTGAGGCGGCCATTGCATCCGCACGACGCGGATGCAGAACTGCGCTTTTCACGATATCGCTGGATCAGATCGGAAACATGCCGTGCAATCCGTCAATCGGCGGAAGTGCAAAGGGGCATCTTGTCCGTGAAATTGACGCACTCGGCGGCGTCATGGGAGAAGCAGGGGACGCATGCTGTATCCAGATGCGGATGCTGAATCTCAGCAAGGGCGTATCTGTACACAGCCCGCGTGCGCAGGAGGATCGCAGCGCATATCATCTTTATATGAAGAAAAAGTGCGAAGATACGCCGAATCTCTTTATCATACAAAATGAAGTTACAGACATTATAATAGATAATAACAACTGTGTGACAGGAATCCAAACCAGACACGGCGGCGATTTTATCTGCAAAGCCGCCGTCATTTGTTCCGGAACATTCCTGAACGGTATGGTCTATATCGGTAAGATCGGTGAGCCAAGCGGCCCGGACGCCTGTCTGCCTGCCCGTTACTTACCAGAAAAGCTAATAAAACACGGTATCGAACTGCGGCGTTTTAAGACAGGAACACCCTGCCGCGTACACCGCAGGAGCATTGATTTCAGCAAGCTGCAGGCGCAGTACGGCGACCCTGATCCGCAGCCGTTCTCGTTTCTCGCTGAGCGCGGCTCAGTCCGGAACGATGCTGTCTGCTATATTGCAAACACCAACCCGACGACACACCGGATCATCCGCGAAAACCTCGGAGAATCGCCGCTTTACAGCGGAGTGATCCACGGGATCGGCCCGCGGTACTGCCCGTCCATAGAGGACAAAGTCACACGGTTTTCAGAGAGAGAACGGCACCAGATTTTTGTAGAGCCGACCGGCCTGAACACGGAGGAAATGTATCTGCAGGGGTTCAGCACATCGCTGCCAGAGTTTGTCCAGCTCAAAATGATGCGCAGCGTCGCCGGTTTCGAGCAAATCGAGATCATGCGCCCCGCCTACGCAATCGAATACGACTGCATCAACCCGAACTGTCTGTTTCACACGCTGGCAATCCGCGGATTTCACGGACTCTATGCAGCCGGACAATTCAACGGGACATCCGGCTATGAAGAAGCGGCAGCGCAGGGGCTGATTGCCGGAATCAACGCATCTGCTTATGTTTCAGGCGAGGAAGAATTATCATTATCCCGCAAAAGCTCCTATATCGGTACACTGATCGACGACCTTGTTACCAAGGGTACGCAGGATCCCTACCGCATGATGACCGCCCGCAGTGAATACCGTCTGTCGCTCCGTCACTCAAATGCAGACGCACGGCTGACCGTGATCGGCAGAAAGTACCGTCTTATCAGTGATGATCGTTGGTCGCAATATATTGCAAAATCAGAGCGCATAAACCGGGCAATCGAACAGATCAAAAACACAACGGTTCATCCGGATTCAATAGCCGGTTTTCTTGAGGAAATCGGTACATCCCCGCTGAAACAAGCAATCAAACTGGATGCGCTTCTGCGCCGTCCGCAGGTTCAATTGTCTGATATTACGCGCATTTTGTCTCTTGACCTCGATTTGCGCGGTGAGGAGCCGGCAGAGGTCAGCTGCAGGATCAAGTACGAACAATATATCGCCCGTCAGGATCAGCAGAACGCGCATTTAGAGCATCTTGAGCATATCCGCCTACCGAAAGAGTTGAACTATCCTGCTGTTCACGGTCTTTCTTCGGAAGCTGTCGAAAAGCTCGGAAAACTCAGACCGGAAAACCTTGCACATGCCGCAAGAATCTCCGGTATTTCGCCCGCGGACATTTCGATCCTGATGACATATCTGAAAGCAGGTGGCTGCCATGATTGACCCGACGCAATACAGTTCCTGCCGTGATCTATTCGCGGAATATCAGATCACTCTGACAAACGCGCAACATGAAAAACTGCGAATCTACGAGGAAATGCTGATTGACGAGTCACAAAGGCAGAATATCACGGCTGTCCGCGGATCGTCAGAAATTTGGATCCGGCATTTTCTTGACGCGGCATATCTGATGCGTTTTCTGCCGGCGGAAGGCGCCGTGCTGGATATCGGAACCGGCGGCGGGATCCCTGCGATCCCACTGGCAATCATGCGCCCGGCGCTGACAGTCACAATGCTGGACAGCGAGCACAATAAAATTGCATTTTGCCAGAGGGCTGTTGATCGTCTGCAGCTTCATGCATCTGCCGTCAGCGGCAGAGCAGAGGAGCTTGCATATAACCCGCAGTACCGCGGACAATTTGATGCGGCTGTATCCCGCGCAATGGCAAACGGCTCCATGCTCACAGAGCTTTCCGTTCCGTTTTTGAAGCTGGACGGATATTTGCTAGCAATGAAGGGAAAGCAATATGATCCGGAAACGGAACGATTCGGCTCCGCTGCGGCTGCGCTCGGCTGCAGCTGTGATGAACCGCTCGGATACATGCTGTGCGGGGAACAAAAGTATCTGATCCGCGTGCATAAAAATGCGAAAACGCCCGAGCAATATCCGCGCAGATTCGCAAAAATCAAGCGAAGTCCTCTATAAAATGACACAGCCGGAATGCAGCAGAATGCAATCCGGCTGTAAATGTTCCACGTGGAACATTGCCTCGATTGTTCCACGTGGAACATTTATGATATTTTTCTTTCGAGATTCTGAAGATGCGGTAACAATCTGTCTACAGTTGCAAAATCAGGTTGACAGAACGCCGCAAAAAGGAGTATAATAGAAGAACAGAAACAGAGAAAGGAAGACGGACATGAACAAGCGCAACAGTCTTTCCCATACAAAAATCATGCCTGCGATCAGGCCGGAACCCGAAACAGGTTCACGGCCGGATGCCGCAAGGCTGCATGATACAAAGGAATACAGAATCGCAGGAAAGGCGCCGCAATATCATCCTGTGCAGCGGCGTCCGGCGGCACAGCGTCCGGTACCGCAGCAGGAACGGCGGCCCGTACCGCAAAAAAGGCAAAGTCCGCCGGCGCCTGACCCGATCCGTGCACCGATCCGCCGTGCGTCCTATCAGGAACGGCTGCCCAACGAGGATCAGTCCCAGCCGAGACGGCGCTATGATAACAGCCGGCGTCTGCCGGAATATGAGGAGCCGGTACGAAAGCCGCCGAAAAAGAAGAAAAAGCACAAAAAGCACCGTCACGGCTGCGTTTTCCGCACGGTGACCGGCATTCTGACATCCGCTGCGATCCTGTTCGGACTCTATTCAGCAGCCGCAGTCCTCGCGATCCGAAGGATCAGCTATCAGGAGACGGGCACCCGTTCTCTGACTGCAGGGCTGGCTGAGGAGGACGCAGCGATCCGGAACATCCTGATTATCGGCACAGACAGCAGAGATCAGGAGCGCGGCCGTGCAGATACAATGATCGTACTCAGCTTCAGCGGGCACAACAAATCCGTCACAATGACCTCGCTCCTGCGGGATTCCTACGTCAGCATCCCGGGTCACGGAACAGACAAGCTGAATGCTGCTTATGCATACGGCGGCGCGACGCTGCTGATGGACACGATCGTCAACAATTTCGGGATACCGATCGACGAATATGTCTGCGTCAATTTCAAGGCATTCGTCCATATCGCTGACGCACTCGGCGGATTGAAGCTGACCGTTTCCGACCGTGAGGCGGAGGCGATCAACGTGATTCTCGAAAGCGAAGTCAACGGCATCATGGGCGATGAGCCGACCGATGATTTCCTGCCGAGCGGCGGCACATTCGTCCTGAACGGCAAGCAGGCACTTGCCTATTCGCGGATCCGCTACGTCGGAAACGCCGATTACGAACGCACGGAGCGGCAGCGCACGGTACTCGACCAGATCCTGCACAAGATCAAACATCCGAATCCTGCCGCGATTCCGCGCATTCTGTACAGCGCCATGCCCGAGCTCACGACCAATATCAGCGGTGTAAACATGTATCTGCTCTCGCTGGAGATGCCCGTCAAGCTGATCGCCTACGACATGCAGAAGCTTCGGCTTCCGGCTGACGGCACCTTCTCGGATCAGACCGCGCCGGACGGACAAATGGTTCTCGCAGTCGATTTTGACCGCAATCACCAGCTTTTTGTCGATACTGTGACACAGCCGATTCTGCCGGAGGAACCCGAAAGTGAGGTGCAGCCGTGAAAGGACAACTGATTTTCCAGCTTCTGACGCTTCTGCAGGAGGAAACTGACGAAGCGCACAGAATGTCACAGCAGACGATCGCTGAACGGATGCTCGCGCGGTACGGCATCAAAATGAACCGCCGCACGCTGAAAACCTATCTTGATGAGCTCACGGCGGCAGGTTATCCGCTCTGCTCCGCGAAAAAAACGCGCACGCTGCCGGACGGCTCGACCGAGATCCTGCAGACTGACTGGTATCTCGAGCCGCAGTTTGAAGCAAGCGAGCTGCGCCTGATGACCGATCTGCTGGCCGCGATGCCGGCGGTTCCGGATACGCAGCGCAGTGCACTGATCCAGAAGCTGATGCTCCATTCGTCCCCGATGAGCCGTCAGGCACAGTCGGAACAACAAATGGTCTTTCTGCATACGCCGCCGGCCAAGCAATTATTATACTCTGTGGATATTTTGTGCGAGGCGATCCGCCGGAACCGAATGGTCAGCTTTCAGTACTGCTCCTATCAGCTGGACGAAACCGACAAACCCGTCCAGACGCCGCGGCTGCGAAGCACCGGTGATGCGCGGGAATATCTCGTCAGCCCCTATGAGATCGCAGTCTCGCACGGCAGATACTATCTGATCTGCTGCAAGGAGCCGCACCGGACGATCTCGCATTACCGCATCGACCGGATCACGGATATCCGGATCATCGAGCAGTTCGAGCGCCTGCCGGTTGAGCAGCTCAGCGGCCAGCATACGCTGCCGGAAAATCTCGCCGAGCAGCTGTATATGTACAGCGGGGAAACGGTTACCTGTGAATTTCTCGCAGATACGAAGATTCTCGGTGATATTCTCGACTGGTTCGGCAGCTGCGCGGAAATCAGCCGGGCGGAACAGCCCAGTCTGCTGCAGGTCACCGTTCAGGTACATCCGACTGCAATGCAGCACTGGGCGCTCCAGTACGGGCAGTATGTGACCGTGCTGTCACCGGAATCGCTGCGCAGCAGTCTTGCGGAGATCGTTCATAATCTCGCAAAGCGCTATCCGCGGGAATCCGATCCTACATAAGCCAAAGGCTCCGGGGATCCCGGAGCCTTTCTGAATACAAATAGTATATTTTATATTGTTTTCCACAAAATTTGTAAAAGTTTTGTGAAAGCGCACAGTCTCGTTGCAATTTCAGCCGAAATGTGCTATAATAAAGTTATCAGCACATAAACTCATGGCCGCATTATCAAGCCGCTGCCGGATGCAGCGTGATAGAGAGAAGCTTGTTTCCTGATCTGAAGAAGGAGTGTTACCAATGAAATGCCCGAATTGCCGAGCTACAGTGCCGAAACAGTATAAATATTGCCCGCGGTGCGGACTGTCTGTCAAAACCGCGCGGGAAAGCGGAAAAAACGCAAACATCATTCTGACGGCTATGATCTGCATTGCGCTGATCGGCGGCGGAATCATCGCATTCAGAGCGCTGAATAAACCGGTCAAACAGCCTGCAGTTCCGCCGGTCGCGGAGGCGACCGCTGCGCCTGCGACCGAAGCACCGGAAACCGAGGCGCCGGAGACAACGACCGTCCCGGAGACGACCGTTCCGGAAACGACCGCCCCGCCCGCAACTGAAAAGACCGAGCCGCCTGAAACCAAAGCACCCGAAACGACCCGCGCGCCCGAAACCGAAAAGCCGAAGGAAACCACCGCAAAGCCCGCAGAAAATCCTGCCGGCGGCGGATCATCGGCAGCCGACTATTACAAAACGCTCGGCGCGATGCCGTTCCATTCCTATGACGCAGGCGATGTGTTCCTGCCGCCCGGACTGTACACAAGGGCGGATAACAGAGACGGTCATGCGCTCAGCGAGGCCGATGCGAAAAAAGCGATGATGCATCTCGGCATCGACTGGGGCAAAAATGCCGACCTGTACTGCGGCGATACCCCGGACGAGGGCGGTTCATCCAATTCGACCTACCGCTATATCGCCGATGCATTCCCGGTTCCGGGCTACAGTGATCTGCAGCTCCCGGCCGCCGTCGATCTGTATATCCACAACGGCGATGCCGCGCAGGGCAGCTATCTCCGGGCAGTCGATTACCAGTTCGGGAACCACATCGACTACAAGGGAAAATATATCTGGACGAAGGACGAGATCGAAAAGATTTTCAACGAATTTACGAAGTTTGCGGACGGCGTTTTCGGTGAACATGCCGTCGTGGACGACAGCAATCTCGCACATTATGACTACTATGACGGCGCGCTTTCCGTCGGTTACTATGAGCGCAGCGGAAAATATGTATTCTGGATCTCGCGCGCGAATGATTGATGCCAAAGGAGGACAGTCAAGGCAATGGAATTTTGGGATGCGGTCAGCCGCGGAATGGATAAGCTTGCGAACAAGCTCGATAATCTGAGCGAAAACCTGCAGATGCAGAATCCGGATACCGGCTTCTCGATCATGGACAAGGATTACTGCTGGGAGGATCTCGATTACGGCGCGGACTGCACGCTGCAGCGGCATGTCGTGAGCGGCGAATGCCGGATCATCGACAAATACGGACAGGTGCTCGACCGAGGCACACAGGAGATGCTCGAGCAGACCATGATCCGCAGAGCCGCCCGCGCGGAGGCGATCCGCAATATGGGACAGATGCCGGGTTATGTTACGGGCTATCAGCCGACGCCCGCGCCTGACCCGCTTGCGATGCAGCAGCCGGTGCAGGCGCAGTACGGCGACATCATCGGTGTTGTCCGGCGCGGCGGAATCTACGAGCATTACGGCATTTATGTCAGTGATACCTGCATCGTGCATTACAATATTCCGGCGAGCAAAACGATCGGCCATGCAGTCGTCCATGCGACGAATCTGCGCAATTTCCTGCGGGACGATTCGGAATATTTCATTCTGGATTTCCCGAAGCCCTATGAGCCGCCGGTGCGTCTGGGCGGACCTGTCACGCCGCATACGAATACTTATTCGGAGGAACTTGCGCGGACGCTGCAACGGACCTACGGCTATCATCTGTATTCGCCGGAGGAGACCGTCGCAAGAGCGAGATCGCGTCTGGGCGAAACAAGCTACAACTTTTTCACCAATAACTGCGAGCATTTCGCGATCTGGTGCAAGACCGGCGTCAGCGAATCGCTGCAGGTGAACGGAATGCTCGGTTCCCTGCTGAACAATCAGAACTGGCAGTTCCACAGACCTGTTTTCAGATAATCTTGCGGGGGTCGCTTCGGCGGCTCCCGTCTGTTTGCCGGAGAACGGCGGGAGGGGTTATGCAGATTGAGGGCATCTCGGCAGAGATCAGGCTGATCCGCAGCAAGCGCAGAACGCTGTCGGCGGAGGTCCGCTCGGACGGAAGCATCACGGTGCGCGCACCGCTGCGGATGCCGCTTCCGGAGATCGAGCGCTTTCTGATCCGGAAGGCGGCGTTTATTGAGCGGCATCGCCAGCGCTGTCTGGCCGATCTGCAGCAGCATCAGGAGCCGCCGCTCACGGCCGGGGAGCTCGCGAAGCTGGCAGAAAAAGCAAAAGCGGTGATCCCGCAGCGCACCGCAGTTTATGCCGACAAAATCGGCGTCAGCTACGGGCGCATCACGATCCGCTGCCAGAAAACGCGCTGGGGAAGCTGCTCCTCAGCAGGAAATCTGAATTTCAACTGTCTGCTGATGCTTGCGCCGCCGGAGGTGCTGGACAGTGTGATCGTGCATGAGCTTTGCCACCGGCTGCACCCGAATCATTCGCGGAGCTTTTATGCAGCGGTGTATCGGGCGTTCCCGGATTACAACCGCTGCGACCGCTGGCTCAGGGAAAACGGTCCTGCTCTGCTCCGCCGCGCAGGGTATTAGCGATGTTATATGGATCCCGCAAACGAAGGGCGCCGGCCAGACAGCCGACGCCCTTTTTTCTGCTGATGAAACCCGGATCAATTATAAGCCTTCGTCCGGTAAAACTCCTGCACGACGAGCTGCGTGTCCTCTGCGGAGCCGACGCGCACCACGTAGTAACGCTTGTAGCCGAGCTTATCTGCAAGGCTCGCATAGACCGAAAACAGCGCATTCTTACGGAATCTGCGGTCAACCGCATAGATCATCTGGTTCATTTCCTGATCAAAATTCTTCATCTGATCTTCCGTATAATGATACACAATCTCCGTGCAGCAAAGCTTGTCGTTCTTGTCAAAGATCAGCGAGATATCTGCCGGTTTGTCGCAGGGATACAGCGAATACGTCGAGAATGAAGTCGTATCCACGACGACGGGTTCCTTTTTCAGATCGTACTTGAAAGCGTTTACCTTCAGAAGCACCAGTCTGTCAGTTTCCTGACTTCCCGAACCGGTGATATCACTGTTATTGCCGTGCTCGTAAAGACCGACATGATCCTTGCGCGTGAAGTGATCCGTTCCGGTCATGACATCAACAATACCCGGCATGTTCGGGAACAGACGCCATGTACGGCAGTAGATGAAAAAGCCCGCGATGAACGCCGCAACCAGCAGTACCGCCAGAATAACGATCAGATTGCGCAGCGTATGTTTCTTTCCGCTCTGCGCTGTTTTTTGGTTACCAGCCATTGTAATACCTCCCTGAATATCAGACAAATGCAAAAAGCGATGCAGCGCCGGAGCGCTGCCTCGCTTTTATTTCGTTTTGCAGATCAGCCGAGCACTGCCACGACTTCGTAGGTGCCGCCTGCCGGAAGCACCGGAACGACATTGCCCTCGACAGCCTTGCCGTCCACGGTCAGGGACTTGATGCCCTTGGACACATGATCCGGATTCTTGACCGTGATCTGATAGGTCGCGCCGCGGAACTTTCTGGTCGCGGTGAAGCCGTCCCATGCCTTCGGAATGGACGGATCGACCTTCAGACCGTCAAAGTCTGCGGAGATACCGAGGATATACTGCGAGATCGCAACGAAGTTCCATGCAGCCGTACCGGTCAGCCAGGAGTTCTTGCCTTCGCCGAAGCGGGAAGCGTCCTTGCCTGCGATCATCTGACCGTAGACATACGGCTCGGTCTTGTGCAGATCGGAGATCTCCTCGTTGAATGCCGGTGCGATCTTGCTGTAATACTCAAATGCCTTGTCACCTCTGCCGGCATACGCCTCTGCGCAGATGATCCATGCATTGTTGTGCGTGAAGATACCCGCATTTTCCTTGTAGCCGCCCGGATAGGTCGAGATCTCGCCGTACTGGATATAGTACTTGGAGAATGCCGGGTTGTTCAGCACAAGGCCGTACTTGGTATTGAGATACTTGTCGATCGAATCGAGCGTCTTGATATCCGCGCCCTGATCCTTGCCGATCTCGGACATGACCGCGAAGCCCTGCGGCTCGATGAAGATCTTGCCTTCCTCGCACTCCTTGGAGCCCATCTTGGCACCGGAAGCGTCGTAGGCACGGAGGAACCATTCGCCGTCGAATGCGGATTCCATGACATTCTTCTTCATCTTGTCGATCTCAGCCTGTGCCTTTGCAGCCTCATCGTCCTTGCCGAGGTGCTTCAGGATGCCGACGTAGGTCGGGCCGACATAGGTGAACAGCGCAGCGACCATGACGGACTCTGCAACCTTGGAATAACCTCCCTCAGCCTTGAACTTCGGGTTGGTGTAGGTCTGGAAGCTCTCGCCCGGCTTATCGGAGAAGCAGGAGAGGTTGATGCAGTCGTTCCAGTCTGCGCGCATTGCGAGCGGCAGGCCGTGCGGACCCAGATTGTTGACGATGTGATAGAAGGAGACCGTCAGGTGATCGAGCATCGGCTTTGCCTTGGACTCGTCATTGTCATACGGGACCGGCTGATCGAGGATGCCCCAGTCTCCGGATTCCTTGATATAAGCGCCGACGGAAAGGATCATCCACAGCGGGTCATCGGAGAAGTCGCCGCCGATATCGGAATTGCCCTTCTTGGTGAGCGGCTGATACTGGTGATAGCATCCGCCGTCCTCGAGCTGCGTGGAAGCCAGGTCGATCAGTCTCTCTCTTGCTCTGTCCGGGATCTGGTGGACGAAGCCGAGGATATCCTGATTCGAGTCACGGAAGCCCATGCCTCTGCCGATGCCGCTCTCGAAGTAGGAAGCGGAACGGGACAGGTTGAAGGTGACCATGCACTGATACTGATTCCAGATATTGACCATGCGATTGACCTTGTCATCCGAGGTATTGACATTGAAGATGCCGAGGAGCTTGTCCCATGCAGCCTTCAGCTCTGCGAGACCGGCAGCGACCTTTTCAGGCGTGTTGTACTGCTCGATCATCTTGTAGGCCTTTTCCTTGTTGATCGTCACGCCGTCCGCTTCAAACTTCTTGTCTGCGGGCATTTCGACATAACCGAGGATAAAGACAAGCGTCTTGCTTTCGCCTGCCGCAAGGGTGATCTCCTTGTAGTGGGAAGCGATCGGGGACCAGCCGTCCGCGAAGGAATTGGTCGCCTTGCCGTCCAGCACAGCCTGCGGATCGCCGAAGCCGTTATAAAGGCCGATGAACGAATCGCGGTCGGTATCGTAGCCGTCGATCTCATCGTTCACGGTATAGAATGCATAATGATCGCGTCTGTCTCTGTATTCGGTCTTGTGGTAAATGGTCGAGCCCTCGACCTCAACGCGGCCGGTGGAGAAGTTTCTCTGGAAGTTGGTGCAGTCATCCTGCGCATCCCAGAGACACCACTCAGCGAACGAGAAGAACTTGAATGTTTTAGCAGCGGAGCCTTCGTTGGTCAGAACGACCTGCTGAACTTCACCGTCATAGTTCTGCGGAACGAAGAAAGTGACTTCAGCCTTCAGGTTATTCTTCTTGCCGGTGATGACGGTATAGCCCATGCCGTGGCGGCACTCGTAGAAATCGAGCTCCGTCTTGACCGGCGACCAGCCCGGATTCCAGATCGTGCCGTTGTCGGAGATATAGAAGTACCGGCCGCCCATGTCGATCGGCACATTGTTGTAGCGGTAACGGGTGATGCGGCGCAGACGGGCATCCTTATAGAAGCTGTAGCCGCCGGCGGTGTTGGAGATCAGGGAGAAGAAAGCCTGCGTTCCGAGGTAATTGATCCACGGATAAGGCGTCCGCGGAGACTGGATGACGTATTCCTTGCGCGCGTCATCGAAGTGACCGAATTGTTTCATGGTTGTACGCTCCTTTTGCATATATCATTCAAATATTCAATCAAGTGCATAAACTGCACAGATATACCTAATTATAGCACAACTTGCACAAAATTACAACCCGCCAAATTCACGAATTTTCCATGTCATCCTACAGCATATTCCACAAACTACCCGTGAAAACTGCGGATTCCTGTCGGATTTGACAAGGTTCGGTCTGTTTTCCGCGGAATCCGTTTGCTTTAATGCTGTGCAATCCTCATAAAAGGATGTTGCTGCCGTTTGGCCGTCGTGAAACGATCCGTACAGCGCAGCGCAAAAAGGGTGCCGGCTTCTCTGCCGGCACCCGGTCTGTACTGTTCGTTACTCCGCCGCAGACAGCGCTGCAAGCGGTGAAGCGGTGACCTGCACCACGTTTTCGTAGGTATAGACCAGCGCCGTGACCGCCGCGATATCAGAGGTCTGCACCGGTTCGCTGTAGCACCAGACCATGCCGTCATCCGTGCCGTGGCCGTAAGCAAACTGCTTCACGGCATCGCCCGCGGAGAGAATGCCCGCATCATAGAGCGCCTGTGTCTCCGAGGTACCGCTCAGATCGAGCAGTCTGGTTCCGTCGTTCAGCGTGACCATGAACCCGACGTCCGCCGTATCGCTGTGATTCTCCGCTGTCAGCGAGAGGCTGTCCGCCGTGACGCGGAAATCATCCGCAGCAAAGGCCCGCGGTGCCGCAGCATCCTGCACGGCAATCTCCGCAGACCATGTGCCGGAGATGACCGCCCCGCTGCTTTCCAGCAAAGAAGCTTCCGTTTCGGCGGTGCGGCCGTCAAGGTTTTCCGCCTGCCAGAGTGCCTTCCAGTCGTCCGTGCTCATGGAATCCGCGCCGTAGTCTGCGCGCCACTGTTCCTGCGCCGCCTGAATGCCCGCACGGACTGCGCCGATCTGCGCCGGTGTATACGCATTTTTCAGCTCCGCACGGATCGTGCTGCCCGCAAGCTCCGGTGCCGCGAGATAATAGGTCAGGTAATACGCATGGCCGGACGGGTCTGCGGTGAGCGCTTCCGCGCTGCCGGTGCCGCCCTCGATCAGAGAACCGTCTGCGCGGTAGAAATACGGCACAAATACGGCATCTTCCGGCAGCACGGTCCCGTTCTGCGGGATCAGTTCCAGCGAGAGCATCACGGTATTGCTGTCGCCGTACATGCCGACCGCCGAAACCTGCAGGCTGTCGCTGCCCGCAAAGACTGTTTCGTTCTCATGCAGGAACGGCTCCATGGCAGACGGGTCTGCGGCATCGCTCATCAGCGGCAGATTTTCCGCATCCGAGAGCACCGTCCGCCCGAGGATATTTTTGAACAGATCGAGCCGTCCGGAGACCGCCGCGGCGCTGACGCCGAATACCGCAACGGCCGCCGCCGCTGCCGCGATCATCACGGGCAGACGCCGTTTCTTCGTCTGCCGGATACGGGACGTTCCGGTTTTCTGCATCACGAGCTGTTCAATGCGGTCGGTATTGCAGGGCTCCTCCTTGATTTCCGGGAGCGCCCCGTCATAGCCTTTGAACAGATCAAACAGATTCATTTTCATAGCAATAACCCCTTTCCCTGAGTTCCGCGAGCAGCTTTTTCCTTGCGCGGAACAGTCTTGTTTTTGCAGCCGTTTCCGAGAGCTGCAGGCTCGCCGCGATCTGCGGGATATGCTCACAGAAGAAGTAAAACCGCAGCAAGATATCCCGGTCGTTCTCCGCCATGCCGCCGATCACCGACCGCACGGCTTCGGAGAGCATTTTCTGCTCCGTTTCCGCCGCGATATCGCTGCCGCTTGTCAGCGTGACTTCATCGAGCGGCACCGTGAAATGCATCCGGCGCAGACAGTCGATCGCCTGATTCCGCGCCAGAACGCCGAGATACGGACGAAGCCTTTTGCCGTTCAGCTTATCCGCATTCTGCCAGACGGCAACGAATACGTCTGCGGCCATTTCCTCCACATCGCTTTCATTGAAGGCGCCTTTGCCGACGTTCCGGATGACCGTGCTGACATACGCACTGTACTGCCGGATCACATCGCGCAAGGCATTCTCATTCTGCTGCCGCAGCAGCCTGATGAGCGTTTCCTCCTGCATCCCGTGCACCTCCTTCCTCTGCCCTTATGAACGCAGCAAGCCCATGAAAGGTTACACAATATTATACCTGATTATGAAAATGCGGTCAATGCCCCCGCTTGACAAACGTCACGCGGCACGATAAAATAAAGAGAGAATAAATTTTTTTGATTTCCTGTAACGAAAACCGTCCTGCGTTGTCTTACGGACAGAAAGGGGGAAACCTCATGGATGTTGAAGCGCTTTACAACCAATATTTTCATTCCGTTTATCTGTATCTGTGCTCGATCTCGCGGGACGAATCGCTCGCGGAGGAGCTGACGCAGGAAACATTTTTCAAGGCGGTCAAAGCCTCAGACAAATTCCGCGGGGACTGCGACGTCCGTGTGTGGCTCTGTCAGATCGCAAAAAATCTCTACCTGACGCACTGCAGGCGGCAGAACCGCTATACCGGTGAGGAGATCCCGGAAACACACGCAGATACGGGCGTTTCCGTTGAGGAGCATCTCGAAAACACCGAGCAGGCCATGCATATCCACCGCATTCTCCACGGGATGAAGGATCCGCAGAAGGAGGTCTTTTCGCTGCGGGTATTCGGAGAGCTCAGCTTCCGGCAGATCGGCGATCTGTTCGGAAAGACCGAAAGCTGGGCGCGCGTGACCTTTCACCGCGCAAAGCTGATGATTATTGAAGCATTAGAGGAGGAATCAAAATGAGCAAGAAGAATTGTGAACTGATCCGTGACCTGCTGCCGCTCTATGCAGACGGCGTATGCAGTGAACTCTCAAAAAAAACCGTCACAGAGCATCTTGCGGAATGCAAGGAATGCGCTGCGGAACTGGATAAAATGAACCGTAAAATCACAGTTGAAGCGGATAAGGATATCTCCGCGATCAGGAAGATCAAAAAACGGATGCGCCTTGTAAAGGTCGCCGCCGCGACGATCGCAGCCATTCTGGTCGCTGCCGGACTGTTTGCCGGGTATATGTGGGCGATCACGGACTGCACCATGGACTACGAAAAATACAATCTCGCGGAGAATGTCCGTGTCGAGAAGGATTCCGATGACAGGCTCTGGCTCTGCATAAAGGGCAAGGCAGCGGCCTATTCTGCCTTTGTCTGGCCGACGATCAGCGATACAGACGGCAATCACTTCGGAACAAACCAGCCCTTTAACAAGGATAAAAAGGCAGGCAGGGGCTATACGCTCAAAATGTTCCGGCTCGCGAAGCTGCTGCCGTGGGAACCGAATCCATACGAGGAGCGCATCGAGGTCAAGCTGAATGATGACAGCCCGATCAACTATGTGTTCTACTACGACGATGTGACCGATACGGAATATGTGCTCTGGAAGGCAGACAACTGATTATGATAAAACAAAGGCGCGGTACATTTGCACCGCGCCTCAGTTTGTTCAACATGATCTTTAAAATGGGATTCTTAAGGGACTTTGTCCCTTAAGCGGGGTTTGGGGCGGAGCCCCATTATTGATCCATCGGAGATACCGCTGTATTATGAAATCTGTGCCGCTTTCACCAACTCGACAAACTCCTGCTTGTACTGGTCATTCGCAGTATCGTTTTCCGTGACCATGCCGAGCACCGTGTCCTTTGTTGCGGTGCCCTTGTATTCGCTGTCGCGCAGCACCAGACCGAATGCCGCGACCGCCGATGCAAACCGCATGTTGTCGGACATGACCTGCCGGTATGCGCTTTCTGCGACCGGATAGGTGAGCAGTGTGCTCTCGTCACCGTCCGGCTCCTTATAGCGGACGGAAACCGTGCAGTATTCGCCGTTTTCGGTACCGGAAGCCGCACCCTCGCTGTATTTGAGGTCAGAGGCCGCAAATTCCATTGTGCTGTTCAGGTCAGCGATCTCATAGAGCGCCGTCACGGTATGACCCGCGCCGATCTCGCCCGCGTCCTTGGTATCGTCCGCAAAATCCTCTGCGGAGAGCATTCTGTTCTCGTAGCCGATCAGACGATAGCCCTTGATATATGCCGGATTGAACTCGACCTGGAACTTGACGTCCTTCGCGACGGTCTCCAGCGTGCCGCCCATTTCCTCAACAAGGACGCGCTTTGCTTCATTTTCGCTGTCGATGTAAGCGTAATTGCCGTTGCCGTTGTCTGCGAGCGTCTCCATTTTGTTGTCCTTGATGTTGCCGGTGCCGAAGCCGAGCACGGAGAGGAACACGCCCTTTTTGCGCTGCTTCTCGACGAGCTTTTTGAGCTCCGCCTCGCTGGTGATGCCGACGTTCAGGTCGCCGTCCGTTGCAAGAATGATGCGGTTGTTGCCGCCCTCGATAAAGTATTTCTGCGCGATATCATACGCGGTGTTGATGCCCGCCGCGCCTGCGGTCGAGCCGCCTGCTTCGAGCATCTCGATCGCCTCGCGGATGCGGATGCCCTCATTTCCGGCCGCGCCCTCCAGCTCGACGCGGTCTGCGCCTGCGTAGGTCACGATCGAAACGCGGTCATTTTCATTGAGCTCCTCGGTCAGCATACAAAATGCCTTCTGCACGAGCGGCAGCTTGTCGGCGGAATACATCGAACCGGAAACGTCGATCAGGAACACGAGGTTCATCGGCTTGCGCTCCTGCATATCAATATCCTTCGCCTTCATGCCGACCATCATCAGCTTGGTGTCGGGATTCCACGGGCATTCCGCGATCTCTGTCGTGACGGAGAACGGCTCGCCTGCCTGCGGCTCCGGATAATTGTAGTGGAAATAGTTGATCATTTCCTCGATGCGGACGGCATCCTGCGGGATGCTGCCGCCGTCGCGGATGATGCGGCGGAGATTGGAATAGGAAGCGGTGTCAACATCCGCGGAGAATGTGGAAAGCGGATTTGCGGTCACGCTCTGAAAGCTGTTTTCGGTGATCGCGCTGTATTCCTCGGTGTTGAAGTCCGGCACATCCCAGCTGCCGGCCTCGGCCTCATAGCATTCATCCGCTCCCATGGAATATTCGGCAGCGGGAGCGCAATCGTTCTTCATTGTTGCGTCAAACATTGTTGCCGCAGAGTCTGCGCCGCAGCCTGTTAACGTCATCATGGCCGCAAATGCGAGCGGCATTGCTTTCAGCATTGTATTCTGTTTCATCATATACCTCCTGCCGTCAGGGACGGCGTTTTATTCAGATTTCCGTTGTTCTCAAAAATTCCTGTGTGTGTTCTCTTTTTCTCTCGTGCGTATCGGGCAGCGCCTTACCCTTTACACCTATTATACGTTCGCCGCAAACAAATTCCTTATGATTTTTGAAAATATTTTATGCGGCCGTCATCTTTACACACAGTAATTTTTCTTGTTATTATTATACCACGTATTATACAGGAATCCAACAACGGAGGCTTTACAAATGGTTCCGATTCTTTTACAGGACTGCGAAAAGCGTTACAATTCGTTTGCCGTCCGGTTTCAGACCGAAAAAAGAAGAAGGAAGAGCCGGTGCTCTCCCTTCCTCTGTACGGTATTGTTAAGAATCCATATCCCTGACCGGTTCCGTCGGTTCGTCTGCGAAGGCTTCCGGGTCGGGAACGCCGTTGACGTCCTCTGCAAAAACCGGTTCCTGCATCTCATGCATCTGATACGCCGAGAGATCCGGCATCTCAAACGGCTCTGCGTCATCCTCGAATTTCAGATCCAGCGTGTTGACAAAGTGCGAAAGCGTGCCGTTTTCGTTGTAACCGAGCAGCTTGACAATGACGCCGGTCTCCGTATCCGTATACATATCAAAATCCGAGACAAATTCCTTAAAGATGAATTTATCGTTTGGCTTGCCCTTGATATGCACGCAATCTCTGCCGTTGACGGTCTCCGTACCGATGATGTCCCATGTGTCAAATTCGTACAGATAACCGAGGATCTGCTTGCTCCATTCAAAGGTACTGAGACCCATGCCTTCCAGAATCTGTAAACGGCAGTTATAGAAATCGTAATCATCAAACTCCATTTCATCCGGCCTGAGCTGATTTTTTTCGACCGGAGGGCAGTCAATACGGTGCCTGATGAATGGGTCTGCACTGCATCTATGGCTGTACTCCTCTGCACGGTAGAACATTTCGCCGTCCTTGGCCGTGATAAACGCACCGCTTTCATCCCTTGCGCAGCCCTCGCAGCCGTTCATCAGCGCATCCGCATCCGCGGAGTAGAAATATTCCAGAATCTCCGATGCTTTTCCGGCATTCAGATCGGCACGGAGCGTAGAACGGTCTGCAATAAACTGACCGCCATCGGGGCGGGTGCCGCTGACTGTAACGCAGGAGACCCGGTTATAATAGTCCATGGTGTTGCACATCTTATAGAACACGCCGTCCTTGGTCGTCATGTCGCATTCCTTTGCAGTGACATTCGTGTTCTGCCAGATATCCTTTGCATTGATCGTATCTTCCCGGCACCATGTCAGATGACCTGCAAGCGGATTTTTCGCAAAGGATTCATTCGGGGCAGGCTGCGCAGGATTTGCCGCCGCCGCAACTGCCGTATAGATGCCCTCCGGGAACTGCCAGCGCGTGACGGAATCGCCGCGGTCAAGCGCAATGGTATTGTCGCTGTATGCGGTCAGCCGGTAGGAGTCGCCGCCGTTATACACGAAAATGAAATAGCTTTCGCCGTCCGGATACGGCATATCCGGGTCACACGGCTGCCAGACGGTTCCCGCATTCTTTGCTTCCAGCTCTGCAACAGCGCTTGCCGCCGTCAGCTCCATACGAAGATCGTCCTGCGGCTCCCCGGAAATATCCAGAATATACGGCGCATAGGCAGGCGACATCAGCCGGACTGCATCCCATGTCCCGAGCTCGAACCGCTCGGCAGGCTCCGTGATCACCTCAAACTGAGAATCCTCCGCGGATTCGTTCTGCGCATCGGATGCCGCAATTTCGATCTGATCGGTTTTGAGCCGCGGCAGAATGATCGCCGCCGCAAAGACCGCGCAGCAGGCAGCCGCGCCGCAGACCAGCAAAGACGGAATCATGCTGCGGTGCGCCGTATGGGTCACGGCTGCCGCTCTTTCGTTTGCCTTCTGCTGATATTTCGGATCGATATCCCGCATCATATCCTTGATCTGCCGGTTTGTCATAACAATCCCTCCTCATTGAGAAAGTGCTTCAGCTTCCGGCGCGTCTGCATCAGTGATTTGCGGACGTATACGCCGGAGAGCCCGAATTTTTCTGCAATCTCGCGCGGTGCCGTTTCATTGTGATACCGCTCGACGAAGATCGTCTGTGCATCGTCGGAAAGCGTATCGAGAAACCGCTCGACGGCAGCAGTCAGGATTCTGTGGCTGACCGCAGCCTCGACGCTGTTCGCTGCGGGCACGGCCTCTGCGATCTCATCCAGTGAGGCTGCCGCCTGACCGCCGCCGCGCTTCTGCGCCTGCACGCGCTCCGCCATGTTGATCGCCGTGCGCTGCGTGACCGTCACGACAAATGCTTCCAGACTGCGCGGCTCGGCAGGGGGAATGCTCTGCCAGAGCTTGAGCAGAACATCGTTGACGCATTCCTCCGCGTCCTGATCGGAACGCAGGTGTCTGCGTGCGATATTCATGCAGGTCTTGCGATATTTTTCAGACAGTGCAGAGACGGCAGATTCGTCTCTTGCCTGAAACAGTGAAATGATCTGTTGATCTGTCATATTGACACCGCCCTTCGGGAGACGCCGGATCCGCTGCGCCTCCTATCCATGAAGTCAGGAAACAGAGGAATTTTGTTCCGCAAAAAAATTCTTTTTCACTATTCACTATAAAACAAATCCCCGTTATAAAAAATTCCCCGCCTTTGTTAAGACGGGGAATTTAAGCTGGTGATCGGACTCGAACCGATGACCTGCGCATTACGAATGCGCTGCTCTACCAACTGAGCCACACCAGCATATTGGGTTGATTTTGTGTGAGGACTCGAACCGATGACCTGCGCATTATGAATGCGCCGCGTTTTCCGCAGGAAAACGCAGTCTACACAACTGAGCCACACCAGCACCTATTTTCGCGCTTCATTGAGAACGCTAGATTATTATAGCACATTTCCCCAAAAAAGTCAAGCTTTCAGAGCGAAAAAAATTTCTTGCGTAAAAAAACGGAAAAAGAATTGTATTTTTCAAAAAAGTGTGCTATACTATAGTGGATAATGGGCTCAGAATTACCCGCCGCCTTTTGAATAAAAACAGAAAGGAGTGCAGCCCGCTTTCCGGACTGCTGTATAAAATCATGGCAAAGAACAGACGAAATAAGGGTATCTCCTGTCTGGGTGCCCTGCTGATATTCTGTATGCTGCTGATCGCAGCACTGACCGGCGCAATCAATCTGCTGTTCCGCTCCGGCAAAGCTCCGCAGATCCTGAACCGCTGCTACTGCTACTATACCGCCGACGATATGGGCGATATCGTACCGGCAGGCTCGCTGGTCATTGCGGAGCAGACCAAGCAGATCAATACACAGGACATTGTCCTTTACCGCGACAAGCAGAACGCACCGCGCATCGCAGTCGCAAGCCTGATCGTCGATTCCAGCTCCACCGAGGAGGAGCAGACCGCAAAAACCTACTATCTGACCACGCTGACCAATACGACCGCCGTCGAAGCGAGCGAGGATTCTATCATCGGCATCTGCCGGAACAGAAGCACCGGGCTCGGCTGGCTGATCGGCAAGCTGACCAGCACCTACGGTCAGGTCGTCGGACTGGTGCTCCCCTGCGTGATCCTGTTCCTGTATCTGCTCGCGGCGATCTTCCGCAACAGAGATACCGAACCGGACTTCGATGACGAGGACACCGACCTCGCGTTTGTCAAGTCGATCCAGCAGAAGCAGGCGAAGATCGCGGAGCGCGACGCCGAGCGTCTTGCAAAGGAGCGCAAAAAGACCCAGACCTTTGACGATGCTTTCTATGAGGATCCGAACGCGAAGCCTTCCCCGCGGGAACGCATGAGCGACGAGGAGATCGCGAGACTGGAGGAGGAGGAAGCCGCCCGCCGTGCAGAGCGCATCGCGGCTGTCCGCACGCACATGGAGCAGCGCCGCCAGACCGAAACACCGGACGGCGTCCCGCTTTATACCACTGAGATCATCACGAAAACGCATACGCTTTCGATCCCGAAAACCGGCGATCAGCCGCTGACGACCGCACAGCAGCCGCTCAAGCCGACGCCGACCGAGGACATCCCGCGCCTGACCGCGACGGGTCATATCCGGATCCCGTCTGCCGAGCAGATCGAAGCGGAGAAGAAGCAGCAGGAAGCGCAGGAGGATCGTCTCCGCCATGCCGCAGAGCTTGCAAGAGCCGCACAGGATGCCGCATTCGGCGACTTCCCGTCAGCAGGCCGCAAGAAGGAGGAGCCCGTCCGCAAGGCCGAGACCGTCGAGGAGATCCTGAACGGCGGACGTCCGGCGAAGGAGGAAGCTCCTGCCCCGGTCATCAAGCCGGCAGCACCGGCAGAGAAACCGGCGGAGGCAGCACCGGCCGCAAAGCCCGTGAAAAAGACCGTCAAGAAGGTCGTGAAAAAGCCGCAGATCAAGTCCTCAGACTTCAGCGACCTCATGGCATTCTTAGACAGCGAGCAGAAGAAATTATAAAGGTATCTGCGATGCATTTATAATGAGGGCTCCGCCCTCAAACTCCCGCTGTGGGCGTACCCCCAGACCCAATTATGTATCATGAAAAAGGACGCTGATATGTGATAATCGGCGCCCTTTTTGTTTTTTCTGTATCTCGGGCAACGCATTACTCACTATTCATTCTTCGTCATTCACTATTCACAAAAAAGATTCCCGGTATACTTGCTTCGTGCTTCAGCGCTGGGAGCAGCAACGCCAAAGAAGCCGCGATCAGCGGCGTGTACTTGGCTAATTGGGAGAACTCCGCTAACCGCCCGCGGAGGGAAATGCCTGCGGGGGCTCCGCGCTCACCGCCCCCGGAGGGAAATGCCAGCGCGGGCTCCGCGCCCGCTTGATTTTTTGGGGGAAATGTGGTATAATAAATTGGAATATAATATTTTGTCAGAAAGGACAACAATTATGTCAAAGAATCAGGATAACGGCAGCAAAAAACCGTTTGAAATCCCGCGCCCGGTATTCCCGAAGCGCGCAGTCGTCACCGGCGGTATGCCCTACGGCAACAAGGAGCTGCACTTCGGCCATGTCGGCGGAATGCTCGTGTTTGCAGATACCTATGCCCGCTTTCTGCGCGACCGCATCGGCAAGGAAAATGTGATCTTCGTCAGCGGCACAGACTGCTACGGCTCCCCGATCGCGGAGGGCTGGCGCAAAAAGGTCGCAGACGGCGAATTTTCCGGTACGCTGGAGGAATTTGTGCAGCGCAATCACGACAAGCAAAAGGCTACGCTTGCAGCCTATGCGATCTCGCCCAATCTGTTCGGTGCCTCGGGGCTCGGCAGAACAAAGGAGATCCACGCGAAATATACGCTGAAATTCCTGCAGTCGCTTTACGATAAGGGACAGCTTGACCAGATCACGACCATGCAGTTCTTTGACGAAAAGGCAGGCGTGTTCCTGAACGGCCGTCAGGTCGTCGGAAAATGTCCGGTCGAGGGCTGCACCTCGGAAAAGGGCTATGCGGATGAATGCGACTTAGGGCATCAGTATATGCCGGAGAACCTGCTGAACCCGGTCTCCACGCTGACCGGCGAGACCCCGACCATGAAGCCGGTCACGAACTGGTATTTCAGGCTGCGCGACTACGAAAAGCTGCTGCAGGACTGGGTCGCGGAGATGCAGAAGGATAAGTCGATCCGCCCTGTCGTGTGGAAAACGATCGGGGAATTCTTAAAGCCCCCTGTCATTTATATCAAGCGCGAGTTTGATGAAAAGTATCTGACGCTGAAAGATCAGATGCCGGAACATAACTATCTCGAGGAGCCGAAAAAGCCCTCGTTCACGATCGAGTTTGCAAAGCTGACCGACTGCGACGAGGCCTGCCGCATCCTGACGGCAAACGGCATCCGCTACCGCACCGGCAAAACGCTCGTGCCGTTCCGCCTGACCGGCAATATCGAATGGGGCGTGCCTGCACCGGTTCTGGAGGGCGCAGAGGGTCTGACTGTGTGGGTCTGGCCGGAATCGCTCTGGGCACCGATCTCGTTCACGCAGGCCTATCTCGAATCGCAGGGCAAGGATCCCGAAACCTATAAAGATTACTGGTGCAGCAAGGACGCGACAGTCTACCAGTTCATCGGTCAGGATAACATCTATTTCTACGGCATTGCCGAGCCCGCCATGTGGATGGCGCAGCAGGCCGCCGCGGAAAAGACCGCATCTCCTGCCGAGGGTGATCTGCAGATGCCGGTCATCGTTGCGAATCACCACATTCTGTTCTTGGATAAAAAGGCATCCAGCTCCGGTGCAGTCAAGCCGCCGATGGCGGACGATCTGCTCAATTACTATACCCCGGAACAGCTGCGTATGCACTGGCTCGGCTTAGGGCTCGGACAGCGTTCCGTCAGCTTTATGCCGAAGCCCTATAACCCGGACGCCGATCCGAACGAGCAGGATCCGGTCATCAAGGACGGCCTGCTGCTCTCGAATGTCTACAACCGCATCATCCGTACTGCGTTCTATACCGCGCAGAAGGTGACGGACGGCATTCTGCCGGATCTGCAGCCGGAGGAAAAATTCCTCGCAGAGGCGAAAAAGGCCGTGCTCGAATACGAGCGGCACATGTCAAAATTCGCATTCCACCAGTGCACCTACGTGCTCGACGGCTATATCCGCAATGCCAGCAAGTATATGGCAAAGGCATTGAAGCCCGACGAGCAGAGCCGCGAGGAAACGCTGCAGGTACTCAGCAATCTGTTTTATATGATCCGCATTGCGGGTGTCCTGCTGCACCCGATGGCGCCGATCGGCACCGAAAAGCTGCGGGAATATCTGCAGGTTGACGAGCGAATCTGGTCTTGGGATACGATCTTCGAGCCGGTCAGCTATTTCACGGGCGCTGACCACAAGCTGAAATTCCTGCCGCCGCGCACGGACTTCTTTACGCGGCACGAATCGCAGTTTGCATCCGCAGACGAAGAAGAATAAAAAAATCTCCCCGCCTCAGCGGGGAGAGGAAATGCTCAAAGCATCATGTCAATATAGCCGGTCTCAACTTGTTCATGCATGACCGGCACGGTGCGCTCCGTCTTGAACAGGAACACGGCAACGGCAGTCAGCAGCGTCAGCACGGCGGGAATCCCCACAAAGATGATGATAAGCCATTTGATGATCTTGCGGGTGCGGTTATTTTTGATGACCAGCTGTTCGTTGATCTTCATCAGCTGTTCGGCGATCTCGTTGCGCTGACCGGACGCATCGGCTTCCGGTTCGGCAAGCTCCGCACCGAGCAGACGGCTGACCGGCACCTCAAAGACCTCGGCGATCTGCACGAGCATTTCGGCATCCGGCACGGAGACGCCCTTCTCCCATTTGGAAACGGTCTGGCGTACAACGTGTACCTTCGAGGCAAGTTCTTCCTGCGAGAATCCTTTTTCCTTCCGCAGCGTTTTCAGATTTTCATTCAGCATAGTAAAAGCTCCTTTCAGTTTCGGCAGGCCGTTCGCCTGTCCCTGATGCGAGTATAGCACAAAACAGACCGTTGCGCAAGCAATGCAAAGTTACATTTACGTAAATACGTGATTTTCGTGATATGTTCGCCGAAAAGTAACATGGGTGCGCAGCCAAAAACAGCGTGTCTCCGCAGACGATTCGACACACTGCCCCCTGTACTCTGCAAAATAAAATCCCCCACGCAGCGCATGGGGGGAACTTGGATACGCCTGATGCGATCCGAGCGGAGAGCCTCCGCAGGCGAATTGACACACTGTCCCTTGTGCTTCATAAAAGAAAAGCACCCCATACCGGAGTGCTCTTCGCTGCCCCGGAGGGGCGATTCTGGTACGCCTGATGCGATTCGAACGCACGACCTTCAGAGTCGGAGTCTGACACTCTATCCAGCTGAGCTACAGGCGCATATCATAAGTACAGTCCTTATTATACCAGAAATCAGAGATTTTTGCAACCCCTTTTTTCAATTTTTATGCAGGAAAAAGATTTTTTTCACGTTCCTGCAAATAATTCCGCGAAAGGAATGCAAAGAATGCTTACAGACATCCAGAAAAAGACCCGTTCCGTTTATGTTGTCGTCACGAGAACCGGAACCGGCGTTGCGCGCGCGATCCGCGTGCTGTCAAGAATGCCGTATTCCCATGTCTCACTGTCAGCCGACGCATCTCTGCATGAACTTTACAGCTTCTGCCGCAATTATACACGCATCCCGCTCCCCGCGACATTCAACACGGAACAGATCGGTACGGGAACCTTCGGAAAATTCTCCGTGATCCCCTGCGAGATCTACGAGATCCCGCTGACAGAAGCGCAATATACCCACTTTGAACGCATGATCGAGCACTTTCAGGAGTGCCGCAAGTTTTATTCGTACAGCATCATCGGCCTGCTGCGCGTGCGCCTTCAGATCGAGAGCGAGCTGCAGAACAAATTTGTCTGCTCTCAGTTTGTGGCATACGTGCTGGAGGAGTGCGGCGTCACGCTTGACAAGCCGCCGAGCCTTTATTCTCCGGACGATCTGCGCTATCTGCCGGACGCAAAGCTCATTTACCGCGGTGAGCTGAACCAGTATTATCAGGAGCAGAACGATCATGCACTTTCGTACATGCCGCTGATCCATTCGGCGGTCTGATCGGCAGCGGAATCTGCCCGCAATAGGATCCGAATGAGCAGCTTCACCATGCACGGCGGGAGCTGCTCTGTTTTTTCGTAGATCGCTTCGCGGTTCAGGGATGACCAGCGGAACTGCCACTCCCCGCCGCCGAGGGAAACGCTGTATGCGGTGCGGCTGTCCGGCAGCGCCTGCTTCGCGATCTGCGCCATGACCGGCCGCCCGCCGTAGAGCGTCTGCCTTGTGATCTGCGCAGCTTTCAGCATCCCGCAGGAGAGTGACATGACCGACAAATACCCGAACGCCGCGATCAGTGCGGCTTTTTTCATGTTTCTTCTCATAGATGTGCCTCCGCGGATTGATAATATGGATGCTGCCCCCTCCGGTCAGGCGGCAGGCTTGCGATATCATGGTGATATTCCTTATTATTAACATAATGGGATTTCAAAGGGACGCTGTCTCTGGACCAAAAACTTTTGATATGACTGCAGACCACAGTCGAAGTGCCTGACCGGCAGCATAAATCACCCCGCAGCGATCCCTTTGATTGTCTCACTCAGCGCAAGACCGGTCAGCGTTCCGGCATAGCGCGCTTCCTCGAGCGTATTCCCCTGCGAACCGACCTCGATCAGCAGGCTCCCGGCGGTCAGATCCTGATTATATTTGCGGTAGTCAAACAGGATCGGCCGCGTCAGACCCGGAAACATGGTCTCGGCGGTCTCCTGCAGTCTGCTGGCAAAATGAAAATTCCTGCGGTAATCCGGCATACCCATGGTGCCGTCGTCGCAGCCGGAAATAATCATGATCTGCGCAGACTGCCGCCCGTCGATTTCCGCGACCGGTGCAATGACAGTCTTGCCGTCGGAGATCGCGTCGCGGTGAATATCCAGCGCAATGCAGACCGACGGATAATCCGCAAGGATCTGCCGGACGGTCTCCGCGCTGTTATGATAACTGCCCGTCCAGACCGGAAAATCGTGGATCTCCCTTGCATGGATGACCCCGATGCCGGCAGCGGCCAGCTGCTCTGCGATCGCATCCCCGACTGTGACCATATTGCTGTCCGGCTCGGTCGTACGGAAGTTGAAGCTTTCGTCATAGCGTCCGGTTTTTTCGGGAACATAGCTTTCCGTCGTGTGCGTGTGATAGATCAGAACCATCGGAGAACCGTCGGTTTTCAGCGGCAGCTCCGGCATGATTTTGCTCTCCGCCAACAGGTCGGCATTGCTCCAGAAGGTGCTGTTCCGTACCTGTCCGCCGCCCGGCAGCGTCAGGAACATATTGCCGGACTGCGCCCCGAAATGCCTGTCAAGGATATCGCCGCCGTCACCGGAATCCCCCGGCTGATACAGGCGGGAATACCACATCGCTTTTGAGCCGTCCGATTCAATGTTGATGATCTCCGCGGCGGACTGATTCTGCGGCGCAGGGGCCAGCAGAACCGGCTGCGTGACCGTGCCGCTCTCATCGGACGGCGGGCTGCTTTCAGGCTGTTCCTGCGGTGCCGATTCCGGCGTATCCGAGGACTGCGGAAGTGCCGCTGCCTGCATTCCGCCGACCGTCACCGCCTGCATCATAGGGACTGCCCGCCGCCCCGCAAGCAGGACTGCGCCTGTCCCGCAGAGCAAGATCACCCGTTTGACCGTTTCTTTCATATATGCCCGCTCCTTTCCAGTATGCCCGTTCGGTACATTCCTATGCAGCAGCACAAGGAATAATGTATCTGCGATGCATGAAAGGACGTAACCGGTCAAGCGATATGCTAACCGTTTGCAGCCTCACAAAAGTTTCGGTCAAGCCTTTTCAAAGGCTTGCGGGTCAAGGGCAGCGCCCTTGTCGCCGTCCGCAGACGGCGAAACTCCCCTATCGTCAGGCGCACCGCAGGGGTGAATCATCAAAACGCTCCGGGGGAGCGTTTTGATGAGAGGGGGACCCTGTAAGAGAGGGCCTCCCTAGGCGGATTGCAGAGCAATCCGCAGCGCGCCGAATGCGTCAGGCTGACGAAAGTCAGCCGTCAGCATCCGGCGCGCTCAGGTTTCCAAAGGGCGGGAGCCCTTTGGTTCTATCCGCACAGGCGCGGAAAAAAACAGACAACAAAAAGGACGCCGATCATCAATCAGCGTCCTTTTTCATTTTCGGTTACGCTCCCGGAGGGAAATACCCGCGCGGGCTCCGCGCTTATTTCTTCAGAAGCTTCTTTTTCTGCTCGTCGAATTCTTCCTTGGTGAGGACGCCTTCGTCCAGCAGTTCCTTCAGCTTCTTCAGTTCGTCCGCGACCATGTCAGCAGAGATCTCTTCCTTGACCTTTTCCTTGACCTTCTCCTCTGCTTCCTTCTTCTTGGCAGCCGCAGCCTTCTTCCTTGCTTCCGGCTCCGGATCATCCTTGAACGGCAGCTCGTAGATGCCCTTCTTCTTATTCTCGCGGATCATCGCAAGCACCTTGTTGTGCTCCTTATCATAGCGATAGAACAGTACGATGCAGGCAAGGCCGATCAGCAGGAGGAACAGACCGCCGTTCAGGCCGGGCGGCGTATACTTCATCTTGACCGTATGCGTACCCGGAGAGAGCTCCACACCGATCATCGCCTTGAACAGCGTGACGAAGTCCGCATCCACGGCTCTGTTATCGACCGTTTCCGGATGCTTGTAGCGCTTGCCGTCAACCCAGACCTTCCAGCCCGGCTCCGCAGGGATCGAGGTCATCATGATCTCATTTTCCTTTGCGGTGATCGTACCGACGAGCGTTCTGCCGCCGAATTTCGTCAGCTTCCACTGGGATTCCTCGTTCTGCAGCTTCTTGATATCCTGCTCGAACAGGTCGGAATGGAAGTGATAGAACTGGAACTCCTTGACGATACAGTATTTTTCCTTCGTACCGGCAGAATCCGTCAGCAGCGTCAGACGGAGCTGCAGCTTCTGGCCGGCGGGATAGGTGCCGATATACAGGATGCGGTAATCGTCGCCCTCGAAGTAAGAGCCGAGAGAGCTGGCCGCGGAGCCGTCGGTATTGAGCATGGCGTTCGGGTCGGTATTCCACTGATCCGTCAGCCAGAGGTTGACCTTGCTCTGGTTCTCGGTCTTGATGAACATATAGAGCGGTTCATCGGATACTGTTTCGAGGAACAGATCGACGGTCGGGTCAGCCGCATGAGAGTTGACATCTGCCGGATCCCAGCCGACCTCGCGGAATCTTCTCTGTGTGCCGTAAGCATCCTCATAGCACTGATTCAGACGCGGGTTCGTCAGACCCATTTCGACCATTTCATCGGTGAGGGTCACGGCCATCGGCGTGTAATACTTGTGCCAGTCGTCGAAGCCGCCGCCCGCGGTAAACGTGGTATTGCCGGAAATTGTGGAAAGCAGGATATTCTGGCTGTTGAACGGGTTGTCATTGCCGAACGCATTGACGCGCAGGATATCCTTGCTGACCATATAGCCGATGCCGAGCGCATTCGGATTCTGATAGACATTGACGTCCATATCCGTTTCGGACTGCGTCTTTGCTTTATCGGTATAGATCTTTTCGTATGCCGCGCCGACATCGGAATTGATGCCCTTCTTGAGCAGATTCTCGTTCGGGTCGTCCTTGTCAAAGACATACTTGATGCCGAGCACGCTGTCCGCAAGCGGCGTATTGCCGTCGTATCTGGAGAAATACGAGCTTGTGGTGTAGCCCATCGTCTCAATGAAGGTCAGGATCTTTGCGTTCATGACCGAGCTGGAATGCGTGATGCCGCGCAGACCGAAGCCCGCGTTATCGTTGACGGTACGGACATAGGTCTTTTCTGCTCTGTAGAAGCTGCCGTCACGCTCGGTCAGACGCTTGACCATATCGCGGCCGCTCTGGACATATTCGCGGTAGGATTTTCTGGAGGAATAGCAGACCTCCGTGTGGATATCCTCAAATTCACATTTTGCGTTATAGGTGAGCTCTGCGCTGACCACGATCATCATACAGGCCATGACCGTCGCATAAAGCCCCTTGGACAGATTCTTCTTGCTCAGCAGCACAATGAAGATGCTGTAGATCGCCAGCAGCAGGACCGTCATCCAGATCGACTTGTAGGTATCGAGATACACAACGCCCTTCATGTTCAGATACTGCTTTTTGTCAATGATCATCAGCAGCACGAACATGACGGCAAAGCTGCCAGCTAAATAGGTTTTCTTGATGCTGGACGCATAGCGCAGCGTCATGGCTGCCATGCTCAGCAGAATGAACGAGAAGATGAACGAATAGCGGAACGGGAGCCAGTTCGGCATCTGTCCGCCGTGCCAGAGCATGTCGATCGGTCTTGCGATCATGCAGAGGAACATGAACACGGTCAGGAATGCATAGCCGACCTTCTTGTTCCACGGAATGCGGCGGTTGAGGAAGAACAGCGGCAGCGTCAGGAACGCGAGCACGCCGCAGTAGATTTCCGGCTTGCCCTCGACATTGACGGAATTATACTGATTGACGCAGAACTGCGCGATGAATTCCAGCGGCGAGAACTGCCACTTCATCGACCAGTCCGGCTTGGTAAAATCAAACTTGCCGAGTGCCAGTGCATTGTAGACCGGCAGGATCATGAAGGCTGCACAGGCGATCGCAACGCCGGAGGCCAGTGCCATTCTGCCGAATACGACCGGGATCTCCTTTCTGTGCTTCGGTGCAAGGAACGCGGTGTCCGAACCGAAGCAGACATAGAAGAAGAAATAGATCGCGGAGAAGATGCAGCACATGAAGCCGATATAGAAGTTTGCGACGCACATCAGTGCCAGCGGAATGATGAAATTGATCTTTCTGCCGTCATCGACCAGATACTCAATGCCGAGCACGATCAGCGGCAGGAACACAAGGCCGTCCAGCCACATCGGGTCGATCGTCTGGATGATGCCGTAAGCGCACATGCCGAACATCGTGCCGAGCATGACGCCCAGAAGCGGCTTCACATGCTTGGACTTCCGTGCGTAGTAGCAGAATGTCACGGATGCAGCGCCGAGCTTCGCTAAGATCATGATGAGCAGCGCGCCGAGCAGCATCGTGCGCGGCAGCAAAATCACGATCAGCGTAAAGGGGCTGGCGAGATAATAGCCGATGACGCCCTGATAGCCGCCGGAGAGATTGCGCGACCAGTTATAGAGGATGCTGCCGTCCCCGTGGAACGCATCCCGGATCGCCTCAAAATAATACACATACTGACCGTTCAGGTCAAGGCACAGCACGGAATGCTCCCCGAACGGGTACATCCCGAAAAGTGCATAGGCCGCATAGATCAGCGCAACCGGCAGGATAAATGCCGCGATATAGCACCAGTTGCGGGAAAGCCATCCCTTCACGCCTCCGCCTCCGGCATTTACGGTTGCCGGTGTCACGGGAGCCGCCTGAACGGCAGCGGCTTTCTTTTTCGATTTTGCCATCAAATTCCTCCTTTACCTTTGCCTTTCTATTCGTCCGTACACGAATAAAGAGCATACTCTACTATTATACATGATTCCGCGCGATTTTACAAGAGGTTTTTTGAAAAAAATACTGCATTTCCGCACCGAAAGGGAGCGCGGGCGCAAAAACCGGGCTGTCCCCCTGCCGGAGACTGCCTGCACATCCGTCCGGCGGGGAATGTTTCCGCAAAAAAAGCACGGACCCTCTGACTGTTCTGACGACAAACCGGCTGACTGCGTCACATGTTCCGGATATATGATTTTACATGCGGGTGACCGGAAATACGATCTCCGGAAGCGTGTCCGAAGGGCGTTCCAAAGCAAAAAAACATAACAAAAAAGGCCGCTGAAGCCGTTTTATAAATATCCCTTGCTTCCCCTGCGACCTTTTGTATAAACCGCCAATGATTCTGCGAATCGCTTGAAATTATCTTCGCATTATGCTATAATATATCGTGTATACGACTGCACGAAATCCGGCTTTTCAGCCCGAAAAACGCCGCTGTTTCCGTGCAGGACGGGATGTGTATTTGTTAAATATAGAAATGAGGATGTGAACAGATTGAATTCCTTTGAAGAAGTGTTTGATGCTGTCAAGGCATACTGCACAAAGAACGGAAAAGTCGGCGACATTGCACGGAATCTCTGGCTGGATACGCTGAAGCCTGCGCGTCTGGAGGGAACAGACGCTGTTTTTTATTGTGCTTCCGATTTTCAGCGCCTTGTCGTCAACAACAATTACGCGCATTTGCTGCAGGAGGGCTTTGAGCAGATCCTCGGCTTCCCGGTACAGCTCCGCCTCCTTGTGCAGAACGGCACCGACGATGCGGCCGATGCTGCCGAGCAGGATCAGAACACCGCAGATGCACTGGAAAAGACCATCAAGGACGGCGAATATGCGTATACCTTTGATACGTTCATCGTCGGCGGCTCGAACCAGTTTGCCTATGCAGCCTGCACGAGCATCGCGCGCGGCGACAACAACGGCAATACCTATAATCCGCTGTTTATCTACGGTCCGTCCGGTCTCGGCAAGACGCATCTGCTGACTGCGATCTCCCATGAGATGAAGAAGCGCAATCCGGACATGAAGATCATTTATGTCACCGGCGAGACCTTCACGAATGAGCTGATCGAAGCGATCCAGCAGAAAAAGGATACCTCCCAGTTCCATGAGAAATACCGCACTGCGGATGTGCTGCTGGTTGACGATGTGCAGTTCATCAGCGGCAAGGAATCCACACAGGAAGAATTTTTCCACACCTTCAATATTCTGCATTCCGCCGGCAGACAGATCGTTCTGACATCCGACCGTCCGCCGCGCGATATCAAGATTCTGGAGGACCGCATCCGCACACGCTTTGAATCCGGACTGATCACCGATATCTCGATGCCGGACTTTGAAACGAGAGTTGCGATCATCCGCCGCAAGGCAGAGCTGCTCGATCTCAATATTCCGGATGATGTCGCGGAATTTATCGCGAACCGTCTGAAAACGAATATCCGTCAGCTGGAGGGCGCGGTCAAGCGTCTGAACGCCATGAAGTCCTTTGCGGATTCTTCGCCGTCGATCTCCATGGCGCAGAATGTCATCCGCGATATCCTGACGGACGAACAGCCGACACCGGTCACGGTCGAGAACATCATTCAGGAGGTCTCCAACCTGTACGGCGTCACCGCGGATGACATCCGCTCAAAGAAGCGCTCGCAGCAGATCTCCAATGCCCGCAAGGTCGCGATCTATCTGGTGCATGAGATCACACAGATGACACTGGCCGCGATCGGCGAGGAATTCGGCAACCGCGATCACTCTACTATTGTATATGCGGTCAAGTATGTCGAGAAAAATATGAAGAAGGATACGAACCTCCGCGATGCGATCGAAACGATCACCAAGACGATCCGCGACGGTTCCGGAAAATAATATTCCGGACTTTTCCACTTCTTTGTGCAATTGACAGAATTTTACCGAACGGTGTCAAAAACGGTAAATTCAACCGTCCGGAAAATATGACAAAATGGTTACAGGGAGCATTTGTTCGATTTTGAATGTTTCAACAGCTGTTGAATAAAATGTTGAAAAGTGACCCTGTATCTGCGGGCATTTTCCTGTTCTCCACCCTGCGGATGTTGAAAACATAGCGATATACTCCGAGTATTCACACTTTCAACGAAGTTTTCAACAATTATTTCCGGAGTTTCCACTTTTCAAACTGTTGCCTTTTTGTCATTTTCTTCTGTCCACATACTCCACAATCACTCAACTGCGGCCGTGGAAAGATCCGAGGCATCCGCGCAGTTCGTTTTTTGCGGCTGCAGCAGGCATTCTCTGACTGCCGCTTCTGCCTCTCAACATTTCCACACCCCCTACTGCGGCTCCTGAAAAATACCTATTATCCGATACCGGACTGCTCCGGTCGCGGAAAACATCCCTTGTGGAAATCCGCCGCAGAAAATCTGAAACCGAAAGGAACGATCCAGATGAAGATCACCTGTCAGAAAAACGACCTCTATGAAGTTCTGCCGAACGTGGCAAAAGCAACAAGCGTCAAAACACCGATGGAAGCACTTGCGGCGATCCGCATCTGTGCCTCGGGACAGGAGCTGTCGCTGACCGGCTATGATCTGGAGCTCGGCATCCGCACGCAGATCCCCGCGGCTGTCGAGGAGGAAGGCATGCTGCTGGCTGACAGCCGCTTCTTCTCCGAGATCATCCGCAGAATGCCGGACGGCGTTCTGGTCATCGAGACTGACGAAAGACTGAAGATCACGATTACCGGCGGCGGCACATCCTGCCAGCTGGCCGGCATGAATGCAGACGAATATCCGGAACTGCCGGATGTCGAACAGCAGCAGGGCGCGGTCATCCCGCAGAGCCTGCTGAAGAATATGATCGACCAGACGATCTATGCCGTTTCGCTCGATGAGACCAAGCCGATCTTCACCGGCGAACTGATCGAAATGGCAGACGATGTGCTGAACATCGTTGCACTGGATAATTACCGCATGGCGCTGCGCACCGAACCGCTGCCGGGTCAGGAGCCGATGAAGTTCGTCGTTCCGGCAAAGGCGCTGCGCGAGATCCAGCATCTGCTCGAGGATGACGAAAACAACGAGCATCCGTGCGCGATCCGCCTTGACCAGCATCATGCGATCTTTGAGATCGGCAAGTACACGGTCTATACCAGACTGCTTGCCGGTGAATTTATCAACTACCGCCGGAGCATTCCGGAAAACGCAAAGACCGAGGTCCTGATGAACCGCCGCGAGCTGATCGACAGCCTGGAACGCTGCGGCCTGCTGATCTCGGAAAAGAACAAGACAGCCGTGCGCTTCCAGTTCGAGGAGGACCGCGTGCTCATCAGCTGCCAGAATGTCGTCGGCAGCGTTGATGACCAGATCTCCTGCGATATCACCGGCGAAAAGCTGGTCATCGGCTTCAATAACCGGTATCTGCTCGAGGCTGTCCGTGCCGTGCAGGGTGACAGAGTGCGTCTGTTCCTGACGGCGGCAGACCGTGCGGTCAAGGTCATGGAAGCAGACGGCGACGGCTCTGTCGCGGTCATCATGCCGGTTCAGGTCAGAAGATAAGCACCGAAAGGAACGCTGCATGGAACAGATCAATATTCAGATCCGCACGCCGTTCATCAAGCTGGAACAGCTCATGAAGCTGGCCGGTCTGGTCGATACGGGCGGACTGGCAAAGGGCATCATACAGGACGGTCATGTCAAAGTGAACGGCGAGGTCTGCACGATGCGCGGCAAGAAGATCCGCAACGGCGATACCGTCACGGTGGAGGACTATGCCGTCACCGTGGAGGCACCGCTCGAAGAAACAACGTAAATGCGTGTTTTATCGTTAGAGGTTGACGGGTTCCGGAATCTGACGGATATCCGGATGAAGCCCGCGCCCGATCTGAATCTCATTTTCGGGAACAATGCGCAGGGCAAGACGAACCTGCTGGAAGCGATCTGGAGCTGTACCGGCTGCCGGAGCTTCCGCGGCGCAAGGGAAAAGGATTATATCCGGATGAAGTCCCCTGCCATGCACCTGAAAATGCGGTTCCGGGATTCCCGCCGGGAGCAGGAGGTTCAGATCCACCTTGCCCGCGGTGAGGGCAAACAAAAAAAGATCCTGCTGAACGGCGTGCCGCTGAAAGGCGGCAGCGGACTGTTCTCGCAGTTTCAGTGCGTGAGCTTTTCGCCGGATGACCGGGAGCTGATCCGCTCCGGGCCGGAAAAGCGCCGCGGCTTCATGGATCTGTGCGGCTCGCAGCTGACGCCGGCGATGCTCGGCTGTCTGCGGCGGTTCGATCAGCTGACCGCACAGCGCAATGCCGTGCTGAAGCAGATCCAGCTCGGGAAGGCGCATGAACGTGATCTTGCAGACTGGGATCTGCAGCTTGCCGCACACGGCAGTCTGCTGACCTGTCTCAGATATGCATATCTGCAGCAGCTTTCGGCGGTTTGTGAGCAGCTTTATGCGCGCATCACGGACGGCAGCGAAAAGCTCTCCGTCCGGTATCATTCCAATCTGTTCCGCAATTCGGAGATCCCGGAAAAGCCGACGGCGGAGATGCAGCAATATTATTATGAACAGCTCCGGAGATCCGCGGCGGACGATATCCGGCTCGGGTTCACGGCAAAGGGTGCCGGCAGGGATGATTTCACCTGCAGGATCGGCGGGCTTTCCGTGCGGGACTTCGGCTCGCAGGGGCAGCAGAAAAGTCTTGCCCTTGTTCTGAAGCTGGCGCAGGCGGCAGTCTTTTATGAGAATAAGGATGAAACACCTGTGATTTTGCTGGATGACGTCATGGGCGAGCTGGATGCGCAGCGTCAGAAGCTTGTGTATGAGATCGTGCAGGATATGCAGATCTTTCTGACAACGCCGCAGCCGGAGGCTGTGGGAAAGGTGCCGGAGGGACATGCATATTACATGGAAAACGGCACGCTGATACAACAGTAAGCGGAGCGCAATATCGGCAAAAAATCCGGATAAACGGCAGTATGACGCGATATCAGGAGGCTTTATGTATATCCATCTGGGCGAGAGCATTTCGATCAATGACACGACGGTCATCGGCGTGTTTGATCTGGAAAATACGACGATCGGGCAGGATACGCGCATGTATCTGAACCGGATGAAAAAAGAGGGCAGAGCCGTGGAGGTCTCCGCGGAGATGCCGAAAAGCTTTGTGGTGTGCATGGAAAACGGCGAGGAGGTCGCGTATATTTCGTCGATCTCGGTCGCCACGCTGAAAAAGCGCGCAAAAACACTGTTCTAAGCGGTCGGCAGGGCCGACAGCCGTTCCCCTTCGGGAGCATTTTGCGAAGCGCTCCCGTTTTTCCGGGTACACGGCGCTGTCCGCGCCTTCTGTGAAGGAACTGCTCCCAAAAAAATGAAATTTAATCCGTTCCGAAAAAATGATAATTCTGCATTCCCGGCCAGCCGGTGATGCTGATATATCCCGCAGCAGCGGGAAGGATCCGATCACGATCCTTGCGAAGAAACCGAAAAACAAGCTGGTAGGAGACTGAACATGGATAATGAAGAAATGCTGACACAAGTGCCTGTTGAGGGCGATTATGACGAAAATCAGATCCAGGTGCTGGAAGGACTGGAGGCTGTCCGGAAGCGTCCGGGCATGTACATCGGAACGACCGGCTCCGGCGGTCTGCATCATCTGGTCTATGAGATCGTGGACAACTCGATCGACGAGGCACTTGCGGGCTACTGCACCAAAATCACAGTTGAGATCCTCGACGGCGACATCATCCGCGTGACGGACAACGGCAGAGGCATCCCGGTCGGTATGCACCCGAAGGAGAAGATCTCTGCTGCGACTGTCGTGTTTACGGTCCTGCACGCGGGCGGCAAGTTCGGCGGCGGCGGCTATAAGGTCGCGGGCGGTCTGCACGGCGTCGGCGCGTCCGTCGTCAATGCGCTGTCGGAGTGGCTGGAGCTGACCGTCTGGGACGGCAAGCACAGCTATTTCCAGCGGTTCGAGCGCGGCAAGTATGACAAGCAGCTCGAAATGACCGGCGATACCGACCGGCACGGCACATCCGTCACATTCAAGCCGGATGCGGAAATTTTCGAGGAAACGACCGTTTTTGATTATCAGGTGCTGCTCAAGAGAATGCGCGAGCAGGCGTTCCTGAATGCCGGCCTGACGATCGAGATCGAGGACAAGCGGCATCCGGAGGAGGAGCTTCACGAGGTTCTCTGCTATGAGGGCGGTATCCGCGAATTCATCGAGCATATCCACAAGACGCGCGGCCTTGACCCGCTTTCGGATCAGGTCATTTACTTCAACGGCAAAAAGGGCGACAACGCGGTCGAGATCGCAATGCAGTACAACGACAGCTATAACGAAGTGATCATGTCGTTTGCGAACAATGTGCATACGATCGACGGCGGTGTCCATGAGGTCGGCTTCCGCAATGCGCTGACCAAGACGATCAACGAATACGGCAAAAAGTTCGGCCTGATGAAGGACGACGCAAAGCTCATGGGCGAGGACGTCCGCGAGGGTCTGACCGCGATCATCTCGGTCAAGCTGACGGACTGCCAGTTCGAGAGCCAGACGAAGGTCAAGCTCGGAAACCCGGAGATCAAGCCGTTTGTCGAGCAGATCGTCTCGGATAAGCTCATGGATTATCTCGAGGAAAACCCGACCGTCGCGGCTGCGATCTTTGAAAAATCGCAGGCGGCACAGCGCGCAAGAGAGGCCGCGAAAAAGGCAAGAGAGACCGCAAGACGCAAGTCCGCAATGGAAAGCGCGTCTCTGCCGGGCAAGCTTGCGGACTGCTCCGAGCGCGATATCGAATATACGGAAATTTACATCGTCGAGGGTGATTCCGCAGGCGGCTCCGCAAAGGAAGGCAGAGACAGACGCTATCAGGCGATTCTGCCGTTGTGGGGCAAAATGCTCAATGTCGAGCGCGTCCGCATTGACAAGGTTTACGGCAATGACAAGCTGCAGCCGGTCGTGACGGCACTCGGCACCTCGATCGGTGAGGATTTTGATATCAGCAAGCTGCGCTACGGCAAGGTCATCATCATGGCCGATGCCGATGTGGACGGCTGCCACATCCGCACGCTGCTGCTGACCTTCTTCTTCCGGTTTATGCGTCCGCTGATCGAAAACGGCAATGTGTATATCGCACAGCCGCCGCTGTTCCGCGTGACAAAGGGCAAAACACATAAGTACGCGTTTTCCGATGAGGAGCGCGACAAGTATATCGCAGAGCTTTCCGCAAACGGCGCAAAGGTCGAGGTGCAGCGGTACAAAGGTCTCGGTGAGATGGACCCGGCACAGCTTTGGGAAACGACCATGGATCCGGAGACCCGCACGATGATCCAGGTGAAAATGGAAGATGCCATGAAGGCAGACGAAATTTTCTCGATCCTCATGGGCGACAAGGTGCAGCCGCGCCGCGCATTCATCGAAAGCAATGCAAAATACGCGGTCAATCTGGATATCTGATTGACCGTTCCCGAATAAAAATACGAAAAAGGAAACAGAACAATGGCAAAGGAAGAAAAGCTCCTGACGGTCCGGAGCAAGCTGAACGACCGTGATTTTGAAGATGTGTTCCGGATCTACATGGAGTGCGAACGCAGCAAGGATAAGAGCAGCGGACTGGTGATCTGCGCGATCCTCTGCGCGGTCTGTCTGGCACTGCTGATCATCCTGAAAAACATCACCTTCGTGTTTTATGCGATCGGCTGCGTCATCATCGCGGTCTCCTACTGGCTGGTGCCGGTCAACCGGAAATTCCTCGCGAACAATAAGCTGCAGTTCGGTGAATGGCGGGAGACCTCGTTCTATCCGCACAGCATCACCGTCATGGAGATCTTCGAGGAAAACGAAGCAGAGAGCATGGATGCGGACGAGATCGAGGAAGCGACCACAAAGATCTCGACCGTCAGCCTGACCGCCTACGAAAATGAGCGCGGCTTCCTGTTTGCGGAGAGCAAGATCGTCAACCAGTTCCTGTATATCCCGAAACGGGATCTGAAAAAGCAGGAGCTTGAGAAGATCCAGGAATTTGCAAAGGAACGCTGCTCCGGAGGCTATCACCTGCTGGAAATGAAATCCATGATCGAGGGCGAAACTGAGGAGACCGAGATCGACGAAGCCGCAATGACTTCCGCGGTCTGCGATAAGTATTACGGCGTCAACAAGCTGCATCTTTACGATGCGGACGGGCACCGCGTCGATATGGACGAGGACGAGGCGGAAGAAGCACTCGAGGAATACGATGCCGAGGCCGACGCAGAGCTGGAGGCGGAGCATACCGAGGTCGTCGATCTGCCGGAGCTCGATGTGGACAGCGAATGGGAGCGCATCATCGCGGAGGAAGCCAAGGAATCAGCAGAAGCGGAGGAAGCAGAGGATGAATAAATCCGGAAAACCGATCCTGACCCGCAGCTATCATATCCCGCTTGCCATGTTCGACGATGCATTCCGTGCATTCCAGAAAAAATACGTATATCCGCAGAATATCCTGCTGACAGCCGTACTGCTCGCGATCGCGGGCGTCTATGTGCACGCAGCCCTGAAGGACACTTCGCAGACGCTTGCCTATCTGCTGATCGTCGCGTGTGTCGCGATCATTCTGGTGCGCTGGTATAAGACGTTCAAGCTGCGCCGCTCGGTGCATGAGGCTCTGAAGGATGTCGAGCAGGATACCTACGAGCTTTCCGTCTATGACGAGGGGCTTGTGATCCGCACAAAGGATGCGCCGAAGCCTGCCGCAGAGGAAACGCCCGCAGAACCGGAGCCGGAAACATCTGCCGCGGAGGAAAAACCGGAAAACGGATTCCAGCAGTTGTTCCCGGAGGAGCCTGCGGATGCAGAACAGATCCCGCCGACGGAGCTGCCGTTCGGTACGGGTCTGAAGATACTGGAATTTCCGGAATATTTTATGGCATATGTTGTGAAACAGAATTTCTACGTGATCCCGAAGAAGGATTTTTCCGACGACGAAATCGCAAAGCTGAAGCAGCTTTGTAACGCATAAAGGAGGCAACCGCCTTGTACGATACAAGCAATGCAATCATGATTCACCGCGATATTGAGGAGGAAATGCGCTCATCGTTCCTTGCGTATTCGATGTCCGTTATCACCTCCCGTGCGCTGCCGGATGTGCGGGACGGCTTAAAGCCGGTGCACCGCCGCATCCTGTATACGCTTTTTGAAAAAAGCCTGACGCCGGATAAGCCGTACCGTAAGTGCGCGGACATCGTCGGTACCGTGCTCGGTGAGTATCACCCGCACGGCGATGCATCCGTCTATATGGCATTGGTGCGTCTGGCGCAGAGCTTTTCCATGCGGTATCCGCTGGTGGACGGTCACGGAAACTTCGGCTCCGTGGACGGCGACCCGCCTGCCGCTTACCGTTATACCGAAGCGAAAATGACAAAAATGTCCGTCAACATGCTGACGGATATCCAGAAGGAAACGGTTGACTTCCAGTCGAACTACGACGACCGTCTGAAGGAGCCGTCCGTGCTGCCGGCAAGATTCCCGAATCTGCTGGTCAACGGCTCGGAGGGCATCGCGGTCGGCATGGCGTCGCATATCCCGCCGCACAATCTCGGCGAGGTCATTGACGGCCTTGATTATCTGATCGAGAATCCGGACGCGACGCTCGAACAGCTGATGACCTTCATCAAGGGGCCGGACTTCCCGACCGGCGGCATCATCATGGGCAGAGCGGGACTCCGCGCAGCCTATGCGACCGGCCGCGGCAAGCTGACGGTCCGCTCCAAGACCGAGATCACCGAGATCAAGAACCGCCAGTGCATCATCGTCACGGAGATCCCGTACATGGTCAACAAGGCGGAGCTCATCAAGTCGATCGCGGAGCTGGCAAAGGAAAAGCGCGTCGAGGGCATCCACGATATCCGCGACGAATCCGACCGTCAGGGTCTGCGCATCTGCATTGAACTGAAAAAGGACGCAAATGCGAACCTGATCCTCAATCAGCTGTTCCGCTATACCCAGCTGCAGGATACCTACGGCGTCATCAACCTGGCACTGGTCAACGGCATCCCGAAGGAGCTCTCCCTGAAAGAGATCCTGCAGTATTATCTCGATCATCAGATCGACGTCGTGCAGCGTGCCTGCCGTTTCGATCTCCGCAAGGCGAGAGAGCGTGCGCATATCCTGCAGGGCTTTGTCGTGGCGCTGGACTTCATCGACGAGGTCGTTGAGATCCTGCGTTCGTCCAAGACGATCCCGGAGGGCAAGCAGCGCCTGATCGAGCGCTTTGCAAATGTCGATCTTCATACGCTGCTGGACGACCCGGGCTACCGCGCAGCAATGGGCGGCACGGTCGATCCGTCTGAGAAGGAATATGCATCGGTCGGACTTTCCGACGCACAGGCTGACGCGATCGTGCAGATGCGTCTCGGTCAGCTGACCGGTCTGGAACGCGACAAGATTCTCAACGAGGTGCTGTCGCTCTGTGAAAAGATCAACGATCTGCGCGATATCCTCGCACACAGAGAGCGCGTGCTCGGCATCATCCGCGACGATCTCGAGGAGATCCGCGGCAAGTTCGGCGACGAGCGCAGAACGCAGATCGAGAGCATCAGCGGCGAAATGGATATCGAGGATCTGATCCCGGTCGAGGACTGCGTCGTCACATACACGAATTTCGGCTATATCAAGCGTGTTCCGCTGGCGGTGTACAAATCACAGCGCCGCGGCGGCAGAGGCGTCACCGGCATGAAGCAGCGTGAGGAGGACTTTGTCTCCGAGATGTTCGTCGGCTCCAGCCATGACCATGTGCTGTTCTTCACGAACAGGGGCATCATGTTCGATCTCAAATGCTATGAGATCCCGATGGGCGGCAAGGATTCCAAGGGCACGAACATCGTCAATATGCTGCCGCTTGCCGAAAATGAAAAGATCGCGGCGATGATGAAGGTCAGCGAGTTCAATGACGAAAGCTATATCGTGATCGTCACGAAGAACGGCAAGATCAAGCGGACCGCGCTGCCTGCATACAAAAATGTCCGCAAAAACGGCCTGATCGCGATCAAGCTCGAAGAAGGCGACGAGATCGAGGGCGTCCGCATCACGGGCGGCTCCGATCAGCTGATCGTGGCCACCAGAGACGGCATGGCGATCCGCGTGGAGGAGACCTGCATCCGTCCGCAGGGCAGAAGCGCCCACGGCGTGCGCATCATGAAGCTGCGCGGCGATGACGAGATCGTCTCCATGGCGCGTGTCCGCGAGGGCGCGGCGCTGCTGACCGTCACGGAAAAGGGCTTCGGCAAGCGCACCGATATCGAGAGCTACCGCATTCAGAACCGCGGCGGCTTCGGCATCACGAATTACAAGCCGGATGACGAGCGCGGCAAGGTCTGCGGCATCAAGGTCGTGGACGAAACCGACGATATCATGATGATTTCGAGCGACGGCATCATCATCCGCATCCGCACGAGCGATATCCGCATCATGGGCAGGATCGCGAAGGGCGTCCGCGTGATGCGCGTTTCCGAGGACGGCAGAGTCATGTCCTTCACGCGCACCGAGCATGAGGACGACGCCGAGATCACCGAGGTCGAGCAGCTTTCCGAGGAGGAGCTGCAGGCACAGGAGGCAGAGGCTGCCGCAGAGGAAACGGCTGAGGCTGCACAGCCTGAGGAGCCCGCAGAGCCGGACGATGAAGCGGAGGAAGAAGCCGGAGAGGAATCCGGTGACGAATAACCTGCAATGAAGAAATTTGCGGTTCTGCTGGTGTTTCCGCTGCATCTGATGCTCTGTTGGCTGTTTGAATACGGCAGCCCGGCGGATTATGTTTATTTCGGTCCGGTACTGTTTGTGCTGCTCGCGGATTTTGCACTGTCGGCATGGGAACTGGACATTTTTACCTCGCACCGGAACAGCATCCGGGTGTTTGCAAAGGAATATCTGCCGTATCTGCTGCAGAAAGGCATCATTCTCGCAGCAGATGCGGGAATGTTTGGGATCGGTCTGAAGCTGCAGTACAGCCTCGGATATTGCGTATCCGTCGGACTGGCGGCCGCTTCTCTGCTGCTGAGCGCGCTTGTCGCATTTGTGACGGGCGCGGCGCGAACCATGATGTATCACGATGAAAAGAGGTAACTGTTATGACAAATGCGGAAATTCTTTCTCACATTGACCACACCGTCCTCAAACAGGATGCAAAATGGGAGGACATCGAGCAGATCTGCAAGGAGGCGCTGCAGTACGGCACGGCCTCGGTCTGCATTCCGTCCTATTACGTAAACCGCGCAAAAACGAAGTTTCCGGAGCTGAATGTCTGCACGGTCATCGGCTTCCCGCTCGGCTATCAGCCGGCATCGGTGAAGGCGTTTGAAGCTGCGGACGCAGTCTCCGACGGCGCCGACGAGATCGACATGGTCATCAACGTATCTGCGCTGAAAAACGGCGAGGATAACGTCGTGCTGGACGAGATCAAGGCAGTCCGCAAGGCCTGCGACGGTCAGATCCTGAAGGTCATCATCGAGACCTGCTGCCTGACCGATGACGAAAAAGTACGCTGCTGCGAGCTTGTCACCGAGGGCGGCGCGGACTATATCAAGACCTCGACGGGCTGCGGCAAGGCCGGCGCACAGCTCGCCGATATCGGGCTTTTCAAGCAGCACATCGGCGAAAACGTGAAGATCAAGGCGGCAGGCGGCATCCGTACCCGCGAGGATATGGAGGCATTTCTCGCCGCAGGCTGCGACCGCATCGGCTGCAGCGCGGCAAAAATTCTGTTTGACGAAGCATGACGGAGCTGTTCTCCGGTTATGATAAAAACACGCAGGAGCTTGTGTTTCGCGTGTATGCAGAAGCACTCCCGGTCACGGAGAAACGGCTGAAGCATAAGGATGCACATTTTGCCGCACTCGATCTGCTCGGGGCGGCACTGGCGGAGGATTTCGGGCTGCGCCATGCGGTGATCCGCAGGGTCGGCCTCGGAAAACCGCAGCTGATACACGATTTTCTGTATATCAACATCTCGCACTGCAAGGGTCTTGCAGTCGCGGCCGTCGGTACCGTTCCGCTCGGCGTGGACGCAGAGGTCCCGCGGGCGGTGCGGGAATCGCTGCTGCAAAAGGTCTGCACGGCGGAGGAGATCGCGCAGATCAAAGCAGCGGATGACGAAAAACTCGTATTTTCGCGCTTCTGGACATTAAAGGAAGCCTACGCAAAATACACCGGCGAGGGCATCGGGCTGGATTTTTCAACGCTCGGGTTCTCGTTCTCTGAAAACGGCGCGGTGATCTTCCGGCACCCGGAAGCGGAGCGCGTGCAGTTTTTCCACATTCTGACCGGTGATATGATCGCAGTATCACTTTGCTGTCAGAATGAAATCAGTTTGAAATCAGAATGTCCGGCGGGCAGAATTTTGCGGAGCCGGAATTGAACATACAGTCTCTTTATAACGATATTGCGGGAGCGATATCCAGATCAAAGGGGGAAACTTTATGCTGACGATTGACCTTCGCGGCAATCTTGCCGTCATCACCGGCGCGTCCGGTATGCTCGGCAGAGTGATTGCGCGGACCTTCGCAGACTGCGGTGCCGATCTGGTGCTGCACTACTTTCAGAATAAGGATGAAGCGGATCTTCTCGCCGGTGAGCTGCGACGCAAAACCGGCCGGAGAGTTATGACCGTGCAGGCGGACATCACCTCCGCGGAGGACGTTGCGCGCATGAAAAATGACGTGATTGCGAAGTTCGGCGTGCCGGATATCCTTGTGCACAATGCCGTTGTGCAGTATGAGCGGAAGTCCGTGCTGGAACAGCCGCTCGCGGATTTCGCAAGTCAGTTTGATTCCTGCGTGATGCAGACCGTCCACATGACGAAAGCCTTTGTGCCGGAGATGATCGCGCGCGGAAACGGCGGCCGGATCGTCGTCATCAACACGGAATGCGCATCGCTTGCAGAGCCGGATTTCGGTGCTTATGTCGCCGGAAAGCGCGGTCTGGACGGACTTGTCCGCGTGCTTGCAAAGGAACTCGGCCCGCATCAGATCACGGTCAATCAGGTCGCGCCGGGCTGGACTGTCACCGAAAACGACCGCCGCGACCATACCGAGGCGCAGCCGGAATACGAAAAGACCGTGCCGCTCGGACGGCGCGGAACCGATGCGGAAATCGCGCAGATGTGTGCATTTCTGGCGTCTCCGCTCGCATCGTTTACGACCGGTGCCTATATCCCGGTCTCCGGCGGCAGAGTGATGCCGGCGATCTGAAATGAGACGGATTGCATTTCTGCTGACGGCTGCGGGTTTTCTTCTGACAGCCTGCGGCAGCAAGGTTCCGGCTGAATCCGGAACAGAGCAGGCGAAAAACCATGCGGAGCTGAAAAAGTCCGGTGACGGCTATTCATTTTACAGCAAGACACTGAACCGGGAGATCAGTGTCAGCACGCAGGACGGCGTTTCAGAGGAATATGTCCGCCGCTGTGCGGATGATCTGGAAAATATGTCCGATGCACTGTTTGCCGATATCTGTGAAGGCGCAAAGCAATATTGCCTGTGGTCCATTGAAATGGAAAAGGACGCGCTGGGCGAGGAATATGCGGAAACAGATGCCTATCACAAGGTTACGGAGGATACGCCTGCCGCAGAGATGCGCCCGTTGTTTGACCTGTACGATATGTACATCTATGTGCCGGATGATGAAAATATTGCCGCTTATACGCTCAGCCGATGGTGTGACTGGGAGGTTGAGCACGGCATAGCGGTCATCATAAAGGGCGGCGCGTTATTGTATGTCGGTTCTTCTTCCGCGTTTTCGCCATGGGAACCCGCGTATTATACCGAGGGCGAAGGCAGAGCGTGGAATTACGCGCGCAAAGGAGAATGAATATGCGTTATATGCTTTGTTATGCGATCAAGGTCAGCTCTCCGAAGGTCGAGACCGAATATTTTGATTCCTTCGCGGATGCTGTAATGAAATATACCGTTCTGTGCAGCAATTGCCGGGACGTTGTGCTTGCCGATCTGGAAAAAGAGACGGTGATCCGTCATTTCTCGCACCGGATCAACGGCGGCAATCTTTCGATCACCAATTTTTAAGGAGGATACCCATGAGTACCAACAGCTATGAATCCCCGTTTTGCACCCGTTATGCGAGCAAGGAGATGCAGTATCTCTTTTCCGCAGACAAGAAGTTTTCCACATGGCGCCGCCTGTGGGTCGCACTTGCAAGAGCAGAACACGAGCTGGGACTGAACGTCACCGCGGAGCAGGTCGCGGAGCTGGAAGCGCATATCAATGACATTGATTATGAGGCTGCAGCAAAGCGCGAAAAGGAATGCCGCCATGACGTCATGTCCCATGTTTATGCATACGGACTTGTCTGCCCGAACGCAAAGGGCATCATTCACCTCGGCGCGACCTCCTGCTATGTCGGTGACAATACCGACATCATCATCATGCGGGATGCGCTGAAGCTGATCCGCACCAAGCTTGTGACCGTGCTCGGCAATCTCGCGAAGTTCGCGGATGAATGGAAGGCACAGCCCTGCCTTGCGTATACGCACTGCCAGCCCGCACACCTGACGACCGTCGGCAAGCGTGCGACGCTCTGGATGAACGAGCTGCTCATGGATCTCGAAGAACTGGATTTCCAGCTCGGCAGAATGAAGCTGCTCGGTTCCAAGGGCACCACGGGTACGCAGGCGTCCTTCATGGAGCTGTTCCATGGCGACGGCGCGAAGATCCGTGCGATGGAGCAGAAGATCGCGGTCGAAATGGGCTTTGCCGCGGATGCGGTCGTGCCGGTCTCCGGTCAGACCTACTCCCGCAAGGTCGATGCACAGGTGCTGAACGTGCTCTCCGGCATTGCGCAGAGCGCGATGAAATTCGCGAATGACCTGCGTCTGCTGCAGTCGTTCAAGGAAATGGAGGAGCCGTTCGAGGCGGGACAGATCGGTTCGTCGGCCATGGCCTACAAGCGCAACCCGATGCGCAGCGAGCGCATCACTGCACTGGCGCGCTACCTCATCACCGATACGCTGAATCCGGCATTCACCGCAGGTACACAGTGGTTTGAGCGCACGCTCGACGATTCCGCAAACAAGCGCATTGCTGTTGCAGAGGGCTTCCTCGCGGCAGATGCGATCCTCAATATCATGATGAACGTCACCTCCGGCATGGTCGTGTATCCGGCCGTCATCCGGCAGCGCGTCATGAACGAGCTGCCCTTCATGGCGACCGAAAACGTCATCATGGACGCAGCAGCGGCCGGCGGCGACCGTCAGGAGCTGCACGAGCATATCCGCATCCATTCCATGGCGGCGGGTGCCGAGGTCAAGCAGAAGGGTCTGAAAAATGATCTCTGCGAGCGCATCGTCAATGACCCGATCTTCGGCGTGACCGCGGAAGAACTGGAAGGCAAGCTCGATCCGGCAAACTACACCGGCAGAAGCGTGCAGCAGGTCGAGGAATTCCTCGCGGAATTTGTACAGCCGGTGCTGAAGGATGCGGAATCCGCGGCGGATGTTGAGCTGACGGTCTAAGGCGGGGGAGCCCCCGCGGTCGGCAGAGCCGACAGCTGTTTTCCTTCGGGAACATGTTACGAGACGCTCCCGTTTTGCCGAATACACGCCGCTGTTCGCGGCTTCTGCGGCTTTTCTGCTCCCCCACGGTGAAAGCCCGCCGTCTGCGTGATGCGGAAACGGCGCAGGCTTTGCATCCGCTGTGCGGATACCGGAAGCGTAAAAAACCGCAAAAAGCACAATATCAACAGCAAAATTTTGCGGAATCCCTTGACAATTATAAGGAAATGCACTATAATAGAAATACTTGTCGGCATACGCGACTGCTATGCCCGATTAGTTCAAAAAACAAGGAGGCTTGGCAGTGAAGAGCAAAAAATCCGTCTTTTTCATCGTGTTCTTTCTGATCCTTGCGTTTGCGGCTTCGACCGTGTTCGGCGTCAGAAATCAGTACGGTGATGTGACAACCCGGTATATCAAGGGTCTGGAGGACATCCGTCTGGGCATTGATATTCAGGGCGGTGTCGATGTCACGTTCGGTCCTGCGGACGGCACCGATGCAACAAAAGAACAGTTAGAGGCTGTTGAAAGAGTCATGAAGGACCGTCTGGTCAATCTCGGCATCAATGACTATGAGGTCTATACCGACGAGGGCAATGACAAGGTCATCGTCCGTTTCCCGTGGCAGAGCGGTGAAAAGAACTTCGATCCGACCGCAGCCGTCAAGGAGCTCGGCGATACCGCAAAGCTCCAGTTCCGCAAGGGTCTTGTTTATTCGACCGATGTGGACGAGCACGGCGAGGCGACCGTCACACCGGGCGGCGACGTCATCATCGAAGGCAGCGACGTTGAGGAGGCTTATGTTTCTCTGGAAACAGACGGCTCCGGCAACCGCACCGGCAATTATGCTGTTTCCCTCGTGCTGAAAGCCGACGGTTCAAAGGCATTTGCACAGGCGACGCAGGAAGCCATGAACGGCAATGCCGAGTACCTCGATGTGAACGGCTCCAATTCCAATCACGTAATTTCGATCTGGATGGACAGCAACTGCATTTCCTATCCGTCCGTCAATGCCGTCATCAGCGACGGTCATGCACAGATCACCGGCAGCTTTGACTACGACGGCGCTAAGGCACTGGCCGACAAGATCAACGGCGGTGCACTGCCGTTCAATCTGACGACCGAATCCTACAAGACCATTTCCCCGAGCATGGGCAACGGCGCACTGAAGATCATGATGACGTCCGGCGCGATCGCACTCGTTCTCATTATGATCTACATGATCGTGCTGTACCGTCTGCCGGGCTTTGTCGCGGCGGTCGCACTGCTCGGTCAGGTCGCGGGCACGCTGGCTGTGATCTCCGGCTGGTTCGCATTTGAGGATTCCAACACGCTGACCATTCCGGGTATCGCAGGTATCATCCTCGCGATCGGTATGGGCGTTGACTGTAACATCATCACCGGCGAGCGCATCAAGGAGGAGCTGAACACCGGCAAGTCGCTGGATGCTTCCCTGAAGGCCGCTTACAAGCGTTCCTTTACCTCGATCCTCGACGGCAACATGACCGTTATCATCGTTTCGATCATCCTGATGGGCGCATTCGGCGTGTCGTCCAGCTTCTTTGCAAAGATCCTTTCGTTCCTGTTCCGCTGGTTCGGCGTTTCCACCGAGGGCACGATCTACGCATTCGGCTTTACGCTGCTGACCGGTGTTATCTTCAACTTTATCATGGGTGTTCTGGCTTCCCGCCTGATGCTGACCTCCCTCTCGAAGTTCCAGTGCTTCCAGAACAGAAAGCTGTACGGAGGTGCTGAAAAATGAGTAAGTCTAACAAGAAGAACAAGACCAATACGAATATCCAGTCGATCCTTGAGCAGGTCAAGGTGCGGGACTTCTACGGAAACCGCAAGAAGTTCTTTACGCTGTCCTCCGTGCTCATGGTGCTCGTGGTGCTCTGCTGCTTCATTTTCGGCGTGCTGATCTCCATTGAGTTCAAGGGCGGTACGATCGCGACCTACAGCTATTCCGGCACGATCGACGAAAATGCCGTCGCGAATATCGCGAAGGATTACCTCGGCACGGCTGTCAATGTGCAGACCGGTGAGACCTTCACCGGCGAGAAGGAGCAGTCCCTGACGCTCAGCTTCTCCATGAAGCAGGGCTTCTCTGCTGACATGCAGGATGCACTGCTCAGCAAGCTGCAGGACAATTTCAAGGATAACGACATCAAGTCTCTGGAATCCAACGACGTTGCCGCAAAATCCGGTAAGCGCTTCCTGCTGAAGTGCTCCGTTGCCGCGATCTTTGCTTCGATCGTTCTGATCCTGTATATCTCCTGGAGATTCAAGCGTATTTCCGGCTGGAGTGCCGGTGTGTTCGCAGTCGTCGCGCTGCTGCATGACCTCGTGATCGTGTTCGGTACGTTCGTCATCTGCCGCTTTGAGATCGACTCGAACTTCATGGCTGTTATCCTGACGATCCTCGGTTACTCGGTCAACGACACGATCGTTATCTACGACCGTATCCGTGAGAACCAGGGTCTGCTGCCGCCGACTACCAAGCTGCCGGAGCTGGTCAACATCTCGCTGAGCCAGACCATGCGCAGAACGATCCGCACCTCGATCACGACCATTACCGCCATGCTGATCGTCACGATCCTTGCGGCGGTCAACAATGTGACTTCGATCATGCGGTTCAGCATCCCGATGACCGTCGGTATGATCTCCGGATGCTACTCCTCGCTGTGCCTCGCTCCGATGCTCTGGACTGCGTGGAAGATGCGTGAGAAGAAGGCTGCAAAGACCGAGGAAACAGCGTAAAAACCCCGCGTTCCGGCGAAGAATGCATACGAAAAAACAAAAAATAATCCGGAATGCTCCCCGTCCTTGTGGGATTCTCTGAAAATCAACGAAGCACCTTGCGTTTGCAGGGTGCTTCGTGTTATAATAAAGCCGTATAAAATGCGAATATTGCCGTATGCTGCGTATATTCGCTGCCGCAGACGGAGGAGGAAACCATGATCGCTGCTGTTTCAACTGCATGTCTGTTTCCGAAGCCGACCGAGGACGCGCTCTATGACCTTTGTCTGCACGGGATCCAGAATGTGGAGCTGTTCCTCAATGCCCCCTCTGAATGCAAACCGGTCTTTGCAAATGACCTCTGCGCGCTGCTGAAACGCTTCGGCGTGCGCTGTGTTTCGGTGCATCCGTGGACGGCGGCACAGGAAGGCTTTATGCTGTTTTCCAAATATCCGCGCCGCTGCGCCGACTTCCTCGATGAGGCAAAGCATGTGTTTGAGCTGATGCAGCGTGCCGGTGCACAGTATTACGTCCTGCACGGCGCCAATCCCGGCAGGGTGACAACGGAGATCTACTGCGAGCGTTTCCGGATGCTCTGTGAGGCGGCAAAGCCCTACGGCGTGACCGTCACGCAGGAGAATGTCGTGAAGTTTGAAAGCCAGAGCCTGAAATTCCTGCGGGAATTCTGCCGGCTGCTCGGCGATGACGCAAAGCTGACCTTTGATACCAAGCAGGCGGTGCGCTCCGGTGTGGATATCACGGAGGCGGTGCGCGCTGTCGGAAAGCATATCGTGCATGTGCATATCAGCGACCACGGCGGGCTCGGAGACTGCCTGCGCATCGGCAAAGGGCGCTTTCAGATCGCGCCGTTCCTTGCGGCGCTGCAGCAGCAGGGCTTTGACGGTGCCGTCACGCTGGAGCTTTACCGCGAGGCGTTCGGCAGTACCGCGGAGCTGGCCGAGGACTGGCAGAAGCTGAACAGGCTGATCCAGAAGGCCGGGAGCCCCGGCGGGCGATGACCGGAAGCACACAGGATACAAAGAGAAAAGAATGCTGAATCCATGCGGTCAGACGCATGTGATATAAAAAGAAAAAGAAAACCGGAGATTACAAAACAGAAGGGAGTGTCCTCTATGCGTTGTCCGTTCTGCGGGTATGAGGATACAAAGGTCATTGATTCGCGCTCTGTGGAAGGAAAGAAAAAACGCCGCAGATGCTGCACGGTGTGCGGCAAGCGCTTCACGACCTTTGAATGTGTGGAACGACCCATGCTCATGGTGACCAAGCGCGACGGTTCGATCGAGCCGTTCAACCGCAACAAGCTCATGGGCGGCATCTACAACTCGATCAAGAAGCGGCCGGTCAAAAACGAGCAGGTCAATCAGCTCGTCGATGAGATCGAAACCGAGCTTGCAAATGAAATGGTCGCGGAGGTCTCCCCCGACCGCATCGGCAGCATGGTCATGGAGCGGCTCATCAAGATCGACCCGGTCGCCTATGTCCGCTTTGCTTCGGTGTATCTGCGCTTTTCCGACGCCGCGGATTTCGTCCGCGTCATCAGCGAAATGCAGGAGAAGGCCGAAAACGCAGAGAACGCAGTCAGCGAACAGGATAAATAAGCTGCGTTTCTTCGTCATAAATCTGTGCGCCCGCGAGCGCATCCCCGGCGATCAGCAGCTCCGCTTTGCAGTGCGGTGAGATCCCGTTCTCCACGGGGTATAGATATTGCTTTGCACACTGTCCTGCGTACTGCTCCGGCGAAAGCCCCTGCTGATGCTGCACTGTCAGCCAGCGCTGGCCCGCTGCGGTGCTCCATGCATCCGGGATCTGTGTATCGCGGACGGACGGTTCCCCGAGCTGCCAGCCGCGCAGCGTCAGCCATGCTTCGGCAGCGGCTGCATCCGGCAGAATGACAGCATCCTGCTGCGGCTGTTTCCGCATCAGCCAAACGGCGGCAAGCAGAAGCAGAAGCAGACATAAAATCATGGTGCGGAGAAACCGCTTCTTCGTTCTCTGCACGGCGATCACCCCCTTTTCTGAATGATATCTATGCGGGATATCCCGCTGATATACCTTGTGAGGTTCTGATATGCGGCTTGACCGTTTCTTATCCGGACAGACCGCGCTCTCCCGCAGGGAACTGGGCGAGCTGATCCGGCACGGCGCCGTGACCGTCAACGGGACGGTCATCCGGAAGCCGGATGCGGCTGTGCAGCCTGAGACCGATGCGGTGACGCTGCGCGGCAGTCCCGTTTCCTACAGCGAATTTCACTGGTTCCTGCTCCATAAGCCGGAGGGCGTCATTACAGCCGCCCGCGACCCGAAGCAGAAAACCGTGCTCGATCTGCTTGACCCCGCTGACCGGCTGCCGAAGCTTGCACCGGTCGGCAGACTCGATAAGGATACCTCCGGTCTGCTGCTCATCACCGATGACGGCGTGACCGCGCACAGAATGATCTCCCCGAAGCACCATGTCGCGAAGTATTATTTAGCAAGGCTGCGCGACCCGTTCCGGCCGGAATATGTCCGGAAATTCCGGGACGGCATTCTGCTCCGTGAGGGCGGCCGCGAGGAGGCATGTCAGCCGGCGGAATGCTGTGCGATCGCGTCTGATCTTGCGGTTCTGGAACTGCATGAGGGGAAGTATCATCAGGTCCGGCGCATGTTTGCCGCGGTCGGCAATCATGTTGAAAACCTGCTCCGCGTACAGATCGGAATGCTGCAGTTACCCCCGGATCTGCCCGAAAAACGCTATTTGCCACTTTTCAACAAAGATATAGAATCTGCGCTGAAAAATTCAGATATTTCAACTGTCTGCGCTTTTTGCGCGGAAAATCTTTCGTCATATTGGATAAAGTAAAGGAATGAAGTTTGGTCAATAATCATCTTGACCGAACGCCGAAAATCTGGTATGATTGTATCAGCGGTTTTATGTGCTTGAACTGTCCGTTCCGGCACGGATTTCCGCAGGTTAAATTTGTTTCATTATGTATGCGGTCAGGCGCATACTTGCAGGATGAGACATGCCGGATCGTCCGTCCGGTGCTGTCGGCTCTGCATGGATAATTTTTGAGAAATCACAGGAGGACATGAGAATGGCAAGTTTGTCTTTGCGGGGTATTTACAAGAAGTATCCCGGCGGCGTTGTCGCTGTATCCGATGTAAACCTTGAGATCCGCGACAAGGAGTTTATCGTTCTGGTCGGCCCGTCCGGCTGCGGTAAGTCTACGACCCTGCGTATGATCGCAGGTCTGGAGGAGATCTCCGAGGGTGAGCTCTACATCGGCGACCGTCTGGTCAACGACATCGCTCCGAAGGACCGCGATATCGCAATGGTGTTCCAGAACTACGCTCTTTATCCGCATATGACGGTTTTTGATAACATGGCATTCGGCCTGAAGCTCCGCAAGGTGCCGAAGGATGAGATCGCAAGAAAGGTCGAGGAGGCTGCAAGAATCCTTGACCTGACCCCGCTGCTCAACCGTAAGCCGAAGGCAATGTCCGGCGGTCAGCGTCAGCGTGTGGCGCTCGGCCGTGCAATCGTCCGTAACCCGCAGGTCTTCCTGCTTGACGAGCCGCTGTCCAACCTGGACGCAAAGCTCCGTGCACAGATGAGAACCGAGATCTCCCTGCTTCACAAGCGTCTCGGCACAACCTTCATCTATGTTACGCATGACCAGACCGAGGCTATGACCATGGGCGACCGCATCGTCGTCATGAAGGGCGGCTTCGTGCAGCAGATCGACTCCCCGCAGAACCTCTACGAGACCCCGTGCAACAAGTTCGTTGCAGGCTTCCTCGGTTCTCCGCAGATGAACTTCATCGACGCTGTCCTCACCTACCGTGACGGCAAGTACGTCGTTGTGTTCGGCTCGCAGGATACCAAGAACTACAGAGGCATGACCGCTGAGGTCGAGCTGCCGCAGAGCAAGGTCACCCCGGATCTCGAGCACTACATTGACAAGGAAGTTATCATGGGCATCCGTCCGGAGAACGTCCACGATGAGCCGCAGTACCTCGCAAACGCGACGACCGGTATCGTCAAGTGCAATGTTGAGATTACCGAGCTGATGGGTGCTGAGACCTATCTGTACCTCGATTTCGAGGGCTACAAGATCACCGCCCGTGTTTCCCCGAAGTCTACCGCTCGTCCGCAGGACGAGATCGACGTCGTCTTCGATGCGGAGAAGATCCACCTCTTCGACAAGGAAACCGAAAAGACGATTATCAACTGATTACCTGTTCGTACAAACGACCCGTTCTGCTGTCCGGCAGGACGGGTCGTTATGCACATATTACAATCATGCGCCTTGAATGGCAGCAAAAGGAGGATCTGTTATGTTTTTGAGAGTCAGAGATACCATGATCAATGCTGAATCCGTTTCGTTCATGAAGCGCTTTACCCTTGAGGAGGCGCTCGCGAAGGGCAAGCAGCAGTACGGCATCCGCATCGGCTTCAAGAGTGCGGAAAGTGTCATCAACATGATGTTTGATACAGAGGCTGAATCGAAGAAATATTACGATCAGCTCGCAAGCATGATGGACACGGTGAACCTGAACTAAAGCGCAAACGGGGTAGGTCGGGACGCGCGCCCGCCTGCCCCGTTTTGAATCACGGAGAATTTTTTCATGAGATTTGCATTTTTTGACGCAAAAGCGTATGATAAGCCGTCCTTTGAGCGCTTCGGCGCGGAGCACGGCATCAAGTTCAAATTCTACGAAACAAGACTGACCGAGGATACCGCGGAGCTGGCGCGCAACTGCGACGGCGTCTGCTGCTTCGTCAACGATACCCTGAATGCCGATGTGCTCGAAAAGCTCGCCGATCTGGAGTGCAAATATGTTGCGCTGCGCTGTGCGGGCTATAACAATGTCGATCTGAAGGCGGCGGCAAACTGCGGGCTGCGCGTGGCGCATGTGCCGGCATATTCGCCCTATGCGGTCGCGGAGCACGCAATGGCACTTCTGCTGACCTCTGTGCGGCGCATCCACAAGGCGTATATCCGCACGAGAGATTTCAACTTCTCGCTGAACGGCATGACCGGCTTTGATCTGCACGGCAAGACCGTCGGCGTCGTCGGCACCGGAAAGATCGGCCGCGTGTTCATTGATATCTGCCGCGGCTTCGGGATGCATGTGATCGCATACGACAAGTTCCCGGCAAAGGATTCCGATATCGAATATGTGACGCTGGAGGAGCTGTTCTCCCGCAGCGATATCATTTCGCTGCACTGCCCGCTGACCGACGAGACAAGGCATCTGGTCAACTGCGATTCGATCAAGCTGATGAAAAAAGGCGTGGTGCTCATCAATACGTCCCGCGGCGCGCTGATCGACGCGGAGTGCCTGCTGGAAGGCATCAAGGCGCGGCAGATCGGTGCGGCGTGTCTGGATGTGTACGAGGAGGAGACCGAGTATTTCTATGAGGATCTCTCCGGGCATATCCTGAATGACGATATTCTGGCGCGGCTCATTTCCATGCCGAATGTGATCGTGACGTCGCATCAGGCGTTCCTGACCGAGGAAGCACTGACCAATATTGCTGAGACAACTGTCCTCAATATGAAGTCGCTGCACGATGACGGAGCCTGCGCAAACGAACTGGTCTGGAAAGACGGCGAAATCGTCCACGGGACGCAGAAATAAGGTATCGCTTCGCGATGATTTAGAATGGGGGCGCTGCCCCCAAGCCCCCGCTGGGGACTAGTCCCCAGACCCCATTGTGTGGATAGAAGGGGCGTAACCGGTCGGGCGGTAAGCAAACCGTTTGCAGCCTCATAATAGTTTTTGATCCAGCTTTTTTCAAAAAGCTGGCGGGTCAAGGGCAGCGCCCTTGTCGCTCGTCGCAACGAGCGAAACTCCCCTATCGTCAGGCGCACCGCAGGGGTGAATCATCAAAACGCTCCGGGGGAGCGTTTTGATGAGAGGGGGGCCCTGTAAGAGAGGGCCTCCCTAGGCGGATTGCAGAGCAATCCGCAGCGCGCTGAAAGCGTCAGGCTGACGACAGTCAGCCGTCAGCTTTCTGCGCGTGCAGGTTTCCAAAGGGCGGCAGCCCTTTGGATGAGAACATCAACAGAAAAACCGCAGAAAATAAACAGTAAAGGAGTATTGCAATGAATATTACAACCGACATCCGCTATATCGGCGTCAACGACCATCAGATCGACCTGTTCGAGGGGCAGTATGATGTCCCGAACGGCATGGCGTATAATTCCTATGTCATCATGGACGAGAAGATCGCCGTCATGGACACCGTTGACCGCAATTTTACGCATGAGTGGCTCGATAACCTTTCTGCTGTGCTGAACGGCAGAAAGCCCGATTATCTCGTTGTGCAGCACATGGAGCCCGATCACTCCGCCAATATCGCAAACTTCCTGAACCTTTACCCGGATGCGACCGTCGTCGCTTCTGCAAAGGCGTTCCAGATGATGCAGAATTTCTTTGGCTGTGATTACGCCGACCGCCGCATCATCGTCAAGGAAAAGGATACGCTGGAGCTCGGCAAGCATACGCTGACATTTGTCGCAGCGCCGATGGTGCACTGGCCGGAAGTCCTGATGACCTACGACAGCACGGACAAGGTGCTCTTTTCTGCGGACGGCTTCGGCAAGTTCGGCGCGCTCGATGTTGAGGAGGACTGGGCCTGCGAGGCAAGACGCTATTATTTCGGTATCGTCGGCAAGTACGGCGCACAGGTGCAGGCTGTCCTGAAAAAGGCCGCAGGGCTCGATATTCAGATCATCTGCCCGCTGCACGGCCCCGTGCTGACCGAGAACCTCGGCTACTATATCGGGCTGTATGACACATGGTCGTCCTACGGCACAGAGACCGAGGGCATTGCCGTGTTCTATACCTCTGTCTACGGCAATACCAAGCGCGCTGCCGAAAAGCTCGCGGATGAACTGAAGGCGAACGGCTGCCCGAAGGTCGCGCTCAATGATCTCGCCCGCGAGGATATGGCGGAGTGCGTTGAGGATGCGTTCCGCTACGGCAAGATCGTTCTTGCGACGACGACCTATAATGCGGAGATCTTCCCGTTCATGCGCATCTTTATCGAGGAGCTCACCGAGCGCAATTTCTCGAACAGAACCGTCGGCTTCATCGAGAACGGCACATGGGCGCCGCAGGCCGAGAAGGTCATGAAGAAGATGCTCGAGGGCTGCAAAAACCTCACATTTGCGGAGAATACCGTGCATATCAAGTCGGCGCTGAATGACGAGAGCAATCAGCAGATCAAGGCGCTCGCAGAGGAAATGTGCCGCGATTACCGCGCCATGCAGAGCGATACCGCGGACAAGAACGATCTTTCCGCGCTGTTCCGCATCGGCTACGGGCTGTATGTCGTCACCTCGAATGACGGCACCAAGGACAACGGCCTGATCGTCAACACGGTCACGCAGGTCACGAATACGCCGAACCGCGTCGCCGTCACGATCAACAAGGAGAACTATTCGCATCATGTCATCAAACAGACCGGCATCATGAATGTCAACTGCCTGTCCGTGGACGCGCCGTTCAAGGTATTCGAGAACTTCGGCTTCCGCAGCGGCAGAAATGCCGACAAGTTCGCGGACTGTCAGCCGGTGCGCACCGATAACGGCCTTGTGATGCTGCCGCATTACATCAATGCGATGCTGTCGCTCAAGGTCGAGCAGTATATCGACCTCGGCACGCACGGCATGTTTATCTGCGAGGTCACCGAGGCACGCGTCATCAACGATGCCGAGACGATGACCTATACCTACTATCAGGAGAAGGTCAAGCCGAAGCCGCAGACCGAGGGCAAAAAGGGCTGGGTCTGCACGATCTGCGGGTATGTCTACGAGGGCGAGGAGCTCCCCGAGGACTTTGTATGCCCGCTCTGCAAGCACGGTGCCGCGGACTTTGAGCCGATCGAATAAGGCATCGCTTTGCGATGATTTCAAATGGGTTTGCCCGAACCCGCAAAAGATACATTGTTCCTTTGATCCCATGATAATATACGAACGGGTGCTGACCATAACAGTCGGCACCCGTTTTGCGTTTCAGATAAGCTGGCGGTTTTCTGTCCGCGATCACAGATCATTCCGTGATGATCTCCACATTGTTTTCTTTGCACCATTTTTTGATAAATTCGAGCTGATGCGCCCGAAACTTTTCCACGACATACTGATGGAATTCATCCATGCGGCCAAGTGCACCGAGTTCCGAGCGGAATTTGGAGCTTCCCGGAAATGCAGGCGTGATCTTGTTGTGAAATTTGGATCTGTATGCATGGGTCAGAAGATCCTTTTGCTTCGCATCGGCGATCATTTCATCAATGTACTGATATACGATATCTTTGTTCCATTCCGGCGCGTATCTTTCCAGCTCGCGAGAGGTCGGCAGCTGAATGCACGGATGTGACTGCAGATATTCCCAGAGCGGATCCTCCTGCAGACACTCCTCTGAGAGGTCCTCGCCGTACGGGACGACTTCATTGGTTCCCTGCATGACATAGTATCCGTCCGATTCAACATCAGAACAGTAATCCAGCGAATCCACTAACACGGATAATTTCACTTGATATTATTCTTCCATGGTTCTCATCCTATCTGATTCAGATTTGTGTGTAAGCTGACACCTATATTATACACGAATCCGAGAGAAAAAGCAAGGCGAAAATCGCATATCACAAAGCATAAAATTCCGGTATCTGCACAAAATGTCAGCAGATAGGAGTGATGCGTATGACAGAACGGCTGCATTCACAGGGGCTGCGTGACCCGGACAGGGACATGTACCGCGAAATGGTCGCGCAGACCTCGCGGAAAACAAACTGCGCCGCAACGGTACTGAAAGCGTTTTTCACCGGCGGGGGCATCTGCCTGACGGGCGAGGTCATCCGGCAGTTTCTGCTCCGGCGCGGGCTGGACGCCGACACCGCCGGCGCGTGGACATCCGTGATCCTTGTGTTCTGCGCGGCCATGCTGACCGGCACCGGACTGTATCAGAAGCTTGCCAAGCACGGCGGCGCGGGGACGCTCGTGCCGGTCACGGGATTTGCAAATGCCGTCGCGGCGGCCGCGGTCGAGGCGAAAACAGAAGGCTTCATCCTCGGCGTCGGGACAAAGATCTTCACGATCGCGGGCCCCGTCATCCTCTACGGCACCGCCGCGTCTGCGGTGTACGGCGTGATCTACTGGCTTATGCAGAGATGATAAAACCGTCTGACTGCTGCGTGCGGTCAGACGGTTATTTGTAGTATGCAGGATTTTCGGTGCGCTCCAGCAGATAATCGACTGAAACGTCAAAATAATCGGCAAAGAGGATCAATGTGCGGTAGTCCGCCTGACGTTCGCCGGTTTCATATCGGCTGATGCTGTTCTGGTTCATGTTCAGGTCGATCGCAAGCCGCTGCTGCGTCAGCCCGCGCGCCCTGCGCTATTCCTTTAGTCTCATTCGCAATCCCCCTTGACTTTAGTATACCATTATGGTATACTAAAATTATCCCGTTTTGGGATAATTTTATGAAAGCGAGGAAATGATCATGAAACGGAGATTGCGGTTTGGTGCTTGTATGCTTGCGGCAGCAATGCTGGCGGGGAGCTGTGCGGTTCCGGCGGGGGCATTTGAGGACGAAGGCGCAAGTGAAGATTTTAAATGTGACAGCTGGGACACATTCGGATTTTGCGGTGCGTCTCAAAACAGTTGCGGAGACGGTGCCGGTATCTCTTGGGGAATCGACAGCTTTTCAGGAACACTCAATATTGTTGGAAAAGGTGCAATGACTACATTTATCGGCGGCAGTGGCTTTACTCGCGGTCCTGTTGGCGGGCCTTACAATTATTCCCCATGGGCCGGCAATCCGGCAATCAAAAAGGTCGTCATCAGCGAGGGCGTAACTACAATTCCATACGGCGCATTTGCCGGCTGCGAAAATCTAACTGAAATAGAAATACCGGAAAGTGTCGTGTGCATTGACGGCGATGCATTCTGGAATACCGGTTGGTATAAGGCACAGCCGGACGGAATGGTATATATCGGGAATATCTTGTACGCATATAAAGGCTCACTTTCTGAAAAGACTGAAATGACAATCAAAGACAGAACAATCAGCATTTGCGAAACAGCGTTTGTAGGGGATGATTGTGATCTGTTTTCTTACGAGAACAGCTTATACGATATGATTTCGTCATTTCAGACGCCGGACAGCATCATCAATTACGGCAGAGCATATGGGAATGTCATCAATCTGCGGGAATCGGAATGGTATCAGTCACAGCCGGACGGGATTGTTTATGCAGATAACACTGCCATTGCAATCAAGGGAGATATTCCCGAAAGCATTGAGTTTCCGGAAGGTACGCTCGGAATCACTGACAGTTTTCTCAACTGGGATAATGACGGCGAAGGGCTTGCGGATGCGTCAAAGCTGAAAACGGTTACAATTCCGGAAAGCGTTAAATATATCGGTATCGGTGCTTTTGGTAGATGCGAAAATCTTTCTTCAGTCACAATCCAAAATCCGGATTGCGTAATCAATGATTCCGATTATTATAGTAAGCCCTTCTCCAACGATTTTGATTGGGGGACAGAGCAGTATACCTGCAACTTCACAATCCACGGCTACGCCGGTTCAACCGCAGAAGCCTATGCCAGAAAACACGGTGTCAGCTTCCGGGTTATTGGTACAGATGAGGGCTTTGAGCCGGAGGACATTGATACAAAAGGCGACTTTAACGGGGACGGCGATATCTCTGTTGAAGATGCGCAGCTGACACTGATGATCTATACAATGTCAATTTCAGGCAGATATATTGATCCGGACGAAAGCTGGGCACTTGCAGCAGACGTCAATCAGGACGAAAAAATTGATCTTCTGGATGCAATGCTTATCCTCAAATACTATGTCTGCAACAAAGTCGCAAAGAAACCTGTGACATGGGAGGCGCTTTTGCAGGAAACCGCGGAATGAAACATTTTCATAGTTTAAGACATAAAAGCTTTAACGCGTGAAATCTTTGTGCAGATTGCCTATTGCAATTCCGGTCGTTTTGTGCTATAATGATAGCATATTCCGGAAGAAAGGGAGCGCAATCGCCATGCTGAACGGCAAATATGTGTACTATGCAGCAGAATACCGATTTTACGGCTTTACCGGCTATGATTACGGTGAGGTCAGATTCGGTGCGGCTGAACACGTTTGCGCAGCATAACGGTTTTTGCGGAATCCCGCAGGAATCCTTTGTGATGAAAGCAAATCGCTCACAGTCGGCCGGCTGTGAGCGATTTTTGTGTATCAGATGTCCGTGACGAACGGCGTCAGCAGAATGATGACCATGCAGACCGGGCAGACATACCGCAGCATCACCGAAAGCAGCATTCTGGCACGGAAAGACTTTTGACTGGCAAGCACTTCTTCCTCGACGTATTTCGGCTTCACGACCCAGCCGATCAGAATGCAGGTCAGCAGTGCAACGACCGGCATCATGATGTTGTTGCTGATGAAATCGAAGAAATCAAGGAACTGCATCCCGATCAGCTTCACATTGCTCCATGCGCTGTATCCGAGCACCGAGAGCATCCCGAGCAGCAGGCAGACCAGCACCGTGATGAGACAGGCCGGAATGCGGCGCAGTCTGAATTTTTCCATGATGATCGAGACGACTGTCTCCATGAGCGAGATCGAGGACGTCATCGCGGCCAGCGCGACCAGAATGAAGAAAACCGCGCCGACGATCTGTCCGCCGGCCATGGTGCTGAACACATTGGGCAGCGTAATGAACATCAGGCTCGGGCCCGCGTTCAGCGCGGAAGCGTCGCCGCCGGAGAACACAAACACCGCCGGGACAATGATCAGTCCCGCGAGGATCGCGATGCCGGTATCGAAGATCTCGATCTGGCGCACGGACTGCTCAAGGGAATCCTCTTTGCGCATATAGGAGCCGTAGGTCACCATGATGCCCATTGCCAGCGACATCGAATAAAAGAGCTGACCCATTGCCGCGGCAACGGTTTTCAGCAGCATCGGGAAGGTGAACCCGCTGAAATTCGGCAGCAGATAGTATCTGAGACCCGCTGCGGCGCCGTCCAGCGTCAGCGTATAGACCGCGATGCCGAGCGTCAGCAGGACGAGCAACGGCATCATGAATTTGCTGATGCGCTCGATGCCCTTTTCCACGCCGAGCATCACGACGGCAGCCGTCGCAAGCAGAAAGAGCAGGAAGTATACGGCCGGTTCGGAAGCGCCGCCGATGAATCCCGTGAAAAAGGAGCCGTCGCCTGCGGCAGAGCTGCCCGCACCTTTGACAAAGGTCACGAGGTATTTGAGCACCCAGCCGCCGATCACGCAGTAATACGGCGTAATGATGACCGGCACGAATGCGGCCAGCCAGCAGAGCGGCGAGAACTTTTTGCTGATGCTCTCATACGCGCCGATGACGCTTTTGCCGGTGCGCCTGCCGATCGCGATCTCCGTGATCATCAGCGAAAAGCCGAAGGTCACTGCGAGGATCAGATAGATCAGCAGAAAAATGCCGCCGCCGTATTTCGCGGCGAGATACGGGAATCGCCAGATATTGCCGAGGCCGACTGCAGAGCCGGCTGCTGCTAAGATAAAGCCGATCTTCGAGCCGAAGCCGGTTTTCTCCGCAGCGGGGGTATTGGTTTCCATAGGTTCTCACACATCCAATCATCCGTTATTTTGTGTGCTGATATCAAGCACATACGATTATATCATAGCCGATTTTTCCGGTTTCGTCAAGAGCAAAACCGCGATTTTTCGTATAGAAAGGAAATAAAAATCATGATCGTTGTTTTGAAGCAAAATCCGAATCCGACACAGCTTGAAAGCCTGATCGCATGGCTCGAGGAAAAGCATATTGAGGTCAACAAGAGCGTCGGCACTTCGCATACGATCCTCGGTCTGGTCGGCGATACCGCCGCGATCGACCCGGATCTGATCTGCGCGCTCGAGATCGTCGAGGACGTCAAGCGCGTGCAGGAGCCGTATAAGCAGGCAAACCGGAAATTTCATCCGGAGCCGACCGTCATCCGCGTGCGCGATACGCAGATCGGCGGCGGAACGCTCACCCTTATGGCGGGGCCGTGCTCCGTCGAGAGCGAGGCGCAGATCGTCGCGATCGCGAAGCAGGTCAAGGCCAGCGGCGCGACCGTGCTCCGCGGCGGCGCATTCAAGCCGCGCACCTCGCCGTATTCGTTTCAGGGCATGGGGCTTGAGGGCCTCGAGCTGCTGAAGATCGCCCGCGAGGAGACCGGCCTGCCGATCGTCACCGAGATCATGGACGCGGAGCATCTGCCGGCGTTCAAGGACGTTGATATCATTCAGGTCGGCGCGCGGAATATGCAGAATTTCTCGCTGCTGAAGGAGCTCGGGCATCAGGATAAGCCGGTGCTGCTGAAGCGCGGCCTCTCCGCAACTTATGAGGAATGGCTCATGAGCGCGGAATACATCATGTCCGGCGGCAATCACAATGTCATTCTCTGCGAGCGCGGCATCCGCACGTTTGAGACGTATACACGCAATATTCTCGATATCGGCGCGGTCACGGTGCTCAAGCATCTGACGCATCTGCCGGTGATCGTGGATCCGTCTCACGCCTGCGGCAAGGCGTGGATGGTGCCGAAGATCGCACCGGCGGCAGTCGCGGCGGGCGCGGACGGCCTCATCATTGAGGTACACAACGATCCCGAGCACGCGGTCTGCGACGGCCCGCAGTCGATCAAGCCGGAGGCGTTTGACGCGCTGGCGAAGAAGCTGCACGGTCTGCACAGCTTCATGCAGGAGGCCTGAACTGTGCCGTGCTGCTGACAAAATAAATCATGGGGGAATGATCTCGTGTTTGAAATCCGGCATAATGATTTCGACGCAGATGCGTTTGTTTCACTGTGGAGCTCTGTCTGGGACGGCTGCCCTTCGCGGGAGCAGGCCGCGCTGGCGATCGAAAACAGCATTGACCGCGTCGGCGTCTACGACGGGAGCAAGATCGTTGCAATGGCGCGGATGATCGGCGACCGCGGCATGTGCTACTACATCAAGGATGTGATCGTGCATCCGGCGTATCAGGGGCGCGGCATCGGCAAAATGATGATCGGAGAGCTGCTGCGGTTTATCCGCGAAAACGGCGTTCCCGGCACGGATATTGCCGTGGAGCTGTGCGCAATGCCGGATAAAATGCCGTTTTACGCGAAATTCGGATTTGAAGCGAATGAAGCGCAGCGGATGCGCATGATGCTTCGTGCGGGAGAAACAACATGACAAATCAGGAGATTCTTGCTGCGGCGATGCGGCAGTCCGCGATTGATCTCGGCTGTCAGCCGGGAGACTTTGCGCGGAAAGAACCGGTCATCGTGACGTCCGGGATATCACCGGATGCGCGGAAATACCTGACGCAGCCCTATGCGGCGTATTTTGTCAGTTACGGGAGCAATATTGTCGCTTCGGTATCGCCGGAGCTCCGCAAGATCGTACAGGATTATCTGGACAAATATCCGCTCGTGCATTCCTTTGAACCGCCGCATCTGCATGTGCTGCACGATGCACTGAAGCCGCTCGGCTTCGGCGTCGGTACGACGTCGGAATACTGGCTGCCGGATGCGGATTCGGTCAGGACGCTTGAATGCGGATATGCGCTGCGTGTTCTGGAGCAGAAGGATTTTGCGGAGCTGTACAGGCCGGAATGGTCAAATGCTTTATGCGAAAAGCGCGCAGAACTGGACGTTCTGGGTGTCGGTGCCTATGACGGGGAAACACTCGTCGGACTGGCGGGATGCTCGGCAGACTGCGCGGACATGTGGCAGATCGGCGTCGATGTGCTGCCGGCATACCGGAGAAAGGGAATCGCGGCAGCGATCACAAGCCGGCTTGCAATGGAGATATTGAACCGCGGAAAGATACCGTTTTATTGCTGTGCATGGTGCAATCTTGCATCCGTACGCAATGCCGTCAGAAGCGGATTCCGCCCGGCATGGGTCGAAATGGATGTTCGCAGTCTGGATAAAATTGCGGCAATGAACGCCGTGTAACCGCACGGAAATCATACAGAAAGCTCGGAGGGAAAAGACATGAATATCGCGATCATCGGTCTGGGACTGATCGGCGGTTCCTACGCAAAAGCAACGAAATCACGTACTTTACATACTGTTTACGGCTACGATCTCGATCAGGAGGTCATGATGTTTGCGCGCATGACCGGCGCCATGGACAAGGCGCTGACGGACGAACTGCTCGAAACCTGCGACCTCGTGCTGGTCGCGCTCCGGCCGGGTGCGGCGCTCAAATGGACGGCGGATCACGCCGCAATGCTCGGACAGGCTAAGTGCACGCTGGTCGATATTTGCGGTGTTAAGCGCGCTGTTGTCGGAGAAATGGCAAAAATTGCACAAGATAACGGATTCAAATATATCGGCGGTCATCCGATGGCCGGCAAGGAACAGGGCGGGTTCGTCAACGCGACGGATTCGCTGTTTGACGGTGCGTCGATGATCCTGACGCCGGATGCGAACACCGATCTGCCGACGCTTGAAATGCTCAAAAATTACTTTACCGACATCGGTTTTGCGCACCTGACCTTCTCAAACCCGGACGAGCACGACCGCATCATTGCGTACACTTCGCAGCTTGCGCATATCGTGTCCGGTGCTTACGTCAAGTCCCCGACGGCACAAAAGCGGCGCGGTTTTTCCGCAGGAAGCTTCCGTGACCTGACCCGTGTTGCGCGTCTGGACGAAAATATGTGGACGGAGCTGATGCTCGATAACAGGGAATATCTTGCGGATGAACTGCGGATCCTGATTGATAACCTGCAGCCTTATCTCGAAGCGCTCGAACAGAATGATGCGGAAAAACTGAGAGAATGCCTGCGCGAAGGACGGATCGCGAAGGCATCTGCCGGCGGCAACTGATGAGATAATATTGCCAAACGCGCGGAAGCGTAATTTTATCCTCAGATATTGCGGTGAAAACATGCCGCAAATCAGAAAGGAATGTTCATGAAAAAGCAAATTTTGACCGCTCCGGGCGGAGAATCCTATCCGATTCTAACCGGGAGCGGACTGATCAATACATGCGGACAGGAGATCAGCTCGATCGTAAAACCGTGCCGTGTGATGATCATTTCGGATACAAATGTAGCTCCGCTTTATCTGGAGATAGTCAGGAAATCACTTGCAGATGCTGGATTTTCAGTGAACACACATGTTGTTTCTGCAGGAGAGGGCAGCAAATCCGTCGCCGTATTCGGCGCGCTGCTCGAATCCTTTGCAGAAGCAAAAATGACGCGCACCGATCTTGCTGTCGCGCTGGGCGGCGGCGTGATCGGCGATCTGACTGGGTTCGCGGCCGGCTGTTATCTGCGCGGCATCCGCTTTGTGCAAATGCCGACGACGCTGCTTTCTGCCGTAGATGCGTCGGTTGGCGGTAAGACGGCAGTCAATCTGCAGCACGGAAAAAATCTGGCAGGACTGTTTCATCAGCCGATCGGCGTTTATTGCGATGTTGATACGCTGCAAACGCTGACTCCGCATGAAATGGCGGACGGTGCAGCAGAAGCAATAAAAACCGGAATTCTCGGAAATCCCGACCTGTTTTCAATCTACGAAAACGGAAATCCGTTATCTGAATTAGAAGATGTGATTTCTCACGCAGTTGCTTATAAATCCATGATCGTCACAGAAGATCCGGAGGAACACGGCGTTCGCAAGCTGCTGAATCTTGGTCATACGCCTGCTCATGCGATCGAACGCATGAGCAATTTTGTCATATCGCACGGCCATGCAGTTGCGATCGGTTTAGCGATGATGACACGCGCTGCAGTCAAAAGAGGGTATCTTGAATCCGATGAAGGTACGCGTATTCTACATACAATCGCAAGAAATAATCTGCCGGTTGTTTGTCCGTATCAGGCTAAGGAAATGGCAGAAATTGCTGCAATCGACAAAAAAGCAGCTGCATCTCAAATTACTGTAATCCTTCCGGAGAAAATCGGTCGGTGCAGAATGGAGAAAATTGCGATCAGTGAGCTTGAGGCTTTGTTCGCAGACGGTCTGGAGGGTCAGGCATGAATGTGATCTGCTTCCCTTCACAGCTGAACGGAAATGTTGCGGCGATTCCCTCCAAATCCGACGCACACCGAAAACTCATTTGTGCGGCGCTCTCCGGGCAAGAATGTACTGTCGGGATGAGCGGGCGATTTTGTGATGATATTGCGGCGACGATTCGCTGCCTGGAGGCGCTCGGCGCGTCCTTTCAGCAGTATACGCAAGGACTTTTGATCCGGCCGATTCAGCGTCAGCAGCATTCGAAGCTTGACTGCGGGGAAAGCGGATCGACGCTTCGGTTTCTGCTTCCGGTTGCGATGACCGTTTGCAGTGATATCTATGTGACCGGTTCCGGAAGGCTTCCTAAACGTCCGATCGGAACGCTTGTTAAGGCAATGTCCGCGCATGGCGTACAGCTTTCTCAGGATCTTTTACCGCTTCATGCGACCGGCTCGCTGACCGGCGGCGTCTATGAGATCGAGGGCAACATCAGCTCGCAGTTTTTGAGCGGTTTGCTGATGGCACTCGCCTTCCTTGATTCCGACAGCGAAATCCGCCTGACGACCGCATTGCAGTCCTCAAAATATGTCGATATGACGCTTGACACGCTGCGCGAATTCGGCGCAGATATTCAGACTGTTACAGATAACGGACTTTTGCGATACTATAAAAAAAGTACGAAGAATCGTGCTATTCCGGTTGTGCTCCCTGTTGACGGTGACTGGTCGAATGCTGCGTTCTGGCTGACTGCCGGTGCGATTCAGCCGACAGGAGCTATTCAGGTGCTTGGGTTGGATCAGCTGTCTGTGCAGGGTGACAAGGAAATTGCGCGTATTTTGAAGGATTCCGGTGCGCGTCTGGGATTTGCTGATGACAACAGCCGAACGCTAATTGTTTCATGTGGAACATTAAACGAAATTGACGTATCTATGGAGGAAATCCCCGATTTGCTTCCGATCCTTGCGGTTCGTGCCGCGGTCGGAACCGGTGTTTCGCATTTCACGAACGCTGCCCGTCTGAGGCTGAAAGAATCCGACCGGCTGACCGCGACCGCCGAAATGCTGCGTGCGCTCGGTGCAAAGGTTGACGAGCTCCCGGACGGACTGACCGTCTACGGCGGACAACTTTGCGGCGGTACTGTCGATGCGAAAAACGACCACCGGCTGGTGATGTCGGCGGCAATTGCGGCGCTGCGCTGCAGCGATCCCGTGACCATTCTCGGTGCGGAAGCGGTCAACAAATCGTATCCGTCCTTCTTTGACGACTATCAGGCACTCGGCGGACGAATCGAGACTGCCGGATAATATGTAATTTTATTGCGAAAGGATTTTGCGTATGGCTTCAGGCTTTGGAGAGCGGCTGCGCGTTTCAATTTACGGCGAGTCGCACGGAAACGGCATCGGTGCGCTGATCGAGGGTCTGCCTGCCGGCGAAGCGGTCGATTATGATCGGTTGATGCGCTTTATGGAGCGGCGTCAGGGCGGCCGGAATGCGCTTTCGACAGCGCGGAAGGAGCCCGATATCCCGGAGTTTGTGTCCGGTATTTTTGACGGCAGAACGACCGGTTTCCCGGTGTGTATCCGGATCGCGAATACGAATACGCGCTCCGGAGATTATAGCAATCTTGCGATGAAGCCGCGCCCTTCCCACGCGGATTATCCGGCGTATATCAAGTGGCACGGTGCAGCGGATATGCGCGGCGGCGGGCATTTTTCCGGCCGTCTGACTGCCCCGCTCTGTGCTGCGGGCGGGATTGCCCTGCAGATCCTTGCGCGGCATAATATCTTCGTAGGGGCGCATCTTTCGTCAATCGGCACGGTCTGTGATGACACGTTCCCGATACTGCCGGATGCCGCACTGTTTGATACGGTCGCGCAGAAAGCGTTTCCGGTTATCTCCGATGAAAAGGGAGCCCGGATGCAGGAGGAGATTCTTGCGGCGCGCGAAGCGCTGGACTCCGTCGGCGGGACGATTGAATGCATGGTGACCGGTCTCCCGGCCGGGCTCGGCGACCCGATGTTTGACGGCATGGAGAACCGGCTCGCGCGGGTGCTGTTCGGCATTCCGGCGGTCAAGGGCGTGGAGTTCGGCGACGGCTTTGCGCTCTCGCAGATGCGCGGGTCGCAGGCGAATGACCCGTACCGCACGGATACTGACGGCAATATCGTTACAGAAACGAACCGCAACGGCGGCATTCTCGGCGGCATTACGACCGGTATGCCCCTGCGGTTCCGCGTCGGAATCAAGCCGACGCCGTCGATCGCGCAGCCGCAGAAAACGGTTTCTCTGCCGGACGGACAGGAGACGACGCTCGAGATCAAGGGGCGTCACGATCCCTGCATTGCGCAGCGCGCGGTCCCCGTTATTGAAGCTGCCGCCGCGCTGACCGTTCTCGATGTACTGCTCTGTGACAAGGGCGCGCTTTGAATAAACCGCGTAAATACGCGCATCTGATACCGGAGGTGGAATCATGAGCACCACGCAGCTTGTTTTGGTTTTTATCCTGTTTCTTGCGGCGTTTACCCTTTTTGTTTTCGGCGGGATGCAGCTTGCCTGCCGCGGCCCGGTGCTGAACAGTCTGTACCCCGATGACGCTGAAAACAAACCGGATCCCAAGCCCTATTACCGGCAGAGCGGCGTCGCGATGATCCTTGTAGGCATCATCATGCTGATCAATGCCGCCGCAATATTCTTGCATAACAGCAAGCTCTGCTGGATCAATGCGGTGCTGCTGCCTGTGACCGTCTTTTACGTGATCGGCACGGCGGCTATGATGGAAGATCAAACGAAACGGAAATAAAGGAGTTTTTATGGAATTATCGGAAATCCGCGAGCAGCTTGACAGGATCGACGGGCAGCTGCTGGAGCTGTTTTTGGAACGCATGTCGATGGTTGATAAGGTTGCCGATCTCAAAAAGCGGGACCCCTCGAAGCCGCTTTACGATCCGGCGCGTGAGCGTGAGATCCTGATGCGGATCCGCGAGCAGGCCGGTACTGAATACGGCGATTCCGCGCACCAGCTGTTCCGCATGGTGCTGGAGCTTTCCCGCGCACGGCAGGCGGCGCAGCTGATCCCGGCGACGAGTGTTGCGGCGCGTGTGGCAGCTATGTGCGCGCATGAGCAGGCCGTATTCCCGCAGTCCGGACGCGTAGCGGTGTCGGGCGTTGAGGGCAGCCACGCGGGCGCGGCGGCGGACAGACTGTTCCCCAAGGGCAATATCATTTTCATGGACGGCTTTGCGGCGGTCGTACAGGCGGTGCAGGCCGGACTTTGTCAGTTCGGGATCCTGCCGGTCGAGAACAGCGTGCAGGGTTCCGTGCGGCAGGTCTACGATCTGCTCCGCGAGCCGGATATCTGCATTGTCCGGAGTGTCCGGCAGCTGATCCGTCATGTTCTGCTGACCCAGAAGGATGCGCAGCTCTCCGATATCAAAACGGTCTATACGCATGAGCAGGCGGCGGGACAGTGCAGCCGGTTCCTGCAGTGGCTCGGCGCGGATGTGATCCCGTGCGTCAGTACCGCACACGCCGCTCAAAGAGCAGCCGAATCGCATGATAAAACGGTCGCGGCGATCGCGGGTGAGGCGTGCGCAAAGCTCTACGGTCTTTCTGTGCTGACCGACGATATCCAGAACGAAAGCAACAATGATACGCGCTTTTTGTGTATCACGAAGGGCGCTTCCTGCTATGCCGGCGCCGACCGCATGAGCATTCTCGTCAACTGCGCGAATGCTCCGGGCGCGCTCTATCAGATGATCGCGAAGATCTCCGCGCTCGGCATCAACATGTGCAAGCTGGAAAGTATGCCAATCCCCGGCACGAATTTCTCGTACCGCTTCTACATGGATCTCGAATGCAATCTGCATCAGGACGGCGTGCTCGGGCTGCTCTGCGAAATGGAGCGCTCCTGCGATTCGTTCACGCTGCTCGGCAATTATACCGAAATGATCGGGTGAGGTGTGCGCATGAAACTGGAAGGCTTCGGCATTTTTGTCAAGGATATGCCGACAATGGTGCGGTTTTACCGCGATGTCCTCGGCTTTGCGATCAAAGAGGACGAGAATACATCGAATGTGTTTCTGGAAAAGGACGGCACGCTGTTTCTGCTGTACCGCCGGAGCGATTTTGAGCAGATGACCGCGCAGCAGTTTACCTATGCGTCCGGGAAGATCGGACATTATGAGATCGCGCTGAATGCGGGCAATTACGCCGGTGTCGATGCGGAATATGCACGGGTCGTGGCGGCCGGTGCAGCGCCGGTCATGCCCCCGCAGACGATGCCGTGGGGACAGCGCACCTGCTATGTTGCAGACCCGGAGGGCAATCTGATCGAGATCGGTTCCTTTGTTGAATAAATGATTGCGAATCACGCGTCCCCTTTCAAAAATGTGTCGCTGATATAAACCGGAATTTGCAGAGGAGAAAAGATATGAAAAAACGTATTATTATCGGTATCATCGTTGTCGTTCTTCTTGTTTTGTTCCTGCCTGTTCCAAATCCCAAAGGAAGAGTTGAAGACGGCGGCACAAGAGAATATTGCGCGCTTACTTATAAAATAGTTGTCTGGAACAAGTTTATTATCGATGTAAATACCGGAGAAGATTACACATACCATGAAACTTCCGTTTTTTGGATTCCGGACAATTTCAAGAACATCGACGAGCTTTGGAAAATCGAACGTGGAAGAAACTGATAAATTCTGATTTACTGCAATAAGAAACGGAGGTCTGTATGACAGATTTCAAAACACCCTACGGCCTGATCGGGCGGAAGCTCGGTCACAGCATTTCGCCGGAGATCCATGCGGCACTCGGTAATCCGCATTATTCGCTCTATGAACTGGAGCCGGACGAGCTGCCGGTTTTCCTCGCAGATACGCGGCTGAAAGCACTGAACGTCACGATCCCCTACAAGATCGACGTCATCCCGCTCTGCAAAACGCTTGACCCGCTGGCCGAGGCGATCGGCAGCGTCAATACGCTGGTGCGGCAAAATGACGGCACATGGAAAGGCTATAACACGGATGCCTACGGTCTGCGCTGCATGATGCGCGCGGGCGGGCTTTCCTTTGACGGTGCCAATGTGCTTGTGTTAGGTAACGGCGGCGTTTCGCAGACGATTCAGGCGATCGCAAAGCTGGACGGCTGCGCAAAGCTGACCGTCCTTGACCTGAAAGGCACGGAATACACCTACGACGACCTGCCCAAATTCTACGCAGATACGACGCTGATCGTCAATGCGACGCCGGTCGGCATGTATCCGAATGCGGGCAAATCGCTGGTCGATCTGACGAACTTCCCGCAATTAAAAGGCGTCGCGGATGTGATCTACAACCCAGCAAGGACGGCGCTGCTGCTGCAGGCAAAGGCGCTCGGCATTCCGTGCGCGGGCGGCCTGACGATGCTGGTCGCGCAGGCAAAGCAGGCGGCGGAGCATTTCTTCGGCAAAGCGATCGACGATGTGAAAATTGCGGAGATCGGCGCGGACATGCAGCGCGATGCGGAAAATATCGTGCTGATCGGGATGCCCGGCAGCGGCAAATCCTGCATCGGCGACGCGCTCGGCAGGCTGACCGGCAGACAGGTCATTGACCTTGACGCGGAGATCGTAAAGAAAGCGGGCAGACCGATCCCGGAGATCTTTGCGGAAAGCGGCGAGGACGGCTTCCGGAAGATCGAATCCGAGGTCGTCCGCGAGCAGAGCGCGCACCGCGGCGTCATTCTGGTGACGGGCGGCGGCGTGGTCACGCGTGCGGAAAATGAGGCACCGCTCCGGAGCAACGGCAGGATCTGTCAGATCTGCCGCCCGGTCTCGGAGCTTTCCCGCGAGGGGCGTCCGCTTTCGATCGACGCGGATCTCACTCAAATGGAGGCGGTCAGAATGCCGCTTTACAAAAAATTTGCGGATACCGAAATTGAAAACAATGCGACGCCGGAAGCTGCGGCGGAGCAGATTTGGGGTGATTTTTGTGCATATACTCGTGCTGAATGGACCGAATTTGAACATGCTGGGAATCCGTGAGCCGGAGCATTACGGCACACAGACCCTTGCCGACTTGACCGCGATGATCGAGGCGGAGGCTGCGCGGCTCGGCGTGACGGTCGAATGCTATCAGTCGAACCATGAGGGCGACCTCGTGGACAAGATTCAGGCGGCCTACGGCAAGGCGGACGGCATCCTCATCAATCCCGCCGCGTATACGCATACGAGTGTCGCGCTGCTGGATGCGGTCAAGGCGGTGCAGATCCCGACCGTTGAGGTGCATATCTCCGATCCGGATACGCGGGACGAATTCCGGAAGATCTCGTATATCCGGCAGGCCTGCATCGCGACTGTCAAGGGCAAGGGCTTTGCGGGGTATCTCGAAGGACTGCAGATTCTGAAAGCGCATATCGCGCAGAAAAACGCTTGATGAAATAAAGCAAACAGGCACCGGCTGATTGCAGTCGGTGCCTGCAGTTGTATCTCCGATGGATTGAGAATGGGGCTCCGCCCCTAAACATGTTGACCTCTGCCGGGGACATTGTCCCCGGACCACGTTATATGCAACACAAAAGGACGCTGATGCTGTGATCGGCGTCCTTTTTATGTTTCGTGTTATGCTTCCGGCGGACTTCAGCGCTGGGAGAAGTAACGCCAAAGAAGCCGCTTTGCGGCGTGTACTGCGAATGTTGGGAGAGCTCCGCTGCCGCCCTCCGGAGGAAAATGCCGGAACGGGCTCCGTGCAGAACAGCCTGCACGGGAGAACCCATGCAGGCTGTTAAAAAATGGGGACAAATCCGACGCCCGTTGTTGTGCGACTGACAGTGCTTCCGTGCTGTGATCGTACCGCGGTACATACAGACCCAATGCCTGTAAACGGTACAAAGTAAGGAAGTGGTGTGATTTCGGGGTAAATGTCAGTGTTAGAAAGTAGTGTGACTTGTAGTGTGACTTTGCTTTGTTCAATACGGAGAAATTTGATCGGATAACGGGTGCGGGATGCCGGATGCTGCCGGTGAGAGAACCGGATTCACAAGTGGATTTGTGGGTGGTGTAAGGTAGGATACTTTTTCAGCTTGCGATGAGGTTTCAGAATACGAAGTTAATGTGCAGATACGGGATTGTTATGAAACCGGCTCTCTCAAGTAACGTCAGCAGTTGCCCCCATTGCCGGGGAAAGCGAATTATGATAAATCAGAAGGTTCCTCAGATCAGTAGTAAAGCCAAAAAGCGGCAGTATACTGCGGATCGGACTCCTGATAATCAAACGGACTGTTGTATGCGATGTGTATGACCTTAAAACGATAATAGCCTGCTCCGTTTGTGGACGAGAAAAATCTGTTGGTGATTCTCTGCGAATTGGAATTGTATGTTACGATCTCACCGTAATTCGCGACAGTGCGCCAGCCGGATACACCGTTTGAACTGTACTCCATTGTGACACTTTTCAGGCCGATTTTTCTCATGATATTGAAGGTGCCTGTCCGGGTTGTGAGATAAAGCCCGCCGGCGCCGATTCTTGCGCTGCTTGTGGATTCATAGAAATGTCCGTAGGCCATTGCTGCAGCCCTCGGATTTGCAGGAACAGCTGCATTGTACTGATTGTACTGCAGAACCTGCTGTGACTGGAAATTCGACTGGATGGGTGCTTGCTGAATGGGTGCTGCCGCAGCTGCCCGCACAGACTGAGACAGAAGCATTCCCGCTGCCAGAATTGCCGTCAGGGATTTGCGAATTGTCATTCTTTTGTATCCTCCTTCCGGGCTCTTTTCGGAACCCGCTTACACCCATAAATGATTTTACCCCCCATTTTTTACCTATCTTTTCCAACAATCTGCATTTGCAATAAAACAGAAAGTACGATGTGTATAAATATGGTCAATGTATACATAACAGAGGATAAAAAAGAGGGGAAGGCGATCTTGCCGGATCACCTTCCCGTAAATCATCGTCTCAACAAACAAAATCATAAAAGGAGTTTCAGGATCGTCAGACGGTTCTGCATCGTCTGACGAATCAGAGGTTGGTGTTGTCAAAGAATGATTGCAGAATTTTCTCGCACTCCTCATGCGCAATATTCTTGCACGCAAGCACATAGGTCGTGTTATGCAGAAGGAATGTCGAGGAATAGTAACCATCCTCAATGACCTGGTGGACTGTTATGCCGTTGATCTCAGTCACGGTCGGATTATAGTCCTGTGTCGGAAGTTTGATCTCAGGGATCAGGCTGCTGTCCTCATAATGCGAATAATGCAGAATGAAAATGCTTTTCTCCGCCTCATCCGTAAAGCGGCCGAATACTTCCTGCATCCCCTCGTTGATCTCATATTCAAGGGTTTGATTCGTGAGATCCTCAGGGATATACTGCGGTGTCAGTGCGGCAAAGCCGGCCTTGCTGCATTCTTCCTGAATGCCGTAAGGATCGGAGAGACCGACTGTCACATTATCTGCGGCGGATTCCGGTTCAGACATTGAGAACCCGACCCCGCCGTGAAGCAGTTTGGCACCGGTATTCAGCAGGTTGTCTCCGAGTGCGCCCTTTGTTGCGAAATTGCCGATCATCAGCGCGCCTGCAAACGATGCTGCAAGGGCTGCGAGCCGCTTCCAATGGAAGATCCGCTTCAGTTTTGCGGGTGCGGCGACCGGTTCTGCGGTTGTTTCTGTGATTGTTTTTGTAGTAGTTGCTGCGATTTGTGGTGTGATGTTTTTGCGGAACGTCTCCAGCCCCTTGCGGGAATGTTCTGCGACTGCCTGCTCCAGTCCGCAAATCTCGCAGATCCCTGCGGTCAGTTCATCGACTGCATCGAGATCCTGCGTCTCCGGCGGCTTTTCCAGTTCCGCCCGGAGCATCCGCTGCATTTCCCGCAGCATCATGCTATCGGCATCGCGCCGCTGCATCGCAGCAGCCAAAGCCTTTGGTGTTGTCATAGGTACAAGCTCCTTCCGGACGGTAAAAGCATTGCTGCTTTCGTGTTTCACCCATAAATGAATTTTTTTCTGCATATTTACCGCCCTCGCTTAAACTTTTGGCGGTTTGAACAATCGGATTGCTGCTTTTCTGCTTCGTCTACAGCAGGTTGACGGCGCAGCAGACGCAGACGGAGTGTCTGGACGCGTTTATAGAGCTGCGCCATGGTCATGCCGTATTCCTTTGCGACCGCTGCCTTGCTGCCGTGTTCGCTGTCGTAATAGGCTTCCAGCAGGCGGTACTCCTCGTCCGAGAGGGCGCTTAACAATTTGGCTGCTTCTTCCGCGGAGGCAGTATCCTGTTCCGCGGAGACAGTTTCGACGTCGAGGTCACCGGGGCAGAGCTCCATTTCGCGGCGGTTCCGGAGCCGGTATTCCTTAATGACGCGGTAGGCTGTGCTGTAGAGCCAGCTGCGGATATTTCCGGTAAAATCGAGCGTGTCCTTTTTTTCGAGCATGCGCAGGAAGGTTTCCTGCACGCAGTCATCGGCGGCGGACAAATCTCCGCCGAGCTGCAGAAGGCAGTAGCGGTACAGCGGTTGGTAATACTGTTCCGCGGCCGCATTGCATTGCGCATCTTTATCCAAAACCGGATCTCCTTCCCCATTCAGTCATCGGATTGAATGCTCATACATCCGCCGTACAGTTCCCCGGCTGCCGGCGGTTTCTGTTTTATTTCGCTTATATTTTGTTTCCCCGTCCCCTATTTTATCATGAATCGCAAGAAAAGTCAACTGCGAGCGGGCAGCGCCCGCTGGTATTTCCCTCCGGAGGCGGTTAGCGAAGCTCTCCCAACAGTCGCAACACACGCCGCGGGGCGGCTTCTTTGGCGTTACTGCTCCCAGCGCTGAAGCACGCCGCAGGCGTTTTCCTCCGGGCCCGGAGCTCGGGCTGGCGTTTCCCTCCGGAGGCGGTTAGCGGAACTCTCCCAACATTCGCAGTACACGCCGCAAAGCGGCTTCTGAAAGGCCGCTGCTCCCCATGGAACGGGGGTGACAACCCAAGGGAGAAGGGGGAGCACTCGCAAGCTCGCTTATTCCCCCTTCCCCCTTAGTTTTTCGCCCCCGAGCCCCCGCTTTCCTGAACCCCTATCCCTCTTAGCTCCGCGCACCATCGCGCCCGACAAAATTTACACCGGACAAAAAATCAGGCGAAGGAACGTAAAAACCCGTCAGTTATTCCCCTTTGCTGTTTTATATTCTGATTCTCTGCACACAGAATCCGGCACCGACTGCAATCAGCCGGTGCCGGTTCCTCTATATCACAATTTCATTTATTCCGCTTCCTCTGCTTCAACAGGTCTGTCATACAGCGCGATCAGATGCGCGATTTCGACTCCGTCAGCTTCATAGTTTCCGAAGTAAGTCGCATCCAGTGTCCGGGGTGCAATGCCCTCCAGACCGAGGCTCGGGCCGACCCAGCTCTGCGACCGGAACGATCCGTCGGACTGCGTCCGCTCGCTGACATAATATCTTCCGAACGGCGTCTCCGCACAGCGGGTCAGCGAATGCTCCGCAAGCATTGATTCCACATCCTCATGGAATGCAGGCTCAAAGGACATGTACGTCTCATCGCGGAAGAACACCGGCTGTTCACATGCACGGAGCGGGAACGCCTTTGTCTCAAAATCAAACGGTTCCCCGCAATTCTGCTGCGCTTCTTCCGGCGTATCATACGTCTCGCAGATACTGATCTGCGTACCTGCATTTTCCCCGCGGAAGAACGGCTTGTCAGTGCAGTTTGTGATGATGCCGACACCGTGCCAGACGCCGTTGTCCGGCTCCGGATCCAATACGTTTGAAACGCGGTCGCAGGCAAAATTCACGGTATCGCCCTTGATCAGCGACACGGCGATTCTTGCCATATCCGGGTTTTCGCTCCAGAATTGCTGATAGTCCTGCCCCTGCTTCGGCTCCGCATCGTAGAAGTAATACAGCACCCAGTCGCATCCGACGACTGCGCGGTAGGTCAGCTTGTAATCGTCCCACTCAAACGTACAGTCGATATCCTTGCCGAGCCCCGTGAAATCGTAATCACAGGGGGTGTATGTCCTGCCCTCGTAATACGGCGAATCCGTCAGCTTATTGTAATATTCCTGCATGAGCTGCACGTACTGCGTCGTTCCGGCTGCTTCGTTATTTGCCGCAATGTCCGCCGAAATTTCCTCTGTGCCGATAACCGCAGCGGCTTCATCCTGTTCCGTGAATGCGGATTCCGTCTGCTCTGCCGCGGGATTCTCCGCGTTTCTGCCGTGCAGCAGCAGATAACCGCCGCCGACATTCAGTGCCAGCAGAGCCGCTGCGACTGCCGTACCGGCGGCAGCACCCCGGCGGGTCATGCGGGTCTTCTTTTGTGCCGTCTGTCTCACTGTGATCTCCTCCTCACCGGAAGGAACCTGCCGGAACCGGCGGTGCTGCATCATTTCGGTGATGTCATCATCCGAAGCGCAGTCCATGATTCTGAAAAAATCCTCCTGTTTCACAGCAATTCCTCCTTTTCCAAAAATGCTTTCAGTTTCTTTCGGGTCCGCATCAGAGACATGTTCACGCGGCTGACCGTGCAGCCGGTCTCGGCAGCGACCTCCTTTGCGGAGAGGCAGAGCCAGTACCGCCGCAGAAAGATCATGCGGTCGGTCGGTTTCAGCGTCGGCAGAAATCTGCGGAATGCATCCCGCAGCGCGATGCTGTCAAGCATCCGGTCAGGGTGCTCCGCCGACGGCAGACAGTCTGCCAGCTCCTCGATCGCGGCGGTCAGCTGTCCGCCGCCGCGCCGCTGCGCGTTCTGATACGAAAGCCGATCCCGTGCCGCATTCCGGACTGCGGTGACAAGATACGCGCCGAGAGATTCCGGTTCGGCCGGCGGGATCGCCTGCCACAGACACATCAGCGCATCGTTCATGCATTCCTCGGCGTCCTCGCGGCTGCCGAGCATATTGTATGCCACTGTCATGCAGAGTGCTTCGTACTGCGCCTTTGTTTCCTGCAGAGCCCGTTCGTCGCGCTGCATATACAGTCTGATGATCTGTGCGTCGTCCACGCTGCCGCACCTCCTCTCTGAAAGTATTGACGGCATTTTTCCGGAGAATCTAACACTTTGCGAAAAAATAACAGGCAGCCCGGTTGAACTGCCTGTTATATTCCTTTGACTTTGCAAAAGCTCTCACTTCAAATTCTACCACAGCAATCAGAAAAGCCAAATGCGGGGAGAACTTTCCTTACAGAAGCCGCGTCAGCGGCGTGAAGTGACGAATCTTGGGAGAGCTCCGCTGCCGGCTCCCGGAGGGAATCGCCAGCGCGGGCTCCGCGCCCGCTTATTCTTCTTCTTCGTCGCTCTTGACGCTTGCGACAACCTCGTCGAGCAGGTTGGACGGCAGCGGCTCATAGCGCAGGAACTCAAACGTATACTCGCCCATGCCCTTCGCGACCTGACGCAGATACATCGTAAAGTCGTGCATTTCACGCATCGGAGCTTCTGCCTGGATGACGGTGATGCCGTCGCCTGCCGGCTCCATGCCGAGCACTCTGCCGCGGCGCTTGTTCAGATCGCCCATGATCTCACCGGTGTTTGCATCCGGGATCGTGACGGTCAGCGAACCGATCGGCTCGAGCATGATCGGGTCAGCCTGCTTCATGCCTTCCTTGAACGCGAGCGATGCCGCGATCTTGAACGCCATTTCAGAGGAATCGACCGGGTGATAGGAACCGTCGAGCAGCGTCGCCTTGATGCCGACGACCGGGCAGCCCGCGAGCACGCCCTTCTTCACGCTGTCCTGCAGACCCTTCTCGATCGCCGGGAAAAAGTTTTTCGGAACGGAACCGCCGAAGATCTTTTCCTCAAAGACGAGGCTTTCGCTGTCGGTCGGCTCAAACTCGATCCACACATCACCGAACTGACCGTGACCGCCGGACTGCTTCTTATGGCGACCCTGCACCTTGTCGGTCTTTTTGCGGATCGTCTCACGGTATGCGATCTTCGGCTCTTCGAGCACGATATCGACACCGAACTTGCTCTTCATCTTCGCCTTGACGACGTCGAGGTGCTGGTCGCCCAGACCTGCGAGGATCTGCTCCTTGGTCGTGGTATCCAGACCGAAGGACAGTGCCTGATCTTCTTCGAGCAGTCTCTGCAGACCGCCGGAGATCTTGGCCTCGTCGCCCTGCTTGCTGGCCTTGACAGCCATGCGGTAGGTCGGGTTCGGATACTCGACCTTTGCATAGGAGACAACATTTGCGGCATCGCAGAGGGTGTCGCCGGTGCTTGCGGAAATCTTCGTCGCAACGACGATATCGCCCGCGACCGCAGAGGTGACCTCGGTCTGCTTCTTGCCGAGCATCGTGTACAGCTTGCCGACGCGCTCCGTTGCGCCGGTCGTTGCATTGACCAGATCCTTATCCGGCGTGAGCGTACCGGTGATGACCTTGATGAAGCTCATCTTGCCGACGAACGGGTCGGCAACGGTGCGGAACACGAACGCGGAAAGCGGTGCGGATGCATCGACCTTGACCTCGATGTCCTTGCCTGCCTTGTCGGTCGCCTTCAGCGCAGCAGCGGTGGAGGGATCCGGCATATACTTCAGGAATTCGAGCAGCAGGTCGCAGCCTGCCGGGTTCGTGCAGGAGACCGTAAAGACCGGCATTGCACGGCCGGTACGCATTGCCTCGTGGATACCGTGGCTGATCTCCTCCTGCGTGAAGGGCTCGCCCTCGAAGAACTTTTCCATGAGTGCGTCGTCGGTCTCCGCGACTGCCTCGGACAGGCCGTCCATGAGGGAATCCGCGGTGATGCCTTCCTTATCGTTCAGGACGATGCCTGCTGCGTCGGCAGCAACGGATGCGCCCTTCTTGTCGTAGGTATAGGACTTCATTCTGCCGAGGTGCACGAGCGCCTTGAACTGGTTGTTCTCGATCTCCGGGACGATGACCGGGCAGACCGATGCGCCGAAGTGCTCCTTCAGGGAATTCAGAACGGTATAGAAATCCTGGTTCGGGTCGTCGATCTTGGTGACGACGAACAGGATGTGCTTGTTGAGCTTCTTTGCTGCCTGATAGGCCTTGATCGTGCCGACATGGACGCCGGACTTTGCGGAAACGCAGATAATAACAGTATCGCCTGCATAGAGACCTTCATTCGTGGCTGCTGCGAAATCGAGCAGACCCGGAACGTCGAGCAGGTTGATCTTGTAGTCGCTGTATTCAAAACTCGCAAGCGAGAGATTGATTGAATATTTGCGCTTGATCTCCTCGGGATCGAAGTCACAGACGGTGTTGCCGTCCGCGGACTTGCCGATGCGGTCGATCACGCCGGCGCGGTAGAGCAGTGCTTCAGCGAGAGCGGTCTTACCACAGCCGCTGTGTCCGGTGAGAACGATATTTTTGATTTTTGCGGTGTCCAGATTTTTCATGTGTGAGACTCTCCTTACTGCCGCTGCCCGGGTGCATATCCGATCGAAAATTTCGGAAACGCGTACTTTTTGTATAATTGCGGCACCGCAGGCAAACGGAAATTGCATTATTATTATACCATGTGTCAAAAATCCTTGCAAGTGTGAAATGCATTTTCTGCGTTTTGCCGAAAATCAGCATTCAGATTTGTGCATTTTAACGGGATGTTTCTCACAAATTGTTTACGATTCGTGATAGGTAAACTATCAGTTAAATGAAACGCGTACAAATACGGCGTTTTCGGCAGGATTTTTGTGGTAAATCAGTGTATTTATGAAAAATATCTTGCATTTTTGCGGGAGATGTGCTATAATAAATTGTTGATTTGTGAGATTGTGAATTTTTTGTCAATCTCGCAGGAGAATGCTGTCTTGAGAAAGGATGATCCCAACTATGGAGAAAAAGCCGCTGGATCAGCTGACGGCCGCGGAGATCGGCGCAGCTCTGAAGGAGACGAAAGCCGCTTATGATGCATTTCAGGCAAAGAAGCTCAGCCTGAACATGGCACGCGGAAAGCCCGGCCCGGAGCAGCTCGACATCACCATGCCGCTGCTGGCCGCACTGCCTGCCGATGCAGACCCGCATTCCGAGAGCGGAGACGACTGCCGCAACTACGGCCTGCTCTCCGGCATCACCGAGGCGAAAAAGCTCTTTGCCGATATTCTGGGCGCAAACCCGGATGAGGTGCTGGTCGGCGGAAACTCCAGTCTGGAGCTGATGTTCGCATGTATGCAGATCTCGTATGTCAAGGGCATTGCGGGATGTACGCCGTGGAGCAGGCTCGATGAGGTCAAGTTCCTCTGCCCGGTTCCGGGTTATGACCGGCACTTCGCGATCACCGAGTATTTCGGCGTGAAGATGATCCCCGTCCCGACCGACGAAAACGGCCCGGATATGGCAACGGTCAAACAGTATGTTGAAAGCGACGCATCTGTCAAGGGTATCTGGTGTGTGCCGATCTACGCGAACCCGTCCGGCATCGTCTACAGCGATGACACCGTGCGCGCATTCGCCGCACTGAAGCCCGCCGCAAAGGACTTCCGCATCTACTGGGATAACGCATACTGCATCCACCACCTTGCCGCAGACCCGAAAAAGCCGCTGACGATCAATCAGGCCTGTGCGGAAGCGGGCAGCGAGGGTCTGTTCTATCAGTTCGCATCGACGTCCAAGATCACGTTCCCGGGCGCTGGCGTCGCCGTGATGAACACCGCGAAGGCAAATCTCGACGAGATTTCAAAGCACCTCGGCGTGCAGACGATCGGCTACGACAAGCTGAACATGCTGCGTCATGTGCGGTTCTTCGGCAATGCGGACAATATGCGCGCACACATGGAGAAGCACCGCGCGATCCTCGTGCCGAAGTTCGCGGCTGTGCTCGATATGCTCGAGCAGGAGATCGCACCGCTCGGCATCGGCACATGGACCAAGCCGGAGGGCGGATACTTTGTTTCGTTCAATGCCCCGAAGGGCACGGCAAAGCGCATCGTGCAGCTGTGCAAGGAGGCAGGCGTCACGCTGACCGGCGCAGGCGCGACCTATCCTTACAAGAACGATCCGGATGACAGCAACATCCGCATTGCACCGACCTATCCGAGCCCTGCAGAGCTGAAGCAGGCTATGGAGCTGTTCTGCATCTGCGTGAAGCTGGCTGCGCTGGAAAAGCTGGCGTAACAGAAATACATAACGCACCGGGCGCGGAATCAGTGCCCGGTGCGAAACTGCTTCCGGCTCTGCCGGCAGGAATATCTGCGTTTTTTACGAAATGTCGCCCCGAATCGGGCGGCATTTTTGCATTTTGCGAATGCGCATTCTCTTGCAAAAATCCGGAAAATAGTGTATAATAGTAGAGAATGCGGATGCCCGTGCGTGACAGCCGCATATCCACAATCCAAACTCTCTTTTGAAAGGAAGTTTTTATCATGGCTGGACTGAATAAGGTTACTGTAGACGACATTCAGGCAAAGGGCAAGAAAATCCTTGTCCGCTGCGACTTCAATGTTCCGCTGAAGGACGGCGAGATCACCAACGACAACCGCATCACTGCTGCTCTGCCGACGATCAAGAAGCTGCTCTCCGAGGGCGGCAAGGTCGTGCTCTGCTCGCACCTCGGCAAGCCGAAGAACGGTCCGGAGGCAAAGTTCTCCCTCGCACCGGTCGCAAAGCGCCTCGCTGAGCTGCTGCCGGAGACCAAGGTCGTCTTTGCTGCTGACGATGCAGTCGTCGGCGAGAACGCAAAGGCTGCTGTCGCTGCAATGAAGGACGGCGAGATCGTGCTGCTCGAGAACACCCGTTTCCGCGGCAATGAGGAGACCAAGGAGGCTGAATACGACGGCTTCTCCAAGGAGCTCGCAGACCTCGTTGACGGTCAGGTCTTTGTCATGGATGCATTCGGTTCTTCTCACCGTGCACATGCTTCTACCGTCGGTGTTGCACGCTTCGTCAAGGAGACCGCAGTCGGCTATCTGATGCAGAAGGAGATCCAGTATCTCGGCAATGCGGTTGAGGATCCGCAGCGTCCGTTCGTTGCAATCCTGGGCGGTGCAAAGGTCGCTGACAAGCTGAACGTCATCTCCAACCTGCTCGAGAAGTGCGATACGCTCATCATCGGCGGCGGTATGGCTTACACCTTCCTCAAGGCACAGGGCGGCGAGATCGGCAAGTCCCTCGTCGATGACGAGAAGATCGACTACTGCAAGGAAATGCTCGCGAAGGCTGAGAAGCTCGGCAAGAAGATCCTGCTGCCGGTCGATACCGCGATCGCTGCTGCATTCCCGGATCCGATCGACGCTGAGATCGACGTCGAGTTCGTCGAGGCAGGCAAGATCCCGGCTGACAAGATGGGTCTGGATATCGGCCCGAAGACCGCTGCACTGTTCGCAGAGGCTGCAAAGTCCGCAAAGACCGTCGTCTGGAACGGCCCGATGGGCGTGTTCGAGAACCCGACCCTCAAGAAGGGCACCGTGGCAGTCTGCGAGGCTCTGGCAGCTGCAGATGCGACCACGATCATCGGCGGCGGCGATTCCGCAACGGCTGCGATCCAGCTCGGCTTCGCTGACAAGATGAGCCACATCTCCACCGGCGGCGGCGCATCCCTTGAGTATCTCGAGGGCAAGGTCCTGCCGGGTGTCGCAGCGATCGCTGAGAAGTAATAATCAAAGAGTTACGGTTTTGGGCGGATTTCCATATCCGCCTGAAACTGTATTCACGGGTGTGAAAAAACGCTGAACGCATCTCTCCGGAAACCGAAGCAAAGGAGTTACGATTATGCGCCTGATTCCCGAAAAGAATCCGAAGCCGATCCGCGCTGCGGCTTATGCCACATTCGGAATGTTTGTGGTCGTCAGTGCGGCAACGGCTCTGCGGACCGTTATCGACAATCCCTCCAAAACCGCTTTTGAGCTGTTCCTCGGCTTTCTGTTTTCCGCGCTGCTGGGCGCACTGGGCGCATTGGCCGTGCTCTGGGGCTGGTGGCTGATCGGAAAACTCGGACACAAGGCAACGCTGAAAAATGCGGACACGGTATTCCTGCATTCCGGTTTCAGCACCGCTCTGGTGGGTGCCTTTACGGCGGCGCCCTATCCGGAGGACGACGATATCGTCATCAGTGCATATCTTCTGACCGCCGCGGAGCATTACAAGGAGGCCGAGGAGGCACTGATCCCGATCGACCGGACGGCAGTCTCCCAGCGGACGCTTGCCATGCTGAACACGACGCTCCTGCGCCTGTATTTCATGACCGGCCGGCAGGAGAAGATCAAGCGGCATCTGGAAAATACCGCTGCGCGCACCGAGGCCGCATTTCAGATGAAGCCCGAAATGCTGAACGAGTATAAGCCGTATCTGGACGATGAATTTGACTATTCGCTGCTGAATGCCGTTTATGCGGCACAGAAGGGCGACAAGGTGACGTCCGACAAATATATGCGGGCGGCCATGCAGCGCATCTCTCTGCGGGATGAGGCCGACCGTGCGCTCTATCCGCAGATCGTGGATCTGAGCCTGCTCTATGCGCAGGGCAGATTTCAGGAGGCGCATGAGCTGGAACAGCAGCTCAGCGGCCGGATCGCGAACCCCGGAGTCCCGCTTTCGCAGCCGCATAAGGACGAACTGCGCCGCCGCGTCGAACAGGCGCGCGTGTTTACGCCGTATTTTGACCCGAAGGCAGAAGCAGAGCTGAAAAGTGCCGCAAAACATGCGGACGGTGCCACCGAGCGAAAGCTCCCGACGGAGGCACAGCTGCAGCAGGGCGTCCGTCCGGAGGACTGCGGGCTGGAGCTGTTCTGAGCTGTAACGCAAAGGAGTGCTGCACATGACGCTGATGTCGCTGAATATCGCGGAGATCATCTTCCTGATCCTCCTCGGCATATTTCTCGGCGCGCTGTTTGTCTGGCTTCCGTTCGTGATTCTGAAGGAGGCCGTTCTGGCTGCGGTCGGCCGGCCGCTCGGCTCCGGCTGGATGCGCACGGATGCGGAGATCCGCACAAAGGAAGCACCGAAGGAAATGCAGGAGCGCGCATTTGCGCCGATCCCGCCGCTCCGGTATGCGGATTATGAGATTGACGGCACGGAATACGCGATACCGCTCCGCGGCTCCCGCGGCAAAGATAAGGAATCCTTATTGCTGTATGTCCGGCGGGATGATCCGAAAAGCGTATGGGAACCGAAATTTGAGAACCGCTTTGCCGCACTGATCGGTGCGCTCATGATCCTGGCGTTCTGGGCCGGGCTCGTTTACGGCGGCATCGTCATCGCCCGGATGATCCGGGGCTGAATATAAATGTACATGCATCATCCGGCATATCCGGATGCAATTATCAAATAAGGAGTTAGAACCATGAACAAGAATCTGAGAAAGGCGATCATCGCCGGAAACTGGAAAATGAACAAGACCCGTCCGGAGGCAAAGGCACTTCTGGAGGAGATCAAGCCGCTGGTCGCAAATGCGGAGGGCAAGATCGAGGTCATCGCCTGCGTGCCGTTCACCAATCTGGAGACCGCTGTCAACACGACCGCAGGCTCCAATGTCAAGGTCGGTGCGGAGAACGTCCACTTTGAGAAGTCCGGTGCCTTCACCGGCGAGATTTCCGCTGACATGCTGACCGAGCTGGGCGTCGAGTATGTCGTCATCGGCCACTCCGAGCGCCGTCAGTATTTCGGTGAGACCGACGAGACCGTCAACAAGCGCACCAAGGCAGCACTCGCAGCCGGCCTGAAGCCGATCGTCTGTGTGGGCGAGCTGAAGTGGGAGCGCGAGTGCGGCATCACCGAGGAAGTCGTCGGCAAGCAGATCAAGCTGGATCTGTGGGATGTTACCGCGGACGAGCTGAAGAATGTCGTCATCGCTTACGAGCCGGTCTGGGCGATCGGCACCGGTCTGACCGCAACGCCGGATCAGGCTGAGGAGGTCTGCGCATTCATCCGCGCAACGCTCGCAAAGCTTTACAGCCAGGCTGCTGCTGATGCCGTGACCATTCAGTACGGCGGCTCCATGAACGCAAAGAATGCAGCAGAGCTGCTCGCAAAGCCGAACATCGACGGCGGTCTGATCGGCGGCGCGTCCCTGAAGGCTGCTGACTTCAACGTCATCGTGCAGGCAGCTGTCGAGGGCTGATCTCTGAACCCATGCGGTTCCGGTGCGTCTGTTCCGGGCGCACCGGGCTGCTTCTCATACAAGGAGAAATCATGAACGAAGTGGAAAAACTGTTTCAGGAACAGCAGGCTGAATCCGACAGAGCACCCGATTTTGAAAAAGACATCCATTCTGTTCAGCCGATGATGAACCGGGACGAAGCCGTGAACAGAGCGGAAGAACCGTTCCGGCCGCAGCAGGCTGTATCCGGCGGCAGCATGGAGAAACAGAAATCTTCGGTTCAGCGGCTGCTGAACATCGCGATCATTCTGAAAACCCTGCAGACTGCGACGGAGATCGGTATGTACCGGTTCCCGAAGATCGGGCTGTCGCTCATGCGTTCCTCGCTGGAACCGGCAGAAGCAGCTGCATTTCTGAGAAATCCGGTGTTCCTTCTGATCCCGCTGCTGAGCTTCGGTATCATTTTGCTGTTTTATCTGCTGCTGAAAAAGCAGAACGCGGAGACGACGGAAGCCTGCGTCCCGCTGCTGATCCTGACGCTGCTGATCCCGCTCATTTCGTCGCTGATCGGCCTTCCGCTCAATCTTCTGATCACGCGCTGGGTCGTCCGCACGCAGACAAGCGAGGCACTGGCCGCATTCAGCATGATCCGTTCCGCGTGCTCGGCGGTTTCGTTTGTTTCCGCACCGGTCGTCCCGATGCTTGCGGCTGCCGCAGGCATGATCTGGTGCCGCCGGAAATACGGCACCGCACAGTAAGCAGACCGTTTTGCAGTCCTGTCTGCGTATTCCGGAGACGGGATTCCAAAGGGGCGCTGCCTCTTGATAAAACCGGGCATCTGCCCGACACAAATCACCGCCGCAAGGCGTATTGTTACAAAAGGAGAAGATAAGCTATGAGCAAAGCACCTGTTGCACTGCTGATCATGGACGGCTTCGGCATCAATCCGAGCGAATACGGCAACGCGATCAAGGCCGCAAAGACCCCGAATCTTGACCGCTACTTCGCGGAGTGCCCGAACAACATCATCGGCGCTTCCGGACTGGATGTCGGTCTGCCGGACGGCCAGATGGGCAATTCCGAGGTCGGACATACGAATATGGGCGCGGGACGCATCGTCTATCAGCAGCTCGTGAAGATCACCAAGTCCATTCAGGACGGCGACTTCTTTGAAAATCCGGCACTGAAGGCCGCAATGCAGAATGCAAAGGACAAGGGGACTGCCCTGCATCTCATGGGACTGCTCTCTCCGGGCGGCGTGCACAGCCATGTCACGCACATGTACGGCCTTGTGGAAATGGCAAAGCGGTTCGGCCTTGAAAAGGTCTATATCCACGCATTTTTAGACGGCAGAGACGTTCCGCCGACCTCCGCTGCGGAGTACATGGAGGAGGCAGTCGCGGAGCTCAAGAAGATCGGTCTCGGCAAGATCGGCGTGATCTCCGGCAGATTCTACGCAATGGACAGAGACAACGCATGGGACCGCGTGGAGAAGGCCTATGCAGCACTCGTTTACGGCGAGGGCGTGCAGGAGGACGATCCGGTGCAGGCGATCAAAAATTCCTACGCCAATGATGTGACCGACGAGTTCATGCTCCCGACCGTCGTTGCAAAGGACGCGAAGATCGCAGCGGGCGATTCCGTTGTGTTCTTCAACTTCCGCCCTGACCGTGCCCGTCAGATCACCCGTGCCTTCGTCGATCCCGAATTCAAGGGCTTCGAGCGCAGAAACGGCTTCTTCCCGGTGCACTTCGTCTGCATGGCGCAGTATGACGCGACCATGCCGAATGTTTCCGTCGCATTCCCGCCCGAGGAGCTGACCCAGACCCTCGGCGAGGTGCTCTCCAAGGCAGGCAAGACCCAGCTCCGTATCGCGGAAACGCAGAAGTACGCGCATGTTACGTTCTTCTTCAACGGCGGCGAGGAAAAGACGTTCGACGGTGAGGAGCGCATCCTCATCCAGTCGCCGGATGTCGAGACCTTCGATCTCAAGCCGGAAATGAGCGCCTACGAGGTCACCGAGGCCGTGCTCAAGGAGATCGCTGCGGATAAGTTCGATGCGATCATCCTCAATTACGCAAACTGCGATATGGTCGGACATACGGGCATTTTCGATGCGGCTGTTCAGGCTGTCGAGGCCGTTGACGACTGTGTCGGACAGGTCACCGAGGCGATCCTCGCAAAGGGCGGCAAGGTCATCATCACCGCTGACCACGGCAACGCCGACAAGATGATGGAGGATGACGGCTCGCCGTTCACCGCACACACGACGAATCCGGTCCCGGCGATTATCGTCGGCAGCGACTGCAAAAAGGTTCGCGCAGGCGGCGTGCTTGCTGATCTCGCACCGACCATGCTGCAGCTCATGGGTATCCCGCAGCCGAAGGAAATGACCGGCAAGACGCTGATCGAGGAATAAAAGAGACATACGTCTAAAAGCGCGGGCGCTGACAGGGGATGTCGGCGCCCGTTTTTGCTCCGTGCATTCAAGCCGTATTTTTTCATTTCTCTCCATTGAAATTTTGCGGATAATATGTTATAATGAGATGTAACACTCATCTGAAAGGACGTTGAAAATGAATTGGGAATTTGAATTTCTGAACGGGATTCAGGACATGTTCCGCGTTCCGCTCATGGACCGCATCATGCCGATGATCACGAAATTAGGAGACGGCGGCGTCTTCTGGATCATCGTGATCCTGCTGATGTTTATCCCGAAGCGAACGCGGAAATATGCGCATGTCGGTGCGCTGGCACTGCTGTTCGGCGTGATCGGCGGCAACCTGATCCTCAAGAACGTGATCGCCAGACCGCGCCCGTTCTGGCTGGAAAACGGCAATCCGCTGGCAAGGCTCGCCGTGACCGATCTCGCATCCCGCATTTCCGTACACGACGGCACCACGGTCATTCCGGAGGGCAGAACGGTCATGCAGCTGTTGGTCAAGCCGCCGACAGACTTTGCGTTCCCGTCCGGACACACGCAGGCTTCCTTCGCTGCGGCGACCTCGATCTGCATGTGGAGCCGGAAATGGGGCATCCCCGCGCTCTGTCTCGCTGCGCTGATTGCATTCTCCCGCATGTATCTCTATGTGCACTATCCGACCGATATCGTCGGCGGCCTCATCAGCGGCGTCGCGTATGCGTTTCTCGCACTCGCGATCTGCAATAAGCTGTTCCGCAACAAGCCGTGGGACGGCTGCAGAGGCGCGAAATAACCGGCAGCTGCGATATCTTCAAAAGCAAAACAAAAGGACGCCGATCAAAGCATCAGCGTCCTTTTCTGTGTTTATCCGTTCATTTCCGGTGTGCTGTTTACTCCGTGTCCGCTTCCTTGCGCTTGATGACAAAGCCGAACACATGGGGGCCTGCATTGCAGCAGATCGCCGCACCGATGCTCCAGTAGCACGCCGGCGGATAGCCGAGCGCCTTGGTCAGTGCCGCGCCGAACTCCTTTGCGATCTCGGTATCGGCACCCTGCATCACGAGATACGGCGAATGCGGCTGCATATCCGCCTTGACGACCTCGACCATTTTCGGGATGATATTCTGCTCGCCGCGGATCTTCTGGATCACGCTGGATTTGCAGTTGCAGATCCGGCAGAACGGCTTTAAGCCGAGCAGCTCGCCGGCAAAGGCCGCCGCCGCGCTCACTCTGCCGGAGCGCTTGACATATTTCAGCGTCATCGGCACAAAATAAAGTCCGGCATGGCTTGTCCAGTCCTCAAGATAGTCGATCAGCTCCGGAACACTTGCGCCGCGCGCGAGCTTCTTTGCAGCCTCCGTGACGGCATAGCCGTAGGTCGCCGTATAGTTTCTGCCGTCCACGAGATGGATCTTCAGGCGGTCCTCCGAGACCGGATGCTCCTCATAGAACTGCTCTCTTGCCATGGCAGCATTGGCATAGGTACCCGAGCCGCCCGCGCCGATCGTGACATAGATCAAGTCGGTATAGCCCTCCGCAGCGGTCTGCTCATAGGCCTCCAGGATCTCGAACGGCGTCACCTGCGCCGTGGAAGGATACTCCTTTGCATTGTCGATCATCTGATAAAATTCTTCCTTGGTGAAGTCGAGCTCCTCGCGGAGTGCCTTTCCCTCGACCGTGATCGGCAGATACAGCATCCGGATGCCGAGCGTTTCGGCGCGGTCCTTTGAAATATCGCTCACGGAATCCGTCATCAGCTTGATTTTTTGTTTCAGCATGTTTCCTGTTCCTTTCTCAGATCTGACTGATATCGTATGCTCTCGGGGTATCCGGCTCCCAGCCGGCCTTTGCATAGCGGCCGTCGCGGGTGAGTCCTGCAAAATCATGCTGCCGCAGCACCTCATAGGCGGCAACGGCAACGGAGTTCGAGAGATTCAGGCAGCGCAGCGTCTCCCGCATCGGGATGCGCACGCAGCGCTCCGGATGCGCCGCAAGGATCGCGTCATCCAGCCCGGTGTCCTCGCGCCCGAAGATCAGGAAAGTCTCCTCGGGATAGACCACATCGGTATAGAGCGTGCCGGTCTTTGCGGTAAAGTAAAAATACGGATTCTCCGGTGCTGCGGCGGGATATGCCGCAAAAAACGCATCCAGACTGTCGTGGTGAAAAATATCCAGCTTATCCCAGTAATCCAGACCGGCGCGCTTTAATTTCGCGTCGTCGATCCGGAAGCCGAGCGGGTGGATCAGATGCAGCGCCGCGCCCGTGACCGCACAGGTGCGCGCAATGCTGCCGGTATTCTGCGGAATACGCGGCTCAACAAGGACAAGATGCAGCTTATGCAAAATGATACTTCCTTTTTCTGTGATTTCGTTGCCGGCCGCATAGGGCGCCGTTCCTGCGGAATGATAATCCTATTCCGGAGGAAAGGAGCGAACGGTATGCAGCTTCGGGCAATCGCAAAGGGCATGGCAATCGGTGCCGCCGCAGGCATGGCAGGCTATCTGCTGAGCAGTGCGGGCAGCAGCGAAAAGAACCGGCTCAGACGCAGGACCGTCAAGGCCGCGCACGCGATCGGTGCGGTCATGGACGGCATTGCGGATCTTCTGCACTGACAATGTAAATCTGCGCCGGTCCCCGACCCTTGCCGGAGACCGGCGCAGTCATATCATGCCTTTGTGATCTCGGTGCCCTGCCGTGTTTCACGGATCTGCCAGCCGAGTGCGGCGATCTCGTCGCGGAGCGCATCAGCCTTTGCAAAATCCTTTGCCTTGCGCGCTTCCTTGCGCTGCTCGACCAGAGCCAGCACCTCTGCGGGGATCTCCTGTGCATCGGCGTCGTCCGCGGCGGCCTGCGCATGACCGATCAGGTCAAGCGAGAGCACCTTGTCGAGCTCCGCGATGCAGGCGAGCTTTGTCGCAGCGGTCGTATCCGCCTTCAGGATATCGTACAGGACGGTCACGCCGAGCGCGGTGTTGAGGTCGTTGTCCATTGCATCGGTAAATGCCTTCAGGAGCTCGGCCTTCTTTGCCTCGTCCACGGCGTCCTTTTCATTGAGCAGCGTGCGGATCTTCGCAACGAGCTTATTATACGCAGTCTGCGCGTTCTTCATGTTGTCCCACGAGAACACGAGCGACTTGCGGTAATGCGACTGCAGGCAGAAGAAGCGGTAGGCCAGCGGGTCATAGCCCTTTTCCTCCAGCAGGGAAACGGTCAGGAACTCGCCCTTCGATTTGCTCATCTTGCCGGTCTCATCGTTCAGGTGATGCACATGGAACCAGTGCTTGCACCATTCGTGGCCGATCAGTGCCTCGCTCTGCGCGATCTCATTGGTGTGGTGCGGGAACATATTGTCGATGCCGCCGCAGTGCAGGTCGAGCGTATCGCCTGCGTATTTCATGCTGATGCAGGAGCACTCGATATGCCAGCCCGGATAGCCGAGCCCCCACGGGCTCTCCCATTTCAGCTCCTGATCGTCAAACTTGGACTTGGTGAACCAGAGCACGAAATCCGCCTTGTTGCGCTTATTCGTGTCGCCCTCAACGCCCTCGCGGACGCCGACCTCCAGATCCTCCTCCTTGAAATCGAGGAAGCGGTAATACTGCTCCAGCTTCGAGGTATCGAAATAGACATTGCCGCCTGCTTCGTAGGCATAGCCCTTTTCGAGCAGCTTCTGCACGGCGTCAATGAACTCTGCGATGCAGCCGGTCGCGGGCTGCACGACCTCCGGCGTCTTGATATTCAGCTTTTTGCAGTCCGCAAAGAACGCATCGGTATAGAACTTTGCGATCTCCATGACGGTCTTATGCTCGCGCTTTGCGCCCTTGAGCATCTTGTCGTCGCCGGTATCGCCGTCCGAGGTCAGGTGACCGACGTCGGTGATGTTCATGATGCGGAGAACGTCATTGCCGATGAAGCGGAGGTATTTGTCGAGCACATCCTCCATGATATAGGTGCGCAGGTTTCCGATGTGCGCAAAATGGTAGACCGTCGGGCCGCAGGTATACATTTTGACCTTGCCCGGTTCAACCGTTGTGAATACATCCTTCTGTCTGGAAAGAGAATTATAAAGCAGCATAAGCACAGCTCCCTTCATATTTGCCTCTATTATATCACATTATCAGGATTATTGCAATGGGAGGAATACAAAAAATAGCGAAGGACGCTGCATGGGAGCAAAAACGGAGCCGGGTTCTGCCCGCTTATATCACATTATCAGGGAAAAGCAAACAAAGAATGGTATATTTATGATTCGGGAAAGCTGTATTTTTTGCTATGCGTTAGTTTTTGCACCCGTTTCCCGTCGAATAAAGTGAAGGTACCTGAACATCAAACCCGAAAGGAGGTCTGACCGATGAATGAGGACGGAACGATCCTGCGGCTGCTGCAGGCGCGCGACGAGCAGGCGGTCGTGCTGGCTGAACGCCGGTACGGCAGGCTTTGCCGCAGTGTGGCATACCGGATCCTCGGTGACATACAGGACGCAGACGAATGCGTCAATGACGCAATGATGAAGCTGTGGCAGTCTGTACCGCCCGCGCAGCCGCGCTCGCTGACTGCATATCTCTCGGGCATCACGCGGAATCTGGCACTTGACCGTCTTTCCGCACGGAATGCAGGAAAGCGCGGCGGTGCAGGGCATCCGGCAGCACTGGACGAGCTGGCTGCGGTACCGGCTGCATCGGATTCCCCGGAGGACAGGCTCGGCGCGATCGCGCTGCAGGAGGCAATGACGCGTTTTCTGCGGGCATTGCCGAAGGATGCGCGCATGGTGTTTCTGGCACGGTATTATGCGATGCTGCCGATCCGGGAAATCGCGGAACAGCACGGCGTCACAGCCGGTCAGGTGCAGATGAGCCTGAAACGGACAAAGGAAAAATTGCGGATCTACTTAAAAAAGGAGGGCTTGCTATGAAAAAGCAGGATATGACAGCGGCATTGCAGGGGCTCCCTGCGGATATGATCGAAGAATTTGAGCAGTGGCACAGCGCAAAGATCCCGCTGCATCTGCCGAAGGAAAAAAGCAGTGATGCGCCGCGTATCTGGCGCATCGGCATCGGACTGGCGGCGGCGTTCTGTCTGGCTGCGGCGTTGCCGGTCGTGCGGTCTGCGGTCGGTCGGAATACACAGATGCAGGTCGGATACAGTCCGGAATCTGCCGGTTCCGTGCAGAGTATTCGCGGATACGAATACGCGATGAGCTATGAGGGCGACGGGATCCCCGTTCCGGAAGGCGGCACTGCAAGGATCGTGCATAATACCGAAGAACTGTCGGAGCTTCTGGATCAGCTGCCGGACGAGTTCCGCGCAAATTGCATCCGGGACGATCATTACTGTTTTGATGAAATTGACATGGTCTTTTTCGCGGTCCCGCTGGACGATGTGACGGATGACCCGCTGAACTTTACGCAGTGCGGCTGGACGGGCGCGACGCTGACAACGAGCGGCAGTCTGCATGTAAAGCTTGCACTGCTGACCGGCGGAATCCCTGTGCCGGTTGACCCGGCATCCGGTTCCTATGCGCCGCCGCAGAATCTGTATTACTGGCGCAGTCTGCCGAAGGACACGGTCGCAGAGATCACGGACTGGTCGTTTGAAGTGGACGACAAATACCGCTTTGCCGATGAGAATGCAAAGGGGATCACATTCTTCATGACACCGGATAACGACCCGCTGTACGAGGAATATACATCGGCAGTCGGGGGCGTGAAGCTGTTTGAAATCATTGATGAGCCGTAACAGATAAGCGGCAGCATCCGCTTGGGGGAGCCCTCTATCGCAGGGCTCCCCCCTCTCCAAAACGCTGCCCCGGAGCGTTTTGTTCGATTCCCCCTTTCGGAGCTCCTCCGTATGATAGGGGAGTTTCGCGCTCTGCGGAGCGCGACGGGGGCTCTGCCCAACATGAAAAACAAGTTTTTCATGTATGACCCCGCAAACTTTTGAAAAAGTTTGATCAAAACTTTCGATAGGTTGCAAACCGTTAGCCTGCCTCTCGACCGGCAGATGAATGCAAAAAGGACGCCGACTGTTTTGTCAGCGTCCTTTTCGGTTTTCAGTTATGCCTGCGGCGTGCTTCAGTATTGGGAGAAGTAACGCCAAAGAAGCCGCCCCGCGGCGTGTGTTCAGATTATTGGGCGTACTTCGCTCACCGCTCCCGGAGGGAAACGGCTGTCGGCCCTGCCGACCGGGGGCTCCGCGCTTACACGTAGTCCACGACGTTGACCCAGCGGGAGAGCAGGGCAAATTCCTCGGGGCTGTTCTCCTTCACCGACTGCGACGCCGCCACGATCGGCATCCAGTTCTGCACATACTGCAGCGCGGTATCGCTCATTCTGCAGAAGGTCTTGAGATACTTCTTCGCAAACGCCTCGCCGTTGTGCAGCGTCAGATACAGATACGTCCGCGCCACATCCGCAGAAGCATTGCCCTGCGTCGCATGTGCCCAGTCAATGATATACGGCGTGCCGTCCGGCGTGATGATGACATTGGACGGGTTGAAATCGCCGTGGCAGACCTTCTTGTGCTTCGGCATACCCTCAAGGCGGGTGTGCAGCTCAAAGCGGATCGTCGCCTCAAATTTGCTGTCGCTGATCTTGCGGTGCATTTTGTCCTTGAGCTTGGTCAGCAGCGGTGCGCGCTTGGTGTGGATCTCCATCTGCAGCGCGACAAACTGCTCCAGATACTCGTCCAGCTTCTCCGGATTTTCGTCCATAAGCTGCTGCAGGGTCTTGCCCTCGATATAATCCGAACGGATCGCCCAGCAGCCGTCTGCCTTGAACACCTCAAGCAGCTGCGGGATATGCAGATCGGTCTCCTCGACGCGCGCCTGATTGAGTGCCTCGTTCAGGACGGCCGCCTTGGAATATTCCGGATCAAACAGCTTGACAACGGTGTCGCCCTCGCGGTACACGACCTTCGCCGGCCGCGTTGCGATGACCTGTTCCTGCTTGTATACCATGTGATAACCCCCTTTTATACCGGCTCACTGTTTTTGCCGTAGTATGCATTCAGATACATCTGCCTGATTTCGCTGATGAGCGGATAGCGCGGATTTGCGCCGGTGCACTGATCGTCGAACGCCTGCTCGCACATTTCGTCCAGACGGCCGAGGAACGCTTCCTCGTCAATGCCCCATGCCTGAATGCTGTCCGGAATGCCGATCGTCGCTTTCAGCTCATTGATCGCCTTGATGAGTGCTTCAAATTTATCCTGATCGGTCCTGCCCTTCATGCCGACCGCCGCAGCGATCTCCGCATAACGGGACAGCGTGTGCGGATAGCCGTACTGCGGGAAGGTGCCCATTTTCGGCGGGACCTCTGCCGCATTGAAGCGCATGACCTGCTCCAGCAGCAGCGCATTCGCGACGCCGTGCGGAATGTGGTGGAATGCGCCCAGCTTATGCGCCATGGAGTGGCAGACGCCGAGGAACGCATTTGCAAAGGCCATGCCCGCGAGCGTCGCGGCATTTGCCATGTTCTCCCATGCCTTTTCGTCCTTCGCGCCGTTTTTATAGGTGCGCGGCAGATTTTCCAGCACGAGCTTCAGCGAACGGATCGCAAGGCCGTCGGTGTAGTCGGTCGCCAGCATAGAAGCATACGCTTCGAGCGCATGGGTCGCAACGTCAATGCCGGATGCAGACGTCAGACCCTTCGGCGCGGTCTTCATCATGTTGCAGTCCACGATCGCCATTTTCGGCAGCAGCTCATAGTCCGCAAGCGGATACTTAACGCCGGTCTGCTCGTCGGTGATGACCGCGAACGGCGTGACCTCGGAGCCGGTGCCCGCAGAGGTCGGAACCGCGATGAAATACGCTTTTTCGCCCATTTTCGGGAACGTATAGATCCGCTTTCTGATATCGCAGAAGCGCATTGCCATATCCATGAAATCAACATCCGGATGCTCATACAGCACCCACATGATCTTGGCAGCGTCCATCGCCGAGCCGCCGCCGACCGCGATGATGACATCCGGTGCGAATGCGGTCATGGCCGCGGCGCCCTTTTTCGCGGAGCTGAGCGTCGGATCGGGTTCGACCTCAAAGAAGGTGCTGTGCACGATGCCGAGTGCATCGAGCTTGTCGGTGACGGCCTTTGTATAGCCGTTTTTGAACAGGAAGCTGTCGGTCACGATGAACGCGCGCTTTTTGCCCATGACTTTGCCGAGCTCATCGAGCGCAACGGGCAGGCAGCCCTGCTTGATATAGACCTTTTCCGGTGCGCGGAACCAGAGCATATTCTCTCTCCTCTCGGCAACAGTCTTGATGTTGAGCAGATGCTTGACGCCGACGTTCTCGCTGACGGAGTTGCCGCCCCACGAGCCGCAGCCGAGCGTCAGGGACGGGCGCAGATCGAAGTTATAGAGGTCGCCGATGCCGCCCTGCGAGGACGGGGTATTGACGAGGATGCGGCAGGTCTTCATGCGTGCGGCCATGATGTCGATCTTGGCGCGCTCGCTGACCGCATCGAGATACACGGACGAGGTATGCCCGTAGCCGCCGTCCGCGATCAGACGCTCGGCCTTCTGCACGGCTTCCTCAAAGGTCTTTGCGCGGTACATGGCCAGCACCGGGGAGAGCTTCTCATGTGCAAATTCCTCGTCGATGCTGACATCCTCGACCTCACCGATCAGGATTTTCGTCTCCTCCGGCACCTTGACGCCGCAGAGCTCCGCGATCGTGTGCGCCTTCTGTCCGACGATCTTCGCATTGACGGAGCCGTTGATGATAATGGTCTGGCGCACCTTGTCGATTTCCTTGTCCTTGAGGAAATAGCAGCCGCGCGCGGCAAATTCCTTCTTCACCTTCTCATAGACCTTGTCGAGCACGATCACGGACTGCTCCGATGCGCAGATCATGCCGTTGTCGAAGGTCTTGGAGTGAATGATCGAGTTGACCGCCAGTGTGAGATCGGCAGTGTCGTCAATGATCGCGGGGGTATTGCCCGCGCCGACGCCGACTGCCGGCTTGCCGCTCGAATACGCCGCGTGCACCATGCCGGGGCCGCCGGTCGCAAGAATGATATCCGCATATTTCATGACGGTGTTCGTCATGTCGAGCGAGGGCGCGTCGATCCAGCCGATCAGTCCCTCCGGCGCACCGGCCTGATAGGCTGCCTCCGCGACGATCTTCGTTGCTTCGATCGTCGATTTCTTGGCGCGCGGATGCGGCGAGATGATGATGCCGTTTCTGGTTTTCAGCGTAATGAGCGTTTTGAAGATCGCGGTCGAGGTCGGGTTCGTGGTCGGGATGACCGCCGCGATCACGCCGATCGGCTCCGCGATGCGCATGGTGCCCATTGCTTCGTTCCGTTCGATCACGCCGCAGGTTTTCGTGTCGCGGTAGGCATTGTAGATATACTCCGAGGCAAAATGGTTCTTGATGACCTTGTCCTCGACAACGCCCATGCCGGTCTCCGCGACCGCCATTTTTGCCAGCGGGATCCGCGCCTGATTCGCCGCGATCGCCGCTGCCCGGAAGATCTCATCGACCTTTTCCTGCGGGAACGAGGCAAATTCCGCCTGCGCCTTCCGGACCCTGGCCAGCAGCGCTTTCAGTGCATCGACTGTGTCTGTTACCGGATATTCTTTCATAAATACCTCCTGTCATTCAAAAGAGGGATACAGCAGGCGGCATGGGACTCCGTGCTCCGAAAACCGGATCCGGAGACACATGCCGCCTCTTTTCCAATATTCTGTTGCGTGCCTTATCCGATGACGGAGAGCAGCACACCTGCCGCAACGGCAGAGCCGATAACGCCGGCCACGTTCGGGCCCATTGCGTGCATCAGCAGGAAGTTGGTCGGATCGGTCTCCGCGCCGACCTTCTGGGAGATACGCGCTGCCATCGGCACGGCGGAAACGCCCGCGGAGCCGATCAGCGGATTGACCTTGCCGCCGGTGACCTTGTACATGATCTTGCCGAAGATCAGGCCGCAGGTCGTACCGAGGGAGAAGGCGATGACGCCCAGCAGCATGACGCCGCCGAACTTCAGGTTGATGATCTGGTCAGCCTTGGTCGTTGCACCGACGGAGACGCCGAGGAAGATCGTGATGATGTTCATGAGGGCGTTCTGTGCGGTGTCGATCAGTCTGGCGGCCACGCCGGATTCCTTGAGCAGGTTGCCGAACATCAGCATACCGACCAGCGGTGCTGCGGACGGAACGAGCAGAGAAACGATGATCGTAACGGCGATCGGGAAAATGATCTTCTCGGTCTTGGAAACGGTTCTGAGCTGCTCCATTTTGACCGAACGCTCCTTCTTGGAGGTCAGCGCGCGCATGATCGGCGGCTGGATGATCGGGACAAGTGCCATATAAGTATATGCAGCCAGCGCGATATTACCCGTGGTGATCGCACCGCCGCCGGTCAGCAGTCTGGTGGAAACGTAGATCGCAGTCGGGCCGTCCGCGCCGCCGATGATCGCAATGGATCCGGCCTCCGCAGCGGTAAAGCCGAGCAGACCTGCAACAACAAAGGTGAAGAAGATACCGCCCTGTGCAGCCGCACCGAGCAGGAAGCTCCTGGGGTTCGCGATCAGCGGGGAGAAGTCGGTCATACATCCGATGCCGAGGAAGATGAGCGGGGGATATATCTGCAGCTTGACGCCCAGATATAATATGTCAAGCAATCCGCCCTCTTTCAAAACCTCTCCGTAATTGACATGCCCGTCCACAAGCACCCAGAGCTCCGGGTGATAGAGCCCGGCCATCGGGAGATTGGTCAGCAGCATACCGAAGGAGATCGGGAGCAGCAGCAGCGGCTCGAAGCCCTTGGCAATAGCCAGATACATGAACACAAAGGAAACCAGAATCATAATGAGATTCTTCCAGCCGCCTGCCGAGAACAGCGCATGAAGTCCGCTGTCTGTCCAGAGGCCGCCGAGGGTGTTGGTGAAAAAGTCGATAACGCCTTGCACGGTTTCAGTCCTCCAATTTTATTTTCTTTCTATCTCTGTCAGAACGGTCTTGTCAGCTCTGCGATGCCGGCCTGTGCCCATGCGGATCTGCCGGAGCCGCCCGAAACGGGTCTGACCGACTTGATCCGGTACTGCTTGCCGTCCGCAGCACCCATTGCAGCGATCGCGGCCATGATGACGGCAACGACCTCACTGTCGTCCTCTGCGGATACCGCAGCGGCAGGCGCAACGGCCTTCGGTGCAGCGGACTTTGCGGCAGCAGGAGCAGCCGGTGCAGCCTTCTTGGTCTCCGCCGCCTTCTTCTCACCGGGCTTTGCCGTTTTGAAGAACGTGCCGGATGCATACAGGAATACGACGAGGATCAGCAATGCGAAGAACACGACCGACAGACCAATAATCGTCATGGCTGTGATCTGTGTGCCGTCAAGCTTTTCGGTTCCTTTCAGAACCTTATCCGCCAGAGCGACGGGGTTGATGTACATGGAAAGACCTCCCTCACTTTTTTACATACATATCTATTATACTCTATTTCCGAAAAAAACGCAAGTGCTGATAAAGGAAATTTCCGGCAGGTCATTCGGGATAAAACTGGCATTTTTTCCGAAAAGCCGTAAAAAACCGTCAATAATGAATGCATTGCCCCGAAAATCGCAATTTTTGGGGAACGGAAAATGCGGCTGCAGCGTCCCCTGTTTCACGGAACAGTGTCCGGATTCATGCTCCCGTTCCGGTGCACCGCAGATACCGCTGATAATTGCTCTTGACTGACCCCGCTTGATGTGGTATAATATGATTGCATATTATGGGTCTTTCCGGATATGCGAAAAAATCTGAATGAAAAGGGGAAACGAACCATGTCATTTGACCGTCTGATTGCAAAGATCATCAGCATGAAGAATCCGACCGTTGCAGGTCTCGATCCCAAACTCGAATATGTGCCGGAGTACATCCGGAAAAGCTTTCTGGAGGAGGACGGCGAAACGCTGAAGGCAGCTTCCAAGGCGATCTTCCGCTACAACCAGATGCTGATCGACGCGCTGTGCGATATCGTCCCGGCCGTCAAGCTGCAGGCTGCATACTATGAAATGTACGGTCACCACGGCGTCAAGACCATGGAGCGCACGATCCGCTATGCAAAATTAAAGGGCATGTATGTCATCACCGACGCAAAGCGCAATGATATCGGCGCGACCATGGAGGCCTATACCGCGGCGCATCTCGGCTCCTGCGTGATCGGCACGACCGAATGCGAGCCCTTCGGCGCAGATGCGCTGACCGTCAACGGCTATCTCGGCACGGACGGCATCTCGCCGCTGCTGGGCGTCTGCCGCGAGAAGGACAAGGGCATCTTCGTCCTCTGCAAGACCTCGAATCCGTCCTCGGGCGAATTTCAGGATCTGCTGATCGACGGTGTGCCGCTCTATGCGAGAATGGGCGACAAGTGCGAGGAATGGGGCGCCGATACGGTCGGCACCTACGGCTACAGTGCCGTCGGTGCGGTCGTCGGCGCGACCTATCCGGAGCAGCTGACCGAGCTGAGAAAGCGTCTGCCGCACACGATGTTCCTTGTGCCGGGCTACGGCGCACAGGGCGGCGGTGCTGCGGGCATCGCAGGCGGCTTTGACGAGAACGGCCTCGGTGCCGTGGTCAACAGCTCCCGTGCAATTCTCTGCGCCTATAAGAAGGAAGGCTGCGACGAGCGCGATTTCGCGGGTGCGGCCAGACGGGAAGCGCTCCGGATGCGCGAGGATCTGACCTCTTACATCACGATCAAATGACGGATTCCCGCCATGTCCATGCCGTGATCCGGCAGGGCGGCGCATTTCTGATGCGGTACAGCAGCAGGTACTGCTATTATCAGTTTCCGCATGATACCGCAGACGCGGAGGAATCGCCAGAGCAGGCGCTTTGCCGCATCGTTCCGGCGCAGACCGGTCTGACGGTGGAACCCGGGAGCATCCGGCTCTGCTGCAGGGTCATTTCTCACCCGGATGAAGGCAGCCGGCAGGAGCATCTTTATTTCCGGTGCCGCAGCAATGAGGGAACCGCTGCTGCACATCCCGCACCGGATGACCGGTTCACGCTGCAGGCAGTCTCCCGCAGTACGGCACTGGAGATGAACGCAAAAGCAGACCACGGCATCCTGACCGATGACACGCGGTTTCAGGCGATGCTGGACCGGGAGAATCTCGCGCTGCGGACGTACCGGCTTCTGACGCCGGTGCAGCGGCGCGGCATTGCACTGGCGGTCTCCCTGCTGTTTCCGTTTCTCGCGGGACTGTATCTCATGCTGTTCGGCTTTGACAGTCCGACGGACGGCGGCACCGTGACCGGCATGAACGCATTTTATATCGGTGTGCTGTTCGGGATCGTCCCGGCGGTACCGGCTGCAATTGTCAGCCTCATTCTGCTGCTTGAATGCCGGAAGCAGAACGCGTCCGGAAAGGACAGATAAACGGGAACAGAATATGAAACAGGAACAGAATGCGGCCGGTCTGCGGCTGCTCTTTGAAATCGACACGAAGGACTACATCACGGACGGCACCGTTACGCGGCGGCCGTCCGTGCGCGGCATTATTGTCTCAGACGGCAGGCTTGCCCTAGTGCACAGCCTGAAATACGATTACTGCAAATTCCCCGGCGGCGGCATCGAGGCGGGCGAAACGCACGAACAGGCACTCATCCGCGAGGTGCGCGAGGAGACCGGCCTGACCGTTCTGCCGGAGAGCATAAAGCCCTACGGTCTGGTGCGGCGCATCCAGAAGGGATATCACGAGGACATTTTTCTGCAGGAGAATTACTATTATTTCTGTGCGGTGTCCGGACAGGAAACGGTGCAGTCTCTGGACGATTACGAAGCGGAAGAACGCTTCACGCTGACATATCTCTCCGCGGCGGAGGCGATCGGCATCAACCGGACGCACCCGCACGGGGACAAGCAGAACGATCCGCAGCTGCCGGTCATGCTCGAACGCGAGAACCGCGTGCTGACCATGCTGCTGACGGAATATCCGGCAGTTTTTGCCTGAAGGAACGGTGAAATATGAAACAGGACAAGTACACGGAAAAGCTGACATATCGGATCCGCTCAATGGAGCAGCTCACGGCTGCCGCATGGAGCATGGTGATCGAATGTCCGGAGGCCGCTGCAAAGGCACAGCCGGGTCAGTTTGTCAACCTGCTGCCGGACGGCGGCTTCACGCTCCGCAGACCGATCTCGATCTGCGGCATCGACAAAGAGCAGGGCACGCTCCGCATCGTCTTTGAGGTGCGCGGCAAGGGCACGAAAGCCCTTTCGGAGCTCCGCGCAGGCGGCACGGTCAATATGCTGGCGCCGCTCGGTCACGGGTTCACGCTCCCCGGAAAAGACGCCCGCGTGATTCTGGTCGGCGGCGGCATCGGTACGCCCCCGATGCTCCCGCTTGCACAGTATTTCGGCAAAAATGCAGTCGTGATCTCCGGCTTCCGGTCGGCGGACTGCGCGATTTTGCAGGACGATTTTGCCGCTGCCGGCGCTAAGACGATCCTCTGCACGGACGACGGCTCCGCGGGACGGTTCGGCCTTGTGACACTGCCGCTCGAGGAGGAGATCAAGGCGGAAAAGCCCGCGCTGATCTGCGCCTGCGGCCCGCTGCCGATGCTGAAAGCGACCGCGGCACTCGCCGGGGCGTATGAGATCCCGTGTCAGGTGTCGCTCGAGGAACGCATGGGCTGCGGCATCGGCGCGTGTCTGGTCTGCGCCTGCCGCACCAAAGACGAGCACGGCGCGGAGCAGTATCAGCATGTATGCAAAAACGGCCCCGTTTTCAATGCGCAGGAGGTGATCTGGTAATGGCTGATCTGTCTGTCAATATCTGCGGTATCCCGTTCAAAAACCCGGTCATTCCGGCATCCGGCGTATTCGGTTACGGCCGTGAATACGAACAATACTATGATCTGTCGCTGCTCGGCGGCATCTCGACAAAGGGCACGACCGGCACAAAGCGTACCGGCAATCTCGCGCCGCGCGTCGCGGAAACGACCATGGGTATGCTCAATTCCGTGGGTCTGCAGAATCCCGGCATTGACGCGTTCATCGCAAATGAGCTGCCGCATCTGCTGGCATGCAATACGGTCATTCTCGCCAATATCGCCGGCTCGACGGCTGACGAATGCGCGGAGGTCGCGTCCAAGCTCGACAAGACCGATGTGCACATGATCGAGCTGAACATCTCCTGCCCGAACGTGAAGCAGGGCGGCGCCGCATTCGGCACATCCTGCGAGGCGGCCGCACAGGTGACAAAGGCCGTCCGGCGCGCAACGAAAAAGCCGCTGTGCGTCAAGCTGAGCCCGAATGTCACGAGCATCACCGAGATCGCAAAGGCGGTCGAGGCCGAGGGCGCGGACGCGCTTTCCCTCATCAACACGCTGCTCGGTATGCGCATTGACCTGCGCACCAGAAGGCCGATCCTGCACAACAACATGGGCGGATTTTCGGGGCCTGCGGTGTTCCCGGTCGCCGTGCGCATGGTCTGGCAGGTCGCGAATGCGGTCAGCCTGCCGGTGATCGGCATGGGCGGTGTGACATCCGGCGAGGACGCCGCAGAGCTCATGATGGCGGGTGCATCCGCGGTGCAGGTCGGCACTGCGATCGTGCAGGATCCCTACGCGCCGCTGCGCATCATTGACGAGCTGAACGACTGGCTCGACAGCAATCACATTGCGACAGCCGCAGAGCTGACAGGAAGCGTGAAGCCGTGGTAACGACCGTCTATCTGATCCGCCACGGCGAGGCGGAGGGCAATGTCCTGCCGTATTTTCAGGGCACCGTCGATACAAAGCTGACCGGAAAGGGCCGCGAGCAGGTCTCGTATCTCTCCGGGCGGTTCAAAGATATCCCGCTGGATGCGGTCTATTACAGCCCGTGGCAGCGCGCGCTCGAGACTGCGGAGGCGGTCAACAAATACCACGGGCTCCCGCTGATTGCCGAATACGATCTGCATGAGATCAACGGCGGCGACTGGGAGGGCGTTCCCGTTGCCGATCTGTGCGAAAAATTCCCGGCGGAGTTTCAGATATGGAAGGAACACATCTGGGATTTTCAGGCACCGAACGGCGAGGCGATGCCGCATGTCTATCAGCGCATGGCGGACGCGATGACCCGCATCGCAAAGGCGAATCCCGGAAAAACGGTCGCGGTCTGCTCGCACGGCTGCGCGATCCGCAATTTCCTCTGCTATGCGGAATTCGGGGATATCACGCGGCTGAATGACGTCGGCTGGGCGGAGAACACCGCCGTTTCGCAGCTGACCTACGACGACGAAACCGGCTGGACGCTTCTGGTCAAGAACAGCGCGTCGCATCTGCCGGAATCGCTGCTCTCTGCGGATAATCCCGCATGGGCGGCCGACCGCGGGGAGGATACGGAATGATCATTTTCGGCGTTGACTTCGGCGATACGCGCACGGGCTGGGCGGTCTGCGACAGATCAGAGATGATCGCCTCCCCTGCCGGCGTGCTGACTGAGAAAAATTTTCTGCACTGTGCCGAGAAAACGGCAGAGGCCGCAAAAAATGCCCGCGCCGAACTGATCGTCGTGGGGCATCCGGTCAATATGGACGGCAGCCGCGGGCCGAGAGCGCAGAAATGCGCGGACTTCGCGGAGATCCTGCGCGAAAAAAGCGGCATTGCGGTTGTGCTCTGGGACGAACGCTGCACGACGGTCTCGGCGCATCAGATCCTCAATGTGACGAATACGCGCGGTAAAAAGCGGAAATCCGTTGTGGATGCCGTCGCTGCGGTGCTGATCCTCGAAAGCTATCTTGCGTACCGGAAGAACAGCGGCACCGCTTTGTAATCGGTTTGCGGCAGCCGCACTTCTTTGGAATCCGGTCATGAATAACAACAGGGACGCTGATGCTGCAACCGGCGTCCCTGTTTGCATATCCGCGCAGACGGCAGACAACGAAATTTCCCCGACACTTTGCATGTCCCGATCGTATTATCAGTGAAAGGAGGCTGATGCTATGTCAGATAGCCCGATGCACAGCGAAAATGAGATCGAAGCGATCTATGCGCGGCATTATCAGACCGTTTACCGCGTCTGCTATGCTTACATGAAGAACCCGATGGATACCGAAGATGCCGTGCAGGAAACATTTTTCCGGCTGATCCGCAGGCAGCCGGTCTTTGCGTCCGCGGAGCACGAAAAGGCATGGCTGATCCGCACGGCCTCCAACATCTGCAAGGATGCCTGCAAACGCCGCAGGCATGACGCGCTTGATGAGCACCCCGAGCTGCAGTCCGCGGAAGCACCCGATACCGGCGATGTTCTGCAGGCTGTGCTGGAGCTGCCGGACAAATACAAGACGGTCATCTATCTGTATTACTACGAGGGCTATAACAGCGCGGAGATCGCAGAGATGCTCCGGAAACCGAAATCGACCGTGCGGAATCATCTGCACGAGGCACGCAAGATCCTGAAAGAAAGGCTGGGTGACGATTTTTATGAAGAATGAAGCGATCATTGCGGCGTGGGACAGCATCCTGCCGGAACAGGCCGCCGCAGAACGGATGTGCGCTGCAGTCACGGCGTATCAGCAGAAGCACTGCCGGAAAGCGCGGCGGCTCCCGCTGAACAGGCTGCTCCCGGCGGGGGTCTGTCTGCTGTTCATCATTGCCGGAACGGCTGCGTTCGGGATCCGGCAGCACCGGCTTTCTGTGCGGTATACCGCGGAGCTTGACAACGGACAGGTGCTCGTTTACGGCAGCGGCAGTCCGGCCGCAGAAGCGCAGTATGCATACGATTTTGACATCACGGACAGGGCGCTGACTGCGGACGAAATGCAGACACTGTTTCCGGGGCTTGCCATCCTGCCGGAATACAGCCGGGCACATGCAGCGTTCAGGGCAGATACGGGCGAGATGCTCCGGCTGGAAACCGCAGCCGAAGGCGGTCTGCGCATCTGTCTTGCGCGGGCAGAGCTGCCCGTGACGGATACGGTCATCACCGGTGAGGAAAGCTGTTCGGAGATCTGCGGCACGCCCGTCAAAACCGGATACTTTCTCACGCGGGCGAACAGCAGAGGCATCCGGACGGCGATCTTTTACGCGGAATTTCCGATCGGCGGAACAACGGTCTACACAGAGCTTGCAGGCAATGAAGCCGACAGCGAACAGCTCTGTGTGCAGCTCTCCGATACCGTTTACCGGATGATCTGTGCGCAGGCCGCGGATGTTGACCGGATAACGGCATATTCATAAAAAAAACGGACGCCGGCTGTGATCAGTCAGCGTCCGTTTGATTTTTACGGTTCAGATACAATAGTCGTTTCCGGCATCGTTTCCGGCATTGCGGTCGATGATATCCTGCAGTGTGATGCTGTCGAGATAATCGGAGACGGCCTTTGCAAGCCCCTCCCAGACATAGAGCGTTGCGCACTGTGCCGCACGCGGACAGTCATTGACCTCGTATTCCAGACAGGCGACCGGCGCAAGGCTTCCTTCCGTTGCGCGCAGCACATCCCCGACGGTGCATTCCTTCGGATCCTTTGCAAGGATATAGCCGCCCTTGTTGCCGCGGTTCGTGCGCAGCAGACCGCCCTTGTTGAGCATCGGGACGATCTGCTCCAGATATTTTTTCGAGATGTTCTGATGCTCGGAGATTTCCTTCAGGGACATGTAGTCTCCCTGCTGATGTGCGGCAAGCTCGATCAGCATCCGCAGTGCATATCTGCCCTTGGTTGAAATTTTCATGTGGCGCTCCTTTCCGGCTCGATGATCTTTCTATATTATACCATACTATTGGAAGGATTGCAATGGGAGAAATAGGAAAAAGTTTCGGGTGTGCTGCATGGGCGCAAAAACGGAGGCGGGCACTGCCCGCTCCTGCAAATAAATGATCCTCCGCACCCCGTCCGGGATGCAGAGGATCGTTTTTTTATTCGGCTTTCCATGTGAGCACGTAGACCGCGGAAACATAGCCGCTGTACGACGTTCCGTTCACGTTCACGCTGACCGGGCACCACATGCCCGGATTCTCCGGATCATAGTTGCTGTCCACGCTGACAAACGTGCCGGCCGGCAGCGATACGATGATATTGGACGCAAGGCTCATGCCCGCGCGGAGATACACATTGTCGGCATTGGCGCCGATGACGCCGTAAAGGCTGCCGGACTGAACGGAAAAGCCGTCGTTGTAAGTGCCTGCGCGGTTCCGCAGCGCGGAGATATCGTTCTGCGCATTGGCCGTGACCTCCGGCAGTGCGGAGATATCACCCGACGGGAATCCGGCTGCCAAAGCGAGCGCCGCGATATCGGCAGGCAGCGCATAGATGCGGTCTGCCGTGCCTGTTCCGGATCCAAGCTCGTTCTGCACACCGGATTCACTTCTGCGGCAGAGGCGGTATTCAGCCTTGACCGCACCGTTTTCCTCGGTGTAATGCAGGCGCATCCAGATGTTTTCGCCGGTATCGGGATTGAATCCGCCGACGACCCGGTTATTGGCGCCCTCGCTCTCATAGAACACATAGTTATTGCCGTTTCCGTTTTTGCGGAACACGAAGTCCGTGCCGGTCTGCCACGGATTTTCATTGCTGTCGCCGGTTCCGCCGAGCGCCACACGCTTGACATAGTCATCCGTGCGGTATACGCCTGCAAAGCCGTCTGCATTTCCGATGACGACCGTCGGCTGACCGTTTCCGGCCGGCTCATAGTAATAGGCCTTGCCGTTCTGTGCGCCGGCGCCGAGATACACGGCAAGCAGCTGATTGTAGATGACCTGTGCCGAGGACGGTGCCTGCGGCGCGGCCGCTGCGGGCGTGGTCTGCGGCTGGGTGGCCGTCTGCGGATGCGGCGTTGTGGCCGGCGGCTGCGTGGAATGCGGTGCAGTCTGCGGCTTTGCCGTTGTGGTCGTCGTGCGGCTGCCTGCGGATGTGCTTGTTGCCGGAACGCCCTGCTGCTTTTTGGTCGTGCCTGCAGCGGCGGCGCCCTGCTGCTTTTTGGTCGTTACGGCGCCCTTGGCCGTCGTGACGCGGATAAAGACTGCGGGCTGCGTGACAAACTTTCTGGTGGCAGGCGGTTTGGATTCCGTTGTGGGCAGCGTCACGCGCACCTTTTCCGATGTAACGGTGGTAACGCCTGCGAGAACATCCTCCCACATGCCGCCGACACCGGTGACAGGCGCTTTTGTTTCCGCTTCACGCTCTCCGGTCACTTCTGACAGATCAAGCTGTGAGATCTGTTCGTTGGTCTGATTCCGGTCGATCCGGTCCTTCAGCAGCAGGACCGTCCATGTGACCAGCACGGCGCAGACAGCGAGCAGGATTACCATCATAATGAGCTGCTTTTTCTGCGACGGATTATGCTTCTCTGCATTGCTCATTGCTGTATCGCTCCTTTCTCCGAACCGTATTCGGATACTTTTTCTAATGATATCATACCAGAAAACCGCAAAAAAAGAAAGCATCCTGCACATTTTCTGTCGGAGTGTACAAAATCCGCCTGCTCACAGCGCATTTTCTGACTGTATGCACATGGATTTTTCCTGTTTTCCCCTGAAAAAAAGCAGCCCGAGACTGAATTTCAGGCAGTCTCAGGCTCAAAGCAAAAGGAAGTATTACAATATAGAGGAAAGCAAATTGAAGTTTTCGGTGCGGATCATTTGTCGCGGATCGCGTCGATCGGACGCTTTTTGGCGATCCGCCGCACCGGAAGAAAGCTTGCGATCGCAGCGACTGCAAGGCTGACGAGAATCAGCAGGATGATCTGACGGACGCCAAAATGCAGCACCGTGATCAGAATGTTGACCTTCCTGCGCAGCAGGAAATTGATGATGATAACAGCCGCCGCGCAGAAGACCGCAGAGAGCACAAAGTTGATCGCCGCGATGAGGAAGCTTTCCGAGAAGAAGATCCGGAACACATCCGCCGAGCGCGAGCCGATCGCACGGAGAATGCCGATCTCCTGCCGCTTGTAGTGGATACTGGTTGAAATGAAGTTTGCCATCAGCAGTGAGGCAAACAGTGCGAAGAACAGGCCGATCCAGAAGAAGACCTTGGCCAGTGCCTTCAGCACGGAGTTGACGGTGTCAAGTTCCTCGGTGACGGGGCAGTTCAGCTCATAGCGCTCCGTGACGTCTTTGCCGTCGCGGTAGCAGTACCGGACGAACTTCTCGACGTCTGCTCTGTCTTCCGGCATTGCGCCGAGTGCGCTGTCATAGAGTCCCTCCGGATCCGTGACCATGTTTGCAAAATATTTCTGCGGCACGACGCAGGCACTTTTGTAGGCACTGTCTGTGCGGACGCAGCCGACGATCTTTGCGTTCTTGTCCTCAGTGTGCTGATAATTGCCCCATTCATCCTGCCAGCCGTTATAGAGCACCCATTTTCCGCCGGAAACGGAATCAATGATGGCCTTGAGGTTTTCCTTTGTCAGTTCCTCCTTGCCCTCCAGGATGTCGTCGATGATCTTCTGACCCTCGTGGACCGCATTGGAATCGGTGCCGATGTGGAAGTTTTCCAGTGAAATGATCATCTCATTGTCCGCAAGCTCTGTCTGCGGCTTGTCGATCCAGACGATCTCCTCTGCGGGAATCTGATCCAGCACGGTGATGAACTGCGTCCAGCAGCTTGCCCAGAGATTGTTGCTTCTGTTGTCATAGCTGAGGCTGAGATCGCTTCTGGAATTGCATTCGTAGATATGAGGCTGTGCCGCGGCCATTTCCGCGATCTTGCCCGCGCCGACCATTGCGCAGCCGCTCATGGTGTAATTGGCTTCGATCGTCAGCTCACTGTGGAGCATGTATTCGACGAACTCGGCTTCTCCGCTCTGACGCTCGGAATCCTGTCTGAGCGATTCGTACCGCTCCATATCCATGCCGGTGTCGATCACGCCGGACACGGTGTAATCCGTGCCCATGAGCCGGATGACCTTGCCGACCATTTCCAGCGGTGAAGTGATCTTCTGGTACTTCGGGCTCGTCCGCAGACTGCGCCGCTCCTCCTCGGAGACCGGCTCGTGATAGCCGGCGCGCTGGAAGGTGTCGCAGAGCGCCGCGCTGATCGCGATCTCATCCTTGCTGCCGTCCGGCAGGGAACCGCAGACCAGCTTATAATGCATCCGGTTCATGGATTCCTCAGTGATCTCCGCGAAGCCGCAGAAGTGCTCCAGATTCGGATTGAAGCTGCCCTTGGTAAATTCGTAGCTAAGGTCAAACTGTTCGTCAAAGCGGAGGTTTGCGTCCGGCGGGATGTATAGGCCGGTCGCATCCAGTCCGGTTTCCGTTTTGAATGCCTCCAGCTCCTTCGGCGAAATCTTCAGGCCGTAGGTCGACCACCATTCCTCCAGTCCGCCGGAGCCCATTTTCCGGGACTTGTTGACCGAAAGATAATTGATATCGCTGTCGATCAGCGAATCGGTACAGGCGCGGATGTGGTCGTAGGAGCTGAATGTATCCACCAGCGCGAACAGCGTAAAGGCGACAACGGAAAGCAGAATCGTCATGACGAGGCGGAAGCGCTTGTGCTTTAAGCTGCTCGCGCCGATCTTGAATGCGCTTTTCATCGGCAGCACGGATTTGATCAGGTTGAAATCAGAGCCGTCCTGCACGGGGATTTTCGAGTCGTCGGTTTCCGTGAATTTCTGTGCGGTGCCCGGCAGCATGAGCGAAGCGCCGGTGCGCAGCTGATCGAGATACTCGTTGATCTGAATGCGGTCCTGCTCGGTCAGGTGATAGTCCGCGGGGATTTCGATGCTGGCCGGGCGGAACACGAGCGATTTCTCTGCGCCGTCCTCGTCATGCACCGATTCCACATCGCGGATGACCTTGCCGTCTGCCAGCTCGATGATGCGGTCGGCATACTGCTCCGCATATTCGCGGTCATGCGAAACGACGATGACCAGCTTTTCCGCGGAAAGCTTTTTCAGTGTATCGAGCACCTGTCTGCCGGTGTTGGAATCCAGTGCACCGGTCGGCTCGTCCGCCATGATGATCTCGGGATTCTTGACCAGCGCGCGGGCGATCGCGACGCGCTGCTTCTGACCGCCGGAAAGCTCATTCGGCTTGCGGTCGCCGAAGCCCTCAAGGTCAACCGCCTTGAGGATCTCGTTCAGCTCGGCATCGGTCGCGGTCTTGCCCTGCAGCTCCAGCGCAAGCGCGATGTTCGCGCCGACGGAGAACTCCTCGAGCACATTGTATTCCTGAAAGATGAAGCCGACGTAGGTATTGCGGTAGCTGTCAAAGCGCTGCTGCGTAAAATCCTTGGAGGAAATGCCTTTGATGATGATCTCGCCGTCGTCATACTGGTCGAGACCGCCGAGCAGATTCAGCATCGTGGATTTTCCGGAGCCGGATTTGCCCAGCAGGAAGACCATTCCCTTTTCCGGGAAACGGAGAGAGATGTGATCTACTGCAAGCACCGGAACGCCTTTTTTCGGCTTGTAGGTCTTGCAGAGATTTTTGGTTTCGAGCATAATCCGGCTCCTTTCGCTCGGCAATAGAATGAGGCTGCAAAGTTCTGAATGTACCCTCATTATAGCAAAATCTTTATGAAGAAACAAGGGGCAAAATGATTAAGATTTTATAAAGATGGATCCCGCGGAATGCGTTTTGTTTCCAAATTGTAAGCAGTTTGTTTGCAAATCGGATTGAAATAGCGGAGATTTTATGGTATAATGTGAAAAACAGCGGGCGGGAAAGCTATGCCCTGTTGAAAGTTGTCCGATTTCACATAAGGAGGACAGTATGGATTATATTGAGGTCTTTCAGGCCATGCTGGCGGACATGCGGTCCGATCTGCGGCACTGGCTGCGCGGAAATAAGGAACAGTATCTCTGTACGGAAACGGCTGACGGGAAGGACGCGAATGCGGTGAACCGTCTGCGGCTGTGCTATGCGCTGGCCTATTCGGAAAAGGAGATCCCGGAACGGGAGCAGACTGTGCGCGCGCTCTTTGATGCGGCACTCGCGGCGGCGGAAAAGACCGGAGGCGGCAGCGACGCGCTCGTGCTGCTGACGGCGATGCTGAAGGAGGCCGGCAATCCCGAGCCGGAGCTGCTGTACCGTGCGAGAATGGCAGCCGGCAGCGGATATGACCCCGCGAAATGCCGGATCGTGCCGCCAGAGGAATATTCGCTGGAGGACTGCATGAAGGCTGCGGCCAGTACCGGCATGACCTCGTACCTTTTCACGCTGCTGATCTGCGCGTCGCGGATGTACGATGACGAGACCGTGCGCAGGCTGCGGGAGCGCTATGCCGTGAACGGCAGGGGCGTATAAATCAGGAAAATGCGGGCTGTATCCCTGCGGGGGTGCAGCCTTTCTGATACCGGGGCATCGGGTGTGCTCCGGATTTTTTATTTTCAAAAAACAATTTTCCGGCGGAAACATGTTGAAATATATTGCAATAACAAAGTGTGGAATCCAATTTGTTTATTACTTTCGGTATATATACAATACAAATATCTGAAAAATGACGGTTTATTTTGTTTTATTTAGAACGTATTTTTTAACATGTATTTATAACAATATATTAAAATGTACGTAAATGCGTGATTTCGGAAAATTGTGTAGCGTTTTTGACGTTTTGCTTAAAACGATACATCTGTTTTTGTGTCAATTGTAGAATTTGTGCGATATAGCTATAATTTTTGCAGTATGCGGTTGACTTTTTCGCTTTAGAATATTATAATAGAATAAAGGTCGTTCTGTTCAATTTTCAGAGTATACGTCCTGTTATACTTGGATACGCTCTGAATGTTTAATATTATGACCGCAAAACCGAGGTCCGGACATGCGAAAGCATGTGCCGGTCAATGTGTTCCCTGCCGCTGATGCATCGGACAGCTGCACCGGCGGAGCGGACAGACATCATAATGACGATACAGAAAGGAAGGGTAGATTATGGGTAAGACTATGCGGCAGCGTATTCTGAGCGGCGTGACGTCCGGCGTCATGACACTCACGTACCTGCTCGGCAGCCCGGCTTTCCTGAAAGGAAGGCGGGCGGATGCACTGGATGATCTGGTATACCCGCTGCGCAGAGGAAGTCCGGAGGAATATCTCGAATCCTCCACGCTCATGGATGCGCTGGGAGGCAGAGATCCGGCCGTGCTGCTGGGCGGTCAGAATGCAGCGGATGAAAACGGAGAACCGCTGGTCGTTCCGCTGGACGTTCAGCAGACGCTCCAGAACTTCACGGACACCTACGCACTCGGCATCGCATCGCAGTTCTGCGTGTTCCTGCAGGATGATATGAAGGTGTGGGAATCCGACGCGGAGGGCCGTGTCGCGATCGGCGGCGATGCGATCATCGCAACATCGTGGAACGGCTATTCCTTCGCGAAGGGCGATTACGGCCACCAGATCCCGCTGAGCGACCTGCTGGACGATCACGGCTATGCGCACATGATCGTCGGCGGAAATGTGCGGACGAACAGCGGCGCAGTCGGTCTGGCGAACGACGGTTACTATAATACCGAGTATCCGTTCGTCAATGCGCAGCTTGTGCCGTCAGACGGCGACCTGCGTTCGTGGTGCTTTCAGTACAAGGACAAGATCCTCGTGCTGAACGACGACGATCCCGAAAGACCGGTCAATGAGACCTGTCTGGAGGATAATTCGGCACCCGGCAACAGAGAGCGCGGCATCGACAAGACGCAGACCTACGTCACGAAGCTGTTTGACTTTGACGAGCAGTTCGCAATGCTCCGGCAGCGGAGTGAGGCGATCAGCGAGAACGCAAAGGATTCGCCGCTTCAGGACGACGCCGTCACGATCCAATACGGCACCGCGACCTTCGATGCGAATCTGAAGGGCAAGATCCAGGATGTTGTCACATTCAATATCAGTGCGGACAAGTGGGCAGAGATCTCCGCCTGCGGCGCATTCAAATTTGAAAACATCCCGAAGCTCATCACACCGCGCAAGGTCGTCCATGCCGACGACGAGACCTGCACGGTCAAGTACGAATACTGGGACAATGCCTATATCGTCATCAATGTGTACGACGATAACGGCGGCATGAAGGAATACAAGGTCGCGGGCGGCGACGTCACGACGACGATCAACGGCATCAATGTTTCCAACGTCGGCGGCTTCATGAGCAACAACCACCCCGGCGTTACCAGCCTGCTGTATAACTTCAGTCAGGCAAATTCGCTGAAGCTCCCGGGCAACTTCCAGGGCACGCTGCTCGCACCGAACGCGGATGTCACGGACGGCGCCAATCAGGGTCACCTTTCCGGTGCGCTGATCGCAAAGAGCTTCGACGGCAAGACGGAATTCGGTTACAGACCGTACACCGGTCCGTCCTCCGTGCTCGGCCTGAACGTGAAGTACCTGGTCAAGGTGCAGAAGACCGATCAGTCCGGCAGAGAAAATGTAAAGGGCGCGACCTTCGGGCTGTTCCGCATCGAGAACGGGACAGAGACGCTGGTCTCCTCGGCAGTCACCGATGAGAACGGCACCGCTTCCCTGACCGCTCTGCGCGAGGGCGAATACGTGCTGCGCGAAACGGCACCGGCTCCGGGCTATGCGCTCGGCGATACGGAATACCACTTCACGATCAGCAAGAACGACGACAAGCAGAAAGTGAAGTTCTCGAAGGGTCAGGCGACCGTTCCGGGCGATACCAAAATTCTGACACTGGATGAGATCGCAGCGCGCGAGGGCAAGGACAAGAGTGAGCTGACCTTCGACTGGCTGCGGGACAATCATTATGTTGTCATCGGCAATCCGGAAGCGGATTCCGATGTCGGCCGGACGCTGAAGACGCTGGGCTCTGACCACAATCAGCCGTTCGGTATGTACGACGTATGGGCTGCCGATCCCGGCATCACGGTCAATTCCGTGACGCTCTGGGTCTCCGGCGATCCGATCGTCAAGACGATCAGTGCCAAGACGCCGTCGATCACCTTCCAGGCCGAGCCGCAGGGTACGCAATATGTACTGACCGGTGATCGCTACAAGCTTGACAGCAATATCCTTTCTCATGTTTACAGAGTCACGGCAGATGTGACCGTCGCAGACGAAGTGACCGGAACGATCTCTGCAAATAATGAGAAGCTCAATGCAGAGATCAACAACGGAAGCGGCGTCTACACGCTGTACGAAAGCGACGAGCCGCTCGGCACGTATGAGCCCTACAACACCAATTATACGGTGAGCGATCCGGGCATCGTGCTCAATTCGGTCACGTTCACGACGGATATCGGTGATGCATTCACTTACGATACCACGGCCGAATATGACAAGATCACATTCGCGATGAACGGAACCGGGGAACCGGGTAAGTTTACAATGGCCGAGCTGGATTCGACCGGCTACATTGTCAAGAACGACACTCTCTTCAACAATGAGATCGAACGGTTCTACAAGGTCACGGCCGATGTGACCGTTGATCCGGGTGCCTCCGGAACGGTGAACTGCAGCAACGGCAAGCTCGTGAAGCAGGTCACGGGATCCGATCCGGCGCTTGTGATGTTCGACAACTCCGTTGCGCCCGATCCGGATAACTACACATACTATTATATTGTGCAGCCGGAGGACGACGGGCAGCCGGGCATCTATTCGGATGCGAACGGCTATCTGAGCGATCCGCCGCATCAGGTCGCGGTATTCTCGCAGGATATCCCGGTCTCCTCGCTCCGCGTCGATTATACCGACGGTGAGGATGCGGGTACCTCTAAGACCTTCCAGCCGCTCGATTCCGCCGGAAACGTCTATCTGATCGGTGATGCACACTATCAGTTCGAGGCGGAGAACACCGGCGACAATCAGGCAAGGATCACAAAGGTCCTGAAGGAGGGCGAGGATGTCACGGCAGCGGAAGCAAGCATGTTCCGCGCACAGCTCCTTCTGGATCAGACAGACAACCCGATCCAGTACAACGGACAGGACTGCTACTGGATCACCAACAAGCACAATGTTCCGTATGAGCCGCTGATCGACATTACGCCGGAGCACGGCTATCCGTTCAAAAACCAGAAGGCGATCCGCCTGATGAAGACCGATACCGACAACGGGAATGCGCCGCTGGCAGGTGCATCCATGCTGATCGAGGGCTTCACGGTCGATGCCGGCGGCAATGCCGGTGAGCCGACAGATTCCCTCACATGGAAATCGGATGAAAAGGGTCTGACGCTGGCAGCCGTGAAGAACGGCCTGCTTGCAAACGGCAACATCGCACCGATGGTTCTGGACGAGGGCGAGGCCGATCATGTGTACCGTCTCAGCGAGACGGCTGCACCGGCAGGCTATATGCCTTCGGAAAAGGACGTCTGGTTCTTCGTCCGCGGCGGCAAGCTCTATTATAAAGAGACAGCCGCAGGCGCGGCGCCCGGCGTGATCAGCGACCCGTTCGCGGGCTGGACTGCTGTCACGATCGAGGACAGCACGCTGGACGGCAGAACCGTCAGGTTCGGAAACGAAAAGTTCAATCAGTTCGAGATGCGCAAGCTCGATTCCTCTACCGGCAACGTGATGACCGGCGCACAGCTCCGGCTGATCAAGATCCTGTCGGGAAAAGCAGAGAGCAGCACCGATCCGGTTTCGCTCCGGTCGCTGACACTGGACACGGATTACGAAGAAGTGAAGGATGCGGACGGCACACTGCTTGCAGACGGCGCACCGGCTGCGATCAGGAGTACGGGCGTTTTCAAGATGAAGTCGCTCCCGGCCGGCAAGTACGCAGTCGTCGAGACGAGCGTGCCGATGGGCTACAACAACAGCGCACAGAATCTCGTGAACGTCTTTGAGTGGACCGCTGACGGCAGAGTGAACGTCCTGAGGGCTGTGGACGGCTTTACGGCAAGCGCTTCGGACGGCAGACTGACCGTGTCGCTGGCAAACATCCGCATGGGCAGCAAGTTCACGTTTGAAAAGGCAAACGAGAACGGCGAACGCTTCAGCACGGATGCGGCAACCGGCAACATCGAAAACCTTGACGGACTTGTCATCAAGGTGTTTGAATACGACAGCGCTGCGGGTACATGGACAGAGCGCTCCAGCCGCGAAAAGACCGCGTTCTTTGAGGCAACGCTCAGTACGCTCGCAAACAACAGGATCTACAGGATCGAGGAGACGGGTGCTCCGGCAGGCTACAGCCTGGCAAAGCCGATCTACATCTATAAGAGTGTGACCGGCGCGGGACCCGGACAGACAACGAAGTTCTATAAGCTGGATATGAACGATCCGGCCAATGCGGAAAAGGATTTTGCAGAGACTGCAAATTACACCGAAGTCGAGGGTGTGACGGAGAATCGCACCACCGTCTACAAGCTGCAGATGAAGGACGAGAAGCAGCTCAATCAGCTGGCACTCGGCAAGATCGACAACAAGCGGAAGTTCGACGACTCCGATCCTGACAATCCGCAGTCGGTCTTTGCACCGGAACCCGTCGTCGGGGCCGGCATGAAGCTCACGCTCGTCAAGCCGTTTGCAAAGAGCGCAACGCTCGCAGACGTCACCGCGGATCAGACACTGATCGCAAAGACGGATACGGCAGTCGAGTGGGTCAGCGCGGCAGAGAAGATCAACCTGAGCGGTCTGCCGGACGGCGAATACCTGCTGACGGAGGAATCCACACCGGTCGGCTACTACAGCTTCAAGCCGTACAGCTTCCGGGTCATCAACGGCGTGCTGACGGAGCTTTCCGAGGACAGCATCACCGGAACGGTCGCGGAGATCCCGGTCAATGATCCGCGTGCACGCGCAGACGTTGTCGCATCGGATCAGACCGGAACCGACAGTGCTTCGGTCGAGGCAGTCGATGAGCTTTACACGCTGCTCGTCAGAAAGGTCACCGACCAGCTGGTCGGCACGGACTACGCACATCTGCCGGGCGCAAGAATGCAGCTCACCGGCACGGACGCAGACGGCGCACCGGTCGATTTCACGGATATCCCGCTCCGCAACAACAAGTACAAAGGTATCCGCGGAAACCTGATCAAGGAAAACGATCTGCGCAATGAGCCGGAAGCGGAATACACGATCTCCGCTGACGGCAAGACGATCAACTGGACATCCATTGACCACGGCATCCTGTTTGAGGGACTCCCGGACGGCTCCTATACGCTGACAGAGCTGCGTGCTCCGCTCGGCTACAAGAAGTCCGAACCGATCGAGTTCGTGATCGAGAACCATGATGTGGTCCTGCTCAACGGAGAGCCGCCGGTATTCAAGAAGGAAGTCAACATGACGGATGAGACCGCAACACCGGTCAGCATCACCGTCAACAAGAAGGATAAGGACGGATACGCCCTCGGCGGCGCTGTCTTTACTCTGAGCGGTACGGATGAAAATGAAAATCCGGTCGTATTCAGCGAAGGCTCCGTGGCTGTCGCAGGCGGTCAGGTCATGACCGACAGCGGCAAGGTGCTGATGTGGGAAAGCGGCATCACACCGGCAGTCATTCAGGGGCTTTATGACGGAACCTATATCCTGAAGGAAATCACACCGCCGGTCGGATATGCAGAAAATCCGAATCCGATCACGATCGTGATCAAGGACGGCAAGCTTGACAGCGTGGACGGCAAAAATGCAGCGGCATCGGAAGATATCACGCTGCAGGTCGATGTGACGAATCTGAAGGATGTCACCAAGGTGCAGATCAACAAGACCGACGCGGACGACAAGGGTCTTGCCGATGCAGAGCTTGCGCTCGTTTCGCTGACCGTCGATCCGGAGACCGGAAAGGTCACCGGTGAGAAGGCGATCACGGACGGTGCATGGACATCGAACGGCGACCTGACCAAGCCGCAGGTCTTTGAGGATCTCGCAGCAGGCAAATATGCAGTCAAGGAGACCGAAGCACCGGAGGGCTACTGCGCAGGCGGTACGCTGCTCATGGGCAAGTATCTCGCAGTGTTCGACATTGCAGCCGACGGCTCGCTTGAGAATTTCGAGGCGGCAGACGGCAATATCAATGTCAGCGGCAAGACCGTGACGATCACCCTCCGCAACCGGAAGGAAGGCCCGAAGGTGAGCGTCTCCAAGAAGGCGGTCGCCGCGGACGGCGAGGAGCTCGCAGGTGCACAGATCACGCTGACCGGCAAGGACGCAGAGGGCAACGACATCGTGTTCCGCGCCGGACAGCTCGAACTCGGCAAGAATGCGGCACTCATCAGCGGCTCCGGCGAATCGCTGAGCTGGCGTTCCGGCACCGAGGAGACTGTCATCAGCGATCTGGCTGACGGTACCTATACGCTGCATGAGACCGCAGCACCGAACGGCTATGTCGTCACATCCGATGTGACCTTTACGGTCACGGACGGCAAGGCCTCCAAGACCGCGGTTGTTCTGGTCGATCAGAAAACGAAGGTCACGATCTCCAAGACCAATATCACAGGCGATGAGGAGATCGCAGGCGCAAAGCTTCAGGTCATCGACAAGGCGACCGGCAAGGTCATTGACGCGTGGACGTCTGAGGCGGGCAAATCCCATGTGATCGAAGGCGTCCTGAACGCAGACACCGTGTACATTCTTCATGAGGCGGGTGCGCCGGACGGCTATGCTTACGCAGCGGACATTGAGTTCAAGGTCAATGCGGACGGCAAGGTCGTCGATGACGAGGGCAATGAGACGGTCGTCGTCATGAAGGACGCAAGCGCGGCAACTGTGAAGATCAACAAGGCGGATCAGTTCGGCGCAGAGGTCAAGGGCGCGATGCTGACACTGACCGGAAAGGACGCGGATGACAACGACATCGTGTTCGCAGCTGGCAGCGTGGAAATCGGCAAGGAAGCAAAGCTGATCAACGGCAGCGGCGACGCACTGGTCTGGATCTCGGGCATCGAGGCGACCAACGTGAAGAACCTGCCGGACGGCAAGTACAACCTCCATGAGCAGGTCAATCCGGAAGGCTATGAAGTT
>JAFWQJ010000001.1 GCA_017545185.1 Oscillospiraceae bacterium | reverse complement strand
GCGTCATTGACGAGCATCATCGGGAATTTCAGTTCGCCTGCCGCCGCCATTGCTTTCAGCCGCAGGATGCCGGTCGTCGTTTCCTCGCAGCCGCCGATCACATTCGGAAGATATTGCGGATATTTCTGATGGATCAGCGTGACAAGATCGCCGCCGTCGTCGATGATAAAATGCGGCTGTGCCTCGATCACGCGGCGGGTGTGCGCTTCGTATTCCTCCGGCGTAACACCGTGCCATGCGTAGACGTTCAGACCGGAATGCACGAGCGCCGCCGCAATATCGTCCTGTGTGGACAGCGGGTTCGAGCCGGTGATATACATTTCCGCACCGCCTGCCGCCAGTACGCGGCAGAGATAGGCGGTCTTTGCTTCCAGATGAATGGACAGCGCGATCCGCTTGCCCGCAAAGGGCTTTGTTTCTGCAAATTCCGCTTCAATGCCGCGCAGCAGCGGCATATTGCCCTTGACCCACCGGATTTTCCGTTCGCCGCTCTCCCAGAGCGAAAGATCTCTGATCTCAGACATTGGGCGCCGCCTTTCCGATCGCCTGTTCCAGATCGGCGAGAATGTCCGCGATATTCTCAATGCCGGTTGACAGACGGATCAGCCCGTCCGTGATGCCGACCTTTTTGCGGATATCCGCCGGAATGGATGCGTGCGTCATCGTCGCCGGATGGCACACGAGCGATTCCACGCCGCCGAGGCTTTCCGCGAGCATGATGAGCTGCAGGCTCTCGAAGAACCGGTTGATATCATAGCCCTCATGCAGCTCGAAAGAGATCATCACGCCGCCGTTTTTCGCCTGTTTTTTGTTGACCGCATAGCCCTGCGCGTCCGGCAGGCCGGGATAATACACCGTTTTGACCACCGGATGCTGTTTGAGATATTCCGCGGCCTTCTGCGCATTTTCAACGTGTCTGTCCATGCGGACGGCGAGCGTCTTGATGCCGCGGATCAGCAGGAACGAATCAAACGGGCCGAGCACGCCGCCGGTCGAGTTCTGGATGAACGCGAGCTTCTGCGCGAGTTCCTCGCTGTTCACGACCGCAAGCCCCGCGACCACATCGCTGTGGCCGCCGAGGTATTTCGTTGCGCTGTGCACGACAATGTCCGCGCCGAGCGAAAGCGGCTTCTGCAGATACGGCGTCATGAACGTGTTATCGACAATGACGAGCAGCCCGTGCCGGTGCGAGATCTCCGCAACGGCTGCAATATCCGTGACCGTCATCAGCGGATTTGCAGGGCTCTCGATGATGACTGCCTTTGCGTCATCCGTGATCTGCGATTCGTATTTTGCAAGGTCGGCGGTGTCTGCGATCGTATACGTGATGCCGAAATGATCGAACACCTTGTCGAGCACGCGGAACGTACCGCCGTAAACATTGCTCGAGATCAGCACGCGGTCGCCGCTTTGCAGCAGGCTCAGCACCGCGGTGATCGCCGCCATGCCGGAGCCGAACGCAAAGCCTGCATAGCCGCCCTCCAGCTCCGCGATCAGCTTTTCGAGTGCCTCTCTGGTCGGGTTGCCGGTGCGGGAATATTCGTATCCGCGCATTTTTCCGAGCCCGTCCTGCTGATAGGTTGAGGTCTGGTAGATCGGCACATTGACCGCGCCGGTGCGTTCGTCCGTGGAAATGCCGCCGTGAATGAGGGCGGTCTCTGTATGTTCATATCTGCTCATGATCGTTCTCCTTATTCAAAATCATAGCCTGCGGTATAGGTCGCGGACAGCAGGCTGACATTCTCAAAAGCCTTCATGCGGTCGGCGCGTCCCGCAAAGTATTCTGCCTGCACCTTCTCCGGCGGCAGGTAGGTGTCGATCTGGAAGCCCAGCGCATAGAGCGCACGGGAAACCTCATTGTAATCGTAGCCGCCGCGCATGTGCTCGCCGAGTGACGCCGTGATCTGTTCGAGCCGCCGCACCCGTTCCGGAAATACGCCGGTTTTCATAGGATAATCAAAGACCAGCTCGCTCCCCGGCACGGAAAGCGCCGCGATCTGTTCCAGCGTATCCGAAAACACATCCAGCGTCAGATAGTAGGTCACGCCGAGGATGCTGAAAAACGCCGGGATCTGCGGATCAAACCCTGCTTTCAGAAGCTGCTCCGTCATGCGCTGCTTCTCGAAATCGACCGGCACAAAATGCACATTTTTCCGGATATTCCATTCGAGCTGCCGGATGCGTTCCAGCTTATACCGCTGCGTATCCGGGTGGTCGATCTCGTAGATCTCAATATCCGGATTGTCATTGCGGAACAGGAACGTATCCGAGCCCGCGCCGCAGATCACATACTGGATCTTTCCGTGTTTCGCTGCAAAATCATGCAGCCGGTTCTCCGCAAAATGGATGCGCGCCAGCGGGATCGGCGCAATGTATTCAGCGATGATCTGCTCGGTGTCCGCTCTGGAAAACGGAGCATCAAAGCCGTCAAAGCCGCGGCTGACCGTTTCGTACATCGCGTCATATTCCTCCTTGCCCATGAAGTCAAAGGCAAGGTCGTCCTCAAAAATCTTGTCGCGTTCGTGGATCGCGTGCCACGCTCTTGCAAAGGCGCAGAGCTTTGCGGTTATGCTTTCTCGTTCATCAACCATAAATCCTCCGGGGCATAAAAACAGCGCAGAATGCCACTGCATACCGCGCGTTTTTCTTCATGTTGCATGGGTTATGATACATGAGGAAGCCGACATCGCCGCTCTGCCGCGTGTGTATGAACCATTCGTATTCTGTTGTGACCGTTCATACAGTACAGCATACAGCACATCGTTTTCATGGTCGGTTCTCCTTTTTCTTATTTATCCTATCGGATACGTATGCATTATAGCACGGAAGGGGAGAATTGTCAATAGGTTCTGCCTATATTCGGAATTCTGCACAAATTTAGCAGAGTATGCCTATATGTTAATGGGGATATAACGAATATCCGGCACGGAACGATAAAAAAAGAACGCCGATTCCTGCATCAGCGTCCTTTTGTTTCCTTTTATTATGCTCCCGGCACACTTTCGCACAACGCGCCGGCTCAGCGCTTCCATTTCAGCATCCGCTTCTGGAAGGCGTTGAACAGGAATGTCACCGCAATGACCACGATGCCGATGACCAGCAGGCCGGTGATCGTGCGGGTGTAGTCGCCGAAATCGGAGTAGTATTTGACATAATAGCCCATGCCGTCGCGTGCGCCGATCATCTCCGCAGAGGTCAGCAGGATGAACGAAACGCTCAGTCCCTGATTGCAGCCGAGGAAGATCTGCGGGAGCGCCGCCGGAAGGATCACCGAGAAAAGCATTTCCGGCTTCGGCACATTCAGCACCTTCGCAGAATCAATGATGCGCTGATCGACATGCATGACGCCGCTCATCGTGCCTGCAAAGACCGGCCAGAACGTCGCCAGAAAAATGACGAACACCGAGACCGACTGGAATGTCGGCAGCAGCGCAATGCCGTAGGGGATATAAACGATCGGGGGGATCGAACTGAAAAACTTGGAGATATAGGTCGCTGCGCCGCCGAGACGGGCGTTCCAGCCGAGGAACAGTCCGAGCGGAACTGCAGCGGCAGATGCAAGCAAAAAGCCCTTGACGGTAATGCCGAGCGAGCTGCGGATATTGACGATAATCTTTTCCCTGTCCTCCGCGAACTGATGCAGCACCTTGCCCGGCGCCGGGAACAGCAGAGGATTCAGCACATTGAATTTTGCCGTCGCCAGAGACCAGACCGTCAGCAGCACGAAGATAAAGCCGACGATATCCAGCAGCAGCGAGAGACTCTCTTTTTTCTTGATGAGGAAGCTCAGTCCGAGCGTGACGGCCTCCAGACCGACCGCAAAGGCGATCAGCGCGCCGGTGTGCACATCCTTGTCCGATCTGTCAGGCAGAAGCTGCACGAGCAGCAAAATCACGAACAGCAGATGCGTCACGCGGAGCAAGCGGTTCTTCAGTGTCACAGGACGACCTCCTCTCCGCCGATGCGGTTCGCCACATCCTGATAGAGCAGCGAGAGCAGACGGTTCCGGAATTTTCCGTATTCCTCGGTCTTTACAAGCTCTGCGCGGTTCCGCGGCCGTTCAAACGGCACCTGCACGATCTCATTGACCGTGCCCGGATGCGCCGTCAGCACGACGATCTTATCCGAAAGCAGGATCGCCTCGTCGATATCGTGCGTGACAAACACGACCGTCTTGCGCTTGTCCTTGTGGTCGCCCTCCCAGAGCGAGAGCAGCAGCTCCTGCAGGACAACGCGGTTTTTCGCGTCGATCGCGCTGAACGGCTCGTCCATGAGCAGGATCTCTGTATTCATTGCCAGCGCCCGGGCGATCGCAGCGCGCTGCTGCATACCGCCCGAAAGCTGCGACGGATACTTCTTGCCGAACTCCGCAAGACCGACCTTGCCGAGGAACTCATCCGCGATCTGAAAGCGCTCTCTGCGGCTCAGATCATGCCGTGCCTGCTTGATGCCGAACGCAATATTGCTGCGTGTGGTCATCCACGGGAACAGCGAATAATGCTGGAATACGACGCCGCGTTCCCTGCCTGTTCCGTGCAGCGGTGCACCGTCGATTTCGACTGTGCCGCCTGCCGCCTGATACAGCCCTTCCAGAACGCTCAGCAGCGTCGATTTTCCGCAGCCGCTCGCGCCGATCACGCTGACAAATTCCCCCGCACCGACCCCGAAGGATACATCGTGCAGTGCATTGAACTTCTTGCCGCGCTCGGTATAGTCAACCGTCAGGTTTTTGATCTCGATCTTATTCGTAGGCATTGAAATGCTCCTCCAATGATTTGTAGATCTCATCGGAGCCTTCGGCGAGAATGCTGTCCAGAGCCGCCTTGTAGATCTCAGTATTATATAGCGGTTCAATATCGTAATCCGTTGTATAGCCGAGTTCTACGATCGTATCCTTCAGCGTCAGCGTACCCTTTTTGTCCGGATCCGGGCTCGATACGCTGTAGCCGCCGTAAACCTCCGTTTCGATAAATTCCTCGTCAATGTCGATGTACTTCTTGACATCGGCAATCGTCTTTTCATGGTTTTCCTGCGTCAGGTGATATGCCTTGATGAACGCACGCTCCAGCGCGGTAAAGGTATTCGGATTTGCCCTGACCGCCTCTGTCGCCGCGACCTGCCGGCAGCACGGCTGATTTTCCAGCGCCTTTTCATGTGCGCAGTAGTAAACGACCTTGTAGCCCTGCGATTTTGCAAGCGACGCATACGGCGAATACACCGAAGCCGCGTCGATCGTCTGGTTGGAAAGTGCCGCGTAGGCGTCCTTCTGGCTGTCGAAGTAGACGATGTTGACCTTGTCCGCGCCCTCGCCGATCTCAATGCCGGCATCCTTCAGCAAAATTTGCAGTTCGGCATCCTGAACGCTGTTCTTGACGGACGCGACGTTCCTGCCCTTGAGGATCTCAACGCCCTGTTCGTCCTTCTCGGCAAATTCGGACTTGATGACGTAGCCGTGGCCGTTCGTCATCGCACCGCCGATGATCGTCACATCATGCCCCTGACTCTGGAAAGTCAGTGTCGGCACGGAGCCGATAAATGCAACATCCAGTTTGCCGGATTCCAGACCGTTGACCAGCTCGCCGGCACTCGAAAACTGCGTCAGCGTGACATTCAGTCCCTCCTCGGCGAAGTAGCCTTCCTCCGCCGCGACAAACGCAAGCAGATGCGCAGTCGAATTGAGGTATCCGAGATTGAGTGCGGATTTCTCCGGTGCAGCATCGGAACCGGCTTTTTCATTGTCCCCGCAGCAGTCCTTTTTGCTGTCCTCTTTGCAGCAGTCGGATTCGCCGCCCGCGCAGCAATCCGGCACCTCATCGTTTTCTTTGCATGTATCGGCCGCATTTGTATTCGGTGCGTTGTAGTCAGCAGCCTGTTCGGAATTGTTCAGCGCACCGCAGCCTGTCAGCAGCGCAAGCGATGCGAGAACGGAAATCACCTTGAATTTGTTTTTCATGATATTCACCTTTCTTGTTTTCAGATCTCGGAATGCGGAAGCTGCTTCAGCAGTATCGCATTCGTTCTGAAAAGGTGAGATAAACGGTTTTTGTTTTCATCGGATTCACTCCCTGTGTTTGGTATGTGTATATCATAGCACACCTATAGGAATTTGTCCAATACGGAAACGTGATAGGCAGTTATCAGAAAAAGCTATTGAACGGCATCCGGCGATCAAGCGGCAGCAGCGTCCGTTTCAGCCGTCGGAGCCGCCCGCAGATGCGCTCCGCCCGTTGACATTCGCGGGGGGCTGTGTTATAATGATGCTTGATCACAGAATGAAAGGAGCGGGCGACATGATTCTGCTGTCCGCACAGAATATTTCCAAAACCTATATGGAGCGCCGCGTGCTGGACGACGTTTCCTTCTTCCTCAATTCCGGCGACAAGGTCGGCATCATCGGCATCAACGGCACAGGAAAATCCACGCTGCTGCGGATCCTTGCAGGAAAGGAACAGCCGGATTCCGGCAGCGTCATCCGCACGAACGGCATCCGCATCTCCTATCTGCCGCAGATCCCCGAATTTGACGCGTCCGGCAGCGTGCTGGAACAGGTCATCCGGCATCTTCCCTCCGATCTCCGGGACGCGAAGGAATACGAGGCGCGTTCGGTACTCCGGCAGTTCGGCATCACCGACTGCGAGCGCGATATCTCTGCGCTCTCCGGCGGCGAACGGCGGCGGGCAGGCATCGCGGCGGCACTTGTCCAGCCGAGCGACGTCCTGCTGCTCGATGAGCCGACCAACCACATCGACAATGAGACCGCGCAGCTTCTGGAGGATCAGCTCCTGAAATACCGCGGCGCGATCGTCATGGTCACGCATGACCGCTACTTCCTCAACAAAATATGCAGACGCATCGCGGAGGTCGATCGCGGCGGGCTGTATCTCTGCGAGGGCAATTACAGCGATTATCTTGCGTATAAGGCACAGCGCGAGGCGGATGCAGAGGCCGCAGAGCGCAAAAACAAAGCGCTCTACCGCCGCGAGCTGGAATGGATCAGCCGCGGTGCACGCGCAAGAGGCACCAAGTCAAAAGACCGCATCGAGCGGTTTGAGCAGCTCAAAAACCGGGATATCCCCGCAGAGACCGGCACCGTACAGATGCAGTCTGTATCGAGCAGACTCGGCCGAAAGACCGTCGAGCTCTCGCAGATCAGCAAGACGATCGACGGCAAGCCGCTCATCACCGATTTTTCGTATATCATCGCGAGAGATGCGCGCATCGGCATCGTCGGGCAGAACGGCGCCGGAAAGAGCACCTTCCTCCGGATGCTGACCGGCGAGGTGCTGCCGGATGCCGGCGAGATCGTCACCGGTGAGACCGTGAAGATCGGCTATGTTTCGCAGGAATGCGGCGAAATGGACCCCGACCAGCGCGTGATCGACTACATCCGCGATACCGCAAACATCGTGCAGACGCCCGACGGCCCCGTCACGGCCGCGCAGATGCTTGAGCAGTTCCTGTTCACGCCGGAGCTGCAGTGGAGCAGGATCGGGAAGCTTTCCGGCGGCGAGCGCAAGCGGCTTTTCCTGCTGAAGATCCTCATGTCTGCGCCGAATATCCTGCTGCTGGACGAGCCGACGAATGATCTGGATATCGCGACGCTGACGATCCTTGAGGACTATCTTGCACATTTTCAGGGCGCGGTGATCGCCGTTTCCCATGACCGTTATTTTCTGGATAAGCTCGCGCTGGAGATCTTCGAGTTCCGGGACGGGCAGTGCACGCGCTTTACCGGCAATTATTCGGATTATGCGGAAAAGCGCGTACCTGCTGCCGAACCAGAAAAGTCGAAGGCCGCGTCCGGAAAAAAGGAGCGCGTCTTTCAGGGGGCAGTCAGGCTGAAATTCTCCTATAAGGAGCAGCGGGAATACGAGACGATCGAGGACGATATTGCGGCGCTGGAGCAACAGATCGCTGAGACGGAACAGGCGATCGCGGCAAGCAGTTCGGACTATGTTGCGCTGCAGCAGCTGACCGAACAGCGGGAGCAGCTTTCGCAGGCACTCTCGGACAAAATGGACCGCTGGGTCTATCTGAGCGAGCTGGCTGACCGCATCGAAAACGGCGAGACCATGCAAAAGGGATAGTGCCTGAAAATTTCTACCGGAAAACGCTTGACAAATCAGCCCGTTTGTGCTATAATAGGACGGTATCAAACGGGCTCGTAGCTCAGCTGGGAGAGCGCCGCGTTCGCAACGCGGAGGTCGAGGGTTCGATCCCCTTCGGGTCCACCAAATCTAAATGCGTAATCAGAACGGTTGCGCATTTTTCTTTTTTGCACGGAAATACGCAGTATCGCGGGTTTCCGTGCTTTTTTGTTTCCTGAAATCCGACGAAAAGTTGAGGGTTCGGTCTCTTTTTTGGCGTGACCTACCTTATTTGCGTACTTTTTCAAGGGTACCCCTCTTGTGAAAAAATAATGAGGGAATGAGGCGGAGAGCAATTTGACAGCTTTAATGGGAATACAGCCTCTGCATAATAATGTAAAAAATCCTATTCGCTGTTATTGAATTTTTCGACAAATTGTGATATAATGGTAACAGTTATTAAGAGCAAGAAGGCGCTCCATCATGACACCGAACGAACAGAAAAAGGCGGCTGCGGAATTCGCGGCACGATGGAAGGATCAGGGATACGAAAAGGGACAGAGCCAGCAATTCTGGATGGATTTGCTGGTCAGCGCATTCGGCGTGCAGGATTGTATTCTTGCGTGATTGATACCTTTATCTTATTTTAGAATGTAGGTGGTTGTTTTGAATAATCAGAAATATGGCTTCATATTAATCAATGATTATAAAATGGCAACTGAGCAGTATTTAAAACATCTATTCCCTGATTATCCGAATGAGGCATTTATTTCCTTTGAAGTTTCTTTTGATGTCACCCCTGCTTCTTTGAATAGTGTCCTAGTTTATGCCATGCTTGATACAATTCCAGAGGCTTTTTTATCTGTAAATCAGCATCATATCAAAATAAGAATATATGAAGAAAAAAAGTTAATTGCTCATTTATCCGAAATAATTGATATTCTAACAATCGTGAAAGCATGGGACATATTGTTAATTGAGTATAACGCTAAGCCGATCCCCATCTCAGAGTTCCGCTATTTTTATGAACACCTATTACAACGAAATGGCACTAAGAATTCTTTTTTTGAAAAAAGTGAAACTGAAATCAGATCACAATATCTTTCAATTTCAAAGCGTTCTAACACTATGAATGATCTTCAGATAACGATTGAGCCTTTGTCAAACAATAATATAATGAATCTGCTTAATATTGCAATATCACATTATATTGGGATGTATGGCTATAACATGGCTGTTGAGTCGCTGCTTCTGTCACGATATGAGCAAATTGTTGTAGTTGAGGATTCTGACGTGCTTGAAAAGGTCATCGGACATAAGCTGATGACGGCGGCGGAGATGATGTAACACAACTTTGATTCTGATACAAAGTTGATGATAAAGAAAAAGTGCAAACGTCACAAGTCGTCTGCACTTTTTGTTATATGATCTCAAAATGGTTCTTCCTGCATCGTATCAGTCCGTCCTTCTGCATCTTGCTCAATTCATTTGATAGCACCGAGCGTTCCACATTGAGGTAGTCCGCAAGCTGCTGACGGTCAAAGGGTATATCAAACTCACGGGAATGCTTCTGAACCGATACGGTGTTCAGATACGCCATGATACGTCCACGCACCTGTCTCGGAGCAGTATGAAAGCTCCGGCTCGACAGGTGCAGATTTTTTCTTGTGGTGATAGTCAGAAGATTTGCAAGGAGTCTTGACCTTATCATATCATTAAGATTTACAAGAGATTTCATGCTCAGAAATACGATAGTGCAATCCTCAGCGGCACAGACATCGACCAGCATAGGAACATCGGGCAGGAGTGCATAGCTTTCTGCAAAGAACTGTCCCTTACCTACAAGGTTGAGTATCGTGCGGTTTCCCCACATATCATTGCTCTCAACGGTAACGCTGCCTGCGGTCACAAAGCATAGCTTATCGGTGATCTCTCCCGATGAAAATATCATCGCACCTTTATTGTATTTCTTTTCGGCTGCATTAAGGGCTTTCAAAAGCTCCGATATTTCGGTATCATCAAAGCCCTTGAACAGTATCGAATTATGCAAAACTGAAATATCCATATTTTCCTCCCAAAATGTTGTAATTACAACATACTTTCTTCTTTGATTATACTATAATGGATACATAAAGTCAAGGAGGTATGGCTATGATACGGAAAATAATTGAGATAGACGAAGAAAAATGCAACGGCTGCGGTCTGTGTGCGAAGGCTTGCCATGAGGGGGCGATCGCTATCGTAAACGGCAAGGCTAAGCTCGTGCGTGACGATTTCTGCGATGGCTTCGGTGACTGTCTCCCTGCCTGTCCTATGGACGCTATCCACTTCACCGAGCGTGAAGCGGCGGCTTATGACGAGAAGGCAGTGCAGGCAAACAAGCAGAAGAAGT
>JAFWQJ010000032.1 GCA_017545185.1 Oscillospiraceae bacterium | reverse complement strand
GGCAAAGACTACCGCAAAGCCGGTCACGACGACGGCGGCAAAGACTACCGCAAAGCCGGTCACGACAACGGCAGAAACAGGCCCCGCCTATTTCTATGAGATCCGGGAGGGCAGGGCAGTCATCACAAAATGGAACAGTACCGCACCGGACGCTGTCCTGCCGGAGACGCTGGAAGGCTGTCCGGTCTCGGAGATCGGACAGAACGCCTTTGAGGGCGTCCGGAATACACTGAAATCGGTCGTGCTGCCGGATTCGCTCGTGAAGATCGGAGACAACGCGTTCAGCTACTGCAAAAAACTGGAAAGTGTCAAGGCATCTCATGCACGGCCCGGGATCGGCAGATCGGCATTCAGCCAGTGCGCGGCACTGAAATCCGTGATGCTCGGCGACGGCACCACAGAAGGCGGGAGCGTCAGCATCGGCAACAGCGCATTCTCGGGCTGCACGGCACTGGAGACCGTTCAGCTCCCTGCCTGCTATGATGCGGTCGGCGACAACGTGTTCAACGGCTGCAGTGCGCTGGAATCCGTGACCCTGCCGGACGGCATCCGGTCTGTCGGCAGCAGCGCCTTCCGGAAATGCACGGCGCTGAAAACGGCAGTCTTCGGCGGAGAACTTGCAGCGATCAGCGGCAATATGTTTGAGAACTGCACCGCACTGGAGAACGTGACCTTCCCCGCATCGCTTGCGGAGCTTCCGGAAAAGGCATTCAGCAGCTGCGTGAATCTGAAAACGGTGACGGCTCCGGGTGCGGCGGTCATCGGCAGCAATGCATTCTCCGGCTGCACGGCACTCGAAAATGTGAAGCTGGCAGCAGCGCCCGGATCCGTCGGGGACGGCGCATTCACAAACTGCACCGCTCTGCGGCAGATGCCGGATCTGAACAGCGTCACGGACCTCGGCAAGGGCGTTTTTCAGGGCTGTACCGCACTGGAAAGCGCGGCCGTTCCGGAGCGCCTTTCCGCCCTTCCGGATAGAACCTTCAGCGGCTGCAGCAGCCTGACATCCGTCACGATGCCGGATACGATCACCGCGATCGGCAGCGGCGCATTCGCAGGCTGCAGATCGCTGCAGACCGTTCCGTTCCCGGCGGCGCTGACCGTGATCGGCTCCTCCGCGTTCAATCAGTGTTCATCCCTGCGGCTGGATACGCTGCCGGAGAATCTGACAGAGGTCGGATCGTCGGCCTTTGCCGGCATCCGCTCGATCAAAAAGCTGACGCTCTCGAAGGATACCGCCTATGCAAGCGGCGCCTTCAGCGGTATGGATTCCGTTCAGCTTCTGTATATTTCGGCGGATATTCAGATCTCCGAGAGCATGTTCCGCGACTGCAAAAACCTTGTGTATGTCTGCATGACGGACAGCATGGAGCATTATGCGCTGCCGGAATGCATGTTCATGAACTGCGGCAAACTGAAGCGGTTTGATTACCGCGGAAACTGGAAAACCGTTCCGAAGGGCTTTTTCAGCGGCTGTGCCTCGCTTGAGCTGACGATCCCGCGGGAGATGACGGAGATCGGCGAAAGCGCCTTCGCCTCCTGCCGGAAGCTCGGGCCGGAGCTGATGATCCCGGCGGGCTGCACGCTCGGCAAGGAAGCGTTTTACGGCTGTACAGGCATTACCGCCGTGCATTATGCGGGCAGCGCGACGCTCAATGAGGGCTGCTTCCGGAACTCCGGCATCCGCGCGGTCAGTATGCCTGACAACGCATCGGCCATTCCGCCGTATACCTTTGACGGCTGCCGGAACCTGGCGGAGATCACGATCCCCGCGCAGATCCGCTCGCTCGGACAGAATGCATTTTCCAACTGCGGCGCGGAAACGGCTGAGATCCCGGCGACGGTGCTCTCCGTTGACAAAAATATTTTTTCCGGATGCGCTGACCTGAAAAAGGCTGTCATCTCGGATCAGACCCCGCTGACGGCGATCAGCTCAGGCATGTTCAACAGCTGCGCGGCGCTGACAGAGGTCATGCTGCCGGATCAGATCACAGCGCTGGAAAACGGCGCATTCAGCCGCTGCCAGTCCCTGACGGGCATCCGCCTGCCGAAGAAGCTGACAACAGTCGGAGATTCCGTGTTTTACAGCTGCTCCGCGCTCGAAGCGATCGCGTTCCCGGATACGGTCGGTACGCTCGGCGCGACCTGCCTGTCGGGATGCAAAGCGCTCACCGATGTGACGCTCCCCGCGCATATCAAAGAGCTGCCGAACGATCTGCTTACAGGCTGTGAATCACTGGAGAGCGTCACGATCCCGCAGACGGTCCACGCGATCGGCACGCGGACATTCAGCCATTGCTCCGCACTGCAGAAGATCACGGTTCCCGGCGGTGTGACAATGATCGGAGAGGGCGCATTCAGCTATTGCGAAAAGCTGACCGATCTGAAGCTGCCCGAATCGCTCTCCGCAGTACCGTCTCAGCTCTGCTGCGGCTGTACTGCACTGACGGAGATCGGGATCCCGCCGCGTGTGACCGTGATCGGGTACAGCGCGTTCAGCGGGACGAATCCGGAAAGCGTGAAGTTCCCCGATTCCGTCACAAAGATCGAAAGAACTGCGTTTTCCGGTACGCCGCTGAAGGAGATCACGCTCCCCGCGCAGCTGACCGAGCTGGGCGCCGGCGTATTCAGCAACTGCAAAAACCTGACCGGCGTCACCATTCCGGATTCGGTCACGAAATTCAGTCTGACCGCGTTTGCAGGCTGCCCGGAGATCAGAACGATCCGGCTGCCGCAGAATATCACGGCTTTCAGCGATACTTACGGAAAGACAGAGATTGTGTATCAGGCACAGGCCGGCTCCGTGACGGCACGTACGGCGGAATTAGAAAAGGTCCCGCTGACGCTTCTTGAGCCGGCTGTCACAACGACCGCCGTGACCGTTACTGATATTCCGGCTGACACGACCGGAACGGTGACCACCACGACGCGCATCATCGACAGAACGAACGGTCTGCAGTATGAGCAGATCGGCAGCCTGCTTTATGTCGCGGGCTGCGATACCGGGGCCAAAGAGATCCGTGTGCCCGAACAGTATGAAGGTACGGAGATCGGCGGTCTGCGGGGCTGTCCGTTCGCGGGCTGCAGCGCAGAGCGCATCACGCTGCCGGACACGGTGACATCCTTCTCCGGCGGTGAGTTCAGGGGTGCGAAAAATCTGAAGGAGATCGTGTTCTCCGACCGCCTGACCTATATTCCCGATTTCTGCTTTGAGGGCTGCACCGCGCTGGAATCGCTCCCGACGGCAAATATCACGGGCGTCAGCACGGCGGCCTTCCGCGGCTGTTCCTCGCTCAGATCCGGCGAATGGGAGAAGCTGAACTATCTCAGCGAATCCGCCTTTGAGGACTGCACTTCCCTGACATCCTTTGTTTGTGCAGAGGGCATGTTCAGCATTCCGGGCTCCTCGTTCCGCGGCTGTACATCTTTGAAAACGGTCACGCTGCCGGAGAGCGTGAACACGATCTCCGATTTTGCGTTTGCGGGCTGCTCGGCACTGGAGGACATCACATTCCCGGACAAATGCGAAAGCATCGGGCAGGGCGCTTTCAGCGACTGTACGTCCCTGAAGGTTGCCGTTCTCCCGGCTGCGCTGAGCTATATGAAGGACAGCGCATTTGCAGGCTGTACGGCTTTGAAGACCGCCGACCTGCCGGAGCATCTGACGTCGGTCAACAACCGTGTCTTTGCGGACTGCACCGCGCTGGAGAACGTCACGATCCGCAGCAGACAGTCTGTTTCGCTGTATGATGAGGCGTTTGTCAACTGCCCTGCACTGAAAACGATTGTATACAGCACGGAATACTTCTCGTTCAATTCCCATTCGGTCGGCTACATGTGCGACGCTGCGGGCACGTATACGAAGAATGAAACGCCCGTGACATTCAAGGGCATCTTCTGCTATAACTTCCGTGAACTGCTCAGCGAAGGCATCATTGCGTTCAGTCCGACGAATCTGACCTATCATGTGATCCCGGAGACCGGTACGGTCTGCATTGACAGCATCGCGCTCCCGGAGGTGCGCACCAGCGGCACCTGCTACATCCCCCCTGTCATTGAAGGAAAGGCTGTTACCGTGCTCGGCAGCGGCGCACCCTGCATCTCCGCCGATGCGGCCGGCTATATCTACTTCCCGGGCAGCATCACCGAGATCGGCGATTATGCTTTCCTCAACTGCGGAAAGCTGGAAGGCGTCAGCTATTACACGGACGAATGCGGCCTGCAGAAAATCGGCAGGCAGGCGTTCTACGGCACGGCGTTCCAGGAAAAGACAAAGGCGAACGGCGGCAGCATTGCGTTCGGCAGACTTCTGTACAGATGCTTTGCGAACACCGAGCAGTGCATCGTCCCCGATTCGTTCAGCGTGATTGCCGCGGATGCCTTTGCTCATAACCGGTTCTGTCAGGAGATCATCCTGCCGGACAGCATCACGGAGATCGGCGACGGCGCATTCTATGACTGCCGTGCGCTGAAAACGGCCGTGATCCCGGATTCCGTCACGAAGCTCGGCACCGGCGCGTTTGTGGACTGCAAATCGCTGGAGAGCGTCACGCTCGGCAGCGGCCTGACCGATGTCGGCAGCGACCTGTTTGTCGGCTGCGATGCGCTGAAAGAGAAATAACGGAAATACTGATCGGGGGCACTGCTGCCTCCGGTCCCTTACGGCAGAATGCGCTCCCGGGAGATCCCCGGGAGCGTTTTTTTGCGGCTTATGGCACGGCATCGGCGGACAGCCCCCGCAGGCGATCCCTGAAGCTCGCCGGATGCAGACGCACTTTTGTCGTAAATGCCGATAAACATTCCCGCATACAGGGAAAGATTGTGCTGTATTGGTAAACATTGTTCACGCATCTTGACAAAGGACTGATTCCGTGATATCCTATGTGTGTGAACAGTGTTTATTTACGGCGAAGGGAGGTTTGTATATGCCGAGAGACAAAACCGAAGCACACGGGAAGATCATAGCCGCCGCAGTCAGAGAGTTTACGGAATACGGTTTTGAGAATGCGTCCATGCGCAGGATCGCATCCGAAGCCGGGCTGACAGTCGGTGCGCTGTACCGGCATTTTCCGAACAAAGAGGAGATGTTTGCGGCACTTGTGGAGCCGACGATCAGCGAGCTGATGACGAAATATCAGGCGTTCGTTGAACAGGGCTATGAGGTCATGAAATGCGGCGACGTGCAGCAGCTCTGGAATGAGAGCGAAAGCGAGACCAAGTGGCTGATGTCATTTATCTACGATTATTTTGATGCGTTCAAGCTTCTGATCTGCCGCGCACAGGGAACCAGATTTGCGCGCTTTGTTCACGATATGGCGCTGCTGGAGGAACGCTCCACGCTGGATTATTTCGAGCGGATGAAGCAGTACAATATGACCGTCAACGAGATCTCAAAGCAGGAATTTCACATGCTCGTGACGGCGAATGTCTCGGCGCTGTTTGAGGCGGTGATCCACGATTTCAGCCGCGGGGAAGCGATGCATTATGCGGAAACGCTGGACGCGTTCTTTTCGGCGGGCTGGAAAAAAATACTCGGCATCTGATGCCGATATTTTTTGAATAGCAGTTAGCTATAGCTAACAATATGAGGAGGAGCATTATGGAAAACACAAAGAAACGCTCTGCGATCAGCTGAGTGATCGCATTTGCAGGGCAGAAGAAACCGAATTACATAATGAGCGTGCTGCTGGCGATGTGCAAGGTCGTGTTCGGGCTGGTGCCGTATCTGTATATGGCGGATATTGTGGGCAAGCTGCTGGAGATGCACGCAGGCACACTGGAAAAGGACATGTCTCTGCTGACCGCGGACATCGTGAAAATGGCGGTGTTCTGGCTGCTGTGCCGCGTCTGCCATGCGGTCTCGACGACGCTTTCCCACGCCGCGACCTTTGAGGTGCTTGCCAATATCCGGCGCCGGCTCACCGGAAAGCTGTCAAGGCTGCCGCTCGGCTCGGTGCTGTCGCAGTCCAGCGGCACCTACAAAAACATCATCTGCGAGCGTGTGGATTCCATCGAAACAACGCTGGCGCACATCATTCCGGAGGTGCTGTCCAACGCTTTTGTGCCGGTCGCGCTCATCATCTACATGATGACGATCAACTGGAAGCTGACGCTGATCTCGCTGATCTGCGTGCCGGTCGGTGCGGCATTTTTCATGCTGATGATGGTCGGCGGTCAGGAGAGCTACGAAAATACGGTCGTCAAAACGAAAAAGCTGAACGATACCGCCGTCGAATACATCAACGGCATCGAGGTCATCAAGGCGTTCGGCAAGGCGAAAACCTCGTATGAAAAGTTCGTCATTGCGGCGAAAGAGGGCGCGGACTGCTTCATTGACTGGATGCGCCGCTGCAATCTCTGGCAGAATCTTTCCCTGCTCATCATGCCGTATTTTCTGCTCGGTCTGCTGCCGTTCGGCGCGCTGTTTTACATGAAAGGCACGGTCACCGGCGCCGATCTGCTGATGCTGATCATCCTCTCGCTCGGTCTGGTCTCGCCGTTCATGACGATCGCGTCCTATTGGGACGGCATGGCAAAAATGGGCACGATCATCGGCGAAGCGACAGAGATCCTTGAACGCGAGGAGCTGATCCGCCCCGAAAAACTGACCGACAAGATCAACGGCACGGACATTGTGCTGCATGATGTGCATTTCGGTTACAAGGATGAAGAAATCCTGCACGGCATTGATCTGAATATCCGGCAGGGAACGGTCAATGCGCTGGTCGGGCCGTCCGGTTCGGGTAAATCGACGATCGCAAAGCTGATCGCATCGTTCTGGGATGTGGACAGCGGCAGTATCACCTTCGGCGGTGTGGATATACGCAATATCCCACTGGAACAGTATAACAGAAATATCGCCTACGTTTCGCAGGATAACTACCTCTTTGACGAAACGATCATGGATAATATCCGCATGGGCGATCTGCGTGCGACCGATGAGGATGTGATGAACGCGGCGAAAGCCTGCGGCTGCCACGATTTCATCATGCAGCTCGAACACGGCTATCAGACGGTTGTCGGCGGTGCGGGCGGACATCTCTCCGGCGGCGAACGGCAGCGTATCTCCATTGCAAGAGCGATGCTGAAAAATGCGCCGGTCATCATTCTCGATGAAGCAACGGCGTACACCGATCCCGAAAACGAAGCGCTGGTGCAGTCCTCGGTCGCAAAACTGGTGAAGGGCAGAACGCTGCTTGTGATCGCGCACAGATTATCAACCATTGCATCCGCCGATCAGATCATTCTGATTAACAACGGTACGGTTGAAGCAGCAGGCACACAGGAGGAATTGCTCGCAGATTCGCCGCTGTACCGGCAGATGTGGGAAGCACATACGGCAGTCAGGGAGGGTGCATGATGTTTACGACATTAAAACGCTTTTTTGATTTTTGTAATGCGGAAGACCGCAAAAAGCTGTATCTGGCGATCGCGCTCGGCACGGTCAAGGCGATCTTTGCAGCGCTGCGCATCTCGGCGATCGGCGTCATTGTCATGGGCATTCTGGACGGGAATATGACGAACAAAAATATCCGGATCGCTGCTGCAATTCTCGCGGCATCAGTGCTCGGACAGCTGCTCATCAACCTGAAAACGACGATGCTGCAGACCGAAGCGGGCTATCATTCCTGCTCGAACAAGCGCATTGAGATCGCGGAGCATCTGCGCTATCTGCCGATGGGCTACTTCAATGACAACAGCCTCGGGCATATCACCAGCGTCACAACAAACACAATGGAAGCGCTCTCGGATGTTGCAACGAGAGTCGTCATGCTGACAACACAGGGCATCCTGACAACAATTGTTATCACTGCTTTTGTGTTCTGCTTTGATTGGCGCATCGGACTGCTTCTGACTGCCGGTGTCGCGGTCTATGCGCTCATCAATGCAGCGATGCAGAAAGCCACGCGCAGGGGCGCACCGGCGCAGCAGAAGGCGAACCGTGACCTTGTTGCCGCTGTGATCGAGTTCATTCAGGGCATCGCAGAAGTCAAGAACTATAACCTCGTCAGCAGCCGTGCGAAGAAGCTCGAAGCGGCGATCAAGGCAAAGCAGAACGGTGACACGCACCTTGAATTTGACGTCATTCCGTTCATCACACTGCAGGAGATCGTCACGAAACTGACCGGCGTTCTGATGTGCGCGGCATCCGTGTATTTCTATATAAACGGCAGTATGTCGCTGCTTTATTGTATCATGATGACGATCAGCTCGTTCATGATCTATGAGAGCCTTGATGTCATGGCAGGATTCTCGGCACTGATCCGCAGCGTTTCGATCTGTGTCAGTCAGGCGAACGAGATCCTCTCGATTCCGGAAATGGATATTGACGGCGCAGATATCACGCCGGCAAGTCACGATATCGAGCTGAAAAACATCTCATTTGCGTATGAAAACAGAACGATCATTGACGGCGTTGATCTGAAAATACCAGAAAAAACCACAACGGCAATTGTCGGGCCGTCCGGCGGCGGCAAGACCACGCTGACCAGTCTCATGGCGCGCTTCTGGGATGTGAAAAGCGGCGAGGTGCTGCTCGGCGGGAAAAACGTCAAGGAATACAGCTTTGACAGCCTGATGCGGAATTTCAGCTTCGTGTTCCAGCGGGTGTATCTGTTTGAGGATACGATTGCGAATAACATCCGCTTCGGCGAGCCGGACGCACCGATGAAAAAGGTCATCGAAGCTGCAAAAAAGGCGCGCTGCCATGACTTCATCATGAGCCTGCCCGACGGCTATGAAACCGTGATCGGTGAGGGCGGCGCAAGTCTCTCCGGCGGCGAAAAGCAGCGCATTTCCATTGCGAGAGCGATCATGAAGGATTCGCCGATCATCATTCTGGACGAAGCGACTGCCAATGTTGACCCCGAAAATGAAGCGGAACTGACAAAGGCGATCGGGGAACTGACGAAGGAAAAAACGATCATCATGATCGCACACCGCCTGAAAACAGTCGAGCACGCAGACCGGATCATCGTCATTGACGGCGGAAAGATCGTGCAGCAGGGCAAGCACGCTGAACTCATGCAGCAGGACGGCATTTACCGCACATTTGTGACCGAAAGACAGAAAGCGGCAAGCTGGAAGCTGTAAAAACGATCTGCATATACAAAACAAAACGAGCTTATACATCTCTGTATAAGCTCGTTTCGGCTTGTTCAATTTTGGACGGCTTTCTGTCGCTTCCGGGTGCGCGCTGTCACCGCAGAACGGTAAATGCCTTCCTCTTGTAAACGTCCGGACGCGTCTGCGCCTGCGGCTTGTTGCCGAGCAGCTCCTCCCATGTGAGCTTTTTGCCCGCAACGGTATTGTTGACGTAGTAGATCAGCATATTCTGCACATCATCCACAGACAGTTCTCCGTTCTCATTGACATCCGCTGCCTTGAGCTGTTTGTCTGTCAGATCCGGCTTCTTGCCGGAAATACGGATCGTGTATGCCTTCAGTGCAATCTGAACGTCCTCAATGCTGACTTTCTCGTCGCCGTCCACATCACCTTTGACGATTTCCGGCTTCGTCGGAGCGGTTGTCGTCGTCTGTGCCGGTGTCGTATTCGTGCTGCCGGAGGTGATTGCTGTGGTCGTGATCTTAGCGGTCGTGGTCGCTGCCTTAGCGGTCGTGGTGACTGCCTTAGCCGTTGTGGTCGCTGCCTTCGCGGTCGTGGTGACTGCCTTCGCGGTCGTGGTTGCTGCCTTCGCGGTCGTGGTTGCTGCCTTAGCGGTCGTGGTAGCTGCCTTTGCGGTCGTGGTGACTGCCTTTGTCGTGGTGGTCGTTGACTTCGTCGTTGTAACCGCAGTCGTTGTAGCGGGTGCCGTACCGGTCGGCTCCTTCACGCTTGCGAGAAGATGCTTATAATTGCTGTCGTATCCGTACCATGTGCCGCCGGAGGACTTGAAAACGTCCATATAGCGCTCGGAATCCGCACCTGCAAAATAGACGAACGACATGTGTCTTTCAGGCTTTCCGTTCGATGCCTTGATGAAGTACGGGCCTTCCTCAAGCGTGATCGTGAACGGTTCATCCGGTGTATAACCGTTTTCAGGTGTTGCACCGCCGAAGTAGCAGTTCTGAAGAACCTTGTTTGCGGCAGTCGCGAACTGCGTCTGAACAAACTGCTTGTCAAGGTTGCTGAACGTCTGATTCGGACCGTACACATAATCAAGCATTTTGTATGCTTCTTCCTTGTCTGTGCCGTAGGTATGGAGCGCAAGGATCGTTGCAGCCATCGGTGCAAACATGCCGTAGTCGTAATCGCCTTCGATCTTGGATTTCAGGCTGAATTTTTTGAGCTCATCCAGTGTTGTCGGCAGCTTGTCAAATGTGTAGGTGATCTTTGCGAGCGTCACATCCTTGGATGCTGTTCTTCTGTCCTCGGAAATGGTGTAGCCCATTGCTTCCAGCTCGTCAGCAGTGATCATTGCTTTATTGATCTCAAATTCAACATGCTTCTCCACAGTATCATGCTTTTCAGTATAATACCGTTCGCTTTCCGGAACTTCCTCAACCGGCAGATCCGGCAGCTCACTGACCGGCTCCTTCACACTTGCAAGCAGATGCTTATAGTTGCTCTCGTATCCATACCATGTGCCGCCGGAGGACTTGAACACATCCATATAGCGCTCAGAATCTGCACCGTCAAAGTAGATGAACGACATGTGTCTTTCCGGCTTTCCGTTCGCTGCCTTGATGAAGTACGGGCCTTCCTCAAGCGTGATTGTGAACGGTTCATCCGGCGTATAACCGTTTTCCGGCTTTGCACCGCCGAAGTAGCAATCCTGCAGAACCTTGTTTGCAGCAGTCGCGAACTGTGTCTGAACAAACTGCTTGTCAAAGTTGCCGAACGTCTGGTTCGGACCGTACACATAATCAAGCATTTTGTATGCTTCTTCCTTGTCTGTGCCGTAGGCGTGAAGCGCAAGGATCGTTGCAGCCATCGGCGCAAACATGCCGTAGTCGAAATCGCCTTCGATCTTGGACTTCAGGCTGAATTTTTTGAGCTCATCCAGTGTTGTCGGCAGCTTGTCAAATGTGTATGTGATTTTTGCAAGCGTAACATCTTTTGAAGCTGTTGTTCTGTCCTCAGAGATTGTGTAGCCCATCTCTTCCAGTTCGTCTGCGGTGATCATTGCTTTATTGATCTCAAATTCAACATGCTTCTCCACAGTATCATGCTTTTCAGTATAATACCGTTCGCTTTCCGGAACTTCCTCTACCGGCAGATCAGGGAGCTCATTGACCGGCTCCTTCACACTCGCAAGCAGATGCTTATAATTGCTTTCGTATGCATACCATGTACCGTCATCTGACTGGCAGACATCCATATAGCGCTCAGTATCTGCACCGTCAAAGTAGATGAATGACATGTGTCTTTCCGGCTTGCCGTTTTTCGCTTTGATCACATAAGGACCTTCCTCAAGCGTGATCGTGAACGGTTCATCCGGCGTATAACCGTTTTCCGGTTTTGCACCGCCGAAGTAGCAATCCTGAAGAACCTTGTTTGCAGCGGTAGCGAACTGCGTCTGAACAAACTGCTTGTCAATGGTGCCGAATGTCTGCGGGCCGTACGCATAATCAAGCATATTGTAGGCTTCATCCTTGTTTGTGCCATAGGTATGCAGCGCAAGGATCGTTGCAGCCATCGGTGCGAACATGCCGTAGTCATAATCGCCCTGTACGTCGGATTTCATACTGAAGTTTTTCAGCTCATCCGCTGTTGCGGGCAGCTTATTGAATGTGTAGGTGATCTTTGCAAGCGTGGTATCCTTGGAAGCGACTGTTCTGTCCTCGGAAATGGTGTAGCCCATTGCTTCCAGTTCGTCAGCAGAGATTTCAGCGGTATTGATCTTGAATTCAACGTGTTTGGTCACAGTGCTGCGTTCTGCTGAATAATCATCTGCCGTGAATGCTCCGTCAGAAGCTGCAGCGAATGAATACGCCATGCTCGGAATCGACAGATCTGCCGCAGATACGGAAGCAAACGGCACTGCGTTTGCGGCACACAATGCGGCAAGTGTGCATGAGAATGCTTTTTTTACGAGATTTTTCATAGATACCTCCGTTAATGATAAAAATGCTACGTTAATATTATATCATGATTCTTATGTTTGCACAATATACGGAATGTGTCTATCAAATAGAATAATATCAACAATATATATGAGCGTGTATTGAAGTTGCACAAAATTTCTGCATCCGGATCGCCGGATATCTGCTTACTCCGCCGGTCATGCACCGTGCCGTCAAAACAGAAAGAAGCCCGTGCGCTGCTTGCATTTTTCCGGATTATATGCTATAATAAAATATAAGTCCCGAACGGAAAAAAGACAGGAGATGCTTATGATAAAAGTTGATCTGAACGATCTCGGCCGCTTTTTCAAAAAGAGCGAGCTGATCCCCGCGATCTGCTACGAGGTCGATACGAAAACCGTGCTGATGCTTGCCTATATGAACGAGGAGAGCCTCAGGCGCACGCTGGAAACAGGCTACACATGGTTCTGGAGCCGTTCGCGGCAGGAATACTGGAACAAGGGCGCGACCTCCGGGCATCTGCAGAAGGTCGTCTCGGTCTACGCGGACTGCGACGACGACACGCTGCTGGTCAATGTCCGGCAGACCGGCGTCGCCTGCCACACCGGCAGCTACAGCTGCTTTTTCAAGGAGCTTTACAACGATCAGAACGATCAGAAAGAGGAGAATGAAGCATGACAGTCTATCAGGAAATTTTTGAGGTCATCAAGGCGCGCAAGGCTGCGTTCGAGGCAGGCACCGCGCAGGAAAACTCGTACACCGCGTACCTCTTTGACAAGGGCGTGGACAAGATCTGCAAGAAGGTCGGCGAGGAAGCGACCGAGACCGTGATCGCGGCCAAGAACAAGGATAACAATGAGCTGGCCAACGAGATCAACGATCTGCTTTATCATGTCATGGTGCTGGCCGCAAATCAGGGGCTGGACTGGGCAGACGTCGAAAAGGTGCTTGAGGAGCGCAACGAAAAGATCGGCAACTTAAAGCAGTTCCATCAGGTAGACAAGAATACCTGACCGCATTCAGGCACAATTCTGATTCCGCCGGAATATACTGCAATGAGGATTCCGCAGGCTGCATGACCCTTGCCGCACACGGAACTCCAATTTCAGACCGGGAGGAATCCACCATGAGTGAAATACCGAATGCCGAAAGCATCAGTGCCGTGCCGGTGAAGCTCGACCGCGTGTTCGACAGCTGCAGCGACAAGGACTGCATCACGAATCTGCAGGTGATGCTGGAATCGGGCGGAGAGCTGCCGCCGCAGTTCACATCCGTGAAAACGCGCTGCTGCACGATCGACAATGTGTGCATGAGCGTTGAGCCGATCCCGTTCAACCGCGGGTATTATACCGTGGATATCACATACACCTTCGGGGTGGAGCTGCTCTGCTATACGAGGGCGTGCGACAGCCCCGCCGTGATGCGCGGAACGGCCTCTGCGTCCAAGAGCGTGATTTTGTACGGCAGCGAATCCAGCACGCGTACATTTTTCAGCAGCGGCGCCAGAGTCGGGGACAATGACGGCTGCTGCGGCGTCGTCAATCTGCCGACGGCAAGCTGCCAGTGCGTCGATCCGATCGCGCTGGAAACGCGTATCTGCGTGCTGCCGCCTGCGCCGGGTCAGCAGAATCCGGCAGAGCCGCCCGTGCCGCGCCGCGCCGTCGTGCTGACGCTCGGCGTGTTCTCGGTCGTGGAGCTGACGCGGCCTGTCACCATGACCGCGGCGGCTTATCCCTACAGCGTACCGGCCAAGACCTGCTCGGGGGATACCGATTCGCCCTGCGAGATCTTCAACCGCATCTCGTTCCCGACAGAGGAGTTCATCCCGGCTGCGGATGCTGCGCAGCAGAACGCCGCAGAGCCGCTGCGCTATGAGGGATTTTCCGGCTGGCAGCCGATGCAGTGAAAAACGCGCCGGCACGGGAACCGCTCTGAGGGTGTGTTCCTGTGCCGGCCTTTATCTTGTCTGCTGTTCACGATTCGTTATTCGCTCTTCACGATTCACTTTTTTCTGATTTGTTTGAGTGAAAAGTGAATCGTGAAAAATGAATAATATCTTCCGGGAGTAATACAATGTATCAGTATATGCGCATTCAGGGCAGAGACAATTCTTATGTCACGGGATATCCGAAAGGCATATTCGCGCTTTGCTGGAATCTGGTCAATGCAAAGGTGATGACTGCGGAAGAAGAAGCCCTGTTCATTTCTATAAACGAATGGTTCAAGGCGGAGCTCCCCGAACCGGAGCCCTGCAAACGGCATGAGCCGGTCATCACATTTTTCAAATGCGGCAGCACGGAGCTGATGCGGCAGAAGCTGGAACCGGCGATCGGGCTGCTGGAAAAGTACCGCGTGCCCTACGATGTGGTTTACACGAATTTTGTCGGCACGGTCATCTATGAAGATGCATGGCAGGTCGCCGTTCCCGTGAAGGACGGCAAAATGGTGTGATTGAAAGAGGAGACGTATATGGCTGATCCGGTCATCCGCACGGGACATATCAATCTGTTTGCGCAGTCCGATGTGACCTGTTATATCATCCGCGGCGCAGAGGGCGATCTGCTCGTGGATACGGGCTTTTACATGAACCGCCGTGCGCTGCTGCAGTGGCTTTCGGTCTACAGCGTGAAATGGATCTTTCTGACCCATGCGCATCCCGATCACGACTGGAACGCCGCGGCTGTTGCGCAGAAAACCGGCGCGAAAATTCTGCTGCATGAAGCGGACAGTACGCTGATCCGCAATTTCAAATCGCAGCCGGTGCACCCGACCGCCGACCGCTGGCGCCTCAGAAATCTGACGCAGAACTTCGGCGGCGCACTGGTCAAAAGCCCGCCGTACAAGCCCGATATCCTGTTCGGGGATGCGGACGGCGGGCTGCTGAAGCAGTACGGCTTTGACGCGGAGATCGTGCACCTGCCGGGGCATACGCGCGGGTCATCCGGCATTCTCTGCGGGGATGTGCTGTACTGCGGCGACGCATTCACGGCGATCTTCGGCGGGCCGGATATCACGCCGCACGCCGCAGATATCCCGCAGATGACCGCATCTCTGCGGAAGATACTGGAGATCCGCCCGAAATGGCTGGCCTGCGGGCACGGCTTCCCGGTGAAGCTGCGCGATGCAGAACCGGTCATCCGCGCATATTTACAGGAGCACGCGCATGAAATATGAGATCCGGCAGGCGGGGCAGGACGATCTGCAGACCGTGCTGACGATCACGCATGAAACGATCCGAGCGGTGTATCCGCATTATTATCCCGCGGGGGCAGTCGCATTTTTCCTGCATCATCATAATCCCGCCGCGATTGAGCGCGATATTGCGGAAAACCTCGTATATCTGTGCATTTCCGATAACGGACAGGCCGTCGGCACCGTGACCGTCAGAGAAAATGATATCGGCAGGCTGTTCGTGCTGCCGGCATTTCAGGGAAACGGATACGGCGGTGCGCTTCTCGGGTATGCGGAGCAGCTGATCGGGGAACAGTATGATGCGGCGGTGCTGGATGCTTCCTTTGCAGCAAAGGCGATCTATCTCCGGCACGGCTGGCAGGAAACCGGATATCATATCATTCCCTGCGAAAACGGAGATTTTCTCTGCCACGATACCATGAAAAAGTCGCTGAAAGCGCCGTGAACGATTGTCTGCGGGAAAGCGCTTCGCACAGTTTACCCGGAGGGAAATGCAGGCGGGCGCTGCCCGCGATACGATGAAAAAGGCGCTGCGTTCGCCGCAGCATGAGAACGGAGGGACAGTATGACGCATGAAGAAGCGGCCGTCCGCGTAAAGGAGCTGACAGAGGAGCTCCTTCGCATGGCGCATGAGTATTACGATCTCGATGCGCCGAGCGCGGAGGACTACGAATACGATCAGAAAATGCATGAGCTGCGCGATCTCGAAGCGCAGTTCCCCGACCTTCTGGAACCGGATTCCCCGACGCAGCGCGTACAGGGCGTGGCGTCCGGCAAATTTGAAAAGGTGACGCATACCGTGCAGATGGCGAGCCTGCAGGACGTTTTTTCGTTCGCGGAGGTTGAGGCCTTTGTGCAGCGCGTGCGGGAAGCGGTCAGCGAGCCGGTCTTTACGGTCGAGCCGAAGATCGACGGGCTTTCCGTGTCGCTGGAATACGAAAACGGCGTCCTGACGGTCGGTTCGACGCGCGGCGACGGCTATGTCGGCGAGAATGTGACCGCGAATCTGAAAACGATCCGCAGCATCCCGCTGAAGCTGAAAGACGCGCCGTCCCTGCTTGAGGTGCGCGGCGAGGTCTATATGCCGCGGGCTTCCTTTGAGCGGCTTTCCGCGCAGCAGGAGGCAGCAGGGGAGGAGCCGTTCAAGAATCCGCGGAATGCTGCCGCCGGTTCGCTCCGGCAGAAGGATTCCGCCGTGACCGCCGCCCGCAGACTGGATATCTGGGTGTTCAATCTGCAGCGCATCGAAGGCGAGACGCTGACGACCCATGCGCAGACGATCGACCGCATCGGCGCGCTCGGCTTCCCGGTGATCCCGTATGCGCTGTGCAGCACCGCCGACGAGATCCGCGCGGAGATCGAACGGATCGGGGATTCCCGCGGTTCGCTGCCCTACGATATCGACGGCGTGGTCATCAAAGTGAACGATCTTGCACAGCGGGAGCAGCTCGGCGCGACCGCGAAATACCCGAAATGGGCAGTCGCGTATAAATTCCCGCCGGAGGAAAAAGTAACAAAATTGCGCTCGATCGAGATCCAGGTCGGGCGGACGGGCGCGCTGACGCCGGTCGCGGTGTTCGATGCGATTTCGCTTGCAGGTACGAGCGTTTCGCGTGCATCGCTGCACAATCAGCAGTTTATTGCGGAAAAGGACATTCGCGTCGGGGATATGATCCGTGTGCGCAAGGCGGGCGACATCATCCCCGAGGTGCTGGCGTCGGAATCGCATGAGGCGGATTCTGAGCCGTACCGCATTCCGGAGCGATGTCCGGTCTGCGGCGGCCCCGTTGACCGCGACGGCGACGAGGCTGCGCTCCGCTGCTTCAATCCGGCCTGCCCCGCGCAGATTTTCCGCTCTATCGTGCATTTTGCGTCAAAGAACGCGATGAACATTGACGGCCTCGGCCCCGCGATCGTGCAGCAGCTTCTCGACGAAAAGCTGATTGGGACGCCCGCCGATCTCTATACGCTGACGAAAGCACAGCTCCTGACGCTGGAGGGATTCAAGGAGAAATCCGCGGAGAATCTGCTGACCGCGATCGAAAACTCGAAATCGCAGCCGCTTGACCGCGTGATCGCGGCGCTCGGCATCCGCAATATCGGACAGGCAACGGCGACGCTGCTCTGTGACCGGTTCGGTTCGCTGGATGCGATCCGCAGCGCAAAAGCGGAGGATATTGCGGCGATCGACGGCTTCGGGGAGGTCATGGCGGAATCCGTCGCGCAGACCTTTGCACGGGCGGATTTTGCGGCACTGGTCGATACGCTGCTCGAACGCGGCGTCAAAATGGAATACGCGGCGAAGGCCGTCGCCAGCGACCGCTTTGCGGGCATGACCTTCGTCCTGACCGGCACGCTCCCGACGATGAAGCGTGACGAGGCCAAGGCGCTGATCGAATCGCACGGTGGCAAGGTCTCCGGCTCGGTCTCCAAAAAGACGAGCGTGGTCGTTGCGGGCGAGGACGCTGGCAGCAAGCTGACGAAGGCCGAGGAGCTCGGCGTGGAGATTATTGACGAGGCAGAGCTTCTGAGGCGCTGCGGGGAATGACAGAACTGTGCTTTTGATCGTGTGATGATTCCGGGCTGCAGACAGGCGAAAACTGTCTGATCGTCTCCGAAACACTGTTGTATTATCTCAAGAATCAAAAAAGTTGCACTGAAACGTGCAACTTTTTTGATTTTCTGCGGGGTTAGCAGAGAGCGATACGCGCGCGGAAACGATCCGGTGTTCCGGAGTTGATGTGCGGCGGCAGGCGAGCCGAGGGCGGAGCGATGTATTAGGGCACGCGATCTCCGCGGACGGCCGAAGACAGGATGCGCTTTGGAAGCTTGACAATTGAATATTGCGTTTATTGTGTGTGTTATCATCCTCGCTTTATCCTTTATCCGGAGGTATGATTTAGTTGGGCGCGGGGCGCAAATCCTGAGAGGAAACCACAAGGAAGGGGAGAGAGTGCTCCTTCGTCGCTTATTCTCTCCCCTCCCTTAAGGTTTCCTCTCAGACTCTCTTTCCTTATCTCTCTCCTCTCTTGCTTCGCGTTCTGTTATGACGTGCGGAGCAAGCAAGAGGGATAGGGGTTCAGGAAAGCGGGGGCTCGGGGGCGAAAACCTAAGGGGGAAGGGGGAATAAGCGAGCTTGCGAGTGCTCCCCCTTCTCCCTTGGGTTGTCACCCCCGTTTTGTGGGGAGAGGCGGCCTTTTAGAAGCCGCGTTAGCGGCGTGCATTGCGATAATTGGGAGAGCTTCGCCTCCCGTCCCCAGAGGGAATTGCCAGCGCGGGCTCCCCGCCATTGGGAGCAGTAACCTTACAGAAGCCGCGATCAGCGGCGTGTGCTGCGACTGTTGGGCGTGCTTCGCTCACTGTCCCCG
>JAFWQJ010000031.1 GCA_017545185.1 Oscillospiraceae bacterium | reverse complement strand
CCGCGATCAGCGGCGTGCAGTTCAGACGGCTGGGAGCGTTTCGCTCAATGTCCCCGGAGGGAAATGCCAGCGCGGGCTCTGCGCCGTCCGGTTCTTTTTTGTACAAAACCGCTGCCGGGATCCGGTTCCCCGACAGCGGTTATTTGTATGCATATCATTGTTCCGCAATGCGCCCGCGGCGTGCTTCAGCATTGGGAGAACTCATTTTTCAGAAGCCGCGATCAGCGGCGTGCAGTTCAGACGGCTGGGAGAACTTCGCTGATCGCACCCGGAGGGAAACGCCGGCCGAGGCTCTCGGCCTAGACCTCGAAGTCGTGGAATACGATGTTGCCGAGATTCTGCTCGTCGTGATTCGTTCCCCAGATCGCCTTCATAAAATCCGGATATGCCTCCTCAGCGATCTGCAGCATCCGGCGGAAGATCTCGACCGCACCCTCCGCGACACTTTCTTCGCACTCCGGAAAATCGTATTCCAGCGTGACCGCTTTCGCATCCAGATTGACGGAGAACTTGCAGAAGCGGAACTTGTTGTTCATATCATTTGCGACGCGGAGCACATCCCGGCGCTCCTTATCCGTGAACCGGACATAATGCGGGATCCGGACAGAGACGTCGTTTTCATCATCGGACGAGATAAAATGTACGGAAACTGCTGCATAATCGACGACTGCATCTGCGATGATGCGGCAGTTCTCCTCCGATTCCATAACGCGGAAGATGATCTCCTCCTCCGTGAACTTGTCAGCAATCGCTGCTGTGGCAGCAAACATCAGAGCCTCACTCCTTTCGTTTGTCAGCCGGAAATCTCTTTCATGAGGTCCGGGTAGCTGTCGTCGATGATGCCCGCGCTGCGCATCAGCAGCTCGTAGGCCGCCTCACCGATATCATCGGTTGCCATGGTGAAGTCATAGGATGCATCGACGGAGTTGTTTCTTGTATCGAGGCTGAAGCGGAGATACCGGAATTTGTAGTTGCAGCTGTTGACTGCAAGCAGCATGCTTTCGGTGCGTTCCTCCGGGAATTTCAGCAGATTGAAGATCCGCAGTGCGACGTCATTCTCCTCCGAGCGGGAGATGAACCGTGCTTCAAAGGAAGCATTCTTCGTGTTGATGCCTACATGCACGGCACTGAACTCATCGCGGGCTTCGATCCCGCATTCGAGGTCATGCGCTTTCAGTGCATCGTAGATCGCCTGTGTTGCCGGATAGACCATACGATCCCTCCTCCTTTGTATTTCTATTCTCTATTATAGACGATACAGGCGGAAAAGTCAAGGGAAAGCGGGGACTGTAACCGAAGTGTAATGGCAGGGGAGGCGTATGATAAGGTTTTGTGTATTTCGTTTGGTGTTTCTGTTTTGCTGCGCTGCGATTTGTTGAGCCCTGTTGGGCATAAAGTACAAAAAACAGGGCATCCCCCGATAAAAAAAGGACGCCGATCATTCATCAGCGTCCTTTTCATATTTACCGGGGTACGCCCGCGGCGGTTCCTCATTCAGATTCCGCCGGAGATTCCGCTTGTGCTTCCGGTTCCTTTTTCTTGCGGAATACCAAAAGTCTGCTGAATATGTAATTCAGCGCGAAGATGATGAACTGCGACAGCAGCACCATGAGATTGTAATTCCAGCCGAAGATCGTCGGCAGCAGCATGAGACCCCATTCCAGAAAGAAGGTGAATCCGCGCGCGCCGAAGAACGCCGATGCTTCCCGCAGCACATCGCTTTTTTCCGTGGATTTGCTGTAGAACACGTATTTTTTGTTGACGACGAACGCAAATGTCGCGCAGATGACCCACGAAACAGCCGTGTTGATCGAGTTGGGAATCTTCTGCGTATCGACCGACAGGCCGGCGAGCAGGAACAGCCATTTGCCGATGAATTTCGTGAGCATCGAAAGCACCGTCGTCCATCCGCCGTAGTAGATGTAACGCAGGGCGTGTTCGTTTTTCTCCCAGATATTCTTCAGCGGCTTCGGCAGCAGCTTCACAACAAACAGCAGCAGTTTTTCCAGCATATTCTGTCCTCCGTTAATCCAGCTCAAATGCGCCGGTATAAAGCTGATAGTATGTGCCCTTCTTTTCGAGCAGGGCGTCATGGCTGCCGCGCTCGATGATGCGGCCGTGGTCAAGCACCATGATGACATCCGCATTGCGGACGGTCGAGAGCCGGTGCGCAATGACAAAGACCGTGCGGTTCTTCATCAGCGCATCCATGCCGCGCTGCACGATCGCCTCGGTGCGCGTGTCGATCGACGAGGTCGCCTCATCGAGGATCATGACGGGCGGGTCTGCAACGGCTGCGCGCGCGATCGCGATGAGCTGGCGCTGTCCCTGCGAGAGATTCGCGCCGTTGCCGGTCAGCATCGTATCGTAGCCCTCCGGCAGACGGGTGATGAAGTCATCCGCACCCGCAAGCTTCGCCGCCGCGATGCATTCCTCGTCAGAGGCGTTCAGTCTGCCGTAGCGGATATTGTCCATGACCGTGCCGGTAAAGAGGTTCGTCTCCTGCAGCACGATGCCGAGCGAACGGCGCAGATCGGATTTTTTGATCTTGTTGATGTTGATGCCGTCATAGCGGATCTTGCCGTCCGCGATGTCGTAGAAGCGGTTGATCAGGTTCGTGATCGTGGTCTTGCCGGCACCGGTCGCACCGACAAACGCGATCTTCTGGCCGGGCTTTGCAAAGACCGTTACATCATGCAGGACAGGCTTGCCTTCCTCATAGGCGAAATCCACGCAGTCCAGCGTGACGTCGCCCTGCAGCGGCGTATATGTGATCGAGCCGTCTGCGGTATGCGGATGCTTCCACGCCCATTTGTGCGTGATCTCCTTCGATTCGGTGACCGTGCCGTCGGGAGCCTCCGTGACATTGACCATCGTCACATAGCCGTTGTCTGCCTCCGGCTCCTGATCCATCAGCTCGAAGATGCGCTCTGCGCCGGCAACTGCCATGACGATCGCATTGAGCTGCTGCGTCACCTGATTGAGGTTGCCCGTGAACTGCTTTGCCATATTCAGGAACGGCACCAGAATGTCGATGCCGAGCGGCAGGCCGGAGAACGATACATTTTTGACGCCGATGACGACGAATGCGCCGCCGACCGTTGCCAGCAGGACATAAAGCAGATTGCCGAGGTTCATGATGATCGGGGCGAGGGCATTCGCATAGGCATGGGCGCGGTAGCTGTCCTCGCAGAGCTGCTCGTTGATCTCGTCAAAATCCTTCTGGCTTTTCTGCTCATGGCAGAACACCTGCACGACCTTCTGACCGGTCATCATCTCCTGCACGAAGCCCTCGGTTTTGCCGACGGCCTGCTGCTGGCGGATGAAGTATTTTGCCGAGCCGCCGCCGAGTTTTCTGGAGACGGCTGTCATCGTGACAATGCCGATGACGACGATCAGCGTCAGCCAGAAGCTGTAAAACAGCATGATCGAGAATACGAACACGACAATGGAGCCCGCCTGTACCAGAGAGGGGAGTGCCTGCGACAGCATCTGCCGCAGCGCGTCGATGTCGTTCGTGTAATGGCTCATGATATCGCCGTGCTGATGCGTGTCGAAATAGCGGATCGGGAGATTCTGCATCTTATCGAACAGCGTGCAGCGCATCTTGTTCAGGAAGCCCTGCGTCATGATCGCGACCAGCTGCTGCCAGAGCGTCATGGAGATCAGCGCGAGCACATAGAGCACGATCAGGAAGGCGACCTTCGGGACAATGACCGCCTTTGCGTCTGCCCATTCGCGGGCCGGGGCGTAGGTCTGGATATCGGTGATGACCTTCTGCATGAACACCGCCGGAATGGAAGATGTCGCGGCAGAGAACAGGATGCAGACGATCGTAACAGGGAGCAGCTTCGGGTAAAATTCCCGGAGCATTTTGACGATGCGCCCGAGTGACTTTGCTGCCTCGCCGGGCTTTCTCGGTGCGCCGAAGCCCTTGGTATTACGCGGCATCTCCGTCACCTCCGTTCGTTTGCTGCTCGTAGACCTCGCGGTAGATATCGCTCGATTTCAGCAGCTACTCATGCGTGCCCTGCGCGGCGATCCTGCCGTTGTCCATAACAAGGATCATGTCCGCATCCTGCACGGACGCGATGCGCTGGGCAATGATGATCTTCGTGGTATCGGGGATGTATGCGCGGAAGCCCTTGCGGATCAGCGCATCGGTCTTGGTATCGACCGCACTGGTCGAATCGTCGAGGATCAGGATCTTCGGCTTTTTCAGCAGCGCGCGCGCAATGCAGAGACGCTGCTTCTGACCGCCGGAGACATTCGTGCCGCCCTGCTCGATCATGGTATCGTAGCCGTCCGGGAATGCCGAGACGAAGTCATGCGCCTGTGCGAGCTTGCAGGCCTCGATCAGCTCCTCGTCGGTCGCGTCCGGGTTGCCCCAGCGCAGATTCTCCTTGATCGTGCCGGAAAAGAGCACGTTCTTCTGCAGCACCATGGCGACGCTGTCGCGGAGTGCGGTCAGGTCATACTGCGTCACATCCAGTCCGCCGACCTTCACGCTGCCCTCGGTAACGTCATAGAGCCGCGGGATCAGCTGCACGAGCGTCGATTTGCTCGAGCCCGTTCCGCCGATGATGCCGACCGTCGCACCGGACGGGATCGTCAGGTCAATGTCGTAAAGCGCGTATTTCTTCGCCTTCTGCGAATACTTGAAATGGACGTCCTCAAAGACGATGCTGCCGTCCTTCACATCGAGGCAGGCATTTTCCGGATTGTGGATATCCGCGGTCTCGTTCAGCACCTCGGAGATGCGGCGGATCGACTCAGCCGACATGGTCAGCATGACATAGATCATGGAGAGCATCATCAGGTTGATGAGAATCTGGAAGCCGTAGGTCAGCATACTGGACATTTCACCGACATTGATGCCGTTGCCCGTGCCGGTGATGATCAGCTTGGAGCCGACCAGCAGGATGAACGCCATGTTGAAATACAGGCACATCTGCATGATCGGGGCATTCAGCGCGACGATGCGCTCCGCCTTCGTGAAGTCCTTGCAGATATCCTCCGCGGCGGTGCGGAACTTCTGCTTTTCGTATTCCTCGCGGGAGAAGCCCTTGACCACGCGCATCCCGCGGACGTTTTCCTCAATGGATTCGTTCAGCTTGTCGTATTTCTTGAACACGCTGCGGAAGGCCGGCAGCGCGAACCTGCCGATCATCAGCAGGCCGAATGCCAGCACCGGGATCACGACGACAAAGGTCGCGGCGAGTTTGCCGCCCATGATAAACGCCATGATGACCGCGAAGATCAGCATCAGCGGTGCGCGGACGGCGATGCGGATCAGCATCATGAAGGCCATCTGCACATTGTTGATATCAGTCGTCAGACGGGTGACCAGCGACGACGACGAGAATTTGTCGATGTTGCTGAACGAAAAGGTCTGCACCTTTTCAAAGATATCGTGGCGGACATTCTTGGCAAAGCCGGATGCCGCCTTTGCTGCGGTAAAGCCCGCAGAGCCGCCGAAAAACAGCGAGAGCAGCGTCATGACCAAGAGCAGCAGACCCGTTTTCAGCAGCAGGTTCATTTCAATGCCGCTCTGGATGTGGTCCACGAGCCGCGCCGTGATAAACGGGATGATCGCTTCGATGATCGCTTCGCCCGTCATGAACAGGATCGTGATGATCGTCGGTGTCCGGTATTCCCGCAGGCACTGCCGGATGGTTCGGAACATATACGGTCAGCCCTCCTTTTCTACAAGATGACCGGCACACCGTTGCCGGTATGCCGGTATAGCAGTTTAGTCGATAGACTTGAGTGTCGGGAAGAGAATGACGTCACGGATGGACTGGCTGTTGGTCATCAGCATGACCAGACGGTCAATGCCGAAGCCGATGCCGCCTGTCGGGGGCATACCGATCTCCAGTGCGTTCATGAAGTCCTCGTCAATGTGGTTGGCTTCCTCGTCGCCCTGTGCGATCAGTGCCTCCTGCGCCTCGAAGCGCTTGCGCTGGTCGATCGGGTCATTCAGCTCGGAATACGCATTGCACATTTCGCGTGCGGTGATGTACAGCTCGAAACGCTCGACATAATCCGGCTTATCCGGCTTGCGCTTCGTCAGCGGGGAGATCTCGACCGGGTGATCCATGATGAAGGTCGGCTGGATCAGCTTTTCCTCGACGAACGCATCGAAGAACAGGTTGAGGATATCGCCCTTTTCGTGACGCTTCTCGTAATGCACGCCCTTCTCGTCCGCGATCTTCTTTGCCGCGGCGGTATCCGGGATCTGGTCAAAGTCCACGCCGGTGTATTCCTTCACCGCGTCGATCATCGTCAGGCGGCGGAACGGCTTGCCGAGGTCGATCATGATATCCTCGCCGTTCTCGTCGGTGCCGAACGGGATGCAGGTCGAGCCGCAGACCGTCTGCGCGATGTGGCGGAACATGTTTTCCGTCAGATCCATCATGCCGTGGTAGTCGGTATAGGCCTGATACAGCTCCATGAGCGTGAACTCCGGATTGTGCTTGGTATCGACGCCCTCATTGCGGAACACTCTGCCGATCTCGTAGACGCGCTCAAGGCCGCCGACGATCAGGCGCTTCAGGTACAGCTCCAGGGAAATACGCAGCTTGACGTCCTCGTCCAGTGCATTATAATGGGTATCGAACGGTCTTGCCGCCGCGCCGCCCGCATTGGAAACGAGCATCGGGGTCTCGACCTCGATGAAGCCCTGTCCGTCGAGCCACGAACGGATCGCTGCAATGATCTTGCTGCGCTTAATGAAGGTATCGCGGACGTCCTCATTCATGATGAGGTCAACATAACGCTGACGGTATCTGGTGTCGCGGTCGGTCAGGCCGTGGAACTTCTCCGGCAGCGGCTTTAAGGACTTGGACAGCATCGTGACCTTTGTCGCATGGACGGAGAGCTCACCGGTGCGGGTGCGGAACAGCTTGCCCGTCACGCCCATGAGGTCGCCGATATCGCCGAACTTGCGGAAGTTTGCGAACGCCTCCTCGCCGATGTCGTTCATGCGGACATAGACCTGAATGCGGCCGGTCTTATCGCGCAGGTCAAGGAAGTTTGCCTTGCCCATTTTGCGCCAGCTCATGATTCTGCCGGCGACCGTGACCTCGAACTGCTCGTTGATCTTCTCGTAGGCGGCCTTCTTTGCCTCCTCGTCGAGATCTGCGGGGAGCTCTGCCTCCGCTGCCTCGTACATGGCGCGGCAGTCTGCGGTGTGGGCGGTGACGTCAAACTTCGTGATGACAAACGGATCCCTGCCGTTTTCCTGCATTTCGCTCAGCTTGTCAAGGCGCACCTGACGCAGCGCATCAATGTCCTCTTCCTGCTGCACATTCTGTTCGTTGAGATTCTGTTCGCTCATGCTCAGCCCTCCGGATGATTTTCAAAAATGCCTGTGCTGGAGATTTCCAGAACGGTGAATGTCATGATGCCGACCGGAGCCTCAACGATAAAGGTATCGCCGACATGCTTGCCGAGGACGGCCTTGCCGATCGGGGAGTCATCGGAGATCTTGTGCTGCTCGTAGTCAGCCTCGGAACGGCCGACGATCTGCAGCGTCTCGATCTTCTGCGGCTGGCCGTTGAACTCGGCTCTGCTCAGGATGACGCCGCAGCCCGTGCTGACAGTATCCGAGGAGATCGTGGAGATGATCTCGGCATGTTCCAGCGTATATTCGAGCTTTTTGATCTCGTCCTCCAGACGCGCCTGTTCGTTGCGCGCCTCGTCGTACTCCGCGTTTTCGGAAAGGTCACCGTGGCTTCTTGCTTCCGCGAGGGCGTCAGCGACCTCGGTACGGCGGGTACCCTTCAGATAGGAAAGTCTCTGTTGTTCAGCATCATAATGCTGCTGTGACATTTTTTCTCTGTATTCGTGTTCCATAAAATCCTCCTTATGGCATCTGTTATAAAATCCAGAGAGGGAGCAGTGTAAATGCGCTGCTCCCTTGCTGTTTCAGATTCCTGCGGTGACGACCCGTTCCGGATCAGTCACTGATCTCACTGTGAAATTCCTGCAGAGACTTGACGCTCAGTGCGCCGCCCTGCGACTTGACTGCCGCAATGCCCTCTGCGGTTGCGGATGCAGCCGCCATCGTGGTGATGTACGGGATGCGGTACTTGATCGCTGCCTTGCGGATGTAGCTGTCGTCGTGGAGACTGTCAGCACCCGCCGGCGTATTGATGATGAGGTCGATCTTGCCGTTCGTCATCGCATCGGTGATGTTCGGTCTGCCCTCATAGAGCTTCTTGATCTTCTCGGCCGGGATGCCTGCTTCTGCGATCATGTCGTAGGTCTTGCCGGTCGCGAGGATGCTGAATCCGAGATTGTTGAACTTCTCTGCAATGCCGAGCAGCTCCGGCTTATCCATATCGCAGACGGAGAGCAGCACCGTGCCGCCGGTCGGCAGCTTGGTCTGGGTCGCTTCCTGCGCCTTGAAATAAGCCTCACCGAAGTTCGGGGAAATGCCGAGCACCTCACCGGTGGAACGCATCTCCGGTCCGAGCACCGGGTCAACCTCCTGGAACATATTGAACGGGAACACAGCCTCCTTGACGCCGTGATGCGGGATCTTTCTGTCATGCAGCGACGGCACCGGAGACGGCTTGCCGGTCAGCTCTGCGGTCATGATCTGGGTCGCGATGCGCACCATGTTGATCGCGCAGACCTTGGAGACCAGCGGCACGGTTCTCGATGCACGCGGGTTCGCTTCGAGCACGTAAACGGTATCGTCCTCGATCGCGTACTGCATGTTCATGAGGCCGGAAACGCCCATTTCAACGGCGATCTTCTTGGTATATTCCTTGATGGTCGCAACATGCTTTTCGCTGAGGTTCAGCGACGGGAGCACGCAGGCGGAGTCACCGGAATGGATGCCCGCAAGCTCGATGTGCTCCATGACAGCCGGAACGAAGCATTCCTTGCCGTCGGAGATCGCGTCAGCCTCACACTCGGTCGCGTGATGCAGGAAACGGTCGATCAGGATCGGTCTGTCCGGCGTGACGCCGACAGCAGCTTCCATATAAACGCGCATCATCTTGTCGTCGTGGACGACCTCCATGCCGCGGCCGCCGAGCACGTAGGACGGGCGGACCATGACCGGATAGCCGATGCGGTTTGCGATCTCGAGCGCGTCGTCAACGGTGACGGCCATGCCGGATTCCGGCATCGGGATGCCGAGCTTATCCATCATCGCGCGGAAGTGATCTCTGTCCTCTGCGAGGTCGATCGTCTCCGGCGAGGTGCCGAGGATGTTGACGCCGTTCTTCTTCAGGTCGGCTGCGAGGTTCAGCGGGGTCTGGCCGCCGAACTGTGCGATGACGCCGACCGGCTTTTCCTTCTCGTAGATCTGAAGGACATCCTCGAGCGTCAGCGGCTCGAAGTAGAGCTTGTCAGAAGTATCGTAGTCCGTGGAAACCGTCTCCGGGTTGCAGTTGACGATGATCGTCTCAAAGCCGAGATCCTTCAGCGCGAGGGCTGCATGGACACAGCAGTAGTCGAACTCGATGCCCTGACCGATTCTGTTCGGGCCGCCGCCGAGGATCATGATCTTCGGGCGGTCGTCGTTGCACGGGCTCTTGTCCTCCTCGATGTGGTAGGAGGAGTAGTAATATGCGCTGTCCGCGGTGCCGGAGACATGCACGCCTTCCCAGCCCTCACGGATGCCTGCCTCATAGCGCGCATTGCGGATGTCCGCCTCGGAAACGCCGAGGATCTGGCTCAGGTAGCGGTCGGAGAAGCCGTCCAGCTTTGCCTGCCGCAGGACGCCTGCTGCCGGGACCTTGCCCTTGTTCTGCATCAGGGTCTCTTCTTCCTCGACCAGCTCGAGCATCTGCTCGATGAACCACTTTTTGATCCGTGTCAGATCGTAGAGCTCATCGATCGTTGCGCCCTTGCGGAGCGCTTCATACATGATGAACTGACGGTTGCTTGTCGGATAGACCAGCATGGAGAGCAGCTCATCCTTTGTTTTCTCATGGAAATCCTTTGCAAAGCCAAGACCGTATCTGCCGGTTTCCAGCGAGCGGATCGCCTTCTGGAAGGCTTCCTTATAGGTCTTGCCGATGCTCATGACCTCACCGACGGCGCGCATCTGTGTGCCGAGCTTATCCTCTGCACCCTTGAACTTTTCAAATGCCCAGCGCGCAAACTTGATGACGACATAATCGCCGGAGGGAACGTATTTATCCAGTGTGCCGTACTTGCCGCATTCCATTTCGTCCAGCGTCATGCCGGTCGCGAGCATTGCGGAGACCAGTGCGATCGGGAAGCCGGTCGCCTTGGAGGCCAGTGCGGAGGAACGGGAGGTACGCGGGTTGATCTCGATGACGATGATTCTGTCAGAGACCGGGTCATGTGCGAACTGGCAGTTGCAGCCGCCGATGACCTGCACCTTATCGACGATGCGGTAGGCCTGCTCCTGCAGACGCTTCTGCACATCCTCGGAAATGGTCAGCATCGGGGCGGAGCAGAACGAATCGCCGGTATGCACGCCCATGGGGTCGATGTT
>JAFWQJ010000030.1 GCA_017545185.1 Oscillospiraceae bacterium | reverse complement strand
TGGTAGAGCAGGGGACTGAAAATCCCCGTGTCGTTGGTTCGATTCCGACAGGAGGCATTTCACATGCGGATTTAGCTCATCTGGTAGAGCGCCACCTTGCCAAGGTGGAGGTAGCGGGTTCGAGCCCCGTAATCCGCTTCATCGCGGTTTGGAAATATCCTTATCGTGAAAAAAATCCGGAACGGCAGCGTTCCGGATTTTTTGTTTTATTCAGAAACCGTACATGACAGGACTGTGCACGGAAAGTCGGGCAGGCAATCGCGATCTGTGGTATCATGATATCACAGCAGAGGGGAGTGTGGCAAATGCAGGGCTTTGCAGAGGGTATCCAGAATGCGCTTTCGTATATTGAAACGCATCTGACAGATGAACTGGATATCGCAGAGATCGCGGCGCAGGCCTTTGTATCGCCGTTTTACTTCCAGAGAATGTTCAGCATCCTGACCGGCATGACAGTCGGAGAGTATATTCGTTGCCGCAGACTGTCAGCGGCAGGGGAGGAGCTCATCCGTTCCGGTGCAAGAGTGATCGACATTGCGGTAAAATACGGCTATGAATCGCAGGACAGCTTTTCGAGAGCGTTCACGCGGTTCCACGGGATCGCGCCTTCTGCTGCAAAGGAGGCGGGCGTGCCGCTCAAGGCATTTGCTCCGCTGAGACTGAAGCTGACCTTAGAAGGAGGTTCTGTTATGGAATACAAGATCGTGGAAAAGGCTGCATTTACAGTTGTCGGCATTGCGGCGGATGTTCCGGCTGAACAGTCGTATGAGCTGATCCCGGCGCTCTGGACAAAGCATCTGCAGAGTGAAGCGGCGAAGTCGGTTCAGGGAATGTTCGGTATCTGTCTGGACAATTCGGAGCATACACTGGAATATCTGATCGCGGACATCTATTTCCCCCAGCGGGAGATCCCGGCAGGCTGCATTACGCGGACGATTCCCGCAGGGACATGGGCGGTGTTCCCTTGCCGCGGCCCGCTTGTTGAGACAATCCAGCGCGTTGAAAAGCAGATCTGGAGCGACTGGCTCCCGAACTGCCGGGAGTACCGGCTTGCGGAAAACATGACGGTCGAAGCGTATATCGAGCCGCCGCATGAGAACCCGCAGGACGATTACAACGAGATCTGGATCCCGGTTCAGAAGGTATAAAAACGAAAAGCGTTCCCTTTGCCGGGGAACGCTTTTGTGTTAACCGAAAGTATGAAAGAACGGCTCCGTGCCTGCTTTGGAAACGATCAGCTCAGCATCAATTCCTGCAAGGATCTTCTGAAAGAGCGCTGTGACCGGTACCTCGGTTTCAAAATGACCGCAGTCGATCAGCGTGAAGTCCCGGTTCTGCGCCTCTGCCCATACGCTGTGCTTGCAGTCTCCGGTGATGAGCGCATCCGCACCCGCGGCGATCGCATCGGAGATCAGATCGCCGCCGCTGCCGGTACACCAGGCGATTCTCCGGATGCAGCCGGCATTGCTGCCTTTAGAATAGCGCAGAGAACCGCAGCTGAATCGTTCGCGGAGCGCATCTGCGAAACTTTCGGCATCGTAAGCGACGGTCAGCTCTGCGACTCTGCCGAGTGTCCGTCCGCCGCCAAGCTGCACCAGAGGCTCCCGTTCCGGTTTCAGCGGGATTCGCTCCGCCAGCAGATCACCGAAATAATCGTTGAGTCCGCCCTCTGCGATATCAAGGCAGGTGTGCGAGCAGATCGCGCCGATATCGTTTCGGATCAGATGCCAGACCGGATGCACCGGCGAGACCGCTTTCAGCGGATCCCAGATCACGGGATGATGCGAGAGGATCAGGCCGCATTGCCGCTCCGCTGCTTCCTTCACGACCGGTGTCGTGATATCGAGCGTCAGCATGATGCGTCTGATTTCTTTCTGTGGGTCACCGACCAGCAGCCCCGATTTATCATAGCTTTCCTGCAGGGAAAACGGCGCATAAGCGTCGAGAAGATCGTATACATCCTGAATCGTCATCTGTGGCCTCCGATCTCCGGCTTGAGCCATTTGTTGATATCCGAGATCAGTCTGCGGACGGCTTCGGCCTCCTCATCCTTGCCGGCCTCCGCAAGTCCGTTTGCCTTCGTGAGAAGCCTGTCCTGCACACCGGCGATGTAGATCTTGGTCAGCAGCTCGGAGCGCTTCAGCTTGCCGTAATACGATGCCGCTTCATGCAGAAGCTGCGGCTCGCCGGCATAATGCGCCTGAATGACCGTATAAACGTGCGTATCCTTGACGGCGACCTCTTTCGTCATCGCAAAGCAGTTTTCGCTAAGCCATGCGCGGAGCACCTCGGCTTTCGACATTGGCTGCAGCACGAGGTTGACGTTGTTTTTCAGAAACGCTGCGGACGGTGCCGCCAGAATATCGCGGATCGTTTCGCCGCCCATTCCGGCGATGACGGCATCGGTGATGCCCTTCGGCGGAACCTTGGCAAAGCCGTCCGACAGGATCAGCTTGATATCGCGCGTGACGCCGTAGCGCTTTAAGGTACCTTTGGCCGTTTCCAGCGGCCCCTGTTTGACGTCGGTCGCAATGACCTGCTTTGCCTTGCCGCTCATCATCAGATAGACGGGCAGATAGGCATGATCCGTGCCGATGTCGCAGATAAAATCACCCTTGAGCATCGACGCACAGCAGAGCAGACGCGGAGAAAGCGGGATCATGTTTTGTCACCTCCGTGGACAGAATTTCTGTTACTTTCCATAATTATATCATAAACGGTTGCATTTTGCAACCGATTTTGCTATAATAAACGGAGATAACGAAAAATAACCTGTATTTATCGGGTATCAGATCAAGGAGGAACAGCAGTATGCTGCTGAAATGTCTGAAAGAAATGATCGACGGGAAAACGGTGCTGCTGCTCGGCTTCGGCAGAGAGGGCAGGGCTGTATACCGCAGGATCTGCGAAGCGGGCGGCTATGCGGCGCTCGGCATTGCAGACGCGAAAGAAATTGCAGACGCGCCGGAGGGCGTGAAGCTGCACATCGGAGAAGCGTATCAGTCCGCCGTCATGGAATATGATATCATCTTCAAAAGCCCCGGCATCGTCATGCAGCCGGAATACCGGCCGGAAAAGCTCAAGGGGAGAATGACCTCCCTGACGGAGCTATTCCTGACCGCCTACCGCGATCAGTGCGTCGGCATCACGGGCACAAAGGGAAAATCTACGACAAGCTCGCTGCTCTATCATGTGCTGCAGACGGCCGGCATCCCGTCGGTGCTCGGCGGAAACATCGGCATCCCGACCGCGAACCTCTACGAGCAGATCACCCCGGAGACCGTGATCGTCATGGAGACCGGCGTGCATCAGCTGGAATACAACCATGTATCACCGAAAACGGCGGTGTTCCTGAATCTCTATGAGGAGCATCTCGATCACTACGGCACGTTTGAATATTACGCTTACTGCAAGGAAAACATCTACCGCAATCAGATGCCCGGCGATACGCTGATCTGCGGGGAGCCGTCACTTCCGGCAGCAGGGGACTGCAAAGCCGAAGTGCTCCGGCTTGCCATGGACGACACCGCTGCCGATGTCACACTGCTGCACGGCGATACGGTCTGCTATCGCGGGGAAACGATGCGGCTGCCGGATGACATGGCACTGACCGGCGTTCACAACCGTTATAACTGCGCGGTCGTGTTTGCACTGGCCAGACGCTTCGGTGCATCTCCGGCGGATATTTACCGCGGGATCCAAAGCTTTCAGCCGCTCCCGCACCGGCTCTCTCCGGTCGGAACCTTCCACGGCATCCGCTGATACGACGATTCGATCTCCACAGCCTGCGAGACCTGTATTCAGGCACTCACCAGCCTGCCGGAGACCGACACAGTGCTGATCGGCGGCATGGACCGCGGCATCTCGTATCAGCCGCTGTTAGAATATCTAGTGACTTCTCCGGTGCCGCATATCATCCTGATGTCCGATTCCGGCAAACGGATCATGCAGGAGGCTGCGGATTATCCGGAAACGCTCCGGCAGAGAATGCAGTATGCAGCCGGTCTGCCCGAGGCGGTCGCGCTGGCCAAGCAGATCACGGAAAAGGGGAAGATCTGCCTGATGTCGCCCGCCGCTGCCAGCTACAATGTCTATCAGAACTTTGAAAAGCGCGGGGAGCATTTCCTTGCACTGGCAATGGAATGAGCCTGCAAACGGGTGCTGGGGATTATGAAGAAATGCTGAATATTTGCGCTTCTTCGGAGAAATATGGGATTTCCTATTGACAAATCACACAAGATATAGTAAAATAGCTATGTATGGAAAGTATACACCAAGGGCGTACTGTCTGTCGGTGAAGCTTCCGGATATTTTGAAAAAGGCGGTTATGCAATGAGTTTTATCGACAGGATCTTCGGCTCCTACAGTGAGAAGGAGCTGGCAAAGATCGAACCGATCAAGAAAAAGGTACTTGAGCTGGATGAGGAATATCAGGGACTCTCTGATGCAGAGCTCAAAGCCAAGACGGTCAAATTCCGCGAGCGTCTTGCAAACGGCGAAACGCTCGATGATATTATGGTAGAGGCACTGGCGACTGTCCGTGAGGCTGCGGACCGCATCCTCGGAAAAAAGCCCTTCCCGGTGCAGATCATCGGCGCGATCGTGCTCCATCAGGGACGCATCGCGGAAATGAAGACCGGTGAAGGTAAAACGCTGGTCGCATGTGTCGCATCCTATCTGAACGGTCTGAGCGGAAACGGCGTACATGTCGTTACGGTCAACGATTACCTCGCCAAGACCCAGTCCGACGAAATGGGCAAGGTGCTCCGCTTCCTCGGCCTGACGGTCGGCTGCATCATCCACGAGCTGAACAACGATCAGCGCCGTGCGGCGTATGCATGTGACGTCACCTACGGCACCAACAACGAAATGGGCTTCGACTATCTGCGTGACAACATGGTCATTTACAAGGATGACCGCGTGCAGCGTGCCCCGAACTTCGCGATCGTCGACGAGGTTGACTCGATCCTGATCGACGAGGCAAGAACCCCGCTGATCATCTCCGGCCGCGGCGACAAGTCCACGGATATGTATGTGCAGGCGGATAAGTTCGCACGCACCCTGACCCCTGTTACGGTCGTCGAGACGGATGACAAGGAGGATCAGGACGAGGCTTACGAGGATGCGGACTACATCATCGACGAGAAGGCCAAGACCGCGACGATCACCCGCCGCGGCGTCAAGAAGGCAGAGAGCTACTTCCATGTCGAGAACCTCATGGACATGGAGAACATGACGCTCCTGCACCATATCAATCAGGCGATCAAGGCACACGGCATCATGCATCTGGATACGGATTACGTCGTCAAGGATGACGAGATCATCATTGTTGACGAGAACACCGGCCGTATGATGATGGGCAGACGCTACAACGACGGTCTGCATCAGGCAATCGAAGCAAAGGAAGGCGTCAAGGTCAAGCACGAATCCAAGACGCTTGCGACTGTTACCTTCCAGAACTATTTCCGTCTGTACAAGAAGCTGTCCGGCATGACCGGTACCGCTATGACGGAGGAGGACGAGTTCCGCGAGATCTACAAGCTCGACGTCATCTCGATCCCGACGAACAGACCTGTCATCCGTATCGACCAGCCTGACCTGATCTACCGGACGGAGAAGGCGAAGTACAAGGCGATCATCGACCAGATCATTGCCTGCCACGAAAAGGGACAGCCGGTTCTGGTCGGTACCGTTTCGATCGAGAAGTCCGAGCGGCTTTCCGATATGCTGAAGCGCCGCGGCATCAAGCATGAGGTGCTGAACGCAAAGTATCACGCAAAGGAAGCGGAGATCGTTGCACAGGCCGGTAAGTACGGCTCTGTCACGATCGCAACGAACATGGCCGGCCGTGGTACCGATATCATGCTCGGCGGTAATGCCGAGTTCCTTGCAAAGGCCGAGATGCGCAAGCGCGAGATCCCGGAGGATATCATTACGGAGGCAGTCGGCTACGCGGACACCGATGACGAGGAAATCCTCGCAGCGCGTGAGGTCTACCGTCAGCTCTACGACAAGTTCAATGAGGAAGTCAAGGAAAAGGCTGTTGACGTCAAGAAGGCCGGCGGCCTGTACATTCTCGGTACCGAGCGCCACGAATCCAGACGTATCGACAACCAGCTCCGCGGCCGTTCCGGCCGTCAGGGTGACGAGGGCGAGAGCCGCTTCTTCCTCTCCGTCGAGGACGACCTGATGCGTATTTTCGCAGGCGACCGTCTCGAAAACATGATGGCGCGCCTCAAGGTCGAGGAGGATATGCCGATCGAGAGCAAGGTCATGTCCAAGGTCATCGAGTCCTGCCAGAAAAAGGTCGAGGGTATGCACTTTGCGACCCGTAAGAACGTCCTCAATTACGACGACGTCATGAACACGCAGAGAGAGATCATCTACGGCCAGCGCAGTCAGGTTCTGGACGGTCAGGATCTCCACGCATACATCATCGACATGATGAAGGATCTGATCCGCAATGTCGTGGTGCAGTATCTCGCAGACGATATCGACAAGAGCAACTGGAACCTCGTCGGCCTGCGCGAATACTTCATGGACTGGATCACGGTCCCGGAGGACTTCGAGTGGGATCAGGAGAAAATCAATGCGACCGAGCGCGAGGATATCATCAAGTTCCTGACTGACCGCACGCTCGCCGTGTACCAAATGCGCGAGAACACGATCGGCCCGGATCAGCTCCGTGAGCTCGAGCGCGTCGTTCTGCTGAAGGTCGTCGATACCAAGTGGATGGCACACATCGACGACATGGATGAGCTGAAGCGCGGCATGGGTCTGCGCGGCTATGCACAGAAGAACCCGGTCGTTGAGTACCGTTATGAAGGCTTTGAGATGTTCGACGCAATGGTCGAAGCGATCCGCGAGGATACCGTCCGTCTGCTGCTGACGATCCAGCTTGCAGACAACCGTCCGCCGGAGAGAGAGCAGGTCGCACAGCCGGATGCTCCGAATGCAGGCGCTGGCGACGGCAGCTTCACACAGCAGGCGACATCCAAGAAAAAGGTCGGTCCGAATGAGCCCTGCCCGTGCGGCAGCGGCAAAAAATACAAGTTCTGCTGCGGCATGAAGAAATAACGGACCGGAAAAACAGGTCTGAACAGCGGCTTCGGGGGAACCGCTGATACAGAGAGGCGAACACATAAATATTCAGGAGGGGTGGATTCAAAACATGAAGCTTAGAAGCAAACTGCTGCGGGCAGGTCTTTCTGTCTGCCTTGCGGCAACGATGTCCGGGATGAGCATCATTTCCGCGTTTGCAGCCGCCGGTGAGGATCCCGGCACGGTTGACGAAAAGGACAAGAACTTCCCGGATCCGTCCAGCTTTTCCTACGACGACGTTGAGATCAACTTCGCCAAGGCGCTGCAGTATTCGATCTATTTCTACGATGCGAATAAATGCGGCAAGCGCACGGGAAATCTGGAGTGGCGCGGTGACTGCCACATGGAGGATCAGCATATCCCGCTGAAAAAGTACGGCGAGGACTTCAAAGGGCTGAACGTCTCGGATGAATTTATCAGCAAGAACAAGGCGATCCTCGATCCGGACGGCGACGGCTTCATGGACTGCGAAGGCGGTATGCACGACGCAGGTGACCATGTCAAGTTCTGTCTGCCGGGCTCCTACGCGGCATCGACGCTGGGCTGGGGCTATTACGAGTTCCGCGACGACTACAAGAAAACCGGAAATCAGGAGCACATCGAGCAGATCCTGCACGCGTTCTGCGATTTCTACCTGAAGAGCATCTACTACGATGAGGACGGCTCCGTGCTGGCTTATGTCTATCAGGTCGGCGAGGGCAACATCGACCACAATTACTGGATCGCACCGGATCTGCAGAATGAGCGTCTGCTCGATTTTGCAAGACCTGCTTATCTGGCGACCGTCGATACGCCTGCTTCCGATATGTGCGCGGGTACTGCCGCTGCACTGGCTCTGAGCTATCTGAACTTTAAGGATACCGAGCCGGAATATGCAGAGGAATGCCTGAAGGGTGCTTATGCGCTGTATGAATTCGCAGTCAAGACCCACGCAGAGACCGACGGCCTCAAGGTAACGTCGCTCGGCTACGACGGCGGCTTCTATACCTCGAGCTACGACTACGACGAGCTTGCATGGGCTGCTGTCTGGCTGTATATCTGCACGATCGACAAGGATCCGTCCAAGCAGCAGGAGGCCTACGACAAGTACATCGAGGCGATCATCTCCGTTGACATGGAAACGACCGGTGCCATGGGTGCACACCCGTATACCGGCTACATGAAGCGTATCATCGCGGATACCGGCAACTGCTGGCAGAACATCTGGGTGCACTGCTGGGATACCGTCTGGGGCGGCGTGTTCGCAAAGCTCGCGCCTATCACCAATACCGCGAGAGACTGGTACATTTTCCGCTGGAATCTCGAATACTTCTCCGGCATGAGCGAATCGGACGAGAAAGCCATGAAGAAGCCTGCCTGCCCGGTCGGCGTGCATTCACACAAGAAGTTCGGCACCGACGATGAGGTCTGGAACAAGCCGATGACGGCGGCAGAGATCGCTGATCTGCCGGATACCGACGGCGCATTCCTCGCAAAGACACCGCACGGCTTTGCCATGCTGAACGATTACGGCTCCGCACGTTATGACACCGCCGCACAGCTCTGTGCATGTGTCTACGCGAAGGAGACCGGCGACAAGACCTTCTCCGACTGGGCAGAGGGACAGATGGAATACATCATGGGCAAGAACCCGATGAACCGTCCGTACATCGTCGGTTATTCCGAGACGGCTGCCTCGCATCCGCATCACCGTGCCGCACACGGCTCGCTTGATCTGAACATGGATCATCCGGCAGACCAGACCCATGTGCTCTGGGGCGCACTGGTCGGCGGTCCGGACGGCGGCGACTGGCACCGTGATATCACGAAGGACTACATCTACAACGAAGTCGCGGTTGACTACAATGCCGCATTCGTCGGTGCATGTGCGGGTCTGTACCACTTCTACGGTACGGACGACATGAAGCCGACCCCGAACTTCCCGCCGCTGGAATCCACCTACAAGACCGCAGAGGAAATGCAGGAGTTCACCCTGAAGGCTGCGATCGGTCAGGAGGACAACATGGCGACGCAGGTCCTCGTCGAGATCTCCAACATGACGCAGCGTCCGCCGCGTTACCCTGACGAGATCAAGGTGCGCTACTATTTCAGCGCGAAGGAGCTCTACGACAATAACTGCAAGCTTGAGGACATCACGATCCGTCCGGACTATGACGCGATGAAATCCGCGACCAACGGTGAATACCAGGTCAAGTATGATATCGTGGAGTACGGCGACAACGGTGAATGCTATCTCGAGCTGACATGGGCGGGTTACCAGTTCTACGGCTCGCTGCAGTGCCAGTTTGCACTGATGGATGCAGTTCAGAACGATCAGTTTACATTTATCTGGGATCCGACCAACGACTACAGCCGCAGCGAGCTGAAAACCGCTGAGGAGCTCGGCGTTTCGCTGAACGTCGCACCGTATCTTTACGATAAGATCACGATGTATGTGGACGGCAAGCAGGTCTGGGGCATTGCGCCGGACGGCAGCAAGCCGGAGCTTGATGAACCTGCTCCGACGAATCCGACGACCACGGAACAGCCGAAGACCACAACCGCTCCGGGAACGCCCGCGGTCAACCCGACTGCAAAGTACGGCGATGTCAACTGCGACGGCAAGGTGGACGTTTCGGACGCCGTGCTGCTTTGCCGGATCATCGTTGAGGATAAGGAAGCTGTTGTCTCCTCGCAGGGCATGACCAACGGCGACTGCAATCTTGACGGCAAGCGTGATCCCGATGACTGCACCATGATTTTGCAGTATATTGCGAAGCTGATACCCTATTCCAAACTCGGCACAAAATAATACAAGGATTGCGGGATTCAGCGGTGTATCGGGCGATACACCGCTGAATCTGTAAACGATCGGAGGTTGCATGATCCCACTTGCTGAAAGGCTGCGGCCGCATACGCTCGACGAAATGGTCGGGCAGCAGCATTTGTTCGGGCCGGGCAAGCCGATGCGCCGGATCATTGAATCCGGTCAGATTCCAAACATGATCTTTTACGGGCCGTCCGGTGTTGGCAAAACGACCCTTGCAAGGATGATCGCAGACCGGTCTGACCTTTCGCTGCACAAGCTGAACGGTACGACCGCTTCGGTCGGGGAGATCCGCGATGCGCTGCAGGAAAGCGGCTCGCTGTTCGGTTCAAACGGAGTGCTGCTCTATCTGGACGAGATCCAGTATCTCAACAAAAAGCAGCAGCAAAGCCTGCTGGAATACATCGAAAACGGCAGCGTCACGCTGATCGCGTCCACGACAGAAAACCCGTATTTCGCTGTGTTCAATGCGATCATCAGCCGTTCGACCGTGTTTGAGTTCAAGCCGGTCAGCAAGGAGGAGATCCTGCCTGCGATTCGGCGTGCCTACGATTTTCTTGCGGAGGAACAGGGGATCACGATCGAATGCCCGCCCGAGGTCATGGCCTATATTGCTGCCGGATGCGGCGGCGATGTCCGGAAGGCGGTCAATACCGTGGAGCTTTCCGTTCTGGCGGCGAGACGGGAAAACTACACGGCCTACATCGAAGCGGAGTCCGTTGAGGCTCTGACGCAGCGCAGCAATATGCGCTACGACAAGGACGGCGACCAGCATTATGATCTGCTGTCCGCACTGCATAAATCTATTCGCGGTTCCGATGAAAACGCCGCGATCCATTACGCCGCAAGGCTCATGGAGACCGGAGATCTTCTGCCGCTCTGCCGCAGACTGCTCTGCATTGCGTCCGAGGATATCGGTCTTGCGTATCCGCTGGCGATCCCGATCGTCAAGGCGTCAGTCGATACTGCTTTGCAGCTCGGAATGCCCGAGGCACGGCTCCCGCTTTCCGATGCGGTCATTCTGCTTGCGACGGCGCCGAAATCCAACAGCGCGTATCTTGCTGCGGATGCAGCCTTTGCGGATATCCGCGCGGGGCTTTCGGGTGATTTCCCGCGGGCACTGCAGAATGTCCATTTTGACGGCGCCGATGCAAAGGAGCGCGGTCAGCATTATCTCTATCCGCATGACTATCCGAATCACTGGGTCCCGCAGCAGTATCTGCCGGATACGCTGAAGGACCGTGTCTATTATCATCCCGCTGACAACCGGCAGGAACTTGCAGCAAAGGAATACTGGGACAGGATCAAGACGCAGTATGCTGCAAAACAAACGGGTTCATCCGGCAGGAAGTAAATCCCGCCGGGAACTATATTTCCTTTCTGCACCGGAAAGACGGTGCGAGCGACGTAATCTTTTTACAGGGGGTATGTAAATCTGCCGGTACGGGTAAAGCCGGCGCAACCGTCTGCGGCTGCATTCAGGCTGCTGCCGCAAAACTCAATTTTCATGTAATCACTGGGGGGATTACAGAGAAAATGGCACTGCACCAAACAGAAAAGGAGTAGATAACCATTATGAAGTACAGAAGCAAACTGCTGAAAGCCGGAATTTGTATCTGCCTTTCAGCCCTGATGTCGGGCACCGCAATGCTGTCGGCGTTCGCAACGGCGGGCGAGGACCCGGGTACGGTCGATGACAACGACAAGACCTTCCCCGATCCTTCCAGCTTTTCCTACGACGATGTTGAGGTCAACTTTGCAAAGGGACTGCAGTATACGCTGCATTTCTACGATGCAAACAAGTGCGGCAAAAGAACCGGGCGTCTGGAATGGCGCGCGGACTGCCACATGGAGGACCAGCACATCCCGCTGAAACAGTACGGCGAGGATTTCAAGGGCATCAACCTGCCGAATTCGTGGATCGAGGAGCACAAGGCTGAGCTTGATCCGGACGGAGACGGCTGTCTTGACCTTGAGGGCGGTATGCACGACGCCGGCGACCATGTCAAATTCGGTCTGCCGGGCTCCTATGCAGCTTCGACACTGGGCTGGGGCTATTACGAGTTCCGCGACGCTTACGAGAAAACAGGTAATGCAGAGCATATGGAGGAGATCCTGCACGCGTTCTGCGATTTCTATCTGAAGGCACTGTTCTACGATAAAGACGGCAATCTGCTTGCATACTGCTATCAGGTCGGCGAGGGCAACATCGACCATAACTACTGGCTCTGCCCCGATCTGCAGGGTGAGCATCTGCTTGACTTTGCAAGACCGGCTTATCTCTGCACGCAGGAAAACGTGTTCAAGGGCGGCGACTCTGTCGGCGCGGCGGAATCCAAGCTTGAAAATTCAGAAACGAATGCTGCAAAGGCAAAGGCAAAGCAGACGGATTCCCGTGCATCCGATATGTGCGGCGGTGCTGCTGCTGCACTTGCGATCAGCTACCTGAACTTCAAGGATACCGATCCGGACTACGCAAAGAAGTGCCTCAAGGGCGCAAAGGATCTGTACGAAATGGCTGTCAATTCTCATGAGGAAGACGACAGCATGAAGGTTCTGACCCGCGGCTACGACGGCGGCTTCTATGAGTCCAGCTACGACTACGATGAGATCTCTTGGGCAGCTGTCTGGCTGTACTACTGCGCATGTGACGGCGATATCTCCGTCCGCAATGAGGAAGCCTACGAGAAGTACATCACCCCGATCATCTCGATCGACATGGACACCACATTTGACAACGGCGGTCATCCGTATACCGGCTGGTTCAGAAGAATCATGAAGGATACGAACAACTGCTGGAACAATATCTGGGTGCACTGCTGGGATACCGTCTGGGGCGGCGTGTTCGCGAAGCTTGCACCGGTCACCAATATCCAGCGTGACTGGTACATCTTCCGCTGGAACTGCGAGTTCTGGTCCGGCGTCACGCATCTTGATCCGGGTCTTGTTGACACGATCTACGATCAGCCGTTTGAGTGGGACAAGGATCCTGCGAAGCCGGAGTGGACGGATTTCCTTTCCTGCTCGCCGGCAGGCTTTGCCGTTCTGAATGAGTACGGCTCTGCGCGTTACAACACCGCAGGTCAGCTCTGCTGTCTCGTTTATGCGAAGGAAGCGCTGAACCACGAGAAGGCTCAGGATCCGCTGCGCTTTGCAAAGTGGGCGGAAGGCCAGATGGAATACATCATGGGCAAAAACCCGATGAACCGTCCGTATATCGTCGGCTGGTCGCCGACAGCGGCATCGCATCCGCATCACCGTGCAGCACACGGCTCGAAGGATCTGAACATGGATCATCCGGCAACACAGGTGCATGTCCTCTGGGGCGCACTGGTCGGCGGACCGGATTCCAAGGACTGGCACCGTGATATCACGAAGGACTATGTCTACAACGAAGTCGCCGTTGACTACAATGCTGCAGTTGTCGGCGCCTGCGCAGGTCTGTATCACTTCTTCGGTACCGAAGATATGAAGAATCAGGAGAACTTCCCGCCCCCGGAGGCTAGCTACAAGTCGCCGGAGGAGCTCCGCGAGTTTGTTCTGAAGGCAGCAGTCGGTCAGGACAACAACCGCAGCACACAGGTTCTGATCGCATTCACGAATGAGACGCTGCTCCCGCCGCGTTACCTGAAGGAAGCAAAAGCTCGCTACTACTTCAACATCTCCGAGCTGATCGCAGAGGGTCAGACTGTGGATGACATCAATGTCGAAATGCAGTATGACAAAATGGCAGCAAACTCCCAGAACGAGTATCAGGTCAAGACCGAGATCGTTCAGTATAACGACAAGGGCGACTGCTATGTCGAAATGACATGGGGCGACTTCAAATACTACGGCGAAATGGATTATCAGTTTGCGATCGTTGCGCCGAAGCTGAAGGTCGTTCCGGCTGACGAGGAGAATCCGAACGAAAGACATGTTGCGATCTGGGATTCCACCAATGACTACAGCCGCCAGGATCTGGCTTCTGAGGAAGCACTCGGCAAGTCTCTGAACGAGTGCCCTGAGGAGTACGACCGCATCACGCTGTATGTGGACGGCAAGCATGTCTGGGGCGTTTCGCCTGCAGATGCACCGGCGCTGTTCGATGAGGTTCCGGGTAAGGCACCGAATCCGATCGAGGCTGTGGGTCCGGCCGTGACGACCGCTCCTGTTTCCACCGGAACCGGCAAGCAGGCTGCCAAGTACGGCGATGTCAACTGCGACAATAAGGTTGACGTTTCGGACGTCGTGCTGCTCTCCCGTATCCTTGTTGAGGACCGCGAAGCAACGGTGACGGAGCAGGGTCTGCTGAACGCTGACGTCAAGAAGGACGGCAAGCGCGATCCCGATGACTGCACCAAGATCCTGCGCTATATCGCAAAGATCATCAAGGCAGAAGATCTCGGTACTGCGGATTAAGAACAGGCTTTGCAATTATCCGCTGATTATCCGTAATCAGCAAACAGAACCCTGCTGTACATCGGGTACAGCAGGGTTCAACTGTTATATATGATATGTGGCTTACAGGCAGATCCACATGATCAGCGGGAAGGAAACCAGTGAGAACAGCGTCGTCAGGAAAATGCCCTGTGAGGCAAGCTTTTCGTTTCCGCCGTATTCCGTCGCAAACAGTGCCGTCGTATTTGCGACAGGCATACAGGACAGCAGCAGCAGCGTCGGCGTCAGCACCGGATGATTGACGATCAGCCGGATCAGCACCCAGAAAACCAACGGCAGCGCGATCTGCCGGAGCAGGACATACACATTCATCCGCATGTTTTTCAGCATATCCCGACCCTTCATGCCGTTGAGATTTGCACCGACCACGAGCATCGCAAGCGGGGAGGTGAGTCCGCCGAGCGTATCGCAGGTATCCGCCAGAATTTCCGGAAGTCTGATCCTGAAAATGAAGATCAGCAGGCCGACCGCCGTACAGAGCACCGCAGGCGTCAGCAGCAGCTTTTTCCACGGGATCGCGCGGAGCTGTTCTGTTTTTGAGGCGGAAGCATCCGCACCGGCACCGCCCATCAGCACGACGCCGAAGGTATATACAAAAATATTGAACACACTGTTCAGGATCGCCGCATAAAACAGCCCCTCTGTCCCGAACACGGACGAAACGACCGGGAAGCCCATGAAACCGACATTGCCGAAGATCGTCATGAAGGTGTAGAGCCGCCTGTCCTTTTTCGCTGCCCGGAGCGCAAATACCAAAATCAGTGACAGCGCGATCAGGATCAGATAAAACGCGAACGAATACACAAACAGCATTCCGACGCCGAGCCCGCTCTGTTCGGGCTGCGATTCGAGCATCAGCATCCTGTCATAAAACGCGTCGATCATCATCATCGGTGTCGTTACATAGAGCAGCAGCTTCGTCAGCTTCTGCTTAGTATGAAGATCGAGGATCTCCAGTTTTGCCAGAAAAACACCGAGCAGCAGCAGCAGAAACAGCTTGCCCATTTGTTCAACGATCACTCCGATATGCATAAAACCTCTTTCTCACAGAAGAAGTGCGGCATAGCGCCGCACTTCCTTATGCTTCTTCCTCTTGATTGCGGATAAACAGAACGCCGAGTGTATTCGGTCCGCAGTGGCTGGAGATCGTGCAGCCAGCCTGCGTGACCAGCACCTCGGAGAATCCGCCGGCCTCTTTGATCGCATCCGCCGCCGCTTTGACGGCTTCCTCAGATGCGGCGGCATGGGTGATAAAAATGCGCTTGTTGCGGATGCTGCCGCGGTCGGCAAGCTGTTCCCTGACATATTCCGTGACACAGTGTACGAATGTCCCGCGGTATTTCTTCGCAACGCCCATGGCTCCGTCCTTCACCGCGATGCAGGGCTTCAGCTTCAGCAGATTTGCGCCGAGTGCCGCAACTGCCGAGCAGCGGCCGCCCTTCCGGAGATAATCCAGACGGTCAACGATAAAGCTTGCATCGACATACGGGATCACATTTTTTTGCAGATGCTCCGCGATTTCCGCACCGGTTTTGCCTTCCTGTGCAAGCTCTGCCGCTTCCAGTACCACAAGCCCGATGCCGGTCGAAAGGTTCATCGAATCGACGACATATACATGATGCGCAAAATCAGCAGCCGCAATGCAGGCGTTCTGATAACAGCTGGAAAACTTTGCGCTGATCGCAATACAGACGATCTCCGCTTCCGGATCATTTTCTCTTATCGAACGAAAGCAGTCCGCATAATCCGACACCGGAACAGCGGCAGTCTTCGGCAGGGGAGCACCCATTTCGACCGCCCGGAAAACATCCGGCGCATGGATATTCACACCGTCGCGGTATTCCGCGTCGTTCAGCGTCACAAACAGCGGAAGAACCGTCACATGAAACCGCTCTGTCAGCTCCCCGGTCAGATCGCAGGTGCTGTCTGTTAAAATATGAACTGCCATTTTCTGCCTCCTTTCGCATACTCTTTTATTATAGCGCGAAATTGCGGATTTGTCAAGAAACGGACGATCTATCAGAGTCAACAGAAAAACCTATTGCATTTTATAGATAATTCTGCTTGACGCAAGCCGCGATTTGTTGTATAATATGTATATAAACTGATTTGAATGGGGGAATCCGTATGAAACAGAGAAAACTTTCGGCAGCCGCAGCAATTCTGCTTTTTATGCAGAGTATGCCGGCCGTTTCCGCAGCACCCGCATCTGCGCTGCTGGATGCATCCGGATTTACGGTCATGGACGAAAATCTGGTGTATCTCGGCGCGGATTATCTGAACCCGGCCACGGTGCTGTTTGACGATCAGGACAAGGTGCCGGAATCGCCGGACAAGCCGACCGTTGACAAAGCGGTCTTTGACGCGACGGGCCGCAAAAACTGGAAGCCGAACTGGCAGTCGGAATTCGGCGAGGATGCATTTTATATGGATCTCGGCGCGAATTATGTCATCACGGGACTGTGCTTTCTGGATACCAATGATGTCAAGGACTGGAAAATCGAGGACGGTGAGCCGTTTGCATGGAACACGCGCGGCAGCTTTACGACTGACGCTTATCAGACTTGGCGCGGTCTGACCTTTGATTCGCCGCGCAGCACGCGCTGGCTGCGGTTTTCGTCGTCCAGCGGAGAGGCCGGCGTCTGTGAGCTGGCACTGTACGGCTACAAGGAATCCGATCTTTCGGCTGAGCAGATCGAAAAAACGGCAGCGCATTCCGGCTCTTATCAGAAAATTGATTTATCAGCAGGGCAGCGCATCGGCTTCAATGCGTTTATCGACGACCCGATGACCGCGATCATGGCCGGCGGCAATGTCCGCGAATACCACAACCTGAGCTGGCTGCTTGATGCGGACGGCAAAGTGAAGTTCACGCAGGGCACATGGGGCGACATGGACAGCTACTATGCGGCAATGAAGGCGCAGGGAATCAGCATCATTCCGTGTTTTCAGGGCGGCAGCTCTGCAATCACCAAAACCGAAAAGCCGCCGGAGATCCCGGTTTCGTTCGGCGCGGATCCAACGGATCCTACAAGCTATGCGATCCATGCGCAGGCAATGTATCAGGTCGCGGCGCGCTACGGCAGCAATCCGGATGTGGATCCGGATACACTCAATGTTGCGGACGGCTCTGAGCCGAAGGTCGGACTCGGTCTGCTGCAGGCGCTTGAAAATGCCAATGAACCGAATAAAACTTGGAGCGGCAAGGCCAATTATTTCACGCCTTACGAGCTGGCCGCGATGTGCTCCGCGGATTACGACGGCCACGAGGGGACGATCCCGAATGCAGGCGTCAAAAAGGCAGACCCGGAATTCCGGCTTGCGGTCGGCGGTCTGCTTAATACGGCCTCCGTGCTGGATTATCTCTCGGAGATGAAGCTCTGGTTCGACTATAACCGCACCGACGGTATATTTGCAGTCGATATCATCAATATCCACATGGGACCTGATGCGGTCAATCCGGAGGACTCCGGCTTTGTCGATCGCGTCAAGGAGATCAGGGAATGGATCGACAAAAACGCGCCGTATTCGGAGCTCTGGATCTCGGAGTTTGAGGTGCCGATGAGTGACTGCGAACAGGAAGGGATCGACGCGCATGACGACGAAACTTATCAGCTCAAATATGCGCAGCGCATCGCAAGAACCTACCTGCTGTCGCTCAGCTCCGGCGTGGACCGCATGACGAAGTTTCAGCTCCGCGACGAAGGTCCCGGCGTTTACTATAACTCCGGACTGGTCACGCAAAAAGGGGAGTGGAGCAAAAAAACAGCATGGTACTATGTATCCTGCATGACGAACATCCTCCGCGATACCTATTTTGCCGCGGACATGACAGACAGCGAAGTAAAAAAGTATTTCTTCATCAACAAAAAGTGCGGTGATTCGATCTATGCGCTCTGGCTCCCGACCAACACAGGGCAGGTCATGAAAAACTGCAAAATTGTTGTGCCGGAAACCTCAAAGGTCTATCTGACCGTGCCGGGCACCTGCGCAGAGGGCATCACGACAGAGCTCGCGGTCAAGGACGGTGCGGTCACGTTCACCGCAACGGAAACACCGGTCTTTATGACGATCAGTTCCCGCGAAAAGGCGGTCGTCAACGGAAAGATGAAGCAGATCCGGCCGCAGTCGATCAGTATGGATGCTGATTTCAGCGGGGCGGTCTGCGATCTTTCAACAGCACCGGATGACAGCAAGCTGAATCAGTTTTACAGAATGTTTGACGAGCCTGGCTCGATGCCGGAATATCTGTACGGCGATACGGCCGGACTGCCGGCACCGGAAACAAATGTCAACATTTCAAACCAAACATGTTATGTGAAACTCGATCAGCCGTATGTGCTGGACGGCTTCGGCGTATACGATACGTTCGGAACCGGCAGCGTAAAGGTTTACGATGCCAAGACAGATACGCCGCTGTGGGAAACGGATCTTGGCAGCTACATGACCCGCAGCATTGACAACAAGCCTGATTCCGCGCCGACCGATCTGCTGAAGATCGTCAAGGGCTACGGTGCCATGAATGAGCTGGTGCTGTACGGCTATCCGGCAGCGGGTTATCCGGCGGCTGACTGTGACGCAGACGGCAGGTTCAGCCGCAGCGATCCGACTGCGCTGCGGAACTGGCTGCTGACGAAGGATCGTTCGCTGGCGAACTGGGCAGCTGCCGATCTGACCGCTGACCTGACGCTGGATGCGAAGGATCTGTCGCGCATGAAGCGGGAGCTTATGAAATAAGGAACAGCCCGTGCGGTCTGACTGCAAAGACTGCACGGGCTCGTTTTTTTCAGCGCGAACCGGAGGGGATATTATAATAAGCACCTGTCTTTCCATTCATATAATTGCATCTAATCCACATTTGGTGCAATTGGAGGAGCGCAAAAACGGAAGGAGGCGGATTTCCGGCGCCTGCGCCCGAACCGGTTGACAAACACCGTACTTTCTGATATAATCAGTGTGTTACTGAAAAACAGAAAGGAAACCGTCATGCACACATTTCGCAAAGGGCTGATGCAAGGCATCGGCATCGCGCTCGGTTATTTATCCGTATCGTTCAGCTTCGGCATCCTCGCTGTGCAGTCCGGTCTGACCGTCTGGCAGGCCGTGCTGATCTCTGTTACGAATCTGACGTCCGCCGGACAGGTCGCCGGCGTCGGACTGATCGCCGCGGCCGCAGCACCGCTGGAGCTGTTCCTCGCAGAGCTCGTCATCAACATCCGCTATGCGCTGATGAGCCTTGCGCTTTCGCAGAAAACAGACAGCGCATTCAGCTTTCCGCACAGGCTGCTCGCATCGTTCGGCATCACGGATGAGATCTTTGCCGTTGCGTCGATCCAGAAGGAACCGCTGAAGCCGGCTTTCATGTACGGTATCACGCTGATCGCATTTCTCGGCTGGACATTCGGGACATGGCTCGGCGCGGCTGCCGGTACGCTGCTGCCGGAAAAACTGACCAATGCACTCGGCATTGCGCTGTACGGTATGTTCTTAGCGATCATCCTGCCGCCCGCACGGAAATCAAAAGGAATCCTTGCAGTTGTGATTTTTGCGGCGGGGTGTTCCGTTTTGCTGAAAGTTACCATGAAATGGATGAGCGGCGGCTTTGCGCTGATTATCGCTTCTTTGGCTGCGGCCGTATTCGGCGCGGCGGTATTCCCGGTTGATCCGGAGAAAACGGAGGTGCAGGAATGACGCGCATTCTGCTTTCGATCGCCGTTATGGCGGTCACAACTTATCTGATCCGGATGCTGCCGTTCACGTTCTTCCGGAAGAAAATCAAAAACAGGTTTATTCAGAATCTGCTGTATTATATCCCGTATGCAGTCCTGAGTGCGATGACGATCCCGGCGATTTTCTACGCAACGAAGGATCTGCCGTCGTCGATCGCAGGGACTGTGACCGCTGTCGTGCTGGCGTTTATCGGCTGCCCGCTGATTGTCGTCGCGCTGGCTGCTTCGGCGGTAGCCTATCTGACCATGCTGCTGATGCCGCTTCTCTGAGCGATCAGAAGTTTTCTGCAGGAATCGGAGGGCATACTGAGCAGATAAACGATCCCCCAGTATACGCCCGCACTGACAATTGCAGCCGGAATTGCACATAATCCTGAGCCAGATGTGATTTTGGAAGCGAGCTTCGGAATCAGCAGACTGATAAACAGTGCGGTCACCGGGAACAGCAGGATCCGTTTCCAGACAGGTTTCAGTCCGGTCACACGCAGCACATAATACAGCCGCACCGCGTTTCCCGAGAGATTGCACGCAACATACGACAGCACGATGCCGTAAAACCCGAACAGCGGCACGCAGATCAGCAGCACCGAAATGCGGACGATGTATTCCGCCAGATAATTGACTGACGAAAAATTCTGTCTGCCGAGCCCGCGCAGGATGCCTTCCAATATGATCTCAAGATAGATAAACGGCACGATCGGTGCCATTTGCTGCAGGATCTGACCTGTGAACCGGTTTCCGCCGAGCATTTCGCCGATCTGCGCGCCGAGCTGACTGAGTATCAGCACGGTGAACAGCGCGTACCGGACAGTTTGTTCCAGCATCCGCTGCGTCTGCATCCGGATATCGCTTTCGCGCTGTTCCGCACGGGCGCGTGAAAGCGTCGGTACCAGCAATGCTGACTGACAGCACTGGACGACCGACGGAAAGAACAGCGTCGGGATAATGATCGCTTCAAATTCGCCGAACTGTGCGAGCGCTTCCTCCGTACTGCTGCCGTATTGCAGCAGCGTCAGCGGGACCAGCGCGTCATTCGTGCTGCTGAGCACCGCGACCAGACAGGCATTGCCGATCATCGGCAGGATCAGGCGCAGGAACCGCGATACGGTAAAGCTGCAGATACACGGTGCTTCCGGACGGGGGACACGGGCAGCTGCCAGAAAGATCACCGTACTCCCCTGCCCTGCCAGCATCGAAACTGCAAATGCCGTCAGCAGCGTCATCCGGTTATCAGGCAGCAGGAACACAATGCAGAATGCCAGCACGCCCGATCTGATTAAAAATTCTGTATATTCTGAAACCGCCGGGATATACACCCGCTGATACGCATAGCATCGTCCTTTCAGACAGCCGGCCGCGGCAGAAAGCGGCAGCGACAGGCTCAGCATCCGGATCGCACTGCACTGTGCATCCGGGATCCGATTTGTCAGCAGCGGTGCGGTTATCAGCAGAACGGCGCAGACGGAACAGCTCAGGATCATGCAGAAACGCAGCACATACCGGAAGATCCGTGCCGGATCGCCGCCGCAGCCAAGCTCCTCCGAGACAAACCGGCTGACAGCGACAAATCCGCTGCCGCTGCTCAGTACCGCTGCAAGCCCGTAAAACGAGCTCATCAGCGTCATGATGCCGACATTTGCCGCACCGAGCCTTCTTGTCAGGAACACATTGAACAGCAGTCCCAGCCCCTGCAGCCCGACGGAAAATAGGCTCAGCACCGCCGTATCTAACAGCATTTTATCAGTATGTATCCGTTTTTTCATAGCCTCACCCCGTTCAGCTTATGAGAAAACGCCAAAAAACAGAACCCCGCCGGTCTCAGAAAACCGGCGGGGTTTTTTGTCTGATTCAGAATACGGCAGTAAATGTGACAAGCTGGTTTTCGCTCGTGACATTGATCTTGCCGCCCATCTGATGTACGATGCTTTTGGCAATGCTAAGGCCGAGACCGGAGCCGTTCGGGCTTCCTTCCGTATCAACGCGGTAGAAGCGGTCAAACAGATGCTCCAGCTGTTCCTTCGGAATGTCCTTAGCAGTATTCGCGACAGCCAGCCGGATCTTGCCCTGCGTATCCTTGGAGAGCGAGACCGTGATCTGTGCCTTCGGGACGGAATGCACCACCGCATTATCGAGCAGAATCGAGAGCAGCTGCTTGACATTATCCTCCTCCGCCTTGATCGTGACCTTTCGCTGGATCACGGTATTCAGCGTTTTGCCGTTTTCGTAGATCATCGGCTCAAACTGCAGGCAGATATTGGAGACGGTTTCACTCAGCATGATCACTGTGCTTTCGTCGGCGCTGTTCTCCGGCTGATCCATGCGGGCGATCGACAGCAGACTGGAAATCAGCTTCGACATGCGCATGGTCTCGGACTGGATATAATTCAGCCACTTGCTCTGTCCGGAGACAGAAGCACCCGGATTTGCCAGCACGACCTCTGTGTTTGCGGAGATGACCGCAAGCGGTGTTTTCAGCTCGTGGGAGGCGTCGGCGACAAACTGCTTCTGCTTTTCCCATGCGACGGCGATCGGCGAGACGGACCAGTTGGCAAGCTGCCAGCTGACGAAGAACATCACGATGATGCCGAACAGCGCAATCAGCAGGAAAATAGAGATCAGCTTCCGGATCATGGAAAGCTCCGGTGTACGGTCAAGCAGAACCAGCATTCCGTTCGGCGCGCGCATATACCGCCATTCATAATCACCGCTGCTCACGACACCCTGCTGTGAACCTGTTTTGCGGATTTTATCCCAAGCATTGCTGACGATATTGAAATTATCTTCCGCTTCGTCAGCAGAGTTGCTGAGACCGGCATATGCTGAAACATTGCCGTTTCCGTCTGTCTGGGCGATCATGGCATTCGGCACATACTGACCCTCCTGGATCGGCACAACAGAGCGGGGCTCCATGCCGTCAATGAGGTAACGGTCCTGCCAGCGGTACGGATTATCCGGCTTGCCTTCGATCGCCGCAAACGGATAATCGGAATTATCCTGCTGCGGACTGTCGGCGGAAGGATTCTGTGCAGGCGCAGGCGGATCCGCAGGATTCACCGCGGGGGATTCTTCCGTCTGATCCGGCTTCGCAGCTTCGGTATGCGTCTGACTCTTTCGCTCAGCGGTCGTTGTCGTGACAAAATGCTCGATCGAATGCCCCCATTTTCCGTCGGCAGACCACCGGCCGTGCGGCCAGCCGCCTCCTGCTTCGGAAGCGGACGGTTCCGGCTCGGGTTCAGGCTGCGGTGTCTGCTGGGCGGCAGGACGGTCATCAGGGAGCTCCGGCTGCTGTTGCTGCTGTTGTCCCTGCGGGTTCTGCGGCAGCGGTTCGCTCGGCTCCTCCGGCGTCTGCGCCCAGTCGCTTGCAGGATTCTGGTTGTTCTGTTCGGGCGGTGCCGGCTGCTGATCCGGATACTGCGGCTGCTGGTAATAGCCCCAGCCGTTGTTTCCGCTGTTCGGATCCTGCCCCCAGTTATTATTCTGATCGCCGTTGTTGTACGGATTGTTCGGATCGGTGTACCACTGATATGCCCACGGGTTATAGATCCACGGCGTATAGATCCACGGATTATATCCCCACGGAGCATTGTTCCATTCGCTGCCCCACTGATTTTCCCACGGATTGATCTGGTTCGGGTCAAATCCGGGTGTCGTTTCTGCCGGCTGATCCTGGATCTCATTGTCCAGCAGGACGATCCCGCCCTCATGATACCGCTGAACGGCCGGAGACGGCTCATCCATCTGCGGCTTCGGCATATTCGCCTGCGCCAGCATTCTTTCGATGACGCGATAGGAAGCGTTGACTTCGGCATGATACATAAAACCGAACAGCACGCCGAGGAAGATCAGCAGTGTTCCGCAGAGCAGCGACATATTCGTAATCAAATAGCGCAGCTTCAGCTTTTTAATCATAGATATCGCCCTCCTTTCCGGATCGGTTCGACAGTTTTACGCATCCTTCTCCTCAAGGCAGTAGCCCACGCCGCGGACGGTCTTGATCGCGACCTTGGACTTCATGTGCGCAAGCTTTTTGCGCAGAAAGCTGACGTAAACCTCGACATTGTTGTTTTCTGCGTCGGATTCATAGCCCCAGATCTTGACGATCAGCGTTTCCTTGGAAAGGATCCGGCTGCCGTTTTTCAGGAACAGCTCCATCATGGAAAATTCCTTCAGACCGAGCTTGAACGAATTTTTGCCGCAGAACAGCTCATAAGTAGACAGATTGAGCGTCAGATCGCTCCATGTCAGGACATTCTCGAAAATGACATTTGCATTTCTCCGGTAGATCGAACGGATACGCGCAAGCAGCTCATCGGACGAGAACGGCTTTGTCATGTAGTCGTCCGCACCGACATCCAGCCCGGCGACCTTATCCTGTACGGTGTCCTTTGCGGTCAGCAGCAGGACAGGCGTCGTCAGCTTATTCTTCCGGATCTCGCGCAGCACATCCAGACCGTTCATGCGCGGAAGCATCACATCCAGCACAATGATATCATAGATGCCGGAAAGCGCGTTATCCAGACCGGATTCGCCATCATAACAGGCATCCACGATATATTTGTTTTTATGGAAGATCTGTACCAGTGCATCGGATAATGCAACTTCATCTTCAACTAAAAGGATTCGCATTTTCATCACCTTCCAACAGTTTTCCTTTATACTACTATTATACACGAACAAATGAAAAATAGCAAGCGTTTTATTGGATTTTTGTGCACAAATTTTCGATTTCCCGCATAATATATAGCAATATTTCAGAAAGAGGTGCGCCGATATGCCGATCATCTTTTTAAGTCCGTCCACACAGGAGTGGAATCCTTATGTGACAGAGGGAAACAATGAGGAACTTGTCATGAACAGGCTTGCAAACGCCATGGAGCCGTATCTGCGGGCAAGCGGCATCCGCTTTGTCCGGAATGACCCCGAACGCAATGTCGCCGGTGCGATCGCTGACTCGAACGCCGGGCGGTTTGATGTGCATCTTGCGCTGCATTCCAATGCTGCACCGGAGCAGTTTTCCGGAATCCTCCGCGGCATCGACATCTACTATGCGCCGAACAGCAGCGACAGCGAAATGCTTGCCACGATCATTGCAAACAATCTTCAGCGCATCTATCCGCTGCCGAATCAGGTGCTTGCAAGGCCGACGGCCAGTCTCGGTGAGGTGCTGCAGACGAAGGCAGTCGCCGTGCTTGCGGAGATCGGCTACCACGACAACGAGGAGGATGAACACTGGCTCCGCGGCAATCTTGACCGGATCGCACAGAATCTTGTGCTTTCGCTGACCGACTACTTCGGAATTCCGTTCGTCACCGCCGGAGAACCGTTTTACGGCACGGTCAATACGAACGGCTCGCGGCTGAATCTCCGCAGCTATCCGTCGCTGACCGGCAGCATCCTGACGCAGATCCCGGACAATACACAGCTGATCCTGTTCGGAGAGACAGACGGCTGGTACGTAACGGAGTATAACGGCGTTACCGGCTACGTCAGCAGCGAATTTGTTCGCTTATGACGGCAGCGCTGCGATCTGTTCAATGATCTCCCGGAACAGGGGCGCGGCTGTCTCATTGCCAGAGCCGCCGTTCTCGATAAAGACCGTCACGGCATACTGCGGCAGATAAACAGGGAAAAAGCCGGTCATCCATGCGTGACAGTATTCCGTCCCGTCCGGCGCGAACTGCCCGGTCTGGGCGGTCGAGGTCTTTCCCGCGGCGCGCACGTTGGACGGCTTCCCCTTGCTCTTTTTCGATTTTTCGAGCACGGCTGTCATCATTTTACGCAGCTGGAATGCCGTCTGATGTGAGAGCACGCGGACAGGAACCGGCGGTTCATCCGCAAGCAGCTGTGAACCGTCTGTCGTCAGGCCGCCGATTATATAAGGCGGCGTATAAATGCCGTCATTGCCGATGCAGGCAGTCATAGCCGCGATCTGCAGCGGCGTTGCGAGGAGCTTTCCCTGACCGAAGCTCATATTCGCCCGCTCTGCTTCGATCTCAAGCTCCTGCTCGGAAGGCAGATAACCGGCGGCACTGTACAGCCCGTTTGCGATCTCTGCGGCAGTTCCGAAGCCGAGCTTTTCGGCTGTCTCATGCATGGAAGCCGGGGACATCAGTCTGCTCAGCGAGATAAAATACGGATTGCAGGACTGGATCAGTGCACCCTGCATATCCAGCAGCCCGTGTCCGTTCAGATTGTGACACCGGAAGCGCTGTCCGTAAAACGAGATATCACCGGTACAGTCATACAGGTATTTCTCCGTGAAGCCGTGCTCCAAAGCATTTGCTGCGGTCACAAGCTTGAATACAGAGCCGACGCTGTACGCAGACAGTGCACGGTTCAGAAACGGTGCATCCGGCTGACTGAGCGCATCCGCGAGCCGGTCGGGGTCATAGACCGGGGTGCTCGCACAGGCGGCGATCGCGCCGGTCTCGCATTCCAGCACGACTGCCGCGCCTGCATAGGGTGCAGCTTTTGCGAGCGCGTCCTCGGCGATCCGCTGAATCCGCGCGTCAAGTGTCGTGACGATCCCGCCGCCGGCTGTTCCGGTGACTGTGCAGCTGCTCTCGGCACCGGAAAGAACTGTCCCGTTCGCATCAACGGAAAACGTCACATCTGCACTGGTGCTGCAGTTCTCCAGCCACGGTGCATAAGCCTTTTCCAGACCTGCCGCTGCTTTTCCGTTCTGAATATACCCGAGCAGATGCTGCGCAGGCAGAACGCCGGCTTTTTTCTCGGTGCCGTTCAGAACAATGAGATCCTGTGTGCTATCAGCAGGCGCATTCAGCCTGCACAGAAACGGCTTTCGCTTCTGCAGCGCAGTCATGACAGCGGTGCGGTCGTCAATACCCGCGAAGATCGAAGCGACCGCAGCAGGCGTCGGATTCACGACTGCATAGAGCACAGGCTCCGACTGATTCAGCGGCGTAAAATGCCGGTCGTAGATCACACCGCCGGAGAGCTGGATATGCAGATGATACTGTCCCTGCCGGACACCTGCCTGCGCAGCCTGATCTCCGCGGGAAAGTCCGTACAGCCGGAACGCGATCCCCAGCAGACAAATGAACAGCAGCGATTCGAGGAACAAAAGCCGTACCGGATTGTTGCGCATAAAAAAGACTCCTTTCATAACCTGAAAGGAGTATGCACAGCATGATGCAGGAATATGCAGAAAGCGCACCGGCGAACCGATCCGCTTTTCTTTCTCAGATCGTAAAGTTTCCGGAGAGGTAGTCATCATTGACGACATAGTAAACCATGCCCTCGACTGCATTGATATACAGCGTGAGCTGCTTCATGTCATCGAGAGAATTGCCCTTTGCCGTCCAGTCGGCCTTTGCGCGTGCAACCAGAGAATCAGCAGATTCCGAAACACCCGGAAGTTCAATGACGACCTTTGTTTCGATCTGCGGAGCCTTCTTCACGCGTGCAGCCTTTGCTGCCTTTTCCTCAGTCTTCTTTGCAGCACGAGCTGTCTTTGCGGTCTTTGCTTTTTCCACAACGGTTTCAGCCTTATCCGCAACGGATTCCGCAGCAGCCTTGACGGTCGCCTTGGCGTCCTCTGCAACAGCCTTTACCTTTTCAACTGCTTCTGCAGCAGCTTCTTTCTTCGCTCTCGGCATGATCATACCCTCCTCTGCCTTGATCAGAAATTACTTTTCCGGATTCACTGCGTCCTTCAGAGTCTTACCGGCCTTGAATGCGAGAGCCTTGCACGGCTTCGTGGTCATGATCTCGCCGGTACGCGGGTTCTTGCACTGTCTTGCCGGGCGCTCATGGACTTCAAACGTACCAAAACCGGTGATGGACACCTTCTCGCCCTTGATCAGAGCGTCGGTGATTGCATCCAGAACAAGATTCAGAGCCTTGTCGGCTTCCTTCTTCGGGCAGTTTTCCTTTGCTGCGATCGCAGCAACAAGATCGTTCTTCTTCATGTGAGAGATCCTCCTAAAAATAAAGTCTATATGTATTATATAACGAAAATACGTGATTGTCAAATCGAAAATGATAATTCGGATTTTTCAATCAGAAAACCGTCGAAACGCCGTTAAATCTTGGCGAATTTTACATATTGACACAGAGAATCAAAGCATCTTCGCGCGAAGAACGCTGCCGTCCAGCGGCGAAAGATATGCAGGCGGTACGTCAAAAACAGTCTTGCAGCCGAAGCTTCCTTCCTTCGCAAATCTCGCAGCTGCGCGCGCAAATGCGACCAGAACATTCGTCGTGAACTCCGGATTGGAGTCGAGCTTCAGGCTGTATTCGATCAGGTGCTTATGCTCGCTGTTCTCACCGGTGACACCGCTGCGCATGACAAATCCGCCGTGCGGGATGCCTGCGTGATCGCGGTTCAGCTCCTCCTGCGAGAGGAAGTGAACGGTCGTATCATACTTATCAAAATAGTTCGGCATGGTCTTGATATCCTGCTCGATCTTTGCGCGGTCTGCGCCCGGTTTTGCAACGACATAGCACTCGCGGGTATGCTTCTGTCTGGTCGTCAGCTCCGGCTGCTCACCGCGGCGGACAGCTTCCATGGCGGCCTCGACCGGAACGGTGTACTGCTTGCCGTCCTGCACGCCCTCGACACGGCGGATCGCATCGGAGTGCCCCTGCGAGACGCCCTTGCCCCAGAACGTGTAATCCTTGCCGTCCGGCAGGATGCAGTTGCCGTACAGTCTGGCCAGCGAGAACATGCCCGGATCCCAGCCGACGGAGATCATTGCAACATGGCCGGTTTCCTTTGCAGCCGCATCGACATTGGCAAAATGCTCCGGAATGCGTGCGTGTGTATCAAAGCTGTCAATGACATTGAACAGCTTTGCGAGCTCCGGCGTCTGAACCGGCAGATCGGTCGCGGAACCGCCGCAGACGACAACGACATCGGCCTCATCCTTGTGTGCAGTAAGGTCGCTGTACTGATAGACCGGTACATTTTCAGTTTTGATCGAAACGGTTTCCGGTGCACGGCGGGTCGCAACAAATGCAAGCTTCATATCCGGATTGCTGCGGATTGCGAGCTCAACGCCCTTGCCGAGATTGCCGTAGCCGACAATGCCGATACGAATCTGACTCATAGGAAAGCCCTCCTTGGTAAACAAAAAAATTACATTTCCTATTATAACCGATTTTCAGAAGTTTGTCAATATTTTCACAAACTTTTTTTGAACATCCTTTTTCAGCCTGAAAACAAAGACGGCAGCTGCATAAAACAGCCGCCGTCCGATTCAGTTTCCGAATACAAAAGCATGTGCAAGCCCGAACCATTCGCGCACCCAGTAGGTCGGCAGCAGATACCATGAGGTATACGCAGCCGCGGGGACGCATTCCGGCAGGCCTTCCTTTTTCGCGAGGAACTGCGCGCGCAGCTCGTGATAGCCGTCCGTTGCGATGTAAAGCTGCCCTGTGATGCCGTTTTCATCAATCAGCTTTTTTGAAAAGCGCAGGTTCTCCGAAGTGGATGTGGACTGATCCTCCATAATGATGCGGTCGGCAGATATGCCGAGCCTTGTCAGTTCATTGTACATGCACTGTGCCTCGGAGATGTCCTCATTGTCGCCTTTTCCGCCGGATACGACCGCGACAAGAGCCGGGTCGGCACTGAGCTTTTCGTATGCCGCGCGGATCCTGCGGGAGAGCATCCGGCTCGGTACCGTGCCGCGTACCTTGCAACCGAGGACGATCACCGCCTGCGGCTGCTGATCGGGCTTTTTATGCGCGGCATGGAGCATGATACAGCTCATGACAAGACAATACAGTAAACCGAGTAATATCAGGATACCGAGTATCCGGAGCGCGATCCTCCCGGCACGGTATTCCCGGATCAGGCCAAGCAGCGCGCCGAGCTGCTTCCGGAACAGAACGCCTGCAAGTAACAGAACGGAGCAGGCCAGTCCGAACAGATTGCCGATATTCCTGATATGCACAAAGAACGGAATCGTAAACAGGATGATTCCCGCAGCAGCCAGCAGAAGCAGCACCGCTGTCAGAATGCGGTGTGAACCGTTCGCTTCCGCGGCGGACTGTACGATTTTCGGCATCATCAGTTTTCAGAGCAGATGCGTGCAACGCCGTCCGCGATCGCCGCTTCTGCGACTGCTTCTGCAACGGCCTGTGCGACATGCGGATCAAACGGGTTCGGAATGACGCATTCCGGCGAGAGCTCTGCCTCGGAGACACAGCCTGCGATCGCCTTTGCAGCGGCGTGCTTCATGCCCTCGGTGATATCCGATGCGCGGACAGACAGCGCACCCTTGAAAATACCCGGGAACGCCAGCACATTGTTGATCTGGTTCGGGAAATCGCTTCGGCCGGTGCCGACGACAAATGCGCCTGCTTCCTTTGCAAGGTCAGGCATAATCTCCGGCGTCGGGTTCGCCATTGCGAAGATGAACGGCTTGTCGTTCATGGATTTCACCATTTCCGGTGTGACGAGATTCGGCTTGGAAACGCCGATAAAGACGTCAGCGCCCTTCATCGCATCGGCAAGGCCACCGTGGATCTTCTGCTTGTTGGTGCGCTTGGAGAGTGAGGTCAGTGCCTCGGAGGACAGCTTGTCACCCTCGCAGACGATACCCTTGGAGTTGAGCATCAGAATATCCTGCACGCCGATCGACAGCAGCATCTCTGCGATCGCGACGCCGGCAGCACCTGCGCCGTTGATGACGACCTTCAGATCGGAGAGCTGCTTGCCTGCGAGCTTCGATGCGTTCATGATCGCAGCGGATGCGACAACAGCGGTACCGTGCTGGTCATCGTGGAACACCGGGATATCGACCATGGTTTTCAGCTTGCGCTCGATCTCAAAGCAGCGCGGTGCGGAGATATCCTCGAGGTTGATGCCGCCGAAGCTGCCTGCGATCAGGGCAACGGTCTTACAGAATTCCTCCGGGTCCTTGGAATCGACGCAGAGCGGGATCGCCTGCACGCCGCCGAATTCCGAGAACAGGGCGCATTTGCCCTCCATGACCGGCATCGCGGCGAGCGGGCCGATATCGCCGAGGCCGAGCACCGCGGTGCCGTCCGTGATGACCGCGACCAGATTTGCTCTGCCGGTCAGGTCATAGGACAGCGACGGGTTCTTCTGGATCTCCAGGCATGGACGCGCAACGCCCGGCGTATATGCGACCGAAAGTGCGTCCTTGTCCTTGATCGCGACCTTGGAACGAATGTCGAGCTTGCCGCCCCATTCCTGATGTGCGGCAAGTGCCTTTTCCATAATATCCATGTGAACAGACTCCTTTGTACAGATATAGATTGCAGTTTACCGTCTCATTATATCACAATCGGGCACAGAATGCAAGGCTCTGCCCCGCTTTATGTCGAAAACGTAAGATTTTGCTGCGGTTCGGCATGAAATTCCGGAATAAATGATTCAGAAGCCGCCTCACCCTCCTGCGTATACGCATTCACAATACCGATCTGCTCCGCATAGCGCACGACATTTGCATATTCCTGCGCTGTGACCCTGCGCGAAAGCAGCGGATGATCCTTCATCTGCGGCATCGGCGTATATTGGTTCATGATGCTGTATCCGATGCCGTTTCCGTAGGTCTGATACAGATACCAGAGCACCTGCCGCGATTCCTGCGCATGACCGGGCAGCACCAGATGCCGCACCTGTACGCCGCGCGTCATCAGGCCGGTTTCCGGACTGATCTGCGGCGCGCCGCACTGGCGCACCATTTCTTCAAGTGCTGCCTTTGCGGTTTCCGGATAATCCGGCGCATTGGAATAAGCCTTTGCAGTCTCCGGATTCAGATATTTGAAGTCCGGCAGGTAAATGTCAATCAGGCCGTCCAGCAGACGGAGCGTTTCCGGCAGCTCGTAGCCGCTGCTGTTCCAGACAAACGGAATGCGCAGGCCGTCCGCTTTTGCCTGCCGGAGCACGGGGACAAGCTGTGCCGTAAAGTGGCTCGCCGTGACCAGATTGATATTGTGCACGCCCTGCTGTTCCAGATCCGAAAAGATGCGGAGCAGCTCCTCCGGCGTGACGCTGTAACCGACATGCGAAACTGCGATCTCATGATTCTGGCAGAAGATGCAGCGCAGGCTGCATCCGCTGAAAAAGACCGTGCCGGAGCCTTTCTCTCCGCTGATCGGCGGCTCCTCCCAGTAATGCGGTGCAGCTCTTGCGATGCGGAGCGTTTCGGTCTCACCGCAGTATCCGCGGTGTTCCTTTCTGCTGATGCCGCATCTGCGCGGACAGTCCATACATTTGCGCGGCATATCCCCGCCTCCTGACTGACAGATTGATTCATGCTTATTCTATCACAAACGGCACGGAAAGTCAATCGTCACAGATCGGCAGCATTCGAGGAAATGATACGGCTTTGTAACTTGACTTTCCCGCAAAACCGTGTTATAATGAGGTACTGCGAAAGGAGGGCTGGCTGTGAAGCAGACAGGCATCAAACAAATTGCAGAAAACCGCAAGGCCAGACACGACTATTTTGTGCTGGAAACATACGAAGCAGGCATTGCGCTTGTCGGCACAGAGGTCAAGTCCATCCGGAACGGCAATGTCAATCTGAAGGACAGCTGGTGTTCGATCGAGGACGGGCAGCTTCTGCTGCGGGACATGCATGTTTCCGCTTATGAAAAGGGCAATGTGTTCAATAAGGATCCCCGCAGAGTGCGGCAGCTTCTCATGCATAAGCGCGAGATCCTGAAGCTGTTCGGCACACTGAAAACGCAGGGGCTGACGCTGATCCCGCTCTCGCTGTATTTCAAGGACGGCAGAGTGAAGGTGCAGCTCGGGCTTTGCAAGGGCAAAAAGCTCTACGACAAGCGCGAGGATGCCGCGATCAAGTCCGCGAACCGCGATATTGACCGCGCAGTCAAATCAAGAAATCAGTAATCGAAAGGAGTTCGCCGTGATCTGTCCGGAGCCGCTGAGAAAAGGTGACCGTGTGGCTGTCATCAGCCTGTCAAACGGGATTCTGGGCGAACCGTGGTGTGCGCACGAAAAAGAGCTTGCCGAACGCAGGCTGCGTGCTTTCGGTCTGGAGCCGGTCTATACGGAACATGCGCTTGCCGGTTCAGCTGTGCTTTGGGATCATCCGGAGCTCCGTGCAGCCGATCTGAAAGCTGCGTTTCTGGATGACAGCATCCGCGGCATCATCACTGCGATCGGCGGCATAGATACGTTCCGTACCTTTCCGTATCTGATGGAGGATGCTGAATTTATCCGTGCGGTAAAGGAACACCCGAAGTTCTTTCTGGGCTATTCCGATACGACGAACAATCACCTGATGTTTTACCGGCTGGGGCTGCAGACCTTTTACGGTCAGGCGCTTCTGCCCGATCTGGCAGAGCTTTCCGATGCGATGCTCCCCTATTCCCGGGCGCAGTTTGAGAGCTGCTTTTCTTCGTATCACGGACGGAAGATCACGCCGTCGCCGGTCTGGTATGAGGAGCGCACCGATTTTTCGGCGGATGCACTCGGCACGGAACGTGTCTCACATCCGGAGACATACGGCTATGAGCTGCTGCAGGGCGATCCGGTCTTTGAAGGCGAACTGCTCGGCGGCTGTATCGAGAGCCTCGGCGAAATGCTGCTGTCTGACTGCGCTGAGATCTATGCAGAAAAGTTTGCGCGGGCCGGACTGCAGGATGCCGGCTGCTTCCGGGAGCAAGGTGCGGTCACTGCCAGATATGATATTTTTCCGTCTGCCGGAGAATGGCGCGGCAAAATTCTGTTTGCGGAGACCAGCGAAGAAACTCCGGAGCCGGAGCGTCTGCGCGTGATCCTGCAGGCACTGAAGGATGCCGGCGTCTTTGCGGCGCTCAGCGGGATCATCATCGGCAAACCGCTGAATGAGCGCTGGTACGAGGAATACAAGACGGTCTGGCTTGAGACTGTGGGCCGTCCGGAGCTTCCGGTTCTTTATAATGTCAATTTCGGCCACGCGGCACCGAGAGCGATCCTGCCTTACGGCGCGGCGGTACGGGTCTATGCAGAACGGCAGGAGATCCTGCTGCTCTGAAAAAGCGGCTTGACAAACCGCAGCAGATACGATATAATATAACAGACGGCTCTGTTCCCGTTCAATGGGGGCGTAAAGGTTTCGACGGGGGCTGGGAAGTATCGTTTGCGAGCCGGGCGCATAACCCGTAAAATGTGCAACCTTATAAATTTAAACGAGAACAACGATTCCGTTTTGATGGCCGCTTAAGGCCTCCGTCAGCCCGGCGAGTACCGCGTAACCGGTGTCTGGCGTCATGACGCGGTGAACGTCTGCCGCTCACGCGCATAGGCGGCAGTCGCACAATGCGCTACCGATCCGTATAGCCTGTTTACCGGCGCTGCGGAAAGGGAATGCAAAAGATAAACTACGCTCGTAGAAGACTGTATGGATCGGCTTTCGGACGCGGGTTCAATTCCCGCCGCCTCCACCATCAACCGCAGCAGCGTTTCGGAGTTTATCCGGAACGCTGCAATTATTCCCTGCATATCATACGGAAGGAGCATTCAGTATGGCATCGGACAAATCCTATCTTGATTATATCATGGATCAGCTTTCCGGCGTGGAAGGCGTTTCATACCGCGCCATGATGGGCGAATATATCATTTACGTTGACGGCAAGGTCGTCGGCGGGATCTACGACAACCGGTTTCTGATCAAGCCGCTGAAGTCCGCTGTGCAGCTGATGCCGGATGCGCCGCGGGAGATTCCGTATCCCGGCGCAAAGGAAATGCTCCTTGTCACCGACCCCGATGACAGAGCTCTGCTGGAGGCTTTGCTGACCGCAGCCGCCGCGGAGCTTCCGGAGCCGAAAAAGCGCAAATGATCCGTCCGTCAGCGTTCCGGAAGAGCTCCGGGACGCTTTTTGATTCTGAAAAGGAGGCTTCATGCAAAACCAATCCGTTTACCGCCGCGCACTGAAGCTCGCCGTTCCGATCATGATCCAGAACGGCATCACGAACGCGGTCGGGCTGGTCGATCATATCATGGTCGGCAGCATCGGCACCGAGGCCATGACTGCCGTCTCGATCGTCGGACAGCTGCTGTTTGTGTTTTATCTTGCGATCTTCGGCGGACTGTCCGGCCCCGGCATCTACTCTGCACAGTTTTACGGGCAGGGCAATACCGAAGGCGTCCGGCAGAGCTTCCGCATGAAGGTGCTGATCGCCGGTACCGTAACTGCCGCAGGAATATTGATCCTGCGATACGGCAAACACTTTTTGATCGGACTGTATCTGCACGGCGAAAGCACCGAGGTCGATCCTGTGCTGACCACAAGCTACGCAATGCAGTATCTTATGATTATGCTGATCGGCCTGCCGTTCAATTCGCTGACACAGGTCTATGCGGGTACGCTCCGTGAGACCGGCGACAGCTTCAAACCGATGATCGCAGGCGTTGTGTCCGTACTGACCGATGTGCTGCTCAATTATCTGCTGATCTACGGCAAATTCGGATTCCCGCAGCTCGGTGTCCGCGGTGCCGCGATTGCGACCGTGATCGCCCGTCTGACCGAGGTCAGCGTGCTGCTGATCTGGTCCCATGCAAAGGCTTCGGCGCACCCGTTCCTGAAAGGCATCTGGAAAACGCTGCACATTCCTGGCGCGGTCCGCAAGGCAATGCTGAAAAAGAGTATTCCGATCTTCTGCAATGAATTTCTGTGGGCAGGCGGTCTGGCCGCGCTGACCCAGTGCTATTCGACGCGCGGCCTGCATATCGTTTCCGGCCTGAACATCTCCAATGCGATCTGCAATCTGCTGAACGTGGTTTTTGTCGCGCTCGGCAATGCCGTCGGTATTTTGATCGGGCAGGCACTCGGCGCACGGAAATTTGAACAGGCAAAACGCGATTCCGTTTCTCTGACATGGTTCACCGCCGGCATCTGTCTTATTCTGACTGCCGTACTGATCGCGATTTCCGGACTGTTCCCCCGCCTGTATGATACGACGGAAACCGTCCGGCACGCCGCAAAGCAGTTCATCATCGTGACAGCGATCTTCTTTCCGGTGCAGGGCATCCTCAATACGCTGTATTTTACGCTACGCTCCGGCGGCAAGACGCTGGTCACATTCCTGTTTGACAGCGTTTTTTCATGGACATTCACCGTGCCGTTTGCACTGGTGCTGTGCTTTCTCACGAAGCTGCCGATCATTACGGTTTATGTGATCGTTCAGTCTGCAGACCTCATTAAAATCGCGATCGGTGCCGTCATGATCCGGAAAGGGATCTGGATCAGCGACATTGCTTCCGAAGCTTCATAAAAAAGCAGCCGGCTTCCGTTTTAAGCGGAAACCGGCTTGTTTGTTATTCCGGAAACTGTACATGTCCCTGCGGCATTTCGTCCGGCGTGAAAGGAATGTCCTCGTCAATGACGACCTGCCCGTAGATATCGGTGATGCGGAAGGTGAACGGCCCTTTGCCGAGCCCGGACTGTGCCTCGAAATAATTGAAATTCCGGCGCGGCAGTTCCACAAATTCGCCGTCGTCGTTCAGATATTCCAGCTTTTCGATCGGGTAACGGTGATTGCGCACCTGTACCGCGCACCAGAACTCCGTGCTGCCGACCTTGTATTTGTAGGTGAACGGCGCGTCCTCCGCCGTATCCAGCGGCAGGATTTTCCATGTGACCGGCACCTTGCCTTTCTCGGCAGGCGCGATCAGCGGGAATGCATCCGTATAGAGGTCAAGGTCACCCTTGGCACCCTCCGGCAGCAGGTCGGTCACCAGCACATTGATCGTGCCGAGCTCTCCGGTCACTTCCAGATAAGCGCCCGCTAGTTCTGCGTTGTTCCAGTCCGGCAGGTTCATTGCCGTGATCCAGTAATCCTTTGACACCGGATCGAGCATTGCGCAGCCGCCCTCATAGCCGCCGCCGTAAAACGTCGCAAAGCCGCTGTGTACGGTGCCCTTCGGTTCGAGGATCCATGTGTGCTCCGTGTCGGTCTCCGCAGCAGGGAACAGCCGTTTCAGGAGCGTCAGATCCCTTGCGTCCAGAGAACTGTCTGCATTGAGATCCGCTGCCGCTGCATCCGATGCTGTTTCCTTTGTGAGAAGATGATCCCGCAGGAGCAGAACATCTGCTTTGTCAGCGGTACCGTCTGCGTTCAGATCGCCTGTGACTGCGGCTTCTTCCGCAGAAACAGCCGGACAGACGGTCAGTGCTGCCAGTAACGCAGCCGTCAGAACCGCTTTTCTGATTTGTTTCATAATATGCCGCCTTTCGCGCAAAATTCCCCTCTGTCCTCATTGTAGCGAAAGGCACGGCGAAAGTCAAGCCGTTTATTGCGCTTTTGCACAGTATGCGGCAATTGCTGCGGCGGTGAAGGCAGCAGTCCCCTCCCCGCCTGCGCGGTCAATGTTTTCGGTGAACTCGCCGCCCGCTGCATACATCTGCCCGAGGCCCTGCAAAATCTGATCGGTGCAGGTATACCAGTGCGCCGTGATATAATCCTGCAGCCGTTTTACCTGCTGCTGCACCGGCTCTGCATCGGGCTGCATATCCCGCATCCCGCCGAATTCCGTGAACAGCCGCATAAAGTCACGGATGACCCGATCGTTTTCCGCTTCGGTGCGGGCGGCCTGCTTTTCGACCGTCTCCTGATATTCCTTTGTATTGCCCCATGCTTCCTTTGCGCGTTTTGCGTATTCGTCAAGCTTGGAGCGGTCAAATGCAGTAAAATCCATATCGGTTCCTCCTTTGGCCTGAATGCCCTGCGCGAACCGGATCAGCCGTTCCAGACGCTCCTTCTGCAGCGTCAGCAGCGTGATCTGCTGTGCGAAGGCTTTTGACTTGTCATAATCCGGACTTGTGATTATGTCCTGGATCTGCCGGAGCGGGAATTCCAGCTCTCGGAACAGCAAGATCTGCTGCAGCGTTTCCAGTGCCGTATCGTCATACAGCCTGTAACCTGCTTCGCTGCGTGCATCCGGATGCAGCAGCCCGATCCTGTCGTAGTATTGCAGTGTGCGCACACTGACGCCGGTCAGCTCGCTGACTTCTTTTACAGTCATCATATTAAATCCCTCCCCTGCTGCATTCAGTATATACTATGACGTAACGTCAGAGTCAATCCCCGCGCACCATTTTTGTAGCATCTGTCAAATCCACAGCCTGAAACGATCGCCCGTTTGTATATAAAAAGAAAAGCGGGAGCATTTTCAGCTCCCGCCTGTGATTTATTTTACTTCTTCGAGGCGCACGTTCTGGATATAAACGGTCGCCGTCGAGCCCTTGTGTCCGAGGTTGAATTCCAGACGTCCGGTCGGGTCGTCCTTGTCCTTCATCTCGAAATCGTAGGTAAACGTCTGCTTGTCCTTGGTGACTTCCAGTGTGGTGTCTTTCAGGTAGCGGATCCAGCCCGCATTCGGCGCGGAAACACAGACAATGATATCGCGCGTTTCATCTGCCCATGCGTCAAAGGTCACGCGGTATTTTTTGCCCTTGATCATCGGCATTTCCGGCTGCACGAGCTGCACGGAATAATCGACCGTGCCCTCCTTCTCCGTTTTGATGATCATGGTGTTGTCCTTGATCTCCGCAGAACCTTCTCCGCCTTCAAACAGCAGGAACTTCCAGTTGACATCGTCTGTCAGATCCTCTGCCTCCGCAAAATCGCCGTTGAAGATGAAGTTGCCGTCCTCCAGTGCCTCGCGGTAGTTCTTTTCCGGCTTCTTGACGTTCGTATCATATTCAGGCTTCTGATACACACGCACATAGTCGATCTCGAACTCCGCCTTGTCGAAATCGGTCGAGGCGTCAGGGTTGCCCGGCCATGTTCCGCCGACAGCAAGATTCATCTGCACAAAGAACGGCTGATCGAACGGTGCGGGATACGGCTTTTCGTCCTCGCCCTCAACGGCTGTGAACCAGTCGTTGACCGTATGATACTGATTGCCGTCAATGTACCAGCGCATTTCGCCCGGTTCCCATTCCACGGAATACTCATGGAAGTCGTCCGCAAAGGTCGATCCGTCCTCGAGGACATAAGTCCCCTGCTGCTCGGCGTGCGGTGCGCCGTAATGCAGCGTGCCGTAGGCAGTTTCCAGTCTGCTGCCGAGCACCTCCATGATGTCGATCTCGCCGCACTTCGGCCACTGGCCGTAATGCTGCTCGTCCTGCGGCATCATCCAGATCGCCGGCCAGAGACCCTGTCCTGCCGGAACCTTTGCACGCGCAACGACTTTGCCGTAGGTAAAGTCCTTCTTGTTCTGCGCCGTGACCTTGCCGGAGGTGTAGTAGTCGCCGCCGTTCTTCTCCGTCTTGATCGCCTTGATGACGAGCTTGCCGTCGCGCAGGAACACGTTGTCCGTTGAGGTCGTGTATTCCTGCAGTTCTTCGTTCGTCCAGCCCGGTTCATGCGGTTCGTAATTCCAGATCGACTCATCCAGAGCCGAACCGTCGAACTCGTCATTCCAGAGCAGGTTGTAGCCTTCCAGCTCAGGCACCTCGCCGGAATCTGCCGCCGGAGCAGCCGTGGTATCAGCGGGCTCCGTTTCAGCCGGTTCCGTTGCGGTGACCTCCGGTTCGGACGAATCCGGTGCCGACGGTGTTTCCGGTGTTGTGCCGCAGCCGGTCAGCAGTGTCAGCGCAGCAAGCAAAGCCGGAATTCGCATTTTCTTCATGGTAATTCCTCCCGATGTCCGCACAAGGGGGATGCGGACTTATTTATGCTATTATTATACCGTATCATGCCGGATTCTGATATCACATCATGTACTTTTATATCAAAATGTTATCCTGTTTTTGCGCTTTTGCGGTTTCCTGTTCAGAAATTGCGGTATATACCATACAAAATGCTATTGCATATTGCGGATAAATGTGCTATACTGATTTTGCAGAGATACATATCAAACAAATTCAGCTTACGGGGGAACGAAAGGGGTTATCATGAAAATACACAATTCAAGGCTGACCGCGCTGATCGCCGGTGCGGTCACGGCGCTGACCGCGGTGCTCTGCGCTTTTCCGGCAAAGGCCGCGGTGCAGGGACAGAAAGCTTCGGCAGACATCTCCGAGCAGATCGGTCTGGTCGGAAATCTGTTCTGTACACCGGACAGCAGCAATGCCGACCATGCCGCGCTCCAGTGGGCAACGACACTTTCTGCCGACGGCTATACGCTTTATCGCTCGACCGACCCGGAAAACGGCTTTGTCAAGGTATATGAAGGCTACGGCAATTCCTATGAGGATGACGACCTGACCGTCGGTACGGAATACTACTATCAGCTCAAGGCGGTGACAGACAAGGGTGCGCTGTATTCCGGCGTGCGCTCGCTGAAGCCCTGCGCCCTGCCGTCCGGTCTCAGCACCTACGACAACCAGAAGGGCAGTAGCCTTGTTTACGAGACGGGCGGCTACAAATCCGGCAATACCTATTACAGCTATTCGCTGAAAAAGCACGCAGGAAAAGACGATATCTATCTGGCGGAAACGACCTCGTCTGACGGCGTGCATTTCGGCAATGAGCGCAACGTCGCGGATTCCTCACAGAACAGTGCACTCGCGAGCTGTAAGATCGAATCCGTGCATATCGAATATCTCGAACACGCAAACAAGGTCGTGGTCTGGGCGCACTGGGAAAAGCCGAGCGGCTATGCGGACGGCAAGGCACTGGTCATCACCGGAACACCCGGCGGACAGTTCACGGTGCATCATGTGTACAATCCGCTTGATATCGAAGTGCGCGACATGGCGATCTTCTTCGACGATGACGCGGATCACACCGGTTATCTGATCGCGGCTGCGAATACCAAAGGACAGGGCGCAAATGCGACCATGTACATTTTCCGCATGAACAAGGAATACAGCGACGTCACCGCGATCGTCAAAAAGCTGTTTGCCGATCAGTACCGTGAATTTCCGAACATGATCAAGAAAAACGGCTACTATTTCCTGTTTACCTCGCAGGCGGCCGGCTGGTATCCGAGCAGCGGCGCCTATGCGGTCACGAAGGATATCGCCGGTGACTGGAGCGGCCTGCGGGATATCGGCAACACCTCGACATTCTCGTCGCAGTCCGGCTGGATCGTCAACCTGCAGGACAAAAATTACCTCATGCACGCCTATCGCTGGCTGCGCGCTTCGGAATCGAGCGGCACGACGCTCTGCCCGCTTTACTTCGACAACGGCTTTGCGTTCTACGATTATTATCCGTATTTCAAGTACAGCACCAAGACTGGCGACCTCTATCCGGTGCAGCAGGGACAGCTGCTCTCGCAGGATAAACCCGCGACGTCGTCGCTTGCGGCACAGGGCTGGAATGCGCCCTGCAAGGCGTTTGACGGCTCCTACCGCAGCTGCTTTTCCGCGGTCGAGAGCTCCAAGAAATGGCCGTTCACGTTGACTGTTGATCTGGAACGCGAATGCGACCTGAAAAACATCCAGATCTCATGGTATATCTGCAAGGGCTCCGAGGGCTATTATGCCTATACGGTAGACGGCAGCACGGACGGACAGAACTGGACAACGATCTATGACCATACCAACACAAGCAAAGAGATCGTCTCCAAGACCTACGGCTTCAACAGCAATCTGATCTCCGGCAGGGCAAGATATGTACGGCTGAATGTCAAAAGCGCCACGCTGCAGAATAACCCGACGAACAACTGGTATAATCCGACGATCTACGAGGTCAAAATCTACGGTGATCCGCTCGGCGAACCGGCACAGAACAAGAACGGCGCAGCCTTTGATTTTGAGCAGGCAAACGGCAAAAACATTCCCGATACGACCGGAAACGGCCATACGCTGACGCTGTACGGCAATACCAAAGTGCAGCAGGATGCGCAGCGCGGCAATGTGCTGTATTTCGGCGGCACGGCCGATGACTACGCAGCCGTTGAACCCGGTCTGCTGGATAACTGCCGGGAATACACGGTCTGCATGGACGCAAAATCGTCCTCGGACGGCAATTTCTTCACCTTCGCGACCGGACAGGACGAATACAAATACGCATTCTTCAAGATCGCGCAGGATCATTTCCGCTTCCAGACGACCGTGGATACATGGAAGGGCGAAACGGGTATGCGGTACGACCTCGACGGAACACAATGGCACCGGTATGTCTTTGCTGTCACGCCGACGACCTGCAGGTTGTATGTAGACGGGCAGCTTGCCGCGGAGACCGACACGCTGAATACGAATCCGTCCGACATGGGCACGAATACGAAGCTGCTGTTCGGCAAATCGTTCTATTCCGACGACGTCGGCTATTCCGGATATCTGGATAATATTGCGGTTTATCCGTATGCGTTCAACGAGGCGGAGATCACCGGTCAGGCACCCGCCGCCAAGCTGAAAGGCGACGTCAACGCAGACGGCGCGGTCAATATTGCAGATGCCGTTGCAATGGTGAAATTCCTTGCGCAGAGCGGCTCTCTTGCCGACTGGCAGGCCGGCGACCTCAATGATGACGGCCGCATTGACGCGGTTGACCTGACGCTCCTGAAACGCATTCTGCTTGCATAACATGAATTGCCCCGCCCGGTCTGTGATGATCGGGCGGGGTTGTAATATACTAATTCCGCAGTTGGAAAAATCCGTATCCTGAATCATGACGGATAGTCTTCAGGCAAAATACTGTAATCATAGATGCAGGGGTACCCCATGCCATAATCTACGGATTCCTTAAAATCGTCGAAGAAATCTAATCTATCCACTTTATAGGTATCTTCGCTTTTGACATAAGTCAGTTTAAGCAGTCCGTCCGTCAGGATTATATGCTGCGGAAAGCTGACTGCTTCCTCATCGCTCATTTCATCATATACCTTGTTCCTGTTGACGTAAGCTGTTGTTGCGGGTTCAATCGCTATAACATCATCAATAGAGGAACCTGTTTTGATTGCGCTATAATCAGCGAAGGAGAGAGCCTTTGTGATGTATGCAGTACATTGCAGTCCGCTGCTTACATAAAAGGAGTAGAACAATCCGCCGGATTCAGGCTTTTGTATGGAATACATCCTTTTATCATCAATTTTCCGGATAAGCTCTATCTTATAACGATTGTTCATTGAAACGGGGCCCTCGCTATGGGACATCCATGGATTCATAGTCTCATCCAAGTGCCAGAGTATGATATCATCTGATACAGTACTCTTTATAACATCATTATACGGCAGATTGCTGACAGCATTATCTACCACAGCATCATATTCCGCTTTCATTCTCTGTTCATAGGATTCTGTCGCTGTGCTGCTGCTTTTCGGCGAATCACTTGTTTCTTCCGCTTGATGCGTATGATTTGCAGTTGAAACAGTATTCTGATTTATATTAAAAGCATTCACAGAACCAACAGTCAGTCCGGTGCTTGGCTCTGTTGCCATAATCTTAGAATCGCTGGTAATAGCATAATCTCCCTGTTTCAGTTCTGTTAATGTCTCTGTTTGATTTGATTTCACAGTTAACTCTGCGGACACAGAAGAAATATCTGTATATTCAGCAGTAATCTCCTGCACCGCGGAATCTTCCTGCATACTCTGCATCGTCAGTTCTTCTCGGTCTGAGCGGATCAGCACCGCAGCGACGCCGACCGCAAACAGCATACAGGCAGCCAGTGCGGCCGCTGTGATCCAGCGCGGCGCGGAAATGCGTGCTGTACTCCCCTGCTGCACAGCCTGACCGGCTGCAAAATCTGCCGCGGACTTGGGCTGCGCTGTTCGGTATGAACCGGTATATGCAGCAAGGATCATATCATCCGGCAGACCGTTCAGCATTTCGGACAGTTTCATTCCATTCACAGCAATCCCTCCTCTTTCAGATAGGCCAGCAGCTTTTTCCGGATGCGCGACAGCGTGACCTGTACATTGTTCTCGCGCATCCCGAACGCTTCTGCCAGCTCGTCAAACGACGTAAAGCCCCAGTATCTGCGGACAAACAGACTGCGCTGCTTCTGCGGGAGCTTCTGCAGAAAGCGCGTGATCGCCGCAAGAAGCTCGCGTTTCTCAAGCTCGGAAAGCACATTGTCAGACGCCGGCAGAAGCTCGGAAAGCTCGTCCAGTGCAGCAGCCTGCTGACCCCCGCCGCGCTTTCCGCTGTGTCCGGCTTTATACCGGTTCAGTGCATGATTGCGCACGGCTTTCATCAGATACGCGCAGTAGTTTTCCGGCTCAGCCGGCGGGATCGAATTCCAGATCTGCAGCAGCGCGTCGTTCAGACATTCCTCGGCGTCCTGCTCATTCCCCAGAATATCGCACGCGATCTTCCGGCAGAGCGCGCCGTATTGTTCCGAGGTCACTTCGAGGGCGTGTTCATCCCGATTCCGCAGCATCGAAAGAATCTGTGCATCTTCTATGGCAATCACCGCCTTTCTTTATCCTTCACCTATATAGACAACAAAATGCAGAAAAACTTACACCGTTTTCAAAAAACAGCCCGTTCGGACAGATTAAGATTATATGATTTTTCTAAATATTGCTTGCAAGATGCGCCGAATTGCGCTATAATAGGACTGTATCAACGGAAGGAGTGCTGACGCTTGACAAAGATCGACCTGATCAACGGCATTCTCGGTGTCGGTAAAACGACCTTTCTGCTCCGCTATGCGCGGTACTGTCTTGACCGCGGCGAAAAGATCGCCGTGCTGGAAAACGATTTCGGCGCCGTCAATGTCGATATGCTCCTGCTGCAGGAGCTGAAATGCGAAAACTGCCTGCTGCAAACGGTCTCCGGCTGCACCGACCCGCACTGTCACAGACGGCGGTTCCGCACGCAGCTGATCGCGCTCGGGATGCAGCATTTTGACCGCATCATCGTAGAGCCGTCCGGCATTTTCGATATGGACGAGTTCTTCGATCTGCTGTACGAATCCCCGCTGGACAGGTGGTATGAAATCGGCAGTATCCTGACTGTCTGCGACGCGCATCTGCGGGAGGATCTGTCTGACGAAATGTCGTATCTGCTTGCCTCGGAGGCTGCCTGCTGCGGAAAGCTGGTGCTCAGCAAGCTGAATGCGGCGGATGATGCGGAAGCCGCTGCCGCTGCGGTTCTGGAACGGCTGAATCCGGCACTGGCTGCGATCCGGTGCAGCCGGAGATTCTCGCGGGAGCAGCTGCTCGCGAAAGACTGGGACACGTTCACGGATGACGATTTCCGTCAGCTGACGGAGGCCGGCTGGCAGAATGCGTCCTATGTCAAAAAATACCGGACAGAGGCGCTGCAGAACACGGTGCATTACTTCATGCGGTTCCGGATACCGGACGAAAAGCTTGATCCGCTGCTGGACGCACTCCTTTCGGATTCCGCCTGCGGGGAGATCCACAGGATCAAGGGCTCATTTCAGTCCGATGACGGCAGCTGGATGAAGCTGAATGCGGTCAACGGGAAAACGGAGATCGCGCCGGTGCCGGAGGGGCAGCCCGTGCTGATCGTGATCGGCGAGCATCTGTCACTTGATGCAATTGACCGGCATATCCGTTCGGTCAATCTTGCGGACGATTATGTCTGCATTTAACACAGGAGGTTTCTATGAACGAAGAAATGAACGCTGTCATTGCAAGCTATTTTGAGAATTTCCGGGTACTGAAATCGGTGTTCAAGCTTGATACCGGCGTCAACTACGCAGCCTGTGCAAACCTGTTCTGCGCAAAGAATACGGCTGCCGATGCGGAAAATCTGGAACAGTGCCGCAAACTGCTGAAATCAAAGGAAGGGATGTTTTCCTCATTCCGTGCCAGCGCGGAAATGTTCACCTGCAGCTCGATGCTGCTGAGCGGTGAGCCGGAAACCAAGCTTGCCCGCGTACAGCAGAATTATCAGCTGCTGAAAAAGAGCTATATTGATTCCTCGCATCTTGCGACGACAGCTTTTCTGCTCGATGACACCTGCAGTCCGGAGCAGATCCCGGCCGTGATCGAGCGAAGCCGTGCGCTGTATAAAAAGATGCAGAAGCTGCATCCGCTGCTGACCGGCACCGAGGATGCACCGTACTGCGTGATGCTGGCACAGTCTCAGAAGGCAGATGAGATGCTGATTGCGGAAACGGAACAGATCTATACATATCTGCGGAAATTTGCGAACGACAATGCCGTACAGACGCTTTCGCATGTATTTGCGCTGTCGGATGCGCCTGTCGAAGAAAAGTGCAGACGCATCGCGGCACTGTATGAAGCGCTGGCGCAGAACGGCCGGAAATACGCAAAGGACATCCGCATGACGATCCTTGCTGCATTAGCGCTCCCGGAGCTTGACCCTGCACAGACTGCCGCGGAGATCCTTGAGATCGACGCTGTTCTGGCAGAACATCCGGAATACAAGGGCTTTTTCGGAGAAGATCAGCAGACGCGCCTGATGCACGCCGCGATGATCCTTTCCACGCTGCAGAAGCCGCATTACGCGATCACGGAATACATCTCCGTCAATGCGGCGATCTATATCGCGGTCATGATCGCAGTCAGTGCTGCTACGTCTGCAACAATTATTTCCACCTGCTGAAAATAAAAAGCAGCCCCGCCGTTTTTTCTCGGCAGGGCTGCTTGCATAATATTCACAGAAATCATTTACAACAGAACTGACGGTAGCATTCATCAAGAGGATCATTATTAAGAACTGCATTTTCTACATAATTCATAAAATCGTCTGGCTTGAATGAACAAGACTGCGAATACTCTTTCGGTGTATGAGAAGCAGCCGCAATTTCATCCAGCAGACTAACTATCTTTTGGCCGCCGAAAACCTCACACCCTTCGTCTGAAGCAGCCAGTTTCTTCATTACTGCGGAGTTGTTCGTAACATTGCAGGTTGATTGACAAAACTCAGTCATTGTATCTTCCTTGACTGTAAATTCATTCAGGAACTGGTAAGCCAGAGCTTTATTATCGCAATGCTGGGAAACAAGCAGGTAATCAACCGGCCAATTGAAAGCGGACGGACCCTGCACCAGATTGAATTTCCCGTAATAATCGCTGTCTTCACCGCAACTGTATATAAACAGCATAATATCCTCCGGCAGCCTCACTGATAAAGCAAAGAAGCCGAAAAGCGCATCGCTCTGCACGGTTTGCGTCCATTTTTCATCATCTCTCCTGCAATCAGAAAAATATCCGTTTTTTGCAAAAGATACATAACGTTCCGCTGTCTGCTTCATTGACTCCGGGATCACCGTCTCATTCTGTGCATTCAGCCACGGTTCCGTGAGGTTACAGCTTGCTGCACGTACAAACCCCTCCCACTCATCACAAAACGCAGTTTTTCCGTCAGATTTGTCATGAACTGTTTTCGCAGTCTTTTCAAAGCCCTCCCAGGTACCGATCAACTTCTGCATTTCGTCAGGCGTTTTCACTCCAAGATATTTTTCGGCAAGATCGGTACGATAGGCGAAGCCGCACGGTGACGCTGTAGGTGTCAGTGCCTTCAGATCTCCGTTCAGGCTTGTTCCGGCTTCCAGTGTATAGGGATACATATTTGCGAAATCGGATTCCTTAAAGCCGAGTGCGGAAACCGGGAGTGAAATTGCATCGTTATTCAAGCTGTTGAACATAATACTGCAACTAAGGCAGAAGATGTCAGGATCAGGAGAGCTCGCAAGATAATTCTCAAAGTCTTCTACAGAATAGTTCGAATACCCATTTTCATCGGGCTGAGAAAGAACCTCCATACGGATCCTGTTCTTATATTCCGGATGACGTTCCACAAACTGTTCGATCATGATGCGGACATCTGCATTGTCGTTAATGACACTGATGACCAGCTCGTCGCCGGTATCCGGAACAGTCAGCTGGTCACGGCCCGTCACCTGATCCCATGAGACGTTTCTTTTGCTGACATTGTTCTCCACGTAGTATTTCAGAATGCACTGTACGTCAAGTAAATCAAACGCACCGTCAGATAAAACATTGACAGCCAGCATCTGAAGATCATTCAGCCCCGTCGGTTTTTTTGCTACCTGATTTGTGTACGCGATCAGCCCGAGCTGTGCATCCTCGACTGTCACCGCTCCGTCTCTGTTAATGTCCCCCCGCAGATACAAATCTTGCCCGGCTTCGGCAAATGCGCTGACTGTGCTGCCTGCGCAGAGCAGGATTGCAGAAATGAGGCTAACCGTTCTTTTTGTCATGTTTTTCATAACTGATCCTTTCGCTGTAAAAATCAAATGTCGGAATGGAATGGATTGGATTAAGCAATATAATAGCATATTTCTTTTAACCTGTCAATATCCCGGATCAAGATTAACAAAAATTTCATAATTTACTCCCCCGTCTGAACGCTTGACAAAGATTTCGCCATGTGATATAATATGTTGAATATGTATGCGCGAATTCCGGAAACGGCCGCGCAATCAAAGAAATGAGGTGCTCGGAATGAAACGATCCCTGACCGTGATCGCGCTTTCGGCTGTCTGCCTGAGTGCAGCGTCTGCGCTTGCGCTCCCTGCTTTTGCTGCGGAAGCCAGCTGGAAGACCGAGAACGGGAAGCGTTATTATTATGATGCGAACGGCAAAAAAGCGACAGGTACCGTCACGATCGACGGCATCGCCTATGTGTTTGCACCGAACGGCGTGCAGCAGCTCGGCTGGCAGACCGTTGACGGCAAGCGTTACTTCTATAACAAAAAAGGCGAAGCTGTTTTCGGCTGGGTCGAATGGCGCGGAGAAACCTATTATGTCACAAAAGAGGACGGCAAGCGCACCGGAAAGGTGACGACCGGCAAACGGACGCTCGATTTCGACGAATACGGGGTCTGCAGCAAATGGCAGCTGACGGCGGACGGCGAATGGGTCTATGAGGATGCCTACGGCGAAATGCTGATTGACGGTGAACTCTATCTGTTCACAGACGGCGGTATGCTGAAAACCGGCTGGCAGACTGCGGCCACGGACGGCATCACCCGTTATTACGATCCGAAGTCGCACGGGATTCTCGCAGGCTGGATCACGGAAGAGGACGGCAAACAGTTCTATGCCGACCCGGACAAGGGCAAAGTCTCGGGCTTCATCACCGATGCAGACGGAAAACGGTTTTATGTTGATCCGGAAAAGGGTGCCCTGACCGGCTGGAATGTCATCAACGGGCAGCAGTATAAAATGCTTGATACCGGCGAGATCTATACCGGTCTGTACACCGCGTCAGGCAAGACCTATCTGTTCGGCGATGACGGCGTTATGGTGACAGGATTTGCCGATACCAAGGACGGCAGACGGTATTTCGGTGAGGGCGGCGTGATGGTGACGGGTCTCACCGAAATCGGCAATGACACATACTACTTTAATAACGAAGGTGTCATGCAGACCGGTTTTCAGAACATCACGGTTGACGACGGCAGGACGCTGCGCTGCTTCTTTGATGCGGACGGCAAGCGCCGCACAGGCTTGATCACGGTCGGCGACAAGAAATACTATCTGAACCCGGACGGCAGCATCACAGTCGAGCCGACGGTGATCGACGGCAAAAAGTATCTATTCGATCCCGACGGCAACATGATCAAGGGCTGGTACACGGCTGACAGCGGCAAAAAGTACTATGCCGGTGCAGACGGCGCACTGGTGTCTGGCTGGCAGACGATCGACGGCAAAAAGTATTACTTCGATGAAAACTGTGCCCTTGCGACGGAGCCGCATGTCATCGACGGAAAGACCTATCTTATCACTTCGGAAGGAACGCCGATGACCGGCTGGTATACCGCACCGAACGGCAGCAAGTATTATGCCGGAGCGGACGGCCTCGCCGTGACGGGTCTGCAGACGATCGGTACGGCAAAGTATTACTTTGATGCAAACTGCGTCATGACGACCGGCTGGCAGACGATCGGCAATGCGAAGTATTATTTTGATTCAAACGGTGTCATGGCGACAGCCCCGACCGTGATCGGTGACAAGACCTACCTGTTCAATGCAGACGGTACAGCGGCAACAGGTCTTTATACCGCTGCAAACGGCAAGAAATACTACGCAGACGCAAACGGCATCGCCCAGATCGGCTGGCAGGAGCTTCCGAATCAGTCCAGCTACTTCGGTGCAGACGGCGTTATGGTCGTTTCCGCAACCGTGGACGGCTGCACGATCGACGCAAACGGCTCCGCCCGCAACAACCGTGCGAAAAAGTTTGACGAAGTCATTGCCAATTCCGCAAAGACAGTAAACGGCGTGTATCAAAGCTTCTGTGCGAAGTACAAGTACAGGGAGATCGAGGTTGCGCGCACGACCGACCAGCTCCTGAATGCCGGCTGGCAAACGCTGATCGACACCTGTATCAACAGGAACGGCGGCGTCTGCTATCATCTGGCCTCTGCGCTCGACTTCACGTTCAAGCGTGCGGGCTTTACCTCCCGCGTCGTCTATGCATGGCACGGGTCGCACCACTATTGGTGTCAGGTGCTGATCGACGGTACGTGGTGGAACTATGACCCGACTTACGGCATGAACCGATGCCACATCACACTGGCACAGCAGAATCAGGCCGACATAGACAACAAAAGACCCGGCTATACGCTGCGCGGTTATGTCAACGCAACTTACGATCATAAGGGTGCACTGGTCAGTGCGACATATACCCCGATTTGATAAAAACTATTAGGAAAGAAAAGGATGTTGATTGAAATGAGAAAATTACAGCTTACGGCAATTCTTATGGCGGTGCTCGGTGCAGCGGCACTGACCGCCTGCGGTGCGGATCCGATCACGACGGACAACAGCATTGCAGAGACAACTGCAGTCACTGAGGTGACCGAAACGACCGCAGAGGAAGCCGAGGAAACAACGACAGAAGCTAAGAAAACGACTGCTGCAGAAGAAAAAGCGACCGAGGCCGTGACCGATGTGACTGAAACCGAAACGACGACCGTCACGGAAGCTGCCGCCACGACTGCAGAGCAGGCACAGCAGACCGAAGCTCCCGCAACACAGGCACCGCAGCAGACAGAGGCTCCGGCCACAGAGGCGCCGAAGCAGGAGCAGCATATCTTTGATGCGCTGAAAATAGGCGCAAGCCCTGCGGACTATGTCGCTGCACATCCGGTTACACCGCGCAGAAGCGACAGTTGCCTTGAAGGAGTTGATCTGGAGTATACCTATCCGGATTTCGTTCTTGTTACAAATGAGAATAACGGCGTCGAAAAGGTCGTGATGATCAAGATCACCGGCGCAGGCATCTCCACCAGAGAGGGCATTCATGTCGGCAGTAAACTGGAAGATGTGAAGAATGCCTACGGCGCAGGCGACAGTGACAGCTTCATCAGCAAGACGACCGCAGACGGCTATCTTGAGATCAGTCTCACGAACGGTGCCGTGACCGAAATCGACCTGTCGAAAGCGTAATCCCAGAGGAAGCCTGTTATGACATTCAGCAGTCCGATTTTTCTCTTTCTGTTCTTTCCGCTGACGGTCGCGCTGTATTTCCTGATCCCGGCCAAGCTGCTGCGGGTGCGGAATGCGCTGCTGACCGTCGCAAGCCTGATCTTTTACGGCTTCGGGGAGCCGGTCGCATGCATTCTGATGCTCGGCGTCGTGCTCTGGAGCTGGGGCAGCGCAATTCTGCTCAAAAAAGGCGGGCTATGCAGAAAAATCTTTCTGCCGCTCGGTATTATCGGTGATCTCGGCGTACTTTGTCTTTATAAGTACGCCGATTTCCTGCTCGGAACAGTCAACAGCCTGTTCGGGTGCAGCGTTCCGATGCTCGGACTCCGCCTGCCGATCGGCATTTCCTTTTTTGTGTTCCAGGCGATCTCCTACATCATGGATGTATCGAGAGATGAGGCAAAGCCGCAGCGCAATTATTTCCGGCTGCTGCTGTATATCGCATTCTTCCCGCAGCTAATCGCCGGACCGATCGTCCGCTATCAGACGGTCGAAAATTCACTGACGGCGCGGCATTCGACGCCGGAGCAGGTCGCGGCAGGCATCCGCAGAATGATCTTCGGCCTGTCCAAAAAGCTGCTGATCGCGGATACCGTCGGACTGATCGCCGATACGGTGTTCGGCATGTCTGATACGCTGGCTCTGCCGACGGCATGGCTCGGCGCATTCTGCTATACGCTGCAGATCTATTACGATTTTTCCGGCTACAGCGATATGGCGATCGGCATGGGTTGGATCTTCGGGTTTGAATTTCCGGAGAATTTCCGTTATCCGTACTGCTCTGCTTCGATCACGGAGTTCTGGCGCCGCTGGCATATCTCCCTGACGACATGGTTCCGGGAGTATCTGTATATCCCGCTCGGCGGCAACCGCGAGGGCGAGGCCAAGACCGTCCGGAACAAGTGGATCGTGTTCCTTTGTACCGGTCTCTGGCACGGCGCAAGCTGGACGTTTGTCCTCTGGGGGGCGGTCAACGGTGCGCTCATGCATCTTGAGTCGATTGTCCGCAAGGGCAAAAAGGACCCGCCGAAGCGCAGCTGGTATCTGCATCTGTATACGGTTCTGGCGGTCGTCTGCGCATTCGTCATTTTCCGCGCCGATACCGTTTCGCAGGCATTCCGCTTCTATGTCTGCATGTTCAGCGGGAAGAATCTCTCCATGGCGGCGCTCTCCGCGTGTACGCAGCTGCTGACGCCGCTCACGGTCACGGTCATCATTCTTGCGCTGATCGGCGCGACACCGGTTCCGTTCAATCTCGCTGACTATGCGAAAAAGAAAGCCGCAGCGCCTGCTGAGGCTGTACTTTCCGTTGTCACCGCAATCCTGCTTATCCTCTGCATCATGAATGCGGCTGCGACGACCTATCATCCGTTTATTTATTTCCGATTCTGATCCGGGAGGCTGCTATGAAGGATAAACTGAAAAATGCATTCCGGATCATCTACTCGGCGGCTGTATGCTGTGTGCTGGCCGTTCCGAGTGCGGTACTGATCCGCAGCGAATTACAAAATCCCGACGCCGATCCGGAGGAAGTCACCGCGGAAAACCGCGCGCTCGCAGATAAGCCGCAGTTCCGCACGGAGGACGGCGCACTGAATCAGGACTTTACGATGCAGTACGAATCATGGTTCAGCGACCGGTTCGGCCTGCGCACACAGCTTGTGACTGCTTACGGCAAACTGACAAGTAAGCTGTTCGGCGTTTCCTCGGAAAAGGATGTCATCATCGGCAGGGACGGCTGGCTCTATTTTACGCCGACGATTCCCGATGCGACCGGTGTCCGTTCCCTGAGTGATGCGGAAATCAGACATTGCGTGCGAAATTTACAGCTGATGCGCGACTATGCAGCACAGAACGGAGCAGAATTCGTATTTGCAGCCGCGCCGAATAAAGCAAGCATCTATCCGGAAAACCTGCCGGCACGCTATCTGCATACCGGCGGCGAAAACAATCTGGATGCGCTGTCTGACGCGCTCCGGCAAAGTGACCTGACGGTATGTGACTGGCGGACTGTCCTGCGTGACGCAGCTGCATCCGGTGAACGGCAGCTTTATCACAAGCTGGATACGCACTGGAACGGCGACGGTGCCATGCTCGGGTATCAGACCCTAATGCAGACGCTTTCGCTGGATGACCGCGGCTATGCGGATGCAGAACGCACGGAAACCTGCGACTGGGAAGGCGATCTCTGGGGGATGCTCTCCCCTGCCGAACAGAACCCCGATCGGAATGCGGTCTATGCGGTTCCGCAGACCTACCGGACGATCGGCAGAATGCGCAGCATTGACGATCTTTCGATCAAAACGGCCTGTGATACCGGCGAAGGCAGTCTGCTGATGTTCCGTGACTCCTTCGGCAGAGCACTCATTCCCCTGCTTGCGGAACGGTTTGCATCGTGCTCGTTCCAGCGTGCCAATGCGGTTCCGCTCGATATGCTGGAAACTGCACCGGCGGATTATGTTGTCTACGAGCTGGTTGAGCGCAATCTGCAGCGTTTGCTGACATACGCGCCGCAGATGCCTGCTCCTGCCGCGGAGATCCCTGCAGCAGAGCCGACAGCAGATGGGGCAGAATTCCGTCTGGAATCTGAAGCGTTCGGTACATACATTCATGTTTACGGCCTGTTTGATTCCGCTTATGAAAATGCCGATGCTGTTTATCTGACGGTAAACGGCAGAACTTATGAGGCGTTCCTTGCCTGCGAACAGGATGCACTTGAACTGGAACAGCATCAGGCAAACGGGTTTTCCGCTTATCTTCCTGCAGAAACAGCTTCCGGAGCGGTTCAGGTCACTGTACAGCTCGGCGGTAAATGGGTGCAGGCCGGTGCCGCAGAAATTCAGTATTAACCACAATTCGTTTTCATCCGAAAACAACAGAACAGCGTCCGCATTCAAACCCGCGGACGCTGTTGCATTTTTATATAAAAATACCCGGAACAGCGATGCTTCCGGGTTTGGTGGAGCATACGGGATTCGAATAGGCCAAACGGATGTTTGCATCATTTTACAACTATCGAAAATCGACGCAGATACGCAGCTTTAATTTTTGCTTCTTATTGTAACTTATCGTAGTTTTTCGTGCTTTTTACCCCAATAAAGGACAAATAAAGGACAAGGTTCATGCAGCGCAGAGCCGGAAAAAAGCACTTCCGGCTCCGCAATAAAGGACAAATTCAGGGAGCAGACCTGACACTTCTACATTCTTTTTTCAGCCAAGACTGCCTATCATAGCAGTCTCAATTTTGCAGGAATGCACCTTTGTCTTTTCATCGTAATTGATACCGATGAGAATCAGGCTGCCGTTGTAATGCTTCAGTACGGCAGGATAATGCTTTTCTTTGATCTGTCCGATCGCGGCATCGTCGCACTTATTCCATTTCAGTTCGATCAGCAGTGCTGGCAGACGCTCGCCCGGATCAGGCAGATACACAATATCCGCAACACCTCTGCCGGAGGGCAGCTCCTCGATCTTCGTATAACGATCTTCGCACACGATATATGCAAACTTGACTGCATAAGGGAGCGCTTGTTCATCGTTGTAGAACATCGGCGCGTAGTTGGAGTCGCGAACCGCCTGAATTGCTGCTGCAACTGCTTCTTTATTGCCAGCCAGCGTGTCTGCAAAGAGCTGTTCCGATCTGCGGACAAGCTCAACCAGACGCTTATTTTTCGCTTTTTTCAGAATGCGGCTGAATTCAGCGTGTACCTCTTCATTCGGAATCTTCACGAGTGAGGTCTGTTCATCGTAGGACAGGTATCCCAAATGAATCAGCAGCGTCAGGAGATCATCATCAGATTTGAAAGTCTCAAAATCGTTCTCAAAGTCCTCTGTATATACTGTGACAGATTCACCGGCGATCAGTCTTGCAATCTTCTCCTGCAATTCGTCACCGCCGAGGTTGACATAAGTAATCAGCGCTTCTGCAGCCGAGGTTTTCCGCCAGTATGAACGCACGGATTTCCGGTCGAGCGCTTTCATCACCGAATATGGATTATAGATCGACTTCTCGCTGCCGAATGAGTATCCGTCATACCATTTTTTGAATTCAGCAAAATCCATGCCCTTTTCTTCGCAGAGAGCTTTGACTTCACTTTCGGTAAAGCCGGTAAACTCAGCGAATTCACCCGGTTCCAGTACGGAATACTCGTCGAAATCGGAAATCGCGGACTCTGAACCATCCTTTTTGATTGGCAGAATACCGGTCATGTAGGCTGCGGCAAAGATTTTTTCGGTCGTTCCGCTGCTCTTAAACAGCATACGCAGGAATCTCAGGTATTCTTTACTGATTTCAGGGGTTTCTCTGATCGGTGCGTCCCATTCATCTATGATAGCAAAGAATTTTTCTCCTGTTTTCTCAACAGTGTGCAGCAAGGTCTGATCGAAAGAGACTCCTTTTATCACATCCGGATAGGCAGTGAGAATTTCTGCTTCCACATTGTCTTTGATAAAATTCACAAGCTGTTCGGGCTTGACTTTTTCAAGCAGATTCGACATATCCAGGTAAATAACATGATACCGATTAATATGGTTTGCGTAACTTTCGGATTTGCTGACTGCACAGTTATCAAACAGCGGTCGTGAATCACAGGTGCTGTCGTAGTATGCGCAGAGCATTCTTGCTGCATAGGATTTGCCGAAACGCCGCGGACGGCTGACGCAAATCAGGCTGTGTTCCGTATCGACTCTTTTGTTAATCAGTGCGATCAGACCGGTTTTATCAATATAATCGGTTTTCAGAATTCTGGAAAAGCTGCTGTTTCCGGGGTTCAGATACATTCCCATTGTTCTCACCTCCATGCGTGAGTGTTACAGTCCATTTACTGTATTATACTCCATATTGAGCGAAAATGCAAGAGAGAGAAGAGGATTTCTTTTCATTTATCTGAAATAGCATGAACCAGTGCCTCGATTCGGGGCGCTGGTTTTCATAATTAAGAGGATGTCGGAAAACACGACATCCTTTGCAATGGGATTCAATCTAAAAGCTCATGATTCATTGTCAAACAGGCAGCAATCTATAAATTTTTCGGATAACCGTTTATCATCTTTCTGTATTGGACAAATACGGTTTCATGTGATATGATATGAGCATAAAAGATACAGGGAGTGAGTCTTATGAAGATCATCACGGATTCACCTGTGTTTTCAGAGCGAATGCGATGTCGGTTTCGGTCTGCATTCTGAAATCTGAAAAATAAGAAAGGTGAATATCATGAAAAACAAATTCAAAGTTATTTCTGTTCTCGCATCGCTTGCGTTGCTGACCGGCTGCGGTGCGCTGAACAATTCTTCACAGACAGCGGAAAGCAATGCGCCGCAGAACGAAACATCCGCTGTGGAGGAAAGCAAGGCAGAAACCGATAAGCCGGAAGCTGACAACGAATCGGAGGATTCCTCAGAAAGCGAAACTGCGAATACAGAAATAGCTGCACCGGAGAAATCCGACCTCAATCTCGGATACCTCAATTCAACTGCGCATCTGCTTGCATTTGTCGCGGCGGAGGAAGGATATTTCAAGGAAGAAGGGCTGAATGTCACGTTGACACAGTTCTCCAGTGCAGGTGAACTGGTCAATGGTCTGGAATCCGGCAAACTGGATGTTGCGTTTATCGGTTCTGTTCCGACGCTGACATTTCAGAGTCAGGGACATGATGTAACAATCATCGGCGGCGCGATGACAAACGGTCACGGCTATGTCATCAAGTCCGAATTTGCCGATGAAGATGAAAAGGGCGTCGAAATTCTCAAGGGCAGAAACGTCGCGTCCGTCAAGAACAGCGTTCAGGATGCCGAACTGCAAATTTTGCTGAAGGATGCCGGCATTGAGATCGGCGAAGGCGAAGACAAGGTCAATATCGTCTACTTCGACAGTCAGAAGGACGCTTATGCTGCACTTTCCAATCAGACCATTGATGCGGCATCGGTGTATTCGCCCTATGCGTCGCTTGCAAAGTCGCAGGGCTACAAGGTCGTCTACTACTGCGCACACGAAAAGGCGCTGGAGAATCAGCCGTGCTGCCGGCAGGTAGCCTCCACGGCGGCAGTGAAAGCAAATCCGAACACCTTTACCGCGCTGGAACGCGCATTCATCAAGGCATATCACCTGACACAGGAAGACCATGAAAAGACGATCACCGATGTCAAGAAGTACATCGACATTGACGAGGCGTTTATTGAAACGGAGGTTTACGGCGGCTACAGCGTGTCCAGTCCCGATCCGGACAAAAAGGGTACGCTGACGCTGAAAGATACGATTGTAGAGCTTGGTTATACGGAGGATTACAACATCGAGCCGCTGTATAATACCGAACTCTACAAGGCTGCGCTGGACAGCATTCTCGCCGAAGGCTCCGATGATATTTACAAGTCACTGCAAGAGCATTTCGACACTTACGAATAATCCCCTTCATTTCAATTTGCTGTGAAAAAGAGCACAGACCGGTTTGCTTGTCCGGTCTGTGTTTGTTTTTTAGATAAATATGTTTTCAGCCGCGCAGATATCTCGCGTTATATTCCCGATTAATCTGAGCAATCTCCTTTTTGCCGTCGATATATTCTTGATACATCTCCCACGGAGAGCCGCCGCCCAGCCAGCAGGAAGAGCAATTCTCACAACCTCCACCGCAGTCCATAGATCTGCGGACAATCTCTTCACGCTGTTCGCGTGTCGTATCTTTAATAAGAATGGAATCCATATTACAGTTCCTTCATTTCCTTTGAGATCAAATCTTCTTTTGCAGCCATTGCCTGTAATGTCATTTCAAGCAGCTTGTCAAGATCCCAGCCGAGCTGTTCTGCGCCGCGCTCAATCACCTCACGGGAGCATCCCGCTGCGAACCCCTTGCTTTTATATTTCTTTTTCAGTGATTTCAGCTCCATATCTTTTGTGCTTTTGGAAGGACGCATCAGTGCAGCCGACCATATCAGACCGGTCAGCTCATCTGCGGCAAACAGCACCTTTTCCATTTCATGTTCCGGCTTGACGTCAATTGTGACACCGCAGCCGACTGTGATGCCGTAGCCGTGCGAACAGACCGCATGGATGAT
>JAFWQJ010000029.1 GCA_017545185.1 Oscillospiraceae bacterium | reverse complement strand
GCATTCACCAATGCCAGCAGCGTATCCTGCGTTATGCTGGTCGGCAATGAGATACGCACTCCGTTCTTCTCGATCCTGATATCTGCACTTTGCTGCTGCGGTACAGTCATCGGAACGACAGCCTGTGCAGACTGGATATACTGTTCCCTGACTCTACGCAGCCTGTAGTAGAAGCTCTTGGTCTTGATGCCGTTCTCCGCACACCATTGCGGGACGGTCAGTCCGCTTGCCTGCTGTGCTTCAAGCTGTTCTGCCCATTCCCGCAGGCGTACATCCTGCTTTACTGCCGTGATCGCTGTTGTGGTTTCCGATTGCATACCGATTCCTCCTCGTGTCAGTCTTAAATACTCCAATTTAGTCCATTGGACTGATTTAGACTGTCTCAAATGGTCTAAAGAAATCCAACGGCTTTCTTAGGATTCCATTATACCATTTTTGACACCGGAGGGGAAGACGCGGATCATTTTACTCTTACTTCGTTTCGATTTTTACTGGGCAATGCCCGTGGGCAGTCACCGGCGAGGGTAGGCAAAATGCCCGTGCAGCTGTGGCAGTGTGAGCGGCATACACAGAAACATGAAAATATGCCGCCTTCGTTGCTGAAAGCGGCACAATGGCTATTTGATCAACATCTCACTCATTTGCAAAAGAAAATTGCCCTTTTCGTCCGGAAGCAAGCGGTAATTCTCTACCAACTGCCTTTCTTTCTCAGATAGGTAAGATGCGCTGTCATCAGTGCTGAATAATTCAGCTAAAGTGATACCTAACGGTACGATCAGACGTTCTAGCGTATCAAGTGAGGGGTTACGTCGTCCATTTTCGAGATCGCTTATATAGTTGGGCGAAATGCCTGTGTCTTTGGATATTCTATAAATAGAGATCTCTTTTGATGTTCGTATTTGCCGAATCCTTTGAGCAATGTCGATTTTCATAAAGCATCCCCCTTATCACTATAAATTATAATATATCAACTCATAAATGATAATTACACAATCGTTATTGACAATATTATTATTTTAGTGTTATAATGGAGTAAGGGACTGCGGACATAAAAAAGCCGCCCTCCATAAAAGGAAAGCGGTCTGGCAAAAAACTCTAAAATAGCACTTGACAGGCAACACAAAATGTGCTATAATGAAACAGTGCTTTAAAAGCAATCCCACAGGAAGTACCCGGATTGGCGTCCGAATACTTCCCATTATCAGAACGGTGACGCAACACCGGCTGACTTAGTGAGACTGGCTATAGCGTGTTTCCATTATAACACGTAGTTATAGTATTGTCAAGCCTTTCAGTTCGTTGTTTGCAGCATCGGGACTGAAGGGCTTGCTTTTGTCACCAGCACTTTGTACCGATTGGTTTGACGGTCACTCGGCACAAAAGCACATTGAAAACTGAACACATTTTGATTGACGGATTTTTACTTACGGTCGCACGCGCCATGACGCATCCCTGTCCGGTTTTCGGATCAACCCTCATGTTTGCTAGAGGAAGGGAAAGTTGCTACTAGTAGCAACTTTTATGCGAGCCGCCCGCAAAGGAACAGTAGCCGGGGGAAGAATATACCCCTGCAAATGGCAAACAACCGGCAATCAAATGATACCTTTGGGTATTTGGTATGGGTGTGCCAAATAGGTTGTAAACCTTTCGGTTTACAACCTATCAGCGTAATTTTCGTGGTCGAGGTGACAGGACTTGAACCTGCGGCCTCTGCGTCCCGAACGCAGCGCTCTACCAAACTGAGCCACACCTCGTTGTTTTGTTTTTGCAGCCTTCCGTTTCATGACTGCCTTGCTATTATAGCACAAAGTTACGAAAATGTCAAGGGTATTTTCTGCAAATTGCAAAAATTATCAGAAAACACAATTTACCCCTTGAAATTCAGAAAGAAATGTGGTATAATGTTACCAGAACACAGGGGAGAGCAACTGCGTTCTGTCAGAAACATCTGGAAATTCCGGATTATAGGTGTGCGGGCCCTGTGCAGCTAAGCACCGTGAACCATGTCAGGCGGGGAACCGAGCAGCATTAAGCGGATCGCTGGGCGTGCCGCAGTCAGCCTGCACACCTATGCTCCGGAATTTTTCCTGTTTATTCCAGTTTACCCTGAACGGAGGCTTCGTATGGGCAGTATGCTCCGGCGGTATACCGCACAGCTCGGAAAAACGGCAATGGCCGCTGCTTTTCCTGCGCTTGTGATCTATACGGTCATCGTCGCGTTTTTCGGCATCAGCGGTACGCCGCACGGGAAGGAAATGCTCCCGGTGAATTATGTCGAACTGCTTCTGCTGATCTATGCCGCTTCGTTCATTGCGTCCTGCGTGATCGCAAGGCAGTCGCTCATCAACGCGGCGACCCGCCCGGATCACGATCTGATCGGCGATGCCTTCGGCGGGCTTCGCAAACAGGATAAGCTGTTTTCCGAAGCCATGGACGCATATACAAAGGAACGTCCGCGCACGGCGCTGGAGCGCTTCCTTGCCGTCCGGGAATTTGAGCTGACCGACAGGGAGCTCGGCGTGCTGTCCTTTTATATCGGACGCTGCTATCAGATGCTGCACTGTCCGTCCAATGCGGTCGGCTATTACGAGACGGCGCGGGAAAAGGGATTTTCCGCGCATTATGCCAAGCTGTTTGAGGCGAGGAGCCTTGCGGAGGGCGGGGATTATACCCGCAGCTTCCGGCTGTTCAATGAACTGCTGGATAACGATCCGCCGGAGGACTTCTATTTCCTGTATACCGACATCGGCTTTCTGTTTCTCCGGCAGAAGCTGCCGGAGCAAGCCGCCGAATGGTTTGAGAAGTCGATCGAGAAAAAACAGAATTATGCATTTGCCCTGAGCGGCATGGCGATCGCATCCTTACAGAAGGGCGATTTCGCCGCTGCACAGGATTACCATTATAAGGCTCTGGTGAATCATCTGGATGAGCCGGCGGCGTTCCGGAAGTATTACGAGGAAACGCGGCGGCTCATGCTGGAAATGCATCCGGACTGGTCGGAAAAGACCGGCGCGGCACACGCGGAACATGCGGAGAACGCGGCGGATGCAGACGCAGAGTGACAAAGGAGCGTGACGGTGTATGGCGGCATACGAGGCGCTTTATCGCAAATGGCGGCCGCAGACCTTTGAGGACATTGTCGCGCAGCCGCATATCACAAGGACCCTGAAAAATCAGATCATGCGCGAAAAAACAGCACATGCATATCTGTTTACCGGCTCCCGCGGAACGGGCAAGACGACCTGCGCACGCATCTTTGCGAAGGCGGTCAACTGCCTGCATCCGAAGGACGGCGACCCCTGTCTCGAATGCGAGATCTGCAGGGATGCCGAGGCCGGCGCACTGACCGATATCATTGAAATTGACGGTGCCTCGAACAACGGCGTCGATGAGGTGCGCAGTCTCCGCGGAAATGCCGCGCTGCTGCCGGTACGCTGCAAGTATAAGGTGTATGTCATCGACGAGGTGCACATGATGTCCGCAGGGGCATTCAACGCACTGCTGAAAATGATCGAGGAACCGCCTCCTTATGTCAAATTCGTCTTTGCGACCACCGAGATCCACAAGGTACCGGCGACGATCCTGTCCCGCTGTCAGCGGTTCGATTTCCGCCGGATTTTGCCCGAGGATATCGCGGGACGCATTCAGTATATTGCAGAGCATGAAAGCTTTTCGGTCTCCGATGCCGCCGCGCACCGCATTGCGGTTCTGGCGGACGGCGGTATGCGCGATGCGCTGAGCCTGCTGGATCAGTGCGCCGCAGTCTCCGAGGAGATCGGGCTGGAAACGGTCGAGGAAGCGGTCGGCGTTGCGGGTACGGAATCCGTTTACGAGGTCCTGCGTGCGATCGCCGCGCACAATGCTTCCGCTGCGCTGGAGCGCATCGACCTGCTCTATCAGCAGTCCAAGGACATGACGCGCTTTGCGGACGAGCTCTCGCAGCAGCTCCGCAGCCTCATGCTGCTGAAAACCGCGCCGGGCGATGTATCGCTGCTGGGTGCCATGCCGGACGATGTGAAAACGCTGCAGGAGATCGCGCAGTCGTTTACGCTGGCGGGCATTCTGGATGCGCTTTCTGCGGTGCGGCAGTGCTGTGACCGCATGACCCGTGCCGGCAACCGCCGCATGGAGCTCGAAATGACGCTGATCCGGCTCTGCTCGGATTTTCAGGCGCAGAAGGGCGATGTGCAGGCACTGACCGACCGGATCGCCGCGCTCGAACAGCAGCTTGCGGAACTGAAGCGGAACGGCGTCCCGGCGGCGCTTCCTTCGGCACCGCGCAGAGATCCGCAGCCGAAGCGGGATGCCCCTGCAAACAATCTGCAGATCGAGGGCAAGCCCGATACCTCAAAATATCTGCCCGTCAAAAACTGGGCGACCGTTCTGGAACGCTTCGACGAGGTGAATCCCTCGGTCTCGGGGCTGCTGCAGGGCTCGGACGCCTTTGCCAATGACGAAAACGGCATTCTGCTGATGCTGGTGAAGAACAAGCTGTTCAGAAAGCTGTTTTCGCAGCGGGATGCAGGGATGCTCGGGCAGGCCGCGCAGCAGGTGCTCGGCAAGAAGTATTCGATCCGGTTCAAAATGGTCGAAACGGCCGAGGAACAGCCCGCACCGGCGGATGTCCTGTTTCAGCGCGCGCGGGAGCAGGGGATCGAGGTCACGGAGCAGGAGAGCTCCGGTATCTGATGCATGATGCAGCCGCAGCCTTTGTGCCGGCGGCTTGTCATAATAAAAAACAATAATGAAAATGAGAGGAACATTCTTATGAAATCCAGAGTACCGAAACAGTTTAACGGCGGCGGAGATATGAACTCCATGATCCATCAGGCACGCAAGATGCAGGATCAGATCACTGCACTGCAGGAGGACATCGAGCAGCGCACATTTGAGGCAACTGCAGGCGGCGGCGCCGTCAGCGTGACGATGACCGGCAAAAAGACGATCCAGTCCCTGACCCTGAGCAAGGAGGTCGTCGATCCGGAGGATATCGACATGCTGCAGGATCTCATCATCAGCGCCGTCAACGAGGCGGTCAACAACATCGAGACCACAACGGAGAACGAGATGAGCAAGATCACCGGCGGCGTGGCTCTGCCGGGTCTGTTCTGATTTTCCATGGAGCAATTCAGTGCGCTCCCGCTTGTTGTATTAGCAGAAAAATTTGCAGCGCTGCCGGGGATCGGAATGAAAACCGCGCAGCGCCTTGCGTATGCGGTCATGGAGATGCCGGAGGAGGATGCGCAGGCCTTTGCCGAGGCGATCCTCAATGCGAAGCATCATATCCATGACTGTCCGGTCTGCCAGAATCTGACGGAGCAGGAGGTCTGCAGCATCTGCAGGAATCCGAAGCGCGACAGCAGCACGGTCTGCGTCGTGGAGGGGCCGAAGGATGTTGCGGCGATCGAGCGGACGCATGAATACAACGGGCTTTATCATGTGCTGCACGGGCTGATCTCCCCGCTGGACGGCATCACCGCGGAGCATCTGCGGGTCGCCGAGCTGCTGGAACGGATCAGAAAGGGCGGCATTTCCGAGCTGATCATGGCAACGAACCCGAGCGTCGAGGGCGAAGCGACCGCGATGTATCTTTCGCGGCTCTGCAAACCGCTGGGCGTGAAGGTCACGCGGCTTGCGTTCGGTCTGCCGGTCGGCGGCGTGATCGAATACACCGATGAGGTGACGCTTTACCGCGCGCTTTCCAACCGCAGCGAAATGTGAGTGCGGATATGAAAAAACTGCGCGGAATCATTTTTGATGTGGACGGCACGCTGCTCGATTCCATGGGCATGTGGTCGGAGCTTGACCGTGTATTCCTGCGGGAAAACGGGGTCGATCCGCCCGATGATATCTCGGATATCGTGAAGAAGATGACCGTCGAGACGTCGTCGGCGTATTTTGTCGAGCGGTTCAAGCTTGATATGACGCCGGAGGATGTCAAAAACCGTGTCGAAGAACTGGCTGCGGAAGCCTACCGCACACATCTTCCGCTGAAAAACGGCGCGAAGGATTTTCTCGCTGCGGCTGCAGAACGGGGCATCCCCATGGCAGTCGCGAGCGCGAATTATCCGGGGCTGCTGGATGCGGCGTTCCGGCGGCTCGGCATTGACGGATTTTTCCGGACGGTGCTGACGCCCGGCGAACAGCTTGCCGGCAAGCATGAACCGGATATTTATCTGGAAGCGGCCAGGCTGCTCGGCAGCGAACCGGCGGAAACTGCCGTGATCGAGGATGCGCTCCATGCGGCGGAGACTGCGAAGGCGGCCGGATTCTATACGGTCGGCTTCCGTGACGTCAGCAGCCGGCAGGACTGGGACGCGCTCGCAGCGATCTGCGACCGGGTCACGGACAGCTGGGATGCGCTGCGTTCCGGCGGATTTTTGCAATGCTTTTGAGTTGATTTGAGACAGAAGGGCTGCGCAGGCGAACTGTGCAGCCTTTTCGGATATGAAAGGGGTGTCCTGCATGAAAGCGTATACACAGGCAGAATTTGAACATGCGATCGAGTCCGGCGACTGGCGCGCAGAGGGCGAGTTCATGATCTGGTTCCGGATGATTTGGAAGCTGCTCGAACAGGAAAAACTGCATCTTTACAGCAATTTCGCGGAGTATCTCTCTTTGCTCAGCCTGATACAGGGAAGCTGCCGCATATATCAGATGTATGCGTCGCGCTTTCTGGAGGAGGACGACGATCCCGAACAGCCGCTGCTTGCATTTGATCTGGACGATCTTGCGAAGGAGATGCTGGCGAATACCGATCTCGGTACGGTGTATGACGGTCAGGATGCGGACGGCATTGACCCGCAGGCGCTGCTCAAACAGGTGCTCTCAGACAATCTTCGCACCGATGACGCGATGACGCCGGTCTTTGCTTTGCTCAAGAGAACGCTCGGCAGAGAGCGCACCTTCGCGGCACTCTACTTCTGCATGAACTATGAGAAATTCTCCGTAGAACCGTGGGAAACCGACGAATACTACTACGGGGATATCGAGGATTCCGACGAGCTGGCGGCTGCCGTTTCCGAGAACTGGGATTATGAGCAGCGCAAGCAGTATGCGGCCTGCGCAGACGAAAACGAGATCCTTGACATGATCCTGAACGAGACCGATGTGCCCCGTCTGGAGGCCTACGGCTGGCTGGCCGAATACATGTAATACGGAGGCACACATGCTGATCGACTTTCATACACATATTTTTCCGGACAAAATTGCTGCGCGCAGCGTGGAGATCCTGCTGGCCGGGATGCGCCGCGAGCAGGGTGACGCATACTGTGACAGTCAGACGCTGATCTACCGTCCGGCGACGCTCGGCGGGCTGCTTGATTCGATGGCGCAGACCGGTGTGGACCGCAGCATCTGCCTGCCGATCGCGACCAAGCCGGAGCAGACCGAAAGCATCAACCGCTATGCGGAAAGCGTGCAGTCGGAGAAGGTACTTTCCTTCGGGACGCTGCACCCGGCTGACCCTGACTGGGATCGCGTGCTGGGATCGCTGGCGGAACGCGGATTCAGGGGCATCAAGCTGCACCCGCAGTTCCAGCTTTCGGATATCGACAGCCCGGAATGCATCCGCATCATCAAAAAATGCGCGGCACTCGGGCTGCTTGTGATGTTCCACGCGGGCGCGGATATCGGCCTGCCGCCGCCGCTTTATGCGACACCGGAGAAGATCTCGCATGTGCTGGCCGAGACAGAGGGCAGCAATCTGATCGCGGCGCATCTCGGCGGCTGGGATATGTGGGACGATGTGGAGCGGTATCTGGTCGGGACGCCGATCCTGTTTGACACCGCGTTTATATGGAAATTTATCAGTCCGGCGCAGTGCAGACGCATCATCCGGACGCACGGTGCGGAGAAGATCCTGTTCGGCTCGGATTCGCCGTGGGAGGACCCGGCGGATACGCTGCGCTTTCTGCAGTCGCTCGGTCTGACGGAGCAGGAGACGGATCTGATCACGCATGAAAACGCACTGCGCATCTTAGGAGAGACGGAAACCGCATGAAAACAGTTCTGATCGCGGGGCATGAGGTCCCGCAGACCGCCGCGCTTGCGCCGATGGCGTCGGTCGCGGATACATCGTACCGGCTGCTCTGTATGCAGCACGGCGCCTGCATGACGACCGGGGAACTGGTCTCCGCAAAGGGGCTCTGCTACGGCAGCAAGGGCAGCGCGGAGCTTTGCCGCATCACGCCGGAGGAACGCCCCATGGGGCTGCAGCTTTTCGGCAGCGAGCCGGAATTTATCGGCGAGGCGGTGCAGCGGATCTTGCCGTTTCAGCCGGATTTCATTGACCTGAACATGGGCTGTCCCGTGCCGAAGGTCGTCAATCAGGGGGCGGGGAGTGCGCTGATGAAAACGCCGGAGCTCGCTGAGGCGCTGGTGAAAACCGCAGTCCGTGCGGCGGAGGGCGCCTGCCCTGTCACCGTCAAAATGCGCATCGGCTGGGATGCGGCGCATATCAACGCGGTCGATTTTGCAAAGCGCATGGAGGCTGCCGGTGCTGCGGCGATCACCGTGCACGGCCGCACCCGGACGCAGTTCTACAGCGGCAGAGCGGATTGGTCACAGATCGCGGCGGTGAAGCAGGCAGTCTCGGTTCCGGTGGTCGGCAACGGCGATATCACCTGCGGTGCCGATGCGCTGCGGATGTACGCGGAAACGGGCTGCGATCTGGTCATGGTCGGGCGCGCATCCTACGGCAACCCGTGGATCTTTGAGGAGATTGCCTGCGCGGTCAGCGGGGAGACATTCACCCCGCCGGAGATCCCGGCACGGCTGCAGGAAATGCTCCGGCATATCCGCATGATCCTTGACCGCAGCGAAAAGAAGGAATCGCTTGCGATGCGGGAGGCGCGCAAGCACGCGCTCTGGTATCTGCGCGGGTATCCGGGCGCGGCGGCGTTCCGGGCGCGCTCTGCGACACTGAACAGCTATGCGGAGGCAGAACTGCTCGTGCAGGATTATCTGCAGCAGTACGAGCGGCATAAACATTGATGCAGGGCGGAGGGGGTGAGCCGCTGTGGACGCGAAGCAAAAGGAGCTGCGGCAGGTCTCGCGAAAATACCGCAGACTGAAACGGCAGGAGAAGCGGCAGGGCAGCCGTTCCGCGCTGAAAATCGCGCTGGTGCTGCTGATTCTGCTCGCTGTCCTTGCCGTGCGGATCGCGGCGATCCCGAAGCAGGCGGCCGATCTCCCGGATGCGCTGCGTGTCTGCTTTCTGGACGTCGGGCAGGGCGATGCCGCACTGATCCTGACGCCGGAACATGCCGTGCTGATCGACGCGGGCGATTATGAGCAGCGCTTTACCGTTGTGCAGATGCTGAAAGCGCTCGGCGTCAGCAGGCTGGACGCGGCGGTCTGTACGCATCCCCATGCCGACCATATCGGCGGGATGTCGGCGGTGCTTGAACAGATCGGCGCCGATGCGCTGTATCTGCCGGAAATGCCGGAGCGGCTTGTCCCGACCGATTACCCGTTCACGATCTTGCTGGAAACTGCGGAAAAAACAGGCACCGCGCTCCGGTCGCCCGCATGTCATGATACGGTCGCGCTCGGGAGCACGGTGCTCGAATTTCTGTGTACGGATAACAGCGCCTTTGAGGATCTGAACAACTGCTCGCTCGGCTGCCGCATCACCTGCGGGGATATCCGCTTTTATATCGCAGGCGATCAGGAAAAGGACGCAGAAGCGGCGTTTCTGGATGCGGGACTGGTCAGCCCCGTCAGTGTATTGAAGGTGTCGCATCACGGGAGCAATTCGTCAACATCGGAAGCATTTTTGCGGGCTTTGAAGCCAAAATATGCGGTGATCTCCGCGGGGGCGATGAATGACTACGGGCATCCCGCGAAAAAGCTGCTGGAACGGCTCGGCGCCCACGGCTGCAAAATTTACCGCACCGATCTGGACGGGACGGTTGTTTTTGCGTCAGACGGCAAACGGCTTGTGCCGGTGCCGCACTGGGATTTCGGCTTTTAACGGTCAGCGAAAGCGGTTCTGCGCTTCGTCGTAGCGGAAGCCGGCTGCGGAGAGCTGCTGCTTCAGTGCGTCCTCGCTGACGCCGTACTGCGCGCAGAATTCCGCAAGCGTTGCGCCGGTATCGCGCAGCTGGGTATTGACATAGCTGAACAGGATAAACGGATCCTTCGGTAAGCTCATAATGCAATCTCCAATCATATCGTGATCATTCGCGGAGCCGCCTGAACGGTTCCGCTTTTTGTTTACGGGGATATCAAAATGCGGTGCAAATCTGCTTGAATCCCATGATATCACATAACGGGATTCTTAAGTGACAGTGTCCCTTAAGCGGGTCAGCATGAAGAAACAAGTTTCTTCATGTTTGGGGCGGAGCCCATTATGAATCATCGCGAAGCGATACCGCATTCTTCCAGAAGGCAGGGACGGTCTCCAGAACCAGCGGGTCAATGACGACCGCCTGCATGTGCAGTCCGTCGTAGGCGCGCTCGGTCATGGCCTTCGGGTAGCAGATCGTTTCGCCGTACTGCAGCGAATCGCTGAAATAATAATAATATTCATCGTAGCCGGTCAGCAGGAGCGCGTGCTCCGGGATCATGAATGTGAAAAGCGTGTCGTCCGGCAAATACCACTGCATGGATTCCTGCGGCGGCTCCATGTACATCGTCGCCCAGATGATGACCGGCTGCCCCTTGTCGATATAGTCGGTGCAGAGTTTTTCCAGCGGCTGATAGCGCAGCTTGACCGACAGTCCGTCCCGGATCTTGTTGATCGCTTTCACCAGCGCGCCGCTGTAGCAGCCGAAGCCGTCGAACACGGTCGGGTCACCGATGAAATATTCCCACGGACTTTCGCCGTGCATCTCGCCGTCCTCGCCGGTGCAGGGGTAGTCCGCGACGGGCAGATACTTTTCAAGGAACAGGTCAAGCGGCATGTCGATGCCGTAATACTGCAAAAGCTCGACCGCGGAGATCGACTCGCAGGCGGTCATATATTCCGCTGCCTGCTGAATATGCGGCACGTTTTCGATGATGTTCCCGTTTTCGCCCTGCGGGATGACCTGCTTTTCCCACTGCGGATTCACGGTGACTGCAGTCGTGACGGTCGTGACAGGCGCTGTGCTGACGGCGGTCAGAGCCGTTCCGGTGACGTGCGGGATCGTTTCCGCAAAAAAGGAAGTTTCGGCGGTATCCCGGCTGCATCCGGTCCCGCAGGCTGCAAGCATCCCGCAAAGCAGCAGGAACGGCAGCCGTTTACTGATACACATGCGCAGATGTGCACCTCCCCTGACAGAATCTGACAATTTATTATATCTCATTTACCGTAAAAAGTCAAACATTTTGCAGGACATTCGGCTATCCGTCTGCAAAGCGCGGAAAATGCTGCGGGAATGTAGCAAAAAAGACTGCGCCGCATATCATACTGCAAACGGCAGGAGCCGGAAACAGGAGGATATCATGCGGAATACCTATTTTCTGGGCGGTGCTTCGCCCGAGGGATTTGAAACGGATTTCTGGAACGGACAGCGGCATTGCTACGGCATTTTGCTGAAGGGCGGCCCCGGTACCGGAAAATCCACGCTGATGAAGCGGATCGCGGCGGCCTTTCCGGATGAGGACGTTTCGGTCTATCACTGCGCATCCGATCCGCGCTCGCTGGATGCGGTCGTGCTCGAACAGCGCGGCATTTATGCTGCCGATGCGACCGCGCCGCATGAAGCCGGGACGCCGCTGCCCGGCGTGACCGGAGAGGTCGTTGATCTGGCTGCGGGCATCTGTGCGGAGAAGATGCAGGGTTCGGCAGAGGCGGTCAGGGCGCTGTACGCGGCGAATCAGGCGGCGCATCTGCAGGCGCGGAAGGGCTTTGCCGGGATCGCGGCACTGGAAGCGCAGATTATGGAAGCAGGGGAGCAGGCGCTCCTGAAAAGCAAGCTGCAGCGCTATGCAGAGGGGCTTGCGGGACGCATCCTGCCGAAGAAAAACGGAACGCAGGGCAGGCTGCTTTACCGGCAGCGCATTGCCGTGACGCCCGACGGCAGGCAGGCGTTTCTGCCGCAGGACTTTGACCTGATCGTGCTTTCCGACCCTGCGCGGACGGCTGCTGTGATGCTTCTGCGGCTGCTTGCGGAAGCGGCAGCCGAGCGCGGTCTTACAGCGGAGCTGACGCGTTCTCTGACGCGTGCAGACCGTGCGGCGGTCATGCTGGTGCTGCCGGAGCAGAAGCTTGTTCTCGCGGCGGAGGATGCCCTCCTGCGCGATGCGGAGACGGTGCCGGTCACGGTGCTGCAGCTCCGGCGGTTTTACGATGCTGACCTGCTGCGGCAGCACCGCGCGCTGATCCGGTTCTGTACGAAGTCCACGGCTGCTGCGGAGGAACAGACTGCCGCGCTGCTCCGGGATGCGCTGCGGATCCATGACGAGCTGGAAGCGCATTATATCCGTGTACTTGATACGGAGCGGCTTGACCGGACAGCGGATGCGCTGATAGATCGGCTAAAGCACTATCAAACCTAAGCGGGGCAGCCCCCGCGGGCATTTCCTAAAGTTCGCCGGCAGCGTTTGGGGGAGATAAAGCTTTGCGCGCTTAGCTTTATTTTTGCCCGATCATGTGTGATAAGCGGGGCAGCCCCCGCCTGTATTGATCTGAAGCCCGCCGGAAAGGAAACCGTATCAGAAAGAATCCTTCTCTCCGGTTGCATTTTACGGCATAATGTGTTATAATAGGAAAAACCGGAACCGAAAAGGAGGATGCGCATGAAGCTGCCGGAGAATCTTGAACAAATGCTTGCGGGTCAGCCGTTTTCTGCGGAGACTGCCGGTCTTTCGGCGGCTGAGGTACGGATCTATCCGGACAGCGTACTGAAGGCTGAGCCGCTCTCAGAGAGAGCCGTGTCGAATATCGCTATGCTGCGCTGGATGCATGGCAGAGTGCCTGTTCCGGAAGTCCTCTGCTGGGAGGCCGATGCGTCATACCAGTATCTGCTGATGTCGCGGATTCACGGAGAACGGGCCTGCAGCCCATATTATCTGGAGCGTCCGAAGCTGCTGGCAGGGCTTCTTGCCGACGCAATGCATCTGCTTTGGGACGCAGACCTGACACAGTGTCCGTGCGTGTATACGCTGGATGATGTGCTTGAAGCCGGCGAAAAGCGTGTGCGGCAGCATCTGGTCAGTACGGATGACCCGGAAATATTCGGGGATGACGGCTTTTACAGTCCGACGAAGCTGCTGAACTGGCTGAAGGAAAACCGTCCGGAGCCCGATCCGGCGCTTTGTCACGGCGACTTCTGCCTGCCGAATATCCTGCTGGACGGCGAATCCGTCAGCGGTATGATCGACCTCGGGTATGCCGGCATTTTTGACCGCTGGTATGACATTGCGCTCTGCTGGCAGAGTCTCTACCGCAATCTGAACGGATATTACGGCGGGGCGGTTTACAGCGGCTGGGATCCGATGCTGCTGTTTCAGGCACTCGGCATGGAACCGGACTGGGATCGGATCCGGTATTACATTTGTCTGGACGCGCTGTTCTGATATCATGCATACAAAAAAGCTCCCTGTACCTGCCGTACAGGGAGCTTTGTGCGCTTTGGGATCAGATCGTCTGATCGAGATCGACATACTGCACCTGACCGAATACGGCGACGCCGTTCCGGTTGGTGAGATCCTTCAGCGAGGAGATGATCGAAGCATTGATGTTCTCCGACTTCTTCGCGACTGCGATCTTGTATTCCGCATTGATCTGGCCTGCCGGCGTTTCATGCGGTGTCAGCAGGATCGCATGTGCGGTGTTGACATTGTTGATGATGTCATTGTATGCCGCAGTGGTATCCTCCGACGGCACCACGATGAGAAATTCATCGGAGCCGGTGCGGTAGATCTTGCCGGTCGTAAAGACCTTGCGCAGCGCCTCAACCGTGGAGAGCAGCACCTGGTCGCCCGCGTCATTGCCGTAGGTCGAGTTGATCTGGCTGAATCCGGAGATGTTGAAGAAGATGAAGTAATAGCAGCCGTCCTGGACCGGAGTGAGCTGGGATGCATCCATCGAGAAGGAGACACGGTTGTTTGCCTCCGTCAGGATATCCTGGAACATTGCCGTTGTCAGGGACTGCTTTGTCTTTTCCGTCTTGACGAGCTGCGAGGACAGTCTCTGGTTGGTCTGCTCCGCACGCTTGTTCAGCAGGTGGAAGATGAGCATGAGGCCGATCATCAGCAGGCCGAACAGCAGCAGGAACAGGCGCATCGCATAGGTCAGGCCATAGACCTCGCGCTTGGTATCATTGAACATCAGGATCCAGTTGTGATCCGGCATATAGGAATAAGCGGAGACATAATCAACGCCGTCCTCCTTGAACTCCAGATTGCCGACGGTATCCGGGAAATTGGTCGGATCGCTGAAGCGGTCGCACAGTGAAATGACCTCCGGGATCTCTGCTTCCTTCTGGATCATATAGGAATTGGCATGGAAAATATACTGCTTTGTGGAGACGTCGATCATGCTGTAGGTAGACTGCTCAAGGTCGCGGCTCGCGAGCTTGTCGAGGTCGGAGATCAGGCCGTCCGTGAAGATGCCGATGCCGACCAGACCGATCGGCTGCTTGTTGTCGTCGTAGATCGCCTTGTACATGGAGACGATCTGCTTGTGCGTGGCAGGGGAGGTGATGATGCCGGTATCATAAACGCCGTTTCCGGCTTCCTGCATGGCATCCTGAAGCTGCTGCAGCGATTCCGGTGTTTTTCTGGTGATCATGCCGGCAATATTGGGATTGGTATGCACCAGCACCTCCGAAGTCCATTTGCTGGCGTAAATGCCCTCGAGGAACGGGATATCCTTGGAATAAGCGACCGTATACTTCTGCGCGGTCTGCACGTTCTTTTGGTTATCGGGGTTTCTGAGCATATTGTTGATCTGCGCGGAACGGCTGTATGCAGTCAGAGCAGCCTCCGCACGCTGGATGTAGTTGTTGACGATGAGAGAACGCTCATCCGTGACGGTTGCCATGTGCTCCAGTGCGCTTTGCCGCGTTCTGTTGGAAACGACAGTTGTGACGGCAAGCAGCAGCAGGATCATGACTACCAGCTCGATCGCCAGAATGCGGTTCGCCGTTGACTTGTTTTTCGCTTTATGTGTTGCCATTGTTTACGATACTCCCTTTCAGTTTGAATTGTTTATCTGTTTATTTTTTTCCGAAGAGTCCGCCGAATCTCTTTTTCTTTTCCGGCTTCTGGGTTTTGTCAGTATCGTCTTCATCGTCTTCTGCTGCATGTAACAGGTTGCTGACCTTGCTGCGGAGCAGATCCGCGTCGTTGGTCGCCTCCGGGATCTGCACGGAAACGGCAGATGCGGAGACGGACACCGAGGTGATCGAGGTCACGGATTTGGCCGGTGCCGCCTGTGCATAGGGCTGGCTTGCCTGCATATTGGCTTTCGGCCGGAACCGGTCGATGAACTCCGCGATCGGAACGGCGCGGTCCATCATCATGATCTCACAGCGGATGTTGTCCGGATTCAGTGCGATCATGCTGCGCATACAGTCATCGCAGGGCAGAAGCGGCATTCCGTTGCTGCAGGAGAGCAGCAGGACGGTCTGGATCACGGTCTCCGATGCATTCTGCATACTGCGCATGGCTTCTTTTTCCGCATGGATATTGCGTATGGTGCCGTTGACGTTTTCCCGCCGGTTCTGGGCGGTATACAGTTTTCCGGTCACAGACGCGATCACGCAGACGGTGTCATCCGGCATAACGGGTTCACCGCTCCGGAGGCGCTGCGATACGATCTCGCGTGCTGTCTGAAAGATCGTTTCATAATTCACACATTAAACCACCTTTCCGTGTGATAATATCAATCGTGTTTTAGAAAAAACGCTCAAAATCCAAAAATGTACTCTCTGTTTTTATGATTATAACATAAAAATCTTTTGCTGTCAACCGTTTTCCGGCAAAAAAATACAAATCCGAACGAATTATTTTGCGTACATGTTATTTTTTATGCGAAATTTACAAGCTGGAAATTCTCATACGCGCATGGAAAGACGGTATGCGCAGGATGCGTGCGGATTTTGTGCAGCCGGATAATACATCTTTACGGAAACAGCAATATTGTCATTAAATTAAAATTTTCTTCATAAAATACAGCTTGTATAAAATATGTCTGCTTTTACAGCACACGGGGATCCGCCGGTACATCGGGGAAACCGCCGCAAACCGGCAGACCGGGGCAGGGGAATGCGGCATCCGATGCACCGCGGCTGCGGGGCTGCTGTGCCGAATGCAGCAATCCGGCATAATGCCCAATAACGGCATTCGGAAAAAAATTTTCTTCTTCCGGATTTGTGAAAACGGCGGCGGGAGCGGCAGACGGCGGAAATGCAGGTTTCACCGCGGTTTCAGCGTGCCGTTTATACGGGAATGCACGAAAATTCACAAACAAGTTACGATATATCAAGAAAAAAATGCGATTTACCCCTTGCTTTTTTTTCGATTATATGGTATAATATACGATATACGGAGTGTATAATGACATTTGATAGGGAAGTATCATTTTTCGGGGCATTTTGCTTCGGTAAAAAGTCGATAGAAGGGGTGCTAATTTATGACCTATATGCTGAATGATATTGAAGAAGCAATAGATCGCAAGTTTCTCGTAACCAAGACGCTGAGCAATCAGGTTCAGGCGGGAACCATTGTGCATATCATGGACGCCCTGAGCAATAAGGACGGCTCTGTGACCGTGTACTATCGCATTACGTATACCAAGCAGGACTATACCGTCAAGTTCGATAATGTGAGACAGTTCTGCAAGTGGGCGCGCCCTGATAATTTCATTGCACGCCATTATGAGAGCTTTAATCTGAAAGAGATCCAGCGTTATGTCAAGCTGAAGGACAGAACATTTACATCCTTCTGCCTGCCGCTGATCCTGTTTGCAGTCGCCGTGATATGGGCGGTCTGCCTGCTCGTATTCAAGAGAGACACCTTCGCTTATATCCTGGGTACGGTGCTGACGGTTGCTGCTGCTGTGCTGATCACGTTTACGTACCGTTCCAGCCGGCAGAAGGAACTGGTCAAGCTTTACAGCAAGGTCAGTGCAAATTCCAACTGGCGCGTCAATTTCAAGTGATCATATCCGGCGCAATGCCGTGACCAGAATCGAAAAAACAAGCCGCACGGGATAACTGTGCGGCTTTCTTTTGGTATTTGATACAGCAAAAAGCCCGCATCCGGATCGCCCCGGATGCGGGTCTTGTTTTAGTTACTGTTCTTTTTGTAGTTAAAGTTATTCTTCGCGACCTTCTTGCGCTCCTTGGCATTCTTGAGCATTTCTTCCTTGGAAAGACCGGTCGCATCTGCTTCGGCTGCATCGGCCTCTGCGGCTGCTTCGTCATCGAGGAAGGTGTTGAGGCGCTTTCTGAATGCGCCGCCGCTGCCGCCGCCGAGATTCTGCGAGACCAGCGTGCTCTGCGGCAGACCCGTTGCATGAACGGACTGCGCGGCTGCGGTCGCAGGATTATGCTGCTGCGGCGGGATGTAGGTGCTCTGCGGCTGCGGCGCTGCCGTATAACCGCCCTGCTGCGGCGGGGCATAGCTGCTCTGCTGCGGATAGCCGCCCTGCTGCGGATAAGCACCCTGCTGCGGGTAGCCGCCCTGCTGCGGATAACCGCCCATCTGCGGGTAGCCGCCCTGCTGCGGATAACCGCCCATCTGCGGGTAGCCGCCCTGCTGCGGATAGCCGCCCTGCTGCGGGTAGGCACCCATCTGCGGGTAGCCGCCCTGCTGCGGATAACCGCCCATCTGCGGATAACCGCCCTGCTGCGGATAGCCGCCTGCCGGCATTCCGTTGAACACCGGGAACTGGAATCCGGCTGCCGGATTCGGCTGCTGTATCGCACCCTGCTGCGGGTACGGAGCATTCTGTGCGTTGTCCGCTTCAATGGTCCTGACATCGTCCGTTGCGGTATTCGGTGCCGCAAAGAACGGATTGCTTTCGTCGATCCGGACGCCGCCGACAAATTCGGACTGCTGTCCGAGCTGCTTCTTTGCGGGTGCCGGTGCAGAGACTGCATCGTCAAAGCCGCTCAGGAAATCGCTGACTTCCTCATGGGAGACAGGGATCACGGAGGAGACCTCCTTGCTGTCCGCTTCGGAAACGGCAACGATACATGCGGCATTTGCCATATTGGCCTTGACCAGCTGCTTGAGGGCGTCCTCGGAGGGCTCCTTCACGGCACAGTCTGCGAGCTTGACCGTGACCATGGAGACTGCAACCATTGCGCCGGGAATCGCACGGATCGCCTGTTCGGCAGAATCTGAATATTTCGGTTCGCCGTCAGCATAGCAGATACCGGTCGAACCGCTGACGATGCCGCCGTGGTCTGTGGCGATCAGCGTAACAGCTGCATCCGGCACTGCTGCAAATTCCGGAAATGCTTCCGTCACTTTGAGCGCGAACTCCTGTGCTTTGCTGAGAAGCTCCTTTACTTCCATTTGTACACCACACCTTCCTGTGAAAATCTGAACCGGCAACGTTTTTTAATTCATATTTTTCAATGCTGCCAGACGTTTCGCTTTGCGCTCGGCGGCATGGGACTTGCTCTCCGCAGCCTTCTGCCGGAGAACAGGTGCCATTTCGCTGAGCAGATCGCGGTCGCAGATGCAGGCCAGCGAGATATCATCCTCCGTGCCGAAATGCGAACGCTTCATGAGATTTTTCTGAATGGATTTTTCAAATGTTTCCAGACGGTCGAGCTGACCGGTAATGATCAGGTGATATTCGAGAAAATCGTCCTCATTGCTGAATGAGGTATACAGCCCGTCTGTCGAAGCGTACATGGCAATGACCTTCTCATGCTCGGTATAGAAGCTGTTGAACATGGAGGCAGCATTGCTGTTGCACATGGATGCTGTCATATTCGCAGGGGCGGATTCATCGTAGTTCATCGGCATAACGGGGACGCCGTCCTCGAACAGCGCGACAAGGCTGCCGTCGCCGATCTGAAATCCGAACTGAAATCCTCTGCCGCTGACCGCAACGATCAGTGTGGTGCCGTAATAGGATTCCTTCGGGATCGCCTGAAATTCCTCTTTCGTAAATTTCTTCATTTCGTTCAGCTTGACCGGATTCTGCTCCAGATCCCGCTGGACGCGTGCGTTCCAGTTGACGATGATCTGCTTTTCGATATTCTTGATAATCATCTTATGATTTGCGGGGAAATTCTGCTCAAACCGTTCCGGTTCCATATAAAACCGGCGGACGGTTTCCAGCGCAGCCTCCACTGCAAACTTCGAGCCGATGTGGCTCCTGAAGTATTTTTTGCTTCCGTGTCCGTCCGCGCTGACGGCAATGGCATAATGCTCATTGACCTCGTAGGCAGAATGATCCTGACAGACCAGACCGGTAGCTTCGTGGCTCGCGCCGATAACAGAATGGCTGAAACCGCCGAACATCGCAACAGGCCCCCTTGTGAGTGAAAAATATTTTTTCCGCAGATCCGTCGGGATTACCAGCCCGTATCAAGCGAAATGGCGTCAGCATCACCGAGATTCGTCATGGAATCCTGGATCTGCTGGCCGAGCAGCTTCTGCTTGGCAGAACGCACCTCTTCCTCGGAAAGCTCATGGTTGACGTCATCGGAGAGCGTCATACTCTTGCTGCCGATCTGAGCGGAGGTGACGGCGATGATCTTGATCATCTGTGCGAGCTGACCGCCGGAATAGGCGTGGACAACGGTATCCTTGGAGCCGGTGAACTCCTCGAGGATCTCGTCGTTGGCATCGCTGCCGATGCCGAGCGCAGCCTTCAGGCCGAACTTATACCAGCTGTTCTGCTTCAGCTCTTCGAGTGCTTCCTTGTAGTCGTCAGACGGATAGCCGTCCGTCATCAGGAAGATGACCGGCGCAAACGAGAGCGACGGCGAATTGAGGAAGCTGTTGCGGGACATTCTGGAGGAGAGCTCACGGAATGCCGCACCCATCGCGGTGACGCCGTCTGCGCGCAGACGCGCCCATTCAAAATCCTCGATCAGGATCGGCTCGGAATACATCCAGCGAACCTGTGTACCGAAGGTGAGCACGGCGATCTTGACATCGGTGTCTGCTTCACCGACTCTGCGGATCTCCGGGATCAGCTCCTCCATAACGGTATTGAGCTCACCGATCTTCTTGCCGACCATGCTGCGCGAGGTGTCGATCAGGAAGAAGATGACGAGGCTTTTCTTGGAGACGCCGGTCGCGCTCAGCGGATCGTCGTCCTCGAAATCGAACAGAGCATCATCGGGCTCCTCCGGCTTTGCGGGAGCTGCTTTCCCGTCAGCCGCATCTGCGAGATTCTGGAGCGATTCCGCTGTTTCCTTCAGAGCCTTTGCTGCATCCTCCGGCAGCTTTTCCGCTGCAGTGAAGACCGGCCCTTTTTTCTTTTCGTTATTCATTATTCAGATACTTCCTTTCCTCCAAAATACGGATGCATCATCAGGCATCAAAGCGATGCCGTAACTTCACCGAAGTCAATGATCAGCCCCTGCCAGATCGGGAATCCCTTTCCGGGCGGGATCTCATAGAAGTCGCCGTCCGGCATTTTTGCGCGCCATGTTTTATCGGATGTATTCTTGAAGCCGAGCACGCCGGGCTTTAACTTGTTCTCGACGAGCTCGCCGGCAATTGTCTGGAAGTCCTCGGAATCCGGGTCGATCTCGCACTCGTAGAACACGGAGCCGAGGTAAAGCGGCATACGGTTCTTGCGGTTGCTGAACTTGAGCGTTTCAAAGATCGTGCCGCACTGCGGGCACTTATAGGTCTTGAAATCGACCATTTTGAACATGGATGTGAAATTCGTTCTGCCGCAGGTGCACTGGATGATCTCGGAGCGGAGGCGGATAAAGAGCTTCTGCCACTCATTTTCGATGATCCGCTTGTTCGGGTCGGAGATGCCCAGCGTAAAGGAGCGGATGAACGCATCCTTGACATAATCGGGATAAATGCGCCAGAATTTGATGACGTTATCGTGGATGCCGCGGACGGGACGGTTGCTGTCGTCGTCGGGATCGTAGATAAAGACGGCGTTCTGACCGTAATGCTTCAGCTCGGAGGATTCGGTCAGGCAGACATCCTTGACGACCTTTTCGCCCTCCATGGGGTCGCCGCGGAACAGCAGCTTGAACAAAACGACTGCGAGTGAATACTTATCGGTCTGGACATTCGGCTTTGCAACGCCGCGGACGACCTCCGGCGCCATATATCCGGGCTTGCCGCCGATGCCGAAGTTGCTGCCGTCCGGTGCGATGTTGTCGCAGTCACAGACGAGCACGGCGCCGGTATCCATATTGATGAAGAAGCCGCCGTCATTCAGGTCCTGATAGCTCTTGCCGGCGCGGTGAAGCTGCCGGAACGCATTGACGATATTGATGACCGCCGTGACCATTGCATACAGGCTTGTGAACCGCACGGGGGTCTTTGTGGAGCGTCCGGTCAGCGGATCGACCGAAAGCTTATAGGTATTGAGGATATCAATGAAGGAATCGAAGCTTTCGGGCTTCAGCTCCATGAGGTAGCCGAAGGTGCCGTCCTCCTTTTCCTTGGTCAGATACTTCGGCCACAGGAACTTGTTGCTCGGGGGGCCGTCACTGATATTGTTCTGGATATTCTTGCGGAACGCCTTGGGGTTTTTCATCTTGTCGATGTCGTACCACTTGAGCGCCCATTTCATGCCGTTATACCGGACGAGGTAGACGATACCCTGTCCGCCGCTGCCGATGACGCCGAGTACCTGCGCTTTTCCGCCGTACTCCATTTCGACTTCCTGGCCGATCGAAAGCTCTACCATACGAATCTGTCCTCCCTAGAAATGTGATTGTGCTGAGATTCAGAATGTCCGGCTTCAGCGGGATGCAGCCGGCAGATAGGTCTCGACCGGGATCGCATTGCTGAGGCAGTATTTGTACACATAAGAATTTTCCACACAGACGATCGTCAGGCGCGGACAGTATGCAAAGGCATTCTTGTCGATGAACTTGACGCTCTTCGGAAGTGTCAGCTTTCTTAATTTTTCGCAGCCCGCGAAGGCCTGCTCGCCGATGCTGCTGACGGTATCGGGGATCTCGACGATCTCAAGGCTCTTGCAGAATGAGAACGTACTGTCTGCGATCTCGAACACGCCCTTCGGCAGATTGATGCTGACAAGCTTTTCGCACTGACTGAATGCAGCCTGACCGATCATGCGGAGCGATTCGGGCAGCTCGATCATGCGCAGGTGCTTGCAGTTGGAGAATGCATATTCTCCGATCGCGAGCAGTGAGGCGGGGAGCTGGACGGAACGCAGATTGCCGTAGCCGTCAAAGCTGAATTCTTCGATTTTCGTACATCCGTCCGGAATGACGACATTCCGGGAAAAGACGCGGTATTTCTGTGCAGCTGCACGCGTGAAGACATTGTCGTTGACGCTGACCGGCCGGACCTTTTCCTTCGGCTCGTTTTCCTCCTCGGTCTTCTCCTTGACGCGAAGGGGCGAGTCATACGGCCAGCCGAGCATATAGGTCAGACATGCAAGCACAAATTCCGCGGCGTTGTCGGAGAGAAACTTCTCTCCGAGCATGACGCTCTTGGCCTTGGTGATCGCCATTTCGTGATTGCCCTGCTCGGAGAGCAGAACACCTAAAATATTGTCCTCGACCATGGAACGCAGAAGCTTGCGCTCCTTATCATATTCGGCAATGTAATCATTGATGAGCGCGGTGAACCGTTTGACATTGAACATCAAACTGCCGTTGTATTTCAAGAACAGGTCACCGGAATGCTCCTTCAGCATGGTTTTCAGCTGGAGCTGGATATGCTGGGTATTGTCAAAGCCCTCTATATTCTGGAGGGCAGGCGCTCCGCACGCCGGACAGGAAATGCTGTTCGGGGGGAGTTCGGCATGGCATTTCTCACACTGCATAGTAACTCTCCTGATTCAGTCTGGATCTACCGTTTTTGTAAGCCGGTGCGGCAGGATGCACGGCACCGAGAATACTACTTATGACATTATAACATGTTTTTGCGATGTTGTCAAGACGGCAGCGTGCTTTATTTCGCGTATCCGCTAAGAAAAAATGGAGGTCTGTGCGGTTTGCGGAAATGAAAAACAAAATGCATAAATAGTGTGGAGATTCGTATATTTTCTGCCATGCAAAGTCAATATTGTCCAGCTTTGTTTTACTTTTCATTTGTTTATTTTGCATAAAAATGAATCAAAAAGATTGGATTGCACATAAATGAATAAGCCTTGATATTTTTGCATAAATGTGATATTATAATATATATGAATGGCACGATACTTTATTCAGGGCGGTATTGTTGCCGGCCATTACGGGTATCCGTTTTTTCTATTCAACGAAGCAGGAGGAAGTATACATGAAAAAAGCAAGCAGAAAGCTGCGCGTCAGGCCGCTGCTCTGCGGGCTCGCCGTGATCACGGGGCTTGCGCTGTCCGGCTGTTCGACGGCCAATCTCGGCACCGGGAGTCAGAAGACGGCAAAGATCTTTGTGATCGGACAGTCTGAGGGCATCCAGTTCTGGGAAGATGTTGAGAAGGGTGCGCGTGACGCGGCGGAGGAATTCAGCCAAGAGCTGCATTATGCCAATGCGCAGTCCATCTCGGATGTTGAAGGTCAGATCAACCTGATCAATGAAGCAATCAATCTGAAGGTCGATGTCATCGTCATCTCGCTGAACGATACCGAAGCACTGAAGGCTCCGCTGGAGGCTGCCCGGAATGCGGGCATCAAGGTCATGACGCTGAACGCGGATTTTGACATTCTGAATGATGAAACGGCAGCAAGCAGACGTGCTGCATTTGTCGGCACGAACAACTTTATCAGCGGCCAGATCGCCGGAAAGCATGTTATCGGCGCCTATGAGGATCCGGTCAATGACAAGGCACTGATCGTGGCGCATTCCAAATCCGCATCCTCCGCAGTTTCGCGTGTCGGCGGTTTCCGTTCGGTCGTGGAAAGCACGATCGGGCCGCTTGCTGGTCAGGCAAGAGCGGCTGCGGCCATGGCAGCGGCGCAGGCGGCTGCACAGGCTGCGGCACAGGGCAATCCGGATGAGAACGGTGCCGGCGGTCCGCCGGACGGCGCGGGCGGTCCTCCTGCAGGTGTGCAGGGCGATCAGGGCGATGCACCGGACGGCGCGGGCGGTCCTCCTGCAGGTGTGCAGGGCGATCAGGGCGGCGCACCGGACGGCGCAGGCGGTCCTCCTGCAGGTGTGCAGGGCGATCAGGGCGGTGCACCGGACGGCGCGGGCGGTCCTCCTGCAGGTGTGCAGGGCGATCAGGGCGGCGCACCGGACGGCGCGGGCGGTCCTCCCGAAGGTGCAGGCGGTCCTCCCGATGGTGCAGGCAGCGCGGGCGACTTCAGCGCAATTGCCGGACAGATGGTCTGTGAAGGTGATGTGAACCTTGCAAAGGCACAGACCACGCAGTTCCTGCAGGAGCATCCGGAGGTCAAGATCGTTCTGGCGACCAACGAAAGCTCGACGCTCGGTGTCTGCCAGGCGATCCAGGAAATGGATTTCGAGCCGGATGATCTCGAGGTCATCGGCTTCAACGCAAACGATGCTGAGCTCCAGTATCTCCGTGCCGGCATCCTGGACGGTCTGGTCGTTCAGAATCCTTACAATATGGGCTATCTGAGCGTGTACTACGCAGGACAGCTTGCATCGGGTCAGTCGATTGCCGCAAATATCGACACCGGCGTGACCTTCGTGACGGCTGAGAACATTGACAACGACGATATTCAGCTGATTCTGGATCCGAAGAAATATCTGAGCAAATAAGGAAAGGGAGGATACAGAAATGGCAAAATCGGGTAATAAAAAAGCAACCGGAAGATACGGCTATCTGCTCGCTGCGATCGGCTTTGCGCTGACCATGGGACTCAACTTTTTCCTCGTCAACTGGATCCATAACAGATCCATGAGTACATTTGACGTGATTTCAAAAGAAAGTAAGTTCGTCAACTCCGCAAACGGCCAGCTCCAGACCATCAACGAACACTTCATGGAAATGATCGCGCAGGTCGGTATGCTGCAGCAGCATAACGGAACGATCGACGCGCTGTTCCCGGCTGTGAAGGAAGCACTGGACAACTACGACAAGATGGAAGGCCACAGTGAGCTTTCCAAACGCCGTTTCAAGCACGCGCGCGCATATATCGAGGCTTATGAGCAGAAGATCGTCGCTTATCAGAATCAGATCAATCTGATGGAGAATGCATCGGATGAGGAGAGAGCAGCGTTTTATGCAAAGCTTCCGGATATTTACGAAGAGGAAATCGCGCCGCTGCAGTCTGCTGCATCCCAGATGCTGACTGCAACGATGGGAAGTGCGACCAGAGCCGCTTCCGAGAGAACGGATGCTGTTTATGCAAACATTAATCTTGTCCGCGCCCTGATGCTCGGTCTTCTGGTGCTCGGCGAGATCGCGATCATTCTGGCAGGCCGAATCAGAAGACGCGCAGACGAAGAACTCACCCGCAAGAGCGCACAGTTCGCGGATGCTTCCAGCAAGCTGATGCGTTCCCGCGAGAAGATGGAGGACATCGCCGTCACCAGCATTCTGACGGGCTTGAAGAACCGTTACGCACTGGAACAGGATATCGGAGACCGCCTCGCGGAGGAGCAGTTCAATATCGCCGTGTTCGATATGGATAATTTCCGCAGCATCAACGATACCTACGGCTATGACTTCGGCGACGAGTATCTCTCGCAGGTCGCAGAGCGTCTGCGCTCCGAGTTCGATCAGTTTGCCGATATCTACAACATCACCGGCAACGAGTTCTGCTTCGTCTTTAAGCGCACCGTTTCCGATACGCAGGCTCTGCGCCTCGTGGACAGCGTCGCGGCCGTGATGAGCAGCCCGTACACGATCTTCAATCTGACGGTGCAGCTCTCCGTTTCCGCAGCGACCTACCACTATCTTGCGGGCGACTGCCTGAATGTCAACTCGCTGCTTGTCAAGATGGACAATGTGCTCCGCAATGCCAAGCGTGCAGGCGGCGGTCAGATCCTGCAGGTCGTCAATATCTGATCCGAAAACAGAACCGAAACAGTCGGAGAGGGGAAACCGGAAACGGATTTTCCCCTCTCCGTTTTTTGCTGTAAAAATCATATAAAAAATATTTCCGGGTTGCGAAAATATATTGACTTTTCATGAAATCTGTAGTATAATATAAGATATTACGGGCAGCATTGCAGATGCAGTGACCGCGGGGATTCCTGCGTACCGTCTGACCGGCCGTGCGAAGGCTCTGCCGGATACGGACTGCTTGGATACAGGAGGGTGAAATATGTCTGAATCGAGATTTATGCAGACTGTGCTGTTCGGCGGCTACGAGCGATCGGCCGTCGAGGAACGGTTTGAATCTCTCAATGCGCAGCTTTTCACACTGAAAAATGAGCTGCGGGAGACCAAGCTGCTTCTCGCAGAGCTGAAAAAGGGCTCTGACGAGGCCGCGGCACTGGAGGAGATCCTTGCCGGTGAGCGCGTGAAAATGGCACAGGTGCAGGCGCAGAACGAGACCGTGACCAAAAAGATCCGTGCGGCAGAGGACGATATCGCGGCGCGCGATCAGGAAATAGAGCAGCTCAAGGCACAGGTCGAGGCACTGCAGGAGGAGCTCTCTCAGAAAAATGAGAAGCTGACCTATCTGGAGGCCAATTCCGACGGCGAAGCGCTGAGCGCCGTGTTCATCGAGGCGCAGAAGTCCGCAGACCTGCTCGTCAGCATGGCAAAAAAGGATGCTGCCGCGCTGGATGCCAATTCCAAGCGGCTGGCCGAAAACCTCGTCACGGAAGCGAACAATACCGCGAAAAAGCTGGTCTATGACGCAGAGAAGCGCAGCGCGGAGCTGCTGTCGGATTCCGAGAGCCGGAGCGAGCAGCTTTCGGCGGCGACCGAAAACATTAAGGCTTATGTGCTCGGCGATGTCACAAGGCTCAAGCAGAATGTCTCGGCACTCAGACAGGCGTTTGAGAAGCTGCAGGAGGGCGGCGTCGCATCGCTGACGCAGGCGGAGGAGCTGCTCGTGAAGGCGGACGCCGATCTGAAGGCAGGTGGCGTGCCGGTCTATCACGAGATCCTGCAGCCGAAGCAGACGGAAATCCCGGCGCCGGAATATGCGCCGGTCGATCATACATATTATACCGAGGCAGATAAGGCTGCTGCCGAGGCCAAGATCCAGCGCGAGGAAGAACTCAAACGCCTCCGTGCAATGGCAAATTCCATTAACGGCGAGGAGGAAGCGCCGAAGCCCGGCGCCGGGATCCCGAAGCCCGCTGCGGAGCCGAAGAAGCCGAAAAAGACGTTAGCGGAGGCTTTGCCGGAGCAATACGCGAAGCCTGCGGAGAAGCCGGCCGCTTCCAATGATGCACCCCCTCCTGCAGATGCCGTCGGAAAGATCGTTCCGGATCTTGCGGCACTTGCAGCGCAGGCAGATGCACTCAGTCAGCAGGGGAAAAAGAAATATAAATATCCGGGACCGGGACGCAAGAATAGCTGATCACGAAGGTTTCAATAGATCGGGAATGGATCTGTAAAGGAATAGAGGAGTGTTTGAAAAATGAATGAAATCATCATTGTAAAGCCGGAGAAGTGCGTCGGATGTAATGCTTGTGTCAGAAGCTGTCCCGCACCGGAAGCCAATATCACCCGCAAGCTGGAGGACGGCCGGTTTATCACATCGGTCAATCCGGACCGCTGTATCGCGTGCGGCGAGTGCATCAAGACATGTTCGCACGGCGCCCGCGATTATATTGACGATACCGAGGATGCCATGACGGCTGTCCTGCGCGATGAGAAGCCGATCATCGTGGTCATGCCGGAGATCAAGGCAGCTTATCCGACCAAGTGGAAGGGCATTCTGGACTGGTTCCGCAGCAAGGGCTGCGTGCTCTACGATGTTTCGTTCGGTGCGGATATCTGCACATGGGCGCATCTCCGCGCACTGGAAAACAACCGGATCGGCAATGTCATTACACAGCCGTGCTCCGCGATCGTGCGCTATATCGAGCTGTATCAGCCGAAGCTGCTGACGAATCTTTCGCCGATCCACAGCCCGGTCTCCTGCAGCGTCAAGTACATCAAGGAGTATCAGCGCCGCGACAATCCGATCGCCGTGCTCTCCGCATGTATCGCGAAAAAGACCGAGTTCGCGGAGACGGGTCTGGTCGATTTCAGCATCACGTTCAAAAAGCTCATGGAGTATTTTGACCGCAATGATATCCGTATCGCGACCAATCCGGTCGAGGATTATGAGTATAAGTTCGACGATGTGCAGGGTGCGCTCGGCTCGATCTATTCCAGACCGTGCGGTATGCGCGACAATCTGCTGACGCATTCGCCGGATATGGCGATCGCCCATTCCGAGGGCGTTCAGAAGGTCTACCGCGACCTTGAGAGCTATGCGAAGATGCCGGAGCAGAAGCATCCGCAGATCTTCGATGTGATGTCCTGCGAATTCGGCTGCAACATCGGCCCGGCATCGGATTCCGATCAGACGCCGTTTGACGTCATGCTGGTGATGCGTGAGGTCGAGCGCGAGGCCGAGGCACGCCGCAAGACCTCGGGCGGTGTGTTCCGCGGTTCGGAGGATAAGCTGTTCCGCCGCTTTGACGAGGAACTGAACTTCAACGATTTCATCCGCAGCTACAAGCCCTCCAAGCCCTCCGTGATGCCGAGCGACGCACAGCTTGAGCCGATCTATAAGGAGCTTGGAAAGGACAGCGAAGCAAAGCGCTGTCTTGACTGCAATGCCTGCGGCTATCACACCTGCCGCGATATGGCGACCGCGATCTTCCGCGGCCTCAATTCGCCGGATAACTGCATCGTCCATGCCAAGGAGGTTCTGGAGCAGGGCATCGGTATCGGTGATCCCGGAAAGCTGAAGGATATTGCGGAAAGCTGCAGCCAGATCTCCGAGCAGCTCGGCGAGAAGGCCGCTGCGATCTCCGAAGGTCTTGAGGCGATCGACGCATCTTCGGCGGCCACCGGTGAGCGTGCGGGCATGGTCAATGATCTGCTGCGCAATGTCGTCGCTTTCTGCAACGGCAACCCGGTCATGGATGAGGAGAGCGTCACGCAGCTGGTCGGCATTCTCGAAACGACGATCTCTGCGCTCGGCGCATTTGACGAGAACGTCACGGAGACCAACAAGAGCTCCGAGCAGATCGGCAAGGCGATCGGCGACATGAAGGATATGCTCGGTTCGCTGAATGATTCTCTCGCTGAAATGAAGGCGAAATAAGCGGATGCTTCTCCGGTGCGCGCGCCGGAAGTGCCAATGAACAATAAAAAGGACGCTGGTTTTCGATCAGCGTCCTTTTGTTTTCAGTTGTATTCCGGCGGGCTTCGGAATCGGGAGAAGCCCGTTACGGAACCATCGCGGGGCGAGATCTTACTCCACCAGACCGATGCCCCAGATCGTGAACTGCGGATTGCCGGAAATGGAAACGTCCAGTTCACCGGAAGCGTCCTGATAATAGCCGAGCTCTGCGTCCGGGCCGCCCCAGCAATACTGCTTGTTGCCGCTGACCTTGGTCGTCTTGCCGTTGACCGTGACGTCAATGCTGCCCATGCCGGAGCTGTTTGCCTTGAACACGATGATCAGACCCTTGCCGGTCGCCTTGAACTTCATCGGGCTGCCGCCGTTCACCGTGTAGGAATACGGCAGCACCTGTCCGCCGTTATAGCCGCCGCCTGCCGTCCACGAGCCCGCGCTGAATCCGCTCATATCCTTCGGGTTGATATACTTGCAGTTTTCGTACTCGGTGCCGTAGATCGTCTTGGTCGGAACGGTGTACGAATCGGAGCGGTTCTCCGTGCGCATTGCCTGCCGGAAGAAATAGCTCAGGCAGTCGGAGACGAGCTTGCCGCCCTTGTCATGCGGGTGATAGTCGTCCGAGAAGTAGTCGCCCTGTGAGAGCAGGCCGCTCTGGAATGCCTTGGTCAGCGCATTGTCCATGCTGATGATCGGGATATCGAAATTCTGGCCGACCGGCACCATCTGCTGCTGGCTGGAGAAGCCGCTCTTTGCACGGTGGATCAGAATGATGACCGCCGGCTCGTTCGGCAGATCGAGGAACCGCTTGATGACGCTCTCAAAGCACTTCTTGTACATGATGTCCTCGTGGTCGTTGACGGAGAACTCCACAAAGACGATATCCGGATTCTTGGAGATGACATTCGGCTCGCTGCGCACCAGTCCGACGACGGACGATGTGCCGGAAAGACCCGCGTTGACCTCGGTGAAGCCGCCCTTTGCAAAGGTCGATTTCACGTAAGAGGAGAACGGCGTCGTATACTTGCCCATTTCGGTGATCGAGCCGCCGAGATAGGCCATGGTGAGCTTTTCGCCGTTTTCGGCCGCCTCCAGCTTTTTGACCAGCCGGTAGGTATTGCCCATGCTGTAGATCGAATCCTTGTAGAACTGCAGGTAACGCGCATCGGCGGTTTCCTGATAGCTGTCCCACTTGTTTTCCTTCGGCGGTTCCGTGATCTCGGAAGCGCCCTTTTCAAACTGCCGGATCTTTCCGATCAGGAAATTCCGCAGCATATCCGCATCAAGCTGATTGACGACGCCGCTTTCATTGATGTCCGCACGCTTGATGAAATCCTTGTCGGTATTCTTGCCGATGACACCTTTTTTCAGCGCGGAAAGATCAGATGCGTTGACGGTGCCGTCCGCATTGACGTCGCCGGGGATCAGATTTCCCTGCGGCTGTGTGACGGTTCCCTGTCCCGGATCGGAACTCTGACCGGAGCTGCTGCCCTGTCCGCTTTTGAAGAATGTATCGAGCTGTTCTGCCCAGTATTCACCCATTTTCTCATAGCCTCCGGCATTCGGGTGCACGCCGTCTGCAAGGTCCTTCGAGGCGTCGATCACACTGTGGATATCGGCGAAGATAACGTGTTTCTCCTTGTAATCGTCCGCGACCTTTTTGACAAGCTCATTGTACGAGGCGATATTCCGGTTCGTTTCCGAGGAATTGCCGCCCCACATCATGTTGCCGAGGTCGGGGATCGTGGTCAGGAAGATCGTGCCGTCCGCGGGCATTTTCTCCCGCAGATAGTCGAGCAGCTGATGCAGACGCTCCTCGGAGCCGTCCAGATGCCCGTTGTTGATATCGTTCGTGCCGATCTGGAGCAGAATGATATCCGGCGCATATTTGGTGATATAGTCGCCGCCCTGCATTGTCTCCAGAATGCCGTTGAGCTGACCCATCCAGCCGCCCGGCAGGTTCGTGATCGTATAGCCGCTGTAGCCAGCATGATTGTCGTCGTAGGACACCTGCTGCCCCTTGTAGGTAAAGGTCGCTCTGTCCTGTCCCTCCGGCCCGACAAAATCAATGTTGTCGTAGCCCTTTTCGATGAGCTTCTGCCACAGGAATTTTCTGTAGCCGCCCTCGTCCTGCATACCGTAGGTGATCGAGTCACCGAGCGGCATGATCCTGATCTTGTTTCCGTCCGCAGCCTGACCGGGAATGCCCGGAAGCGCGGAGACTGCCAGCATGACGGCTGACAGAACGGATGCCAGTTTGTTGCGCATTTTCATAAGATAACCTCCATTTTGTTTCAGTGGTTCTGTTTCTTTATCCACCACAATTTTACTCCCCAAAAACAGACGGCATTTCCCTTCACATTCCTCCTTCCGGTATAAACAAAAAACAGCCGCGATCCGGAAAGATGCGGCTGTTCCTGTGTATGAACAAACAGACATGCTGTTTACAGGCACGCCTCGGTTTTCCGCACCGGCGTATTCCCCTGTAAACAAAATCATGGTGTACTGCTGTTTTTATCTGTTTCCTATTATATCACGAATCGGCAGGAATGTCAAGTGTGATATTTTGACTGAAAAACATCCCCTCCGGTCAGGGAGGGGATGCGGTTGATTATTTCGCTTTCAGCATTTCAACGACCTTGTCGCGCAGCCAGATCGTCGCTTCCTCGACCGGAATGTTCTCGCGGAAGGACTTGTCACGCGCGGAGATCTCGATGCAGCCGTTTGCCAGCGCCTTCGGGCTGACGACCGCACGCAGCGGGATGCCGAACAGGTCGGCGTCCGCGAACATGGCGCCCGGACGGATATCGCGGTCATCGTACAGTACCTCGACGCCGTAGGACAGCAGCTCTGCATAGAGTCTGTCCGCAGCCTCCTTGACGGCCGGATCATCGACGCGCAGGTTGCAGATCTCGACCTGCCACGGTGCAATGGTCATCGGCCAGATCGGGCCGTAGTCATCGTGGCTCTCCTGGCAGACGGATGCGCACAGTCTGCCGACGCCGATGCCGTAGCAGCCCATGATCGGGGTCTGACGGTCGCCGTTCTCGTCCAGATAGGTCATGCCCATGGATTCGGTGTACTTCTTGCCGAGCTGGAAGATGTTGCCGATCTCAATGCCCTTTTCGATGCGGATGCCGGGTCTGCCGCATTCCGGGCAGACAGCGCCGGCAAAGGTCTTTGCAACATCAACATAGTGCACATCGCCGATATCGCGCTTGATGTTCAGGCCGGTGAAGTGTGCGTCGGCCTTGTTTGCGCCGCAGACCAGCGCCTCAATGCCCTTCAGGGACTTGTCATACACGACCGTGATGTTCTTCGGCAGACCGACCGGGCCGATAAAGCCGGCGATGATGCCGCTTTCCGGCGTGATCTCGATGGCCGGATGGATCTCGCAGCCGAGGAAGTTGCGCAGCTTGGTCTCGTTGACCTCCAGATCGCCGCGGACAAATGCGATGACATAGCTGTCATCCGCGTTCTTCTGGTAGACGACAGCCTTTGCAAGCTGCTTTTCGTCCATGTTCAGGAACTTTTTGAGATCGTCGATCGTCTTGACGTCCGGCGTGGAGACCTCGGTCAGCGGTGCCTCGGTGCCCGGCTCGTTCTGCACGGTGACGACAGCCGCCTCCATGTTGGCGCGGTAGCCGCAGTCGCAGATCGCCAGCGTGTCCTCGCCGACCTCGGTCAGCAGCATGAACTCATGGGAGATGCTGCCGCCCATCATGCCGGAATCGGACTGCACGGAGATGAAATTCTTACAGCCGCAGCGCGAGAAGATGCGGTTATAAGCATCGTAAACGCGTGCATAGTAACGCTCAAGGTCCGCCTGCGAGGTGTGGAAGGAATAAGCATCCTTCATCGTGAACTCGCGCACGCGGATCAGGCCGCCTCTGGCGCGGGGCTCGTCACGGAACTTGGTCTGGATCTGATAGATCATGAACGGATAGTCGGCATAGGACGAAGCGGTGTCGCGTGCAAGATGCACAGCGGCCTCCTCATGCGTCATGCCGAGCACCATCGGATTGCCGGAGCGATCCTTCCAGCGCGCCATTTCGCTGCCGATGCTGGTATAACGGCCGGACTCTTCCCAGAGCGATGCGGGCATCACGACCGGGAACATGACCTCCTGTCCGTCCACGGCGTCCATTTCCTCACGGATGATCTGTTCGATCTTGCGCATGATGCGCTTTGCCGGTGTATAGAGCGAGAAAATGCCGTTTGCCATGTATTTCATGTAGCCGCCGCGCATCATCAGCGCGTGGCTTTCGATGACGCAGTCCTTCGGAGCATTCTTGAAGCGCTCTCCGAGCATGTTTGCAACCTTCATGTATATTCGCTTCCTTTCTGACAATTCTGTGCCGCGTCGCATACAGCACATCCAAACTCTATTATTTTAGCATATTTCTCGGGAAAAAGCAAGTCATTTCCGCACAATTCAAAACTTTTTTCCGATTGACTTTCATTTCCGCCTATGGTATAATATACGCAGAGAGCGGCAATACTTTGGGGGGGCGAATCTATATTTCTGCCGCAGGGCAGCGCTTTGGGGAGGCTCATCATGAAAAAACGCACTACAATTCCGGCGATCGCCGCAGCCATGCTGCTGTTTACGGCGATTCCGGCAAACGCAGAACCGGATCAGAAAACAGACGATGATATTGTTATGCTTTATACCGATACGCGCAGCAAAAAGCGGAACGCGGAAAGCCCGCTCTGCACGGTCATCAATCAGGTGCGCGCGGAAAGGGACATTGCGCCGCTGACGCAGACCGATGCGCTCATGGAGCAGGCTGCAGAGCGCATTGAAAAGCTTTCCGGCGATCAGGGCGGCGCGGACGTCGCCGTGCTGGCGGCATCGCCGGCCTGTGAGACCGTCATCCGCGGCAGCGCCGATATCAATACGGCGATCTGTTCCATGCTCATCAGCGAGCAGCAGCAGAAGCCGCTCCTGTGTGAAGCGTACACGCAGTTCGGCTATGCCTGCACCGAGGACAACCGCCTCTGGGTCTTTCTGTTTACGGCATAATACAGTTCCGTCAGGATTCGCCCTGCTTCGGAATCAGTTATTGTTCAATTCGACAAAATTTCAGAATCGTCTTGACTTTTATGCCTGTATGCGTTATAATGTATAAGTCGCTTGCGGTATTGCAAGTGCAAATGGCTGCGTAGCTCAGCTGGCTAGAGCAATCGGTTCATACCCGATCGGTCACTGGTTCAAATCCTGTCGCAGCCATCCAAGGCCCGTTGGTCAAGCGGCTAAGACGACGCCCTTTCACGGCGTAATCATGGGTTCGATTCCCGTACGGGTCATACGAAAAAGCTCAGAAATGGCGTAATCCGGCATTTCTGAGCTTTTTTCATATCCGGGAAATTTTGCTGCGGAGGAAAAAACATGAGCGGAGAAGTCAAACAGCGGAGCAGCTATTGGGATAATATCAAAGGCTTTCTGATGCTGCTCACGGTCTTTGCGCATATTCTGTATCAGCTGCAGAACAATGCGGAAAGCATCAACAAAACGGTGGACTGCATCTATATGTTCCACATGCCGGCGTTTGTGTTCGTGTCGGGCTTTTTCGGCAAGAGCGAGCGCGCACGGAGCTTTGCGGGCATTGTAAAGCTGCTGTTCCTGTATTTCATCTTCAACAGTCTTATGGGCTTTGCATACGGCTGTTCGTCGCTGCTGGTGCCGATGTACTCATTCTGGTATCTGCCTGCACTGGTCGTCTGGCGGCTGACCGCGCACCGCATTGCAACATTTAAGGAGATCAACCTGATTTTGTTTATCGTCGCGCTGTTTGCGGGCTTTTTCCCGAGCATCGACAATACCTTCGCCGCCGCACGGATCATCTGCTTTTATCCGTTCTATATGGCGGGCTATCAGCTCAGCCGCGAAAAGAGCGAAGCACTGGCCGCAAAGCCGTACCGAAAACGGCTGCTGACCGGCATTCCCGCCGCGCTGCTGACGGCTGCCGGCGCGCTCGCCGCATATAGCTTTTTCAGCTTCTCGGACAGCTCGCTGCTGATGGACGCTTATCCGGAGCCGATCGGCTCGTTCGGACGCATCTCGATCTATGTGATCGCATTCCTTGCAATTTACGCGCTGCGTCAGCTCTCTCCGGACAGAAAGCTCCCGCTGCTGACGACGGCAGGACGCAATTCGCTTTGGATCTTCATTCTGCACAGGCCGCTGACGCTTCTGCTCAGTGACCGGATCGCGGCGCTGGATACGGGGTATATTTTCCTGATTGCTGCGGGGGCTTCCGTGCTGATCTGTCTGCTGTGCGGCAATGATTTCCTCGCGAAATATCTGAATGCTTTTGCGGAAAAGGGCACTGCGATCTTCACATCCGATGAGAAAACCCGGTTCAATTTCTCCAAGCTGGCGCTGCTGGCTGTGTCGCTCGGGTATCTGGTCACAGTTGTGCTGAACGCCTACGCGGGCTTTACCGTGGATGACCTGAAAAAGATCATGCGCGGCGAGATCGGCGGGGAAGAAGAAGAATCCGAGAACGATGCGGAACGGGATGTGATCTGGCCGGTCATGACGGCACAGCAGAAATCCGCCTTTGACGATGCGTTCCGGATCACCTTTGCGGGCGATCTGATTTTGCTGGAGGATCAGGTCAAGCGCGGCTTTGACGGCAAACAGTATGACTTTTCCGATGTGTTTGCCTATGCAGAACCGTATATTTCCTCTGCCGATCTGGCGGTCGGCGTGTTTGAGGGACCGGCAGCCGGTCCGGAGGCCGGGTATTCCGCCAGCAATTACGATGACGGCAGGGAGGTGCGGCTCAATTTCCCGGATGCATTTGCGCAGGCGGTAAAGGATGCGGGCTTTGACCTTGTGACGACCGCGAACAATCATGTGCTCGACAAGGGCACCGACGGCGCGAAGCGCACGCTGGATGTACTGGATCAGACCGGGCTTGACCACACCGGCTCTTACCGGAACGAACAGGAAAAGCAGCAGAACCGCGTGAAGCTTCTGGAATGTCAGGGCATCCGGATCGCGGTGCTGTCCTATACCTACGGCAGCAACTATATCAATACGGAAGATATGGCGAATCCGGGCGGCGCTTATGCATACCTGACATCCGTGATCTGCGGAACGGAGGGCGAACAGTTCGAGCAGCTGAAAGCATCGGTCGAACAGGATTTCCGCGATGCGAAGGCACTGAGCCCCGACCTGATCCTCGTGCTGCCGCATATCGGCACGCAGTTCTCCAACAGCATGGACGACGAGCAGCGGGTCTGGTTTGAAATCTTCAAAGAGAACGGCGCGGATATCATTCTGGGCGACCATGCACACGCCGTCCAGCCTGCGGGGATCGAGACATATAACGGCAAAAATGTGTATACCGCCTGCTGCCCGGGCAATTTCGCGAACATCTACCGCGCACAGCAGGGCGATACCAGTATGCTGACCGAGGTCTATATCGACCGGAACACGAATCGGTCATCGGCGGAAGCATTGTCCCGCTGTATACCTTCGCACCTGCCGACGGCAATTACGCCGCCGTTCCGGTTTACGATATTCAGAATGACACAGAGCTGCGGGCACATCTGACGACCGACGATATTGACAGAGCCGCCGATGCGAACGCGATCATCACGAATGTTGTGTTCGGTCACAGCATGGATATCTCGGCGGTGACAGAGCGGTATTATTTCAACGGGGACGGCTTCCTCCGTACAAAGGCGGAGGGTCCGGAGCTGACGGAGCAGATGAAGCAGGGCACGCTGTATCAGGCGATGAACGGCGCGGAGTCTGTGTGCTTCATCGGCGACAGCGTGACCGAAGGCACGAAAAACGGCGGCTGTCCGTGGTACGAGCCGCTGACGGCATTGTTCCCGGATAAGACGATCTCCAATTATTCGCACGGCGGCTGCACGGTCTCGTATATGACCGGGCGCGCGGGCGAGATCCCGGAGGCTTCGCTCTATGTGATCGCGCTCGGCACGAATGATGTGCGCTACCGCGACGCATCTGTCTGTGCGATGACCGCGGAGGATTATGTACGGGAGATCGGGGCGCTGCGTTCGCTGCTGCAGGCGAAATCGCCGGATGCGAAATTTGTGCTGATCGCGCCGTGGTATTCGACCGACGGCGACCCGTACTGCCCGCTTTCGTATGCGGAAAAGACTGCGCTCAATCTGGAATACTGTACCGCTTTGGAACGGTATTGCTTTGAGAACAACTGCGGCTATCTCAATGCGAATGACATCATCCGCAGGACGCTGACGGCATTCCCGGAGCGGACGTATCTGCTTGACCACATTCACCCGAATGCATCGAAGGGCGTGCTGCTGTATACGGAGGCTGCGCTGTGCTGCCGGTGATAAACAATAAACGCAAAAAGGCACTGACTGTTTGAAGTCAGTGCCTTTTGTATTTTGATGTGCTTTCGGCGGGCGGTTTGCCCAAAGGGCTGCCGTCCTTTGGAAACCTGCACGCGCAAAAGTTGACGGCTGACTCGCGTCAGCCTGACGCTTTTGCGCGCTGCGGATTGCTTTGCAATCCGCTTGGGGGAGCCCTCTGTCGCAGGGCTCCCCCCTCTCCAAAACGCTCCCCCCGGAGCGTTTTGTTCGATTCCCCCTTTCGGAGCTCCTCCGTATGACAGGGGAGTTTCGTCCGTTGCGACGGGCGACAAGGGCTCCGCCCTTGACCTGCAAACTTTTGTGAGGCAGCAGACCGCAGGCGAAGTGCTTGACCGAATAAAAAGGACGCCGACTCTTTCGTCAGCGTCCTTTATGCTATCCATAACGGGGTCTGGGGACAATGTCCCCAGCGGAGTTTGGGGCGGAGCCCCATTTCAAATCCGTCGGAGACACATCATTCCGGTGCCTGCTGCGTGATGCAGTGGATGTTGCCGCCGCCGAGCAGGATCACGCGGGCGGGGATCGGAACGATCTCCCTGTCCGGGATGCAGCCGCGCAGGATCTCGCAGGCGCGCGCATCGTCCTCGGCGTATTCCCCGCCGAACTGCGGCACCAGTACGCAGTCATTGCCGAAATAAAAATTCACATAGGATGCGGCAAGGCGTTCGCCGGGTTCGCGGGTGTCCTCGCCATCGGAGAAGATATAGCCGTCACATTCCTCTGCCGTCACGCAGACCGGCTTATGCGGCACGGGCAGCTTCGTGATCTTCAGGCGGCGTCCCTTTGCGTCTGTCTCCCGCGAGAGCACCTCGAGATCCGCCTGCGACATCGCATACTGCGGATCGTCCGGGTCATCGCACCACGCAAGCACGACCTCGCCGGGCGCGGTGAATGCGCAGATATTGTCGATGTGCTCGTTTGTCTCGTCGTTGTAAATGCCGTATGGGATCCAGATCACCTTTTCCGCGCCGAGATATTCGCAGAGCGTTTCGGTGATCTGCGCTTTGGTCATCTGCGGATTCCGTCCGCCGGAGAGCAGGCAGGCTTCCGTCACGAGCACCGTGCCTTCGCCGTCGGAATGGATCGCGCCGCCCTCTAACACAAACGGGCGGGCGTTATAGCACGGCACGCCGAGCGCTTGGCAGATCGCGTCCGCAGCGGCGTCATCGTGCTGATAATCGGGATACAGGCCGTCAAAATCGCCGCCCCATGCGTTGAACTGCCACGAGATGCCGCGCAGCGCGCCTTTTTGATTGCGCACAAAGGTCGGTGCAATGTCTCTTGCCCATGCGTCATCGGTCTCGATATGCAGCAGCTTAACGGCATCCGGCAGCATGGCTTTTGCAGCCTGTTCGGTGCGGTCATCGGTCAGCATATAAACCTGTTCGCATTGGGATAATCTTGCTGCGATCATCGCGAACGCCTTTTGCGCATCGGTCGGGTCGGCGCCCCATGAGCCCGGCCGCGACGGAAAGACCATGACCGTCCCGCGATGCGGTTCAAATTCGCCGGGCATATAAAAGCCGTCGGTTTTGGGTGTTTTCATTGTATCAACGCCTTTTCAGTAATTTCTGATCTCGTCTTTCATATAGGTTTTCAGATACTGTTCTGTTTCTTCAATCAGCGCTTTCAGCATGGCCTTTCTGCGCGTATACTGCTCGTCACTTAACCGGAAGGTGACCCAGCCAGCCCAGAGATCGAAATCTTTTTTGAGATCTGTCAGCAGCATTTCTGCAAACTGCCCCAGATTCACGTTCGGTTTGTACAGCGTGTCCGTCCCGGAATACCGACTGATGATATATGTGCAGTCCCAGTCCGACGTAATGAGGCATTCGCTTCCTTCTGCATCCAGATAAAAAGAAGCAGGAATGACATACTGCAGCCCGTTTTTGCAGGCTCTCAGCCAGTCAAAGGGAATATCCGTCATATCGCTTACCATGGTCTGGAAGTCGCCCAGTATAAGTTCGCTCCAGCCGGCGCTTGGTGTCGACAGCATCGCTTTTTCTCCTTTTTGTTCCCGTGGAAACACAGGCAGATTGCGGACGGATTCAGGAGAGCCGCCCCTTGAAATCCGCATAGCCGAACTGCTTGATGATCTCGCAGTCGCCGTTTTCATGCTGAATCGCGATCGCGGGCAGCGGCATTCCGTTGAAGGTGTTGTTCTTGACCATAGAATAAATTGCCATGTCGCAGAAGGTCAGGCGGTCGCCGATCTGAATTTCACGGTCAAAGCTGTAATCCCCGATGATGTCGCCCGCCAAGCAGGTGCGCGACGACAGCCGGTATGCATACGGCTTTTCGCCCCATTCGCCCGAGTCTTTGAGCGGGGGACGGTACGGCATTTCCAGTACATCGGGCATGTGGCACGCCGCGGATGCGTCGAGAATCAGGATTTTGATGCCGTTTTCCACAATGTCCATGACCTCGGTATCGAGCCAGCCGGCGTTCAGCGCGATCGCCTCGCCGGGTTCGAGATACACCGTGACGCCGTACTGTTCGCGGATGCGTCTGACCAGCGAGATCAGCGCAGGGACGTCGTAATCGTCGCGGGTGATGTGATGCCCGCCGCCGAGATTCAGCCATTTCATCTGCGGGAGATACTGCCCGAAATTTTCCTCAAAGGCCGCAAATGTTGTGATGAGATCGTCCGCATTCTGCTCGCAGAGCGTGTGAAAATGCAGACCCTCTACGCCGCTTAACAGCTCCGGACGGAAATTTGCCTTTGTCACGCCGAGCCGCGAGCCGGGCGCGCAGGGGTCATAGATCGCGTGATCGCCCTGCGTGGAGCATTCCGGATTGACGCGGATGCCGACGCTGACGCCTGCTTTTTCCCACACGGGACGGTATTTTTCCAGCTGCGCGAACGAGTTGAAGCTGATGTGATCGCAGATCCTGCAGAGCTCGTCAAACTCGGCGGGATCGTATGCCGGGGAGAATACGTGATTCTCCTTGCGGAATTCCTCAGCGCCGAGCCGTGCCTCGTATAAACCGCTTGCCGTCGTGCCGCTGATACAGTCTGCGATCATCGGATAGACCGCAAAGCACGAAAACGCCTTCTGCGCCAGCAGAATATGCGCGCCGCTCTCCTGCTCCACATGATGCAAAAGCTCCAGATTGCTCCGGAGCTTTGCCTCGTCAATGATATAGCAGGGAGTCGGCAGATCCTGCCGCCGCATCATTCCACCGTCTGCGGGTTCTCGTCAACGACCCACGGCAGACCCCATTTGTTCAGCATATCCATGAACGGATCCGGATCGAACTCCTCGATCGTGCGGGCACCGGCATTGCGCCATGTGCCGTTCGCGACCAGCGCCGCACCGATCATCGCCGGAACGCCGGTCGTGTAGGAGATCGCCTGCGAGCCGAGCTCCTTGTAGCACTCCTGATGATCGCAGACATTGTAAATATAGATCGTCTTTTCCTTGCCGTCCTTGATGCCGGTGAAGATGCAGCCGATGTTCGTCTTGCCGACCGTGCGCGGACCGAGCGATGCCGGATCCGGCAGCAGCGCCTTCAGGAACTGGATCGGAACGATCTCCGTGCCGTTGAAATTGATCGGCGTGGTCGAGAGCATACCGACGTTTTCCAGACACTTCATGTGGGTCAGATAGCTCTGGCCGAAGGTCATGAAGAAGCGGATGCGCTTGACATTCGGGATATTCTTTGCAAGGGATTCGATCTCCTCATGGTGCAGCAGATACATATCCTTCTGGCCGACCTCCGGGAAATCGTAAACACGCTTGATCTCCATGGGCTCAGTCTCGACCCAGTGACCGTTCTCCCAGTAGGAGCCGTTCGCGGAGACCTCGCGGAGATTGATCTCCGGATTGAAATTCGTTGCAAACGGATAGCCGTGGTCGCCGCCGTTGCAGTCGAGAATGTCGATGTAGTGGATCTCATCGAAGTAATGCTTCAGCGCATAAGCGGTAAACACCGAGGTGACGCCGGGGTCAAAGCCGGAGCCGCAGAGCGCGGTCAGACCGGCGGCCTTGAACTTTTCGTCATACGCCCACTGCCACGAGTAATCAAAATATGCGGTGAAGCCGAGCTCCTTGCAGCGCTTCTCGTAGATTGCGCGCCATGCCGGATCGTCGGTGTCCTCGGGCTCGTAGTTCGCGGTGTCGATGTAATGCACGCCGCCCTCAAGGCACGCCTGCATGATCGTCAGATCCTGATAGGGGAGTGCGAGGTTCAGCACGGCAACCGGCTTGTATTCCTTGATGAGTGCGAGCACCGCGTCCTTGTTGTCCGCGTCGAGCGCCGCCGTCGTGATGACGGTCTTGGTCTTGCCTTCGCCCTCGATCTTTGCCTTCAGTGCATCGCACTTGGAAACGGTGCGGCTGGCAATGCAGATTTCCGAGAAAACTGCATCGTTCTGGCAGCACTTCTGAATTGCGACGGATGCCACACCGCCGCAGCCGATGATCAAAACTCTGCTCATTGTAATATTCCTCCTTATAGTTCAAAAGGTTCACTTGACTTTTCTGATTCTTCCGGAATGGCCTGCATCAGGTCATCCAGTCTCCATATCATATAGCTGTAATCCCGGAAACTGTGATCGAGATTCCGTTCACACCAGTCTTTGATACGCTGCAGTTCATCCAGCACCTCGCTGACCTGTTCGACCGTAAACCCGCTGCATTCCCGGAACAGCCGGATGTTTTCCTCTGCGATCGCCCTGTTCCATACCCGGATGTAAACATCCTCGGTCGAAACAGGATAGCATAACGTGCATTCGCCGTCTGCGTCATAGCGGAACAGTGAAACAGACATTATTTCTTCCGCTCCTCGGCGTCCTCCATTAAGTCCTCCACATATTTCGGCAGCATGAATGCGCCGGTGTGCAGGTTCGTGGTGTAATACCATGTTTTGATGTTGCGCTTTTTCCAGCGCTTCGCATCAAAATCGCGGAGCGGGTGATATTTCTTGGACGCGAACCCGAACAGCCAGTAGCCCGCCGGACAGGTCGGGATATGCGCCTGATAGACGCGGCAGATCGGGAACACGCGGAACGCCTTTTTGTGCATGGACTGACACGCGCCTTCGTCCTCGTCATAGAACGGGCTGCCGTGCTGATAGACCATGATGCCGTCGTCCTTGAGCGCCTTGTAGCAGAGGCCGTAGAACTCCTTGGTAAACAGTCCCGCGGTATGCCCGAAGGGGTCGGTCGCATCGTTGATGATGAGGTCGTATTCGCCGTGGCGGGTACGCAGTGCGCGCAGACCGTCCTGATTGTAGATCGTGACTCTGGGGTCGTCAAGTCCCTTTGCGTTATCCGGGAAATACTCCCGGCAGACATCGACGAACATCTCGTCCGGCTCCACGACGTCGATCGTCTTGATCTCGTCATAATGGGAAAGCTCTCTCGCGACGCCGCCGTCACCGCCGCCGATGACCAGAACATGCTTCACATCCGGATGCACCGCCATCGGCACATGGACGATCATCTCGTCATAGATGAACTCGTCCTTTTCGGAGAAGATGACGCTGCCGTTGGAAACGAGAAAGCGTCCGAACTCCGCGGAATCAAAGACGTCGATGCGCTGAAAATCGCTTTGTCCGCTGTAAAGCTGTTTTTCGCAGCGGATGGACGCCTTGACATTGTCTGTATGCATTTCGGAAAACCAGAATTCCATTTCTGTTCCTCCTTTGTGATTGGGATATTACTGTTCGGTCGCTTCCTTCAGCAGCCTTGCGCAGTCTTCTTCGGTAAAGAAGCCGGGCGGACAGATTTTCTCAAACAGCGCCTCGGGTGTATACCGGCAGCTTGGATCGGAGAGCGCCGTTTTCATGGTCTGCAGGATCGCCTGATACATTTCGCTGCGGATGTCCTCCGGCACCGGAATCTGCGTTCTGGAAGGTTCTTCCTGTTTCTTCTTTTTGAAAAACATGTCTGTATCCTCACTCGTCATTGGATTTTTTCACCATATCGGTGATTCTGTATATGCCGTAGAAAACCCAGATCAACCATGTCCACGCCCAGCCGTCGGTCAGCAGGCTGACGATCAGGTATACCGCTGCAACAGCAGCAGCGATCATTGCTTGTTTCATACTGTTACCTCTGTATTATGCGGCGCATTCAGCCTTTTTCCGCAGTCTCTGCCTCGATCAGCGTTTTCAGCCGGTTTGCGATCTTGCGGGCATTTTCGGGCGTTTCGGCGGAAAAGTGAACCCAGTCCCAGTACCGGTCATAATCCAGCGTGAACGGGATCTTGCCGAATCTGCATCCGTAATGCGACCAGCCGGAGAACATTTCACCTTCGGTGCTGCGCTGATTCGTCAGCATATTGTTCTTCGCAAGCAGATCAAGAAAGAATGCAAGTTCGCTGCCTTTCTCGGAAAGCCCGTTGAAGGTGAAGGAGCATTTGTCTGCACCGGGAAACGAGATCTCAACCATCTCTGTTCACCTCAGCACATTCAGATGCTCGATCTCGGGATCCTCCGTGCCCTGCATGGAGCAGCCCTTCTCCTTTGCGTAGCGGATATAATGGATGATGTCGTCGGTGATGATCTCACCGGGTGCAAGGATCGGGATGCCGGGCGGATAGCACATGACGAACTCCGAGCAGATGCGGCCGCTGGTCTGTTCGAGCGGGAGCATTTCCTTGTCTGCATAGAACGCCTCCTGCGGGGTCGCGACGACCTTCGGCGGGATGTATTCCTGCGAGAGCATACCGGTCGTGTCGCAGGAATAGAGCCGCTTGATATCGGCCAGTGCGCCGACTAAGCGCTCAATGTCCTGCATCCGGTCGCCGATCGAGATATAGGCGAGAATGTTGCCGATATCGCCGAACTCGATCTGAATGTCGTATTCGTCGCGGAGCAGGTCGTAGACCTCGATGCCCGCAAGACCGATATCTCTGGTATAAACGGAAAGCTTCGTGACGTCATAGCCCATGCAGCTCGTGCCGTTGCAGAGCTCGGAGCTGTAGGCGTAATACCCGCCGATCTCGTTGATCTCGGAGCGGGCGTATTCGGCGATCTGCATGACCTTTGCAAAGGATTCCCGGCCGCGGAGCGCTAAGTTCCGGCGGGAGATATCAAGGCTGGAGATCAGCAGATACGAGGCGCTCGTCGTCTGCGTCAGATTGATGATCTGGCGGACATAGCCCTCATTGACGCCGGTATTCAGCAGCAGCAGCGAGCTCTGCGTCAGGCTGCCGCCGGATTTGTGCATGGAGACCGCTGCCATATCGGCACCCGCAGCCATTGCGGAGACCGGCAGCTGTTCGTTGAAATAGAAATGCGTGCCGTGGGCTTCGTCGGCCAGCACGAGCATTCCGTGCGCATGTGCGAGCTTCACGATGCCGCGGATATCCGAGCAGATGCCGTAATAGGTCGGGTTGTTGACCAGCACGGCAACGGCGTCGGGGTTATCCCGGATCGCCTGCTCGACCTGTGAAAGCTCCATGCCGAGCGAAATGCCGATGCGCGGCTCCACATCCGGATTGACATAGACCGGAATCGCGCCGCAGAGCACCAGCGCATTGATGACGCTCTTGTGGACATTGCGCGGGACGATGAGCTTCTGCCCGGCCTTGCACGCGGAGAGGATCATGCTCTGCACCGCAGAGGTCGTGCCGCCGACCATGAAAAACGCATGTGCCGCACCGAACGCATCCGCGGCCAGATCCTCGGCGTCGCGGATGACAGAGACAGGATGACAGAGATTATCCAGCGGCTTCATGGAATTGACGTCGATGCCGACGCACTGCTCCCCGAGGAGCCGCACGAGCTCCGGGTTTCCTCTGCCGCGTTTGTGTCCGGGTACATCAAACGGGACGACCCGCTGTCTGCGGAGCCGTTCCAGCGCCTCATAGACGGGGGCGCGCTTCTGCTGTTCAAGATCCATGTTCTGCTTGACCGATCCTTTTTGCATATTCCGGTGCAGAATGCCGGAGCCCTGCACGGTTAAAAACTGACGGATAAAGAGAAAAAAGCATCCTGCACGAAGCCACCGTACCAAGGCGGTGCATCGGTGCGATGCGGCCGCGGCGAGTAAATGATGATTCAGGTGCAGATTGCCTTTCCCTAATAAAATGATTATAGCACAACTGCGCCGGACTGTCAAGTGAAAACGCAAAAACTCCTGCACGGGAAGCTTGCTTTTTTTTCCGCAATATTGTATAATACTTCTATAAAAAAGGAAAACCGCCCGGAACGGACGGCTTTCTGTGGAGAGGGTTTTTCGGACGCCCGGATGAGGGAATCCGGGATCCGTTTGAAGAAGTTTGATTCGATTATAGCACAATATCGTAAAAATTGCAAGCAAATGAGACATAGTTCTCCATATTTGCCAATGGATACGCAAATCAATTGTGCAAAATCACGAATTTCGGAATGTGCATAAGGAAAACCCCCGCCTGAAACGTACCGGTATATGAAAGCAGCTTTCAGCAGAATGGAGAACACTATGGACAACGGCGCAAGCTATTACCGCCGCTGGCTGGACGGGGATGAATCGGCGTTTGCCGGGATCATTGAGGAATACCGCGATCCGGTGACCTTTTTCATCCAGAGATACGTGCACGATATCTGTGCCGCGGAGGATATCGCCGCGGATGTGTTCATGTATCTTGTCGTCCACCCGCGCAAGTACAACTTCAAGGATTCCTTCAAAACCTTTCTGTTCGTGATCGCACGCAGCAGAGCGCTGGACTATCTGCGCAAGCGGAAGCGTGCGGCACAGGTCCCGCTTGACGAAGCGGAGCCTTTCCTGTCTGACGAGACAAATCTGGAGGAACAGGCGATCCGCAGCGAGGAGAAGCGCAAAGTCAATGAGGCGCTGCGCAGGCTCCCGGAGGATCAGCAGCTCGCGGTGCATCTGGTGTATTTTGAGGAATACTCCTACGCGGATGCAGCGCGAATCATGAAAAAGACCCGCAAGCAGGTGGACAATCTGCTCTACCGCGCAAAGAACACGCTGCGGGATCTGATCGGAAAGGACGGTGAGCTTGCAGTATGAGAATGACGAATGAGGAATTCCAGGCTGAGGTGTTCCGCAGAAGTGCGGCGTATCAGCGGGAGCATACAAGACGCATCCGCATCATGACGCGTGCGGCCGCGGCGTTTGCAGGCTGTCTGCTTCTGACGGTCGGTGTCGGGGTCGCGGTCTCGAGAAACGGGGCAATGCGTGCAAATGAAACAGCGACGACTTCCGGCGTGTTTTATGACGGCAATGCCGTAAAGGATGCGGAATCGTCTGCATGTGAAGCAGAAGGAGCCGCGGACAACTGTGAGGGATCCGCGGAGGACGGCTTCGATTTTACGAACGGGCAGAATGATGCGGTCAGCAGCGCGGAAGATGCAGACTCTTTGGCCGGCATTTCCCCTGAAAACGGCGGAAAGCAGGATCGCGATCCGCTGGAAATCAGCGGGGAGGATTCTTTTGCGGATCCGAAACATGCCGTTTTTGTAAAAAAGACTGCGGCGGAGATCATGGAACGCTACGGGCTGGATGCGATGCCGGAAACGCTCCACGGTTTTCCGCTGATGAAGATGTATAACGCCGCGAATTACGAGGATCAGGAGCCCGGCTTTATCGTTTCGGAAACAGACCCGGAGCTGATCCTCTCGGATGAAAACACGTTTCTCTATAAGTCCCGGGAGGGCGCTCGGCAGGAGCTGACAGTCAAACTGTATACCGCACACAGCGATGATGCTCCGGTTTCCTATGCTGTCACATCAGATCCTGAAGCGGAAGAACGGGAAGAAATTGCGCTGTTCACGTTCAGAGGGCTCAGTGTGCAGATGCGGGCGTATAACATGGATCACGAATCGCTGGAATGCATCGTTGAGGACATGACGGAGTACCTGGAGGAACACAAACACAGCGGGTAACAAATGACGGGAGGGATCGTCATGAAAAAAACAATCCTTTTATGTATCTTAGGCGCGGCTATGTGCCTGACGGCCTGCGGGACGGATCAGATCGCCGGCGCACCGGAAACGGGGGAGTTTGCCGCAGAAGCCGATATGCTTGACATTGCGGCGGAGGCACCGGATTCCGAACCGGCGGAGGGCGCGCTCTGCGGCACCTACTGGACGGATGAAGACCTGCCGGTCTCCGCAAAGCCCGAGCAGAGCAGCTACCGCCCCGACACCGAAGAGATCCGTGTGAACATCACGAACCGGACGGACAAGGTATACGGCTTCGCGGAATCCATCTTCCGGCTTTACCGGATGGAAAATGGCAAAGAGACTGAAGTACCCTATGCCGAGGGACGCGACTGCTTCACCTGCATGGCGCAGATCGCGCCGCCGCAGGGAGCAGCAGTCTTTACGGCAAAGATCGCGGAGCATTACGACCTGCCGCTGCCGGAGGGTGTGTATACGATGCACATCGGCGACGGCAGCGGAGAACTGGTCACCGGCTTTGAGATCGCCGCGGACGCACCGCTGCCCGGTGAGCCGGAGCAGGCACAGGCTGTCACAGTCAGTGTCGGGGATGAGATCTACGGCACCGGCATCAGCGAGATTCAGGTTTTCCTGACCAATGAGGGCACCGAAACTGCGGACGTATCCTTCGGGGATTTCGGGCTTGAGCAGTTCCTCGGGGAAGCGGTCAGCTATACGCCGTTTTCCCGCGAGCCGGTCGAGCATTTCGCGGATATCCGCGGGGTGCAGCTGGAACCGGGTCAGACCTACGAATGGAAGGTCTCGCTTTCGGATTTCGGCATCGAAGCGGCAGAGGAAGGCGACTATGCGATCTTCTACAACGGACAGGAAGCAAAATTTTCGGTCGGGACACTGCGGGAGAATGAATAAGGAGACATTACAATGAAACACACAAGGATCAAAGCACTTGCAGCGGCAATGCTGCTGCTGACGACGATGACAGGCTGCGGCGCAGGGAGCGGGATCTCCCTCGGGCATTCCGCAAAGGCCGTGGAGCTGACCGCCGGGATGCGGAGCACCGGCAGCGAAAGCACGAAGCCGGACGAGGCGTTTCTGCAGGGACAGACCGCCTTTGCGCTCTCGCTGATGCAGGAGGCCGCAAAGACCCGTGAGGGCAGAAATGTTCTGCTGTCGCCGTATTCGCTGATGCAGGCACTCGCGATGACCGCGAACGGCGCGGCAGGCGATACGCGCGCCGAAATGGAGCAGGTGCTCGGCGGTCTGCCGCTGGACACGCTGAACAGCGGGCTCAATTACGAGCGGCAGAATGCACGGAAAACCGTGATGAAAACCGCCAATTCGATCTGGTACCGCGATGCGGAGGACTTTTCGGTCAAGAACGATTTTCTGAAAAACGCTGCCGGATTTTACGATGCGGAGATCTACAAGGCACCGTTTGACGGGACGACCCTGAACGATATCAACAGCTGGTGCAATGACAAAACAGACGGCATGATCCCGGAGCTCCTGAGGGAGATCAGCGGGGAGACTGTGATGTATCTGTTCAATGCGGTCTCCTTCGATGCGAAATGGAAGGAGCCGTTTGAGGAGCCGGATACCGGCGTCTTTACGACGGCAGGCGGCCAGCAGCAGAATGTCATGATGATGAACAGCACGGAATCCGTCTTTATCGGGGACGAGCACGCGGACGGCTTCCTGAAGCCCTATAAAAACGGCTACAGCTTTGCGGCGATCCTGCCGGAGCAGGGTCTGACCCCGGAGGCGTATCTCGCGATGCAGACGCCGGAGTCCCTGCGCGGGCTGCTGACCGGCTCGGCGGATGCCGAGGTCTATATCGAAATGCCGCAGTTCCGGGTCACGGACGGCATGGAGCTGAATGATACGCTGAAGGCCATGGGTATGGAAAAGGCCTTCGGTGCTGCGGATTTCTCCGAAATGACGGATATCGCTGTCAATATCAGCACGGTCTACCAAAAGACGTTCATTGATGTGAACGCAAAGGGTACCAAGGCCGCCGCCGTGACGGAGGTCGCGGTGGATTCCTGCGCGCCGGAGCAGCCGCCCCACAGCGTAATCCTTGACCGTCCGTTCCTCTATATGATCGTGGATGATGAAACGATGCTGCCGGTCTTTACGGGCATTCTGAATGCCGTGAACGACTGAACCGGAGAAAGGACAGACTATGAAACGGAAATACGGGACTTTGCTTGCGGCGGTGCTTCTGCTGCAGACCCTGACCGCCTGCGGGACAGATGCGCCGCAGCCTGCGGTGTCCGGGCAGTCCGGTGCCGTATACGCGGCGGAGATCGAGCCGAAGGCTGCGGATGAACCCTTCTGCACGCAGCAGGCAGATTTTGCGCTGGATCTGTTCCGGCGCGTCTATGAGACGAAAAGCGGCGAAAATGTGATGCTCTCGCCGTATTCCGTCATGCAGGCCATGACCATGACCGCGAATGGCGCGGCAGGCGATACGCGCACCGAAATGCAGCAGGTGCTCGGCGGGGACATCCCGCTGGAAACGCTCGATCAGTATCTCTATGCGTGGCGCACGGAGCAGCCGCATACCGACCGCTGCAAGCTGGAGACCGCGAACGCGATCTGGATGCGGGACAAGGATTTTACCGTCCGGCCGGAGTTCCTGAACGTCAACCGGGAATGGTTCGGCGCGGACAGCTTTCTCGCGCCGTTTGATCAGAGCACGGTCAAGGAGATCAACGGCTGGGTGAAAAAGCATACCGACGATATGATCCCGAAGGTGATCGAACGGCTGTCACCGCAGAATATGATGGTGCTGGTCAATGCGGTCTGCTTTGACGCGAAATGGAAGGACAAGTACGAGAAGGACGACATAAAGACGCGGGATTTCCTGAATGCGGACGGCACTACAACCGAAGTTGAGATGATGTATTCGGACGAACATTCCTATCTCTCGCTGGACGGCGCGGAGGGCTTTCTGCGGGATTACGACGGCCCCTATGCCTTTGCGGGCATTCTGCCGCCGGAGGACATGTCCCCGGACGAATACCTTGCATCGCTGGACGGCAAGTCGCTTTATAAGCTGCTGACCGATGTCCAGGAGAATGAGGTGCGGGCAGGCATCCCGCCGTTCGCGTTCGATACGGACACGGAGCTGCAGGGCATCCTGCCGGAAATGGGAATGCCGGCGGCGTTCTCCGACGGTGCGGATTTCTCCGGCATTTCGGAGGACGTACCGCTCCGCATTGATGCGGTGATCCATAAGACGCATGTGGAGGTCGATGCAGAAGGCACCAAGGCCGCGGCCGTCACTGCAGTGACACTGCGCGAGAACGGGGTGCTCGTAACCGAGGAGACGAAATTCGTGATCCTCGACCGCCCGTTCATTTTCATGATCGTCGATACGAATACGCATCTGCCGGTTTTTCTCGGCATTGTGAAAAGCATTTCCGCCTGAACAGAACCGGACAGATCCAACGAACAAATATCAAGCCCCGGAGCGTTTCAAAGCACTCCGGGGCATTGTATTGCCTGCGTTCAGTCCGCTGCTTTCTGTTTTTCGGCGATCTCATGCACGAACTGTGCCAGCCGTTCGGAGCGGAACAATGTTGCGTTATGTCCGCCGTCAACAGACCAGAATTCCTTTTCCGGTGCATGGATCCGGTCAAAATAGGCGCTGATGACACCGCAGTAATCGTCCTTGCTGCCCTGCAGAATATAGACCGGTACTGCATATTCCGTCTTTTCACTCAGATCAAATGCGTCAAGGAGCGCGCCGCACACATCATTGCTTCGTTCATCTGCGGGATCAGCAGGCTGCGAATAAGGATCGTCCGCAAAAAGCAGCTTCACATAATCAGCGACCGAATAATACGGATTGAAGAAAGCGGCCGTGACCGGATCAATATCGCCGTCATCATCGCTTTCCATGCTGTATACATACCTGTCCGTCAAAGGCAGAACGCTCTCCCCGAACTTGTGGCGCGCCAGTTCCCGATCCGCCGCGGATGCGCTGCACATCAGCGCTGCCAGCTCATCGGGATCGAACTGCTCCGCAAGGACACGATCCTCCGGGCTGTTCGCCGTCCAGTCTGTCATGATTTGCCTGACCGCACCGAAATATCTGCTGTATGCTTCCCGGCTGTTCAGACAGGCGTTCTCATCCGTAAAATCGTAGTAGAGGAACGGCAGGCAGCCGTACTGTTCTGTTACGGTCTGACAGTCGATTGCACCTGCGATATAGTCCTCGACCGCTTTGTTCATTAACGCAGTCCGGTCGCTGTCAACGGAAAGCGAAAGGTCAATGAGGCAATCAGCCTTTTCGGGGTGACGGATCACGTAGTCTCCGCCGTACATCGTTCCCCATGAATGTCCGAGAACCGTGAGCGTTTCCTTTCCTGTATATTGCAGGATAAAGTCCGCAGCGGCGTCGATGTCGCTCTGCATGACCTCGGGCGTGATCGGATCATCCTGCGTCGCATGGATCTGTGTTTTGCCGCAGCCGCGCTGATCCCAGCTGACAACGGTATAATCCCCTGCAAGCTTCCGCAGCACCCGCCAGTCAATCGTGCCGGTCGAACCGCCGGGGCCGCCGTGCAGATACAGCATCACGGGATTGTTTTTGTTCTCGCCGTAAATACTGATCCACTGCGCCTGACCGTTGACGTCAATGTACATGGACTGATTGATGCCGCCGTCAGGCGTCCGGCTGTAATACAGTTTTCCGATCAGACGGACGGTCAGGATCAGGATGATCACAACAAGGAGAATGATCCCGATCACCTTCATGATTTTGCACAGCGCTTTCAAAAGCTTTTTCATTGCAGTTTGCTCCTGTATTCCGTTTTTTAATAACAGTATAGCACATTTTACTGGGTATTTCAATAGGTGCGCTGCAAAAAGGCGACAGGTCAGGGGCTTGACCCGCCGGCCGGATTATGGTACAATCAAAGGCGGGACAAAAATATTTTGAAACAGATGTAAGATTTCCGTGCAAACAGCGATTCTATGTACAGGAGGTGATGCAGACATGCAGGACGAACAGATCATAGCGCTGCTGCAGAAGCGCGATGAACAGGCACTCGCAGAGATCAGAACGGCTTACGGCAGATTGTGCTTTTCTGTCGCGGAGCAGATGCTCGGCAGTGCGGAGGACGCAGAGGAGTGCGTGAATGAAATGCTGCTGGCTGTATGGAACAGCATCCCCCCGCATACCCCCTACAATCTGAAAACTTATCTCGTGACCTTGCTTCGCCGCGCGGCAACGGATCAGCTGCGCAGGAATACCCGGTTAAAGCGCGGCGGGAATCAGGTCACGCAAACACTGGATGAGCTTGCAGAGGTCATTCCGTCTAAGGAGAGCGTCGAAGCTGCGGTTGACCGGCGCGCATTGACTGCCGCACTCCGGCAGTTCCTCAATGCGCTGCCGGAGCAGTCCCGGCAGATGTTTCTGGAACGGTATTACTTCGCAAAGCCTGTTCAGGTCATCGCGGAAACGCATCAGATGCGTGTCAGCGCGGTCAGCGTGCAGCTGCACCGCATTCGGAAGAAGCTGAAAAAGCATCTTGAGAAGGAGGGATTCGTTTGAAACCGTTGGATATTCTGGATGCTCTGAGCGACCTGCCGGAGGACTATGCGGCGTTTGCGGTTCAGAAAACGGAACCGCAGGATGCAGCCGGGTTGACGCAGGATGCGCAGTCGGCGCAGGAAGGAATCGTTATGACACAGCACGGAATCAAAAAGAAGGAGCCGCTGCATTTCGGCAGAGCGGGTATCGCGGCTGCGGTCGCGCTCTGCATCGGACTGAATGCGGCACTGATCTACGGGATCATCAGAATGAAAACAACTGTCAGCACAGATCCGGGTTCGGCATATTCGGCAGGCACGGAGCAGAATACATCCGAGCCGTATATGGAGGTCAAGGTCGCAGTCCCGACGGGCGTGCAGCTTGAGATGCACAATCCGACCGATGAGGAGATCGGCGTCAGCGGAAGGTTCGTCGTGTTTCAGTACGGCGCAAGGGTCGCGGACTGCGAAGTCGGCGCACCGGATGCGGTGCGCGTTGCGGCAAATAACCGCAGCACATATATTGTCAATTTCCCGCAGCTTCCGGCAGGCAGCTATACGCTGTACAATCTGACGGAGGAAGGTCGGGCACCGGGCGTATTCGGTACCGTGGATTTTGAGATCTCCGCGGAATATGACAGCATGGTCTGGATCCCGGGCACAGGGCTCAAGGGTATGCCGTATGAGGAAGCAAAGGCAATGCTGGAGGAAAAGGGCGTCACGGTCAGCAAGGCGCGATCCTTTTTTGCGCATGTATCAGAAAGTGCATTTGTTTTCACGGATCAGGAAATTCAGGCTGACGCGCCGCGATTTGAAGTCGGTGATGTGGTAACGATGACGGTTCAGCCGTTCAAAACGGAAGACCTCATCTATACAACAATGCCTTACTACCGCTATGACGGCAAGGGTTACTGGGTCAAGCCGGACGAGAAAGTCACGCTGGAGGTCTATATCGGCGAAGATGGTGACCCGTCAACCGTGCCGGATGCCGAGGGCATGGAGTTTGAGGCATCGCAGGAGGTCATCTGGGCAGAGGGCTTTGCGATCGACAAGCATTATGCATACGATGCGGATGTTCCGGAGGGCAGGATCATCAGCATGGAGCCGAAGCCGGGTACAGAACGTCCGATCGGAGAAACGGTGCGCGTGATGGTCAGCCTCGGTGCGAAGCAGGATACTGTGAAGATTCCGGACCTCACCAATTTGCAGCAGAAATTTGCCAAGCGCGAGATCGAAGAACGGGAGCTCAAATTTGAGCTTTGCCATATTGACGATCCGTATACCCGCGCGGGCGATGCGGTCAAAACCGATCCGCCAGCCGGAACTGCGGTTGCGATCGGAGAAACGGTGCGCGTATATATCAGCACGGGGAATCCGAATGATACGGTCTATGTGCCGGATTTCCGGGGCGTGGACTGGAAAGAAGCGAAGAAAGTGACGGATGAGCTCGGGCTGCTGCTTTCAGTGGAGCTTGTCGAAACGGACAGCGAGCCTGCCGGGACGGTTTTAGAACAGGACAAAGCATTTGAAGAGGAAGTTCCCGTCGGCTCTGTGGTCGTCTGCAAGGTCGCTTCTGATGCTGCAGTTCCCGTACAGAAGATCACATTCAGAGATACAACAGGTTTTGCTGCGCCGGATGACCAAAAAGCTGCTTGTTACTGCATCGCGGTGCGCAATAAGGATTACGAGATACTGGGCAGCAGTTCTTTGTTCAGGTTCGGAAAAGACCCGATTCCGGAAAATGTGATCGTTGACTGTGAAGAACCGAACGCAAAGGTATTTGCGGTGCTGATTGACGCAGAAACCAAGCAGGAAGCTGAGATCGGCAGTTACCTTCTGCACTCTGACACCTGTACGTTTGACACCATTTCCGAGAACATCGAAGCCGCATTCAGACAGCTTGGTGCATTCATGTAAAACAAAACAGCCGCCGGTATGCTTCATACCGGCGGTTCATGTTGTGGTATCTGCGATGCATCCAAAATGGGGACTCCGTCCCCAAGCCCCTGCTGGGGATATGATCCCCAGACCCCAATATAAGAAAGTGTATTTACATCATTCTGATACATAATGGGATTCCAAAGGGACAGTGTCCCTTTGGCGGGGTTCAACATGAAGAAACAAGTTTCTTCATGTTTGGCGGAGCCCATTTCAGATCATCGCGAAGCGATACCTTATTCACAGTGAGATCCTGAGTTCCAGCGGGCAGTGGTCGCTGCCCAGGGTATCCTTGTGGATGATGACATCGTCAATGCGGTCAGCGAGGCGGTTTGACAGGATCCAGTAGTCAATGCGCCAGCCGACGTTCTTCTCCCGCGCTCTGCCCATGTACGACCACCATGTATACGCATCGGTGCGGTCGGGGTATTTGCTGCGGAACGCGTCCGTGAAGCCTGCCGCCAGAAGCTCGGTCATTTTGGCGCGTTCCTCGGCGGTATAGCCCGCGTTGCCCTCATTGGACTTCGCGTTTTTCAGGTCGATCGGCTGATGCGCGACGTTGAGGTCGCCGCAGTAGAGCACCGGCTTTTTTTCGTCCAGTGCCAGCAGATGCGCACGCAGCGCGTCCTCCCACTCCATGCGCAGCGGGATGCGGACAAGGTCGCGCCGGACATTCGGCACGTAGGCATTGACCAGATAAAAGTCCGGATATTCCAGCGTCAGCACTCTGCCCTCATTCGAGATGCCGCCGGTCGTCATTTCCTTTGTGACAGACAGCGGCTCCTTTTTTGCAAAGACCGCTGTGCCGGAATAGCCTTTTTTCTCGGCACTGTTCCAGAACGCGTGATAGCCCTCCGCCGACCAGCTCAGCGCAGAGAGCTGATCCTCCTGCATTTTCGTCTCCTGAATGCAGAAGAAATCTGCATCTATTTCCCTGAAAAAGTCAGCAAATCCTTTCTTTTCGCAGGCTCTCAGTCCGTTGACATTCCATGTGACAGCACGCATGACCGTCCTCCGTTTTGATATGTAGGTTTACAGCTTGATCGCGCCGTCAATGAGCTTTTGGATGAACTGCTCAAAGCTTTCGGCTGCGACCTCAGCCGTTTCAAATTCCGGTGCTTCGCCGTAGACGACGCTGCCGAACTGCGTGTCGATCGCGTAATATGCATAGGGATCGCCGGTGCAGTGCACGATCGGCAGATGATAATTCCAGAAGCCGGTCACCGCAGCGCGCATCTCGTGATCGTTGCCCGCAGCCTCCGTGCTCCGGAGCTCCGGCTCATTCCAGCGGAAGCCGTCCCGCTGCGTCTGATAGTCCTCAAACGTCAGGAAACGGACTTTGCCGTCCCCGCTGACGCATTCGGAAACCGGCGCGATGAACGCCGCCCATGCAGCCGGTGCCGGATAGCGGTCGCTGATCTCCTCCGGAACAGCTGCCTCTGTTTCCCGCATCGTGATCTTCCAGCCCTCTTTTTCCAAAAGGCCGACCCATTGCCTGAACATAAAGATTTTCCTTTCCACACCCGTATTTGCTTGTTTTTCCCCGTATTACTGATAAAATTTCGCTTCGGAAAACTGCACCTGTCCGCTGAACGGATTGAACACAACATCCGAAACGCCCTGCTTGCAGATCAGATACCGCTGCTTATAGAACAGCGGGATGAAGCAGTTGTCTGAGAGGATCGCTTCCTCTGCCTGCCGGTAGAGCTCCACGCAGTCCGTGAGATTCGGCACGGCGGCGGCCTGCTCCAGAAGCGTTCTGACCGAAGCGGCTTCCGCACAGTGCAGCCTGCTGTCCGAGATCACATTTTCAAAGACGGACGGCGCATCGTGATACGCACCGGTGACCGCATACAGCGCGAGGGCGTAGTCCCCGGAAGCGAGCCGTGATTCGTATTCCGGTTCCGTGACCTCCTCGATGCTGAAATGCAGGTCGAGCTCATCACGCCAGAGGTCGAGCACCTCCGCTAAGATCGTGTAGTCCATCATGCCGGCGCAGACCAGAACCTTGCCCTCCTCCAGCTCGGAGATGCGGAGCTTGCGCATCGCCTTGTGATAGAGCCGGTCCGCTTCGGGCGGATCATAGTTCTGGAAGGCTGCGTCCGCAATCAGCTCGCGGCAGCTTTTGTTCAGCATCGTGATGCCCGGCGGCAGAATGCCCGATGCTCTGCGGATATCCTGATCGTCTGCCGGGAACCGCCCGCGGTCGAGCGTCAGTGCCATGGCACTGCGGACATTCGCATCGGCGAAATGCGAATCCGGATTTGCGATCAGCCCGAGCGTGATGCTGTAGCTGCCCTCTGCCTGATATTCCGAACGCCCGACCAGACTGTTCTGTGTCGTCACATAGCATTCGGCATTGCCCTCCGTAAAGATCGCAGCTGCATCCGCGTCGGATTCCTCGATATAGAGGTTCAGCTCCGTCGGGAAGATGCGCCTGACCTCGTGGTTCAGCGGGTTGCGTACCAGCTGCACGACATTGTATTTGCCGTAGGGGTCGTACAGCCAGCGCGACATCGCGAAGCTGCCGTTCCCGATGACCGACGCTTCATCCAGTCCGTATCGCCCCTTGCTGTTCTCGAAATACTCCTGACTGCAGGGCATTGCGGCAGGGGACGTCAGCAGCATGAGAAAGCCGGTATCCGGCCGCTCAAGCGTAAATTCCAGTTCGTAGTCGGATTTTGCCTCCACGCCGATATTCGACGGTGCCAGCCGCTGCGCCATGATCTCCCGCGCATTTTTGAGGCAGCTGAACGCCTCTGCATTCGGGGAGCTGTACTGCGGATCGAACAGCCGCCGGAACGCAAAGACAAAATCCTGCGCCGTGACGGTTTTCTTCGCGTCCTTGCCGAATGCACTGTTCTCCGCGTATGCATCGTACCAGTAGGAATCCTTCCGCAGCGTGAAGGAATAATGCAGCATGTCATCGGAGACTGTATAGGATTCGGCGACGCCGTTCTGCAGACTGCCTGCGGCATCCAGCGTGAGCAGTCCCTCGAACAGATTGGCCAGCACGGTCTTTGCCGAGGCGTTCTCCGCAAGCTGCGGGTCCAGCGTATCCGGATTGCCGACCAGACAGTACGAAAAGGAATGCCCTGCGCCCTTGATGACATTTTCATCCTCGCCGCAGCCGCAGCAGAACAGCGCGGTCAGCAGCAGCGCCAGAAGCAAGGCTCGCATTCTGCGCATGGTATCACCCTTCTTTTTGTTCTTTTTGTTTCTTTCTTTATTTGCTATCGGAAATCAGTGAATAGTGAAAAGTGAATAGTAACCGGACAAGGTTACGCTTCGCATTTCACTTCCGGAACTGCAGAGAGGCAAGAGGCACGGTGCTGAGCCCCTGCTTCCTGCCTCGTCTGTTTATAATGCAAAGGAATGCGGCAGCAGTCCGCCGAGCGGATACACGCCGTCTGCGAGAATGACCGGAAGCTCCGGCCCGCAGAATTCCGCGAGTGCCTGCCTGCAGATGCCGCAGGGATAGCATGGCTCGCCGTCGTCTCCGCCGACGATCGCGATCGCGGAGAATTTCTGCTCGCCCGCGGTGACCGCGGCACAGAGCGCGGCACGCTCCGCGCAGATGCCGGCCGGATACGAGGCGTTCTCGATGTTGACGCCGAGATACACCTGACCGGATTCCCCGACCAGCGCAGCCCCGACCCGGAAGCCGGAATACTTTGCATAGGCCTTGTCGCGCACCGCATTTGCGATCTCCAGCAGCGCGCGGGATTCGTCGTCCAGCGGGAGCTTTTCCGGCAGCCCCTGTCCCGGCTCCAATCCGGAGCGGCTTCTTGTCTTAAAGCTGTGGGCGACTGCCTTGACCGTCCCCATGGGGCGGATCAGCTTGCCGCTTTCATCCAGCGGAAGCACATAATCGTCCTCCCCGGAATCGTCCCGGAAGAATCCTTTGAGAACATCCTTGAAATTCGACATGAAGCCGGCCTCCGTTTCCGATTTTCAGTGTGCCAAAATTCAACTCTTAAATTTGTATAAAACGTCAAGCAAAAATGCCTTGCCTTTTATGCGTCAAGAGTGTTATAATAGAGTATATCCTTTTGATTCGGTTATTTCGAGATCAGTGCGAGCGTATCGCGTGCGATCAGGAGCTCCTCGTTCGTCGGAACGATCCAGACCTCGGTCTTGGCTTCCGGCGTGGAGATCTTCATCAGCTTGCCGCGGGTGTTCTTGTTGAGCTCCTTGTCGATCTCAATGCCGAAGTAGCTCATGTTGCTGCAGACGCGCTCGCGGACCTCCCAGGAATTCTCGCCGATGCCGCCGGTGAACAGGACAGCATCCATGCCGTTCATTGCAGCGGTGTATGCGCCGATGTAACGCTGGATCTGATATGCGAGCATCTCGGTCGCGAGGATTGCGCGCTTGTCGCCCTTTTCCGCAGCAGCGGTGATCTCGCGGTTATCGGAGGAGATACCGGAAATGCCAAGGAAGCCGGACTTCTTGTTCATGTACTGGCTCATCTCGTCCGGGGTGAAGCCGTGCTTATCTGCAACGAAGGTCACGGCAGACGGATCGACCGCGCCGCAGCGGGTGCCCATCAGGATGCCGTCCAGCGGGGTGAAGCCCATGGAGGTGTCGATGCACTTGCCGCCCTGAACAGCGGTGATCGAGGAGCCGTTTCCGAGGTGGCAGGAGACGATCTTCAGATCCTTGATGTCCTTGCCCATTGCCTCTGCGAGTGCCGCGGAAACAAAGCGGTGAGAGGTGCCGTGGAAGCCGTACTTGCGGACATGATACTTCTCGTAATCCTCATAGGGGAGTGCGAACATGTAAGCCTTCGGCGGCATGGTCTGGTGGAAGGCGGTGTCAAAGACAACGACCTGCGGGGTGGTCTTCGGAATGACCGCGGTGCAGGCGCGCAGCGCGAGTGCATGTGCGTGGTTGTGGACCGGTGCCAGCTCTCTTAATTCGTCGATCTTGTCGATGATCTCCGGCGTGACGAGGCACGGACGGTCGAAGACCTCTGCACCCTGAACGATGCGGTGGCCGACAGCGGAGATCTCGTCCATGGACTTGATGACGGCTGCATCGCCGGTCGTCAGCACCTCAACGAGCTTTTCAAAGGCTTCGGTGTGGGTCGGGAAATTGCAGTCTGCGTCAACGGTTCTGCCGTCCGCAGTCTTGTGGCTCACATGGCCGTCGATGCCGATGCGGTCGCAGTTGCCCTTTGCAAGAACGCTCTCATCATCCATATTGATGAGCTGATACTTCAGCGAGGAGCTGCCGGCGTTGACTACGAGAATTAACATAATAAACTCTTCCTTTCAATTATAGAAACTTCTATTGACGTCCGTTCCCGGAACGGTCAGTCGCATTCTTTATTATACACGAAATTCCTGCAACTTGCAAGAGGGTTTGTGAAAAAATCCGCATTTCGCATTGCAGAGTACGCCGATTCCGCTTCCGGTTTGTCCGGAATGACGGCAAAGCGGCATACAGAACGGGTCCCACTGACAGCAAGGAGGCTTTTACATGAAGATCAGCGGAATCATTTGTGAATATAATCCTTTCCATAACGGACATCTGTATCATATCGAGGAGACGCGCAAAAACGGCGCGACGCACATCGTTGCCCTGATGAGCGGCAACTTTGTGCAGCGCGGCGATGTGGCCGTGCTCAACAAGTTTGAGCGTGCAAAGACCGCCGTCCGCTGCGGCGCCGATCTGGTCATTGAGCTGCCGGTCGCGTACTGTCTGAGCTCCGCGGAGACCTATGCGAAGGGCGCGATGTATATTCTGAAGGGCTTAGGCTGCGTGGATGAGCTCTCCTTCGGGAGCGAGTGCGGCGACCTCTCGCTGCTGACCGGAGCGGTCAAGGCGAGCTATGCCTGTGCGAAGCGTCCGGAGCTGGAGGATCTGATGAAGCTCGGCAATTCGTATCCGAAGGCGCTGCAGATCTTGATCCGGCAGACCTACGGCGACGAGATCGGGATGCTGTTCAGCTATCCGAACAACACACTCGCGATCGAATACCTGAAGGCAATGGTCGCGGTCAAGCTGAAGATCCAGCCGTTCACGATCAAGCGCAATGAGATGCATGACGGCATGACGGCGACCGGCAAGATCGCAAGTGCCTCGCTGATCCGTCAGCTCATGGAAAATCACAGTGACGATTTCGACGATCTGGTGCCGGATAACTCCTCCGACGCGATCAGCGCATGTGCCGCGACCGGCATGATCGCGCGGTTCGAGCATCTGGAGCGCGTACTGCTCTATAAGCTGCGGACAACGACCGCGGAGGAAATTGCCGCGCTGCCGGAGGTCGGGCAGGGGCTCGAAAACAAGATCCTTGCCGCCCGCAATGAGACCTCGCTGGAATCGCTGCTGCTCTCGATCAAGAGCAAGCGGTATCCGATGTCGCGTATCCGGCGCATTCTGCTTGACCTGCTGATCGGCATTAAACCGGAGGACACGCAGAACCCGCCGCCATACGGCCGGATCCTTGCGATCTCCGAGCGCGGACGGGATATCCTGACGGCGGCCAAAAACGCCGGCACGACGCTGCCTTACGGTACATCGCTGGCAAAGCTGGCGGAGCTGGGCCCCGCACAGAAGGCCTGCGCCGAACTGGAAGCGCGTGCGACCTCGGTCTACGGACTGGCACAGCGGCGCATCAATCCTGCGGACGCGGACTATAAGGCCATGATCGGCATGGTGAAATAATGAAGAAAAAACTGTTGATCGCGCTGCCGGTTTTTCTGCTTGCGGGCATCGCTCTGCTTTGCTATGCGGGCAGATTCCGGACATACAGCAGCTATCTGGCTTATATTGAGGACGACGGCAGAGTGCCTTTTCTGCCGCAGGAGGGTGCGGAAGATCTGCGCTTTGTGCAGCGCCGGCTGCTGTTGAGCAAGCTGTATATGTACGCTTTTACACTGCCGGAGGATACAGCAGCGCAGTTTGAGGATACGCTGACGGATCGCTATCATCTGGATACACCGGAGCCTGCAAACGGCACCGCAGCATACTGGTACGGAAAAACTGCGGGAGAATGTGCAGACCCGGACGAAGGGCTCGATGCCTTTCCGCTTCATCTGCCGTTTTCGCGCATCACAGACAGGGACATTACCGGTGCTGCGGTGCTTGTCTATTATCCGGCCGGCACCGGCAGCAGAAGCTACGGGATCCTGAAATTTCCCGATACGCGGGAATATATCTGCTTTGAATACCTGTCAAGATAACGGAGAACGCTATGATCGAATTTACAACAGTATCAGCGCCCTGTGAGGGCAGCATCACCGAAAAGCGCTCGGAATTCATCGCGCAGCTTTTCCCCGCGAAAACGGAGGACGAATGCCGCGAGATCATCGAGACGGTGAAGGCGAAGCATCACAAGGCGCGTCATAATGTCTGGGCGTATATCCTGCGGGAGCCTGCCGCGACCCGCTACAGCGACGACGGCGAGCCGCAGGGCACCGGCGGGATCCCCGTGCTCGGCGTGCTGCAGAAATCCGGGCTGACAGACGTCTGCTGTGTCGTCACGCGCTATTTCGGCGGCGTACTGCTCGGAGCACCGGGTCTGACAAGAGCCTATTCCGGTGCGGCGGCGGAAGCCGTCAAAGCCGCGGAGCTGCTGCATTTCAAGGAATCGCTCCGCATCAGGCTCGAAACGGATTACAGCTTTTATGGTACACTCAGTCACCTGCTGCCGCAGTACGGCATCAAGGACGCAGGCAGCGATTTCAGCGATAAGGTCACGCTGCTTTTTGATATTCCGGAATCGGAATATGAGAAAATGGAAGCTGCCCTGACGGAGCTTTACAACGGAAAGCCCGCGCTGGAGCAGCTCGAAACACATTTTGTCAGTTATTAAGAGGTTTTTATGCGCATTTCATTTGATCTGGACGATACCCTGTTTGTTGCAGAGGAGGACGGCTTTACGCTCGAGCCGCCGCTCGGTTTTCCGTGGAATAAGCTCTATCACGAGCGGCTGCGGAAGGGAACGATTGAGCTGATGCGCCGTCTGCGGGAAGCGGGCTGCGAGATCTGGGTGTATACGACCTCGTTCCGCACGCCGTTTTATATCCGCTCGCTGTTTAAGCATTACGGCATTCGTATTGACAGCATCGTGAACGGTGCGCGGCATGAGAAAGAGGTGCAGGCGGAGCATAAAGACCCGATGCCCTCGAAATATCCTGCGCATTACCGCATTGACCTTCATGTGGACGACGACCGCTCCGTTTATCAGAACGGGCAGTATTACGGCTTCCGCGTGTTTCAGATCGGCCCGCCTGATGATGAATGGGTCGATAAGATCATGGCACAGGTCGGCAAAATCAAAGCTGCGCCTTGATCTTCGCGATCGCGGCCTTTTCAATGCGGCGGGGAGCCCCCGCTGGCATATCCCTCCGGAGGGCGGCCGCGGAGCGCTCCCAAGTTACGCCCGGCACGCCGCTGGACGCGGCTTCTCTCAGGCCGCCTCTCCCGGCGGACAGTGGGCGGAGAAGATCATGGCGCAGGTCGGCAAAATCAAAGCTGCGACTTAATCTTCGCGATCGCGGCTTTTTCAATGCGCGAGACTTGTGCCTGCGAGATCCCGATCTCCTGTGCGACCTCCACCTGCGTTTTGCCCTGCCAGAAACGCCGGCGGAGGATATTTTTTTCCCGGTCGCCGAGAGAGGCCAGCGCGTCCCGCAGGGCAAGCTCGGACATCCAGTTCTGCTCGCTGCTGTCGGGGTCGCCGATCTGGTCGATCAGGCAGAGCGGGTCGCCGGAATCCGAATAGATCGGCTCGTAGAGCGAAACGGGGTCGCTGATGCTTTCCAGCGCGGTGACGACGTCCGCGGTCTCCGCACCGATCTCCTCCGCGATCATGCGGGCGGTCGGTTCGCGGTTCAGCGCCGCGGTCAGACGCTCCCTTGCCTGCAGCGCCTTATACGCGAGATCGCGCAGCGAACGGCTGACCTTGACCGCGTGGGAATCCCGCAGATACCGCCGCAGCTCGCCCGCGATCATCGGGACGCAGTAGGTCGAAAAGCGCACATCTTTGGACAGATCAAAATTGTTGATCGCCTTCATCAGGCCGATCACACCGATCTGGAACAGGTCGTCGGGATCCTCGCCGCGGCCGGTGAACCGCTGCATCACGCTGAGCACGAGCCGCAGGTTCCCGAGGATCAGCTTTTCCCGCGCTTCTTCGCTGCCGGTCTCCTGCATTTCGCGGAGCAGCTGCATTTTTTCGTCCTCTGTCAGCACCGCGAGCCGGGAGGTATCCAGTCCCGCGATCACGACTTTCCGGTATGCCATACTCTGCATCTCCCTTGCTTGGATCTTGCTGACAGTATGCCCGGAAATGCATGGGTTCATGCGCAGGAAATGAGAAAACCGCCTTGATTACTCAGGGCGGTTTGGTCTGTTACTGTAATGGTTTTGAACAAAAACAAAAGTTTTGGTCGAGCTTTTTCAAAAGCTCGCGGGGTCGAGGGGCAGAGCCCCCGTCGCTCGCCGCAGCGAGCGAAATACCCTTGCGTTCAAGAGCTCGGCGGGCTTGGGAGTCTGCGATAGAGGCTCCCATTCTTAAATAGCATCCGCGAAGCGGATACTTTGTTTCCAATTACCCTACCCAGCCTTGATTACTCAAGGCGGTTTGTTTTTCCTTTTGTATCATCATGCGGATGCGGATGATGTATTGCAGGATCGGACATTTTTTCATCCCAATTCTTCTGCGTTTCCTCATCCCATTCTTCGTCATCAAAAGTATCATACTTTCGGATAATATCATCAATTATGCTCATGTTATTATCACCTCATACATACTTCTCCACTTCAATGATCCGGTTTCCCTTGCGCGTGGTGCCGGTGATGCCCGCATAGCGGAATTTGCCGCAGCCGCGTACCGATACGACGTCGCCGGTCTTGAGCTGTGCGCTGCTGTTCTCTGTGACGGCACCGTTCAGCGCGATCTTTCCGGCGCGGAACAGCGCAAGGCAATCCCCGCGGGAAATGTGATACAGCTTTGCAATGATGCCGTCAATGCGCTCCGAGGCGGCCTGCACGGTCACGGATTCAAAATGCGTTTCGGCGGTCTCCGGCAGCCTGTCCGTGATGCGGCAGGTGACGGTCGTATGCCGGACGCGCGTCAGCTCCCGGCAGATATATTCGCCCATGGCAGGCGTGCAGAACAAATACGCCGACTTGTCCGCGGTCAGGATATCGCCGGTCTGGCCGCGCTCAATGCCGAGATGCATCACCGCACCCAGAATATCGCGGTGACTGAGCTGCTCCGCAAATTTTTCCTGCGCCGGGATCACCGCGACGCAGACGATCGGGAATTCCTCGGTATAGCCGAGCTGTTCCTCGCTCCCGAAGCGCAGCATCACGCGGTCGGCGTCCTCATGCCCGCCCCAGACCGTACAGCCGCAGCGGGGGAGCTGGTTCCGCACGGCGAGATATTCGGCGTATTCCGCAGCGGTCAGGAAATCCGTGAAGGTATAGCGGCCGGTACGGTCTGCCTGCTCCGCAAGGTCAAGGATGCGCCTGCGGAAAAAATCGTCTTTCATTTGTGTATCCTTTCCGGTAACAAAAAAGAGGCTCCGCGGAAACGGATGCCTCTTTTGATCGTTCAGCCTCTTCTGCTGCGGGAGCCGCTTCTGCGCTCGCTGCCGCGCTTCAGATCACAGATCTTTTCCTCACTGGCCTGCTTGAAATGCAGCAGCTTATCCTCGAAGCTCATCTCCGACTGCGGCACAGACCGCTTCGGCTCGTAAATGCGCGGCTTCTGCGGATCACGCGGCCGTCTTTGGGGCTTCTCCTGCTGCTTCGGTTCCTCTGCCTGCTTGACCGACATGCTGATCTTTCCCTGCGGATTCACGCCGATGACCTTGACCCGCACGGTGTCGTTCTCGTGCAGAAAATCGCGGATCTCCTTCACGAATGTATTTGCGACCTCGGAGATATGCACCATGCCTGTCGCGGAGTCCTGCTCATTTTCGCCGCAGACCTCCACAAATGCGCCGTACTGCGTGATGCTCCGCACACGCCCCTCATAGATCTGTCCGATTTCCAGCTGCATACTGTTCCTTTCTGTGCTCAGTTCCGGGATGTATCATAAAAGCGTCTTTCGTTGGGGTAGGCGTAATTCAGATCCTCGATCGCAGCCTTTTCCATATAACCCTTCAGATCGTCCGCATCCACGAACTTTTCAAGCTCCATATATTCATCTCTTGCCTGCTCGATCGCTGCTTCCAGCTCTGCCTGCTCCTGCCGCTTTTCATTGAGCGTCGCCTGCGTCGATACAAAGGAAATGATGCAGGCGATCAGCAGAATGACGGCGGCAATGCGGGTGATGAGCCATTCCGCGACGGCGCGTCTGCGCTGCTTTGCGTTCTCGCGGCGGATACCCTTATTGCGTTCCATGTCTCTGTCTCCGTTCTGACAAGCCGGACGGTCTCGTTCCGTCCGTATTTCTATCTGCGGTATCCGATACGGATACATTGTTATTATACAGCAAAGGCTGCGATTCGTCAAGTGCTTTCTGCGATTTTTTCGGCGGGCGTTTCTTTTTCAGTATTTTTGACAAATATGCGGCGGATTTTTTGCCGGATCGCACAGACCCGCCGGAGCACCCTGCCCCAGACCGTTCCCGCCGTCAGCAGATAAACCGCCAGACCGATCAGCTCCCCGAGCGCATACTGCCAGCGCAGGGCGGTATCTGCGTACATCCACACAAAGCACTGCAGCAGAAAACACAGCAGAAACGTATAAAGTGCATCCTCAAGAAACACTGTCAGCGGGTGATGCGGCAGCAGTGCGCGGAGCGTCCGGAACAGGTCGAGCAGCAGTCCTGCGGGAATGCCGAGCAGCAGACTCTGAGCAAAGCGCGTCAGTTCCAGCGAGACCGGAAGCTGCGGCATCATCGCAGCATCCGCCCGAGCAGGCCGGTCGGCGCGGTACGGTCACGGTCGCTGTAGCGCATGGCCTGCACCTCGCCCTCGACGGTCACATCGCCGGTCTCCACGTTGATCTGCTGCATCTGCAGATTCCGTCCGAGGATCGTCAGCTGTCCGCAGTTTGTGTACAGAACCACGGCGCGGTCGTCAAAGCTGTCGATCGCCGTGACGCCGGATAACTGCAGTTTTTCGCGGTTTTCAAGGATCGCGTTATGCTCTGTTGCCATAGTTTTTCCCTCGCTGTAGCCGGATGCGCAGGCTGTTCTGCCTGTCTGCCTTATACTATGATGCACCGGGGAAAAATATGCTTCATTTCAGATACTGCTGCAGAAATTGTCCGGTATACGATGCTTCGCAGGCAGCGATCTCCTCAGGCGTACCCTCTGCGACGATCATGCCGCCGCCGTCGCCGCCCTCGGGGCCGAGGTCAATAATATGGTCGGCAACCTTGATGACGTCCATGTTGTGCTCGATCACGACGAGCGTATTGCCGGAGTCGGCAAGCTGCTGCAGCACCTCGATCAGACGGTGAACGTCCGCGTTGTGCAGGCCGGTCGTCGGCTCGTCAAGGATATAAATGGTCTTGCCGGTCGCGCGCTTCTGCAGCTCCGTCGAGAGCTTGACGCGCTGTGCCTCACCGCCGGAGAGCGTTGTCGCGGGCTGGCCGATCTTGATATAACCAAGTCCGACATCGCGGAGCGTGTTCAGCTTTTTTGCGATCTTCGGGATCGCGGAGAAAAACTCGCAGCCCTCCTCGACCGTCATTTCCAGTACGTCGCTGATCGTTTTCCCCTTGTATTTGACTTCGAGCGTTTCGTAATTATAGCGCGCACCCTTGCAGACCTCGCACGGGACATACACATCCGGAAGGAAGTGCATCTCGATCTTGACGATGCCGTCGCCCTCGCAGGCTTCGCAGCGTCCGCCCTTGACGTTGAACGAGAAGCGTCCGGGGCCGTAGCCGCGGGTCTTGGCGTCCTGCGTCTGCGCGAACAGCTCGCGGATATCGCCGAATACGCCGGTATAGGTCGCGGGGTTGGAGCGCGGCGTCCGGCCGATAGGCGACTGGTCGATGCAGATGACCTTGTCGAGCAGGTCTGCGCCCTCAATGCGGTCGTAGCCGGACGAGCGGATCTTCGCACGGTTCAGGTGCGATGCAAGATACTTATACAGCACCTCATTGACCAGCGAGGATTTGCCCGAGCCCGAAACGCCGGTCACGCAGATCATTTTGCCGAGCGGGAAGCGGACGTCAATGCCCTTGAGATTGTTGACCGATGCGCCGTAAATGACGAGTTCCTCGCCCGAGCCCTTGCGTCTGGTCTCCGGAACGGGCACCTTTTTGCGCCCGCTTAAATAGGCAGCAGTCTCGGAATTTTCGCATTTTATGATCTCCTCCGGTGTTCCCGCACAGACGATCTCGCCGCCGTGTACGCCCGCGCCCGGGCCGATATCGACGATATAATCCGCGGCGCGCATCGTGTCGTCGTCATGCTCCACGACAATCAGCGTATTGCCGCAGTCGCGGAGCCGCTTCAGCGTCGCGATCAGCTTTTCGTTGTCGCGCTGGTGCAGGCCGATGCTCGGTTCATCGAGGATATACAGCACGCCCATGAGCGACGAGCCGATCTGCGTTGCAAGCCGGATGCGCTGGCTTTCGCCGCCGGAGAGCGATCCCGCCGCGCGCGCCAGCGTCAGATAGCCGAGGCCGACGCTTTCGAGAAAGCCGAGCCTTGCGCGGATCTCCTTGATGATGAGCCTTGCGATCATCATCTGCCGCTCGGAAAGCTGCATCTCATTGAAAAAGCGCACGAGGTCGGTCACGCTTTTATGGCAGAGCGTGTCAATGTCAATGCCGCCGACCGTCACGGAAAGCGAGATCGGCTTTAAGCGTCTGCCCTTGCAGGCGGGGCAGGGGGCTTCGCTCATATACTGCTGGAGCTCGTCCTTTGCCCACTGGCCTGCGGTCTGATACCGCCGCTGCAGATTCGGGATCAGTCCCTCGAACGGGTGCACGTAGGTCGCCCCGCCGTATTCCGGCGCCTGATGCAGCGTCAGCTCCGTGTCGCCGGTGCCGTAGAGGAACAGGTCGCGCTGCTCCTGCGTCAGCTTTTTGATCGGGACGTCCAGCGGGACGCCGTAGGTCTCATGCAGCGCATTTGCGTACATATTCGCAACGGATTTCGGGTCCTTCCAGTTCCAGCCGAGCACCTTGAAGCCGCCCTCATGCACCGAAAGCGACTTGTTCGGCATCAGCAATTCGGGGTCAAATTCGGTGAACACGCCGAGACCCGTGCAGGTCTCGCAGGCGCCGTAGGGATTGTTGAACGAGAACATGCGCGGGGTCAGCTCCTCAACGGAGATGCCGTGCTCCGGGCAGGCGTAGGACAGCGAAAAAAGCTGCTCCTCGCCGCCGATGATATCGAACAGGACAAGGCCGTCGGTCAGCGCGGTCGCCGTCTCGATGCTGTCTGCCAGCCGCGAGCGGATGCTCTCCTTGACGACCAGTCTGTCCACGACGATCTCGATGCTGTGCTTCTTGTTCTTGTCCATTTTGATTTTCTCGGAGAGATCATAGATGCTGCCGTCCACGCGCACGCGGACATAACCGGACTTTTTCGCCTGTTCCAGTTCCTTCGTGTATTCGCCCTTTCTGCCGCGGACGATCGGCGCGAGCAGCTGCAGCTTTGTGCCCTCGGGCAGCGCGAGGATCTGATCGGTGATCTGGTCAACGGTCTGCTGAAGGATCTCCCTGCCGCAGACCGGACAGTGCGGCGTTCCGATCCGCGCATAGAGCAGACGCAGATAGTCGTAGATCTCCGTGACCGTGCCGACCGTCGAGCGCGGGTTCCTGGACGTCGTTTTCTGGTCAATGGAAATGGCGGGGGACAGCCCCTCGATGCTGTCTACGTCGGGCTTTTCCATCTGCCCGAGAAACTGCCGCGCATAAGAGGACAGCGACTCCATATAGCGCCGCTGTCCGTCTGCGTAGATCGTATCAAATGCGAGCGAGGATTTTCCGGAACCGGAAAGCCCCGTAAAAACGACGAATTTATCACGCGGAATCTCCAGATCAATGTTTTTGAGATTGTGCTCTCTGGCACCGCGGATGATGATCTTATCAAGCATGGGAACAGACCTTTCTTTCTTGGTTATAAAAACGGGCTGGCAAGCCCGAAAAAGAGCAGTGTAAAGAACAGCGCAATTCCCCCGCTGACTGCAGCGGCTCTGCGCATCCCCTGATAATTATTCTTTGCAGTCTGTGCGGTCAGCGCACGATGATACAGTGGATTGTCCGGTGAATCAAACAACACGCGGCGGGTCGAATCCACAGGGAGTGCCGACGTCTGCGGCAGCGGCTCGGTCAGATGATAAAGCGTGACCGTCTGCCCGGCTTCCGGGGCAGCTGCAGAAGAATCAAGACTGAATATCAGTGCTGCTTCGGAATCCGCCGAACGGATCAGTACGATCCGCTCGCTGACGTCCGGCCGCAGAACTGAGCGTGCAACCGTACCGGTTGCGCGCAGTCCGCCCAGAATACAGTCTGCCTCCGGCATTGCGTCTGCATCGTACTTCCGGCGCATCCGGAGCATGATCGCAAGAAAAACCAGAGACAGCGGCACAAAGATGATCAGCCCATACAAAGCGACGTAGGAACTGAGAAAATAGAGAATCACTTTGATGACGCTCTCATTTGATTTCAAGGTTTCCACAAAACGCCTCCCTGTGACCGTACAGGTTCATGCTGCCGGCCGTATATCTGCGGTTGCCGTTACAGCAGAATTTTCTCTGCGAGCAGTAAAGCAAGCAGCATAGCCAGTGCCGCCGCGCAGGCACCGAGAACGGTTTCCCGCGTTTTGACCTTTGCGGTCAGGCGGGCGCGCTCTGCGTCATCCGCTGCGCGCTGCAGTTCTTTTTTTGCCTTGATCGTCAGGATCGCAAAGATGAAGGTCGTCACGGATGTGACAAGCAGCAGTGCGATCAGCACGAGCATAATTATGATTATGATTGCAATACCGTTGTCCATATTCGGATACCTCGTCAATATCAGAATGCTGATTCAGCGGAGCAGGATCATGCCGATGACCCCCGCCGCCAGCAGCAGAAGCACCGCAGCGGCCAGCTTCAGCCGGTCGTTCTGCACGGTATTCTGCGGGATACGCGGCTGTTCCGGCATCCGGACAGCCGGTTCCTTCCGGTGCCGGACGATCAGATAAACAGCGGCAATGACAGCCAGTACGGTCAGAAACAGATATATGCCGCCGATCACGCTGACGAATACCGCCAGCACCGGCGCGCTCTCACGGAGCGGCGGATAACCGGACGCGATCCAGATGATGACCTCCAGCAGCAGGATAAACACAATGAGCAGGAACAGTCCCGGAAGCTGTTTCACGGCAGCCGGCTCCTTTCTGTGCGCGGCAGACTGCGAAAAGGCAGCTTACGACGCGAAATTTGAGACGTTTTCGATGACCGAATGGCCGCAGGAGCTGAGCATCAGGATCGCAAGGAGCGTCAGCGCGCTGCCGAGGATAAACCAGCGGAATGCCCGCGAGCGGTCATTTTCGGCGGCGGCTTCCAGATCCTTCATCAGCTGGATATAGTCCTCCTCCGGCATGACCGTTCCGGTCTCGTCCACGGGACGGCCGAGCCAGCTCCGGAACGCGATCAGCCCGGGCAGCTTTCCGTCCGCGCCGCGGTTCGGGTCAAAGGCATCGGCGAGCGGGGTGAGCACCGGCACCGGCATGATCCGCAGCGGGATCGGGTCGTCGACGCGGTAGGGGAGCGGGGTCGTCGTGCTGATGCCGAGATAGGCGCGCCGCTCCGTGTTGTTTTCATCCGCATAGCGGACGGCGAATTTGTGATGATACCGCACGGTATCCTTCTCGTGAATGGTCACGGCCTCGGCGTCCGCAATTTTGCCGTTGACGACATAGCTGTCAGCGGTTTTGGCGACAGCATCGAGACGCTTTTTCCGTTCGGAGAGATAGCCGAGCCCGCCGCCGGCAACGGCAGCGATCAGCGCACCGGCTACGGCGGAAATGATGATGATGAGCAGGACGCGGAGCGCGGTGATGACCAGTTCGCCGATGAATGATGAGAACACATTTTCCAAAGCCGTCCCTCCCTTTTCTGTTATGCGGGATCCTGTTCCGCAGCAGCCAGTGCCGCCGCATAGCCGGTCGCGAATGCGATCTGCAGATTGTAGCCGCCGGTATACGCATCGACGTCCAGCAGCTCGCCTGCGATATATAATCCGCGTATTTTCTTGGATTCCATTGTATTCGGGTTGATCTCTTTCACGGAGACACCGCCCCTTGTGACGATCGCCTCCGTCACCGGGCGCATGGCGGACGCATGGAGCGCAAAGCCCTTGATGCAGCTGCCGAGTGTCATGCGCTGTGCCTTTGTGATATCGTGGATCTTCTGCGTCTGCGGGATGTCCGTACGGTTCAGCATCACAGGGATCATGGATGCGGGGAGCAGTCCGCGCAGGGCGTTGACGATATCCTTATTCTGCTGCGCTGCAAAATCGCGGAGCATTCTTGCGTCAAGCTGCTCCGGCGTCAGTGCAGGCTTCATGTCGATGTTCAGCAGATAGCTGTCAAGCTTCTGCGGGTCCATGCGGCAGCTTGCGGACAGCACCAGCGGCCCGGAGATGCCGAAATGCGTGAACAGCATCTCGCCCAGCTCCGTAAATACGGTTTTCTTGCCCTGCGTGACGGTCAGCGTCACATTGCGCAGGGAGAGCCCCTGCATCTCCGCGGCATCGGATTCGGCGGTTTCCAGCGGGATCAGCGAGGGCTGCGGCGGTATCACCGTGAGCCCTGCCTGCTCCGCAAGACGGTAGCCGTCGCCGCGGGAGCCGGTGCGCGGATAGCTCATGCCGCCGGTCGCGAGCAGAACGGCGTCCGCACGGAGTTCAGAGCCGTCGGAAAGGATCACGCCGGTGCAGGAATTGTCAGATAATATGAGCTTTTTGACGCGACTGTTCAGGTGCACGGTCACGCCTGCATCCTGCATGGCTTTCAGCAGCGCGCTGACGATATCCTGTGCGCGGTCGCTCTGCGGAAAGACCCGCCTGCCGCGCTCGGTTTTCAGCGGGACGCCCTCTGCCTCAAAAAACGCCTGCACATCCGCCGGCATACACCGCGAAAGGGCGGAGTACAGAAACCGCGGATTGCGCGGGACATTCTGCAGGAAGGTATCAAGGTCGCAGTCGTTTGTGACGTTGCAGCGTCCTTTTCCGGTGATCGACAGCTTATGGCCGGGGCGGTCGTTGCCGTCCAGAACGGTCACCCTGCAGCCGCGCCGCGCCGCGTGAACGGCCGCATACATGCCCGCGGCACCGCAGCCGGCGATCAGCAGATGCGGCATATCAGTCCTCCTGCAGAGCGCTGAGCTTATCCGCCGCAGCCGCCCTGCGCTTTTCAGTCTCCTTCGTATCGACTGCATATCTGCCGTCCGCCTTGACGAGCACATCGCCCTCGGCGGCATCGTCCGGCAGCCAGTCCGCCGGGAGATTCTTATAGAATACCTCACCGGTCGCCTCGTCATACATCGAGATCACGGCGAGATCGCCTTCAAAACGGTCGATGATCATTATCATGATGCGTTCCTCCGATCATTTTCTGCGCTGTTTTCCCGGCTTCTGCGGCTTATGCTGTCCGCCGCTCTGCCGCTGCACGCCGTTCTGCTTCTGCGGACGGTGCGCGTTTTTCTGCGGACTCTGTTTTCTGTCCGCGGCGGGGTCTGCCGGGACGAGACAGTGCGGTCCGCTGCCGATCAGGTCGCGGCGCCCTGCCTGGATCAGTGCCTGCCGGATCAGCGCATGGTTTTCCGGCTTGAAATACTGCAGCATGGCACGCTGCTCGGATTTTTCCTTCGGTGTGCGCGGGACATAGACCGGCTCCAGCGTATACGGATCCAGTCCGGTGTAGAACATACAGGTCGAGATCGTGCCGGGCGTCGGATAGAAATCCTGCACCTGCTCCGGCCGGATGCCCTCCTCCTTCAGGAAGCAGGCGAGCGCGATCGCGTCCTTCATCGTGCTGCCGGGATGACTGCTCATCAGATACGGCACGAGATACTGCTCCATATTCATGGATTTTGTCAGCTCATAAAAGCGTTTCTGGAATGCCTTGTAATATTCGATATGCGGCTTGCCCATTTTGTCGAGCACATGGTTCGAGCAGTGCTCCGGCGCGACCTTGAGCTGTCCGGAGACATGATACCGCACGAGCTCGCGGAAAAATTCGTCGTTTTTATCGGCAAGCAGATAGTCATACCGGATGCCGGAGCGGATAAACACGCGCTTGATCTTCGGGAGTGCGCGGAGCTTCCGGAGCAGCCGGAGATAATCCTGATGATCGACATGCAGATTTTTGCAGGGCTCCGGCGCCAGACATTTTCTGCCCTTGCAGAGCCCGTGCTTTAACTGCTTTTCGCATGAAGGATGCCGGAAATTCGCGGTCGGGCCGCCGACATCGTGCAGATAGCCCTTGAAATCCGGCAGCGTGGTCAGATACTTTGCTTCCTCGATGACTGATTCCTCCGAGCGCATCGTCATGCGTCTGCCCTGATGCAGCGCGATCGAGCAGAAATTGCAGAAGCCGAAGCAGCCGCGGTTGTGCGTGATCGAGAAGCGCACCTCCTTGATCGCGGGGACGCCGCCCTCCGCCTCATACATCGGGTGATAGGTGCGCTGGAACGGGAGCCTGTAGAGGTCGTCGAATTCCTGCTGCGTCAGCGAGGTCGCGGGCGGGTTCTGCACGAGCATTCTGCGCCCGTGCCGCTGAATAATGCGCTTGCCGTAGACCTCGTCCTGCTGGTCGTACTGGATGCGGCAGGCCTTTGCATAGGCCTCCTTGCTCTCCTTCACCTGTTCAAAGGACGGGCACTCCGCCGAGCCGAACGGCGTCTCCGCGGGGTCGCAGAGGTAGCAGGTACCGCGGACGTCGCGGATCTCGCTGACCGGTACGCCGGAATCCAGCAGCGACGCCAGTTCGAGCATACTGTGCTCGCCCATGCCGAAGCTCAGGATATCCGCGCCGCTTTCGAGCAGCACCGAGGGGTGCACGCTGTTGTCCCAGTAGTCGTAATGCGCAAAGCGGCGGAGCGATGCTTCCAGTCCGCCGATGAGGATCGGCACATCGTTTCCGTAGATGCTGCGCAGTTTCTGACAGTATACGATGACGGCTCTGTCGGGACGCTTTCCCGCCTTGTTGCCGGCGGAATAGGCGTCGTCGGAGCGTTTTTTCTTCGCGGAGGTATAATGCGCGACCATGCTGTCGATGTTGCCGCCGCTGACGAGAAACGCGAGCCGCGGTCTGCCGAAGCGCAGGAAATCGCGGTCGGTTTTCCAGTCCGGCTGCGCGAGCATCGCGACCGAGTAGCCCGCGTGCTCCAGAATGCGGCAGATGATCGCCGCGCCGAAGCTCGGGTGATCGACGTAGGCATCGCCGTTGACATAGACAAAATCCGGCTGTTCGATGCCGCGTTCCCGCAGCTCCTCCACGGTCACCGGGATAAATCCGGTCATGCGGATGCTCCTTTCCTTCCGAATGCGGTTTTTGCTTGTTTTCTGTACAAAATCATTCTTTTGCGCAAAAGCTGCTGCCGGTCAGCCCGGCTGCTCACATTTTGCGTTCATATTCTCCATGTTTTCCGAGAAAACGACACTTTGTCAAGGATCACTGCGGAACCTGACAAATATACAGTCCGACCTGCATTTTATCCGGAGGGACTGTATAAAACGGTGTAATATCTTGTCTTTTGCGATTTGCATTCGCGGTTCTCCGATTATTGCGGCCGGATCCTCCATGTTTTCTGCACGAACTGCATATTTTTGCAGGATCGTCCTGAAAATCTGTATAATCCGTATTTTTACCGCAAAAATTGCGAACCGGATGCTGCGATTGTCATTCCATGCGCTCAAGGTAGCAGGCGGGGACATTGTCCGTCAGCCAGACGCCGTTGTCCGCCTGAAAAAAATACGCGCCGTTGCGGTGCATATCGCCTGCACGGACACGCAGTACAACTGGCTTGCCGTGCCGCTGCCCGACCTTCCGGGCCGTCTCCGGATCCGCGGAGAGATGCACCTGCTGCCGTGACATCGGCCGCAGTCCCTCCGCAAGGATGCTGTCAAGGAAGCGTTCCGCGGTGCCGTGCCAGAGATATTCCGGCGGCTCCTTCCGTCTGAGGCCGAGCTCGACATGGACAGAATGTCCCTGATTTGCGCGGATCTTCGTGTGATCTTCATTGAACGAATAGCGCATTTTTTCGTCCGTCCGGACGATCTCCTCCAGCATTTCCGCAGTGACCGGATGCCCGGCCTTCTGCATCCCGGCGAGCAGCGGCGTAACCTCTGCCCAGCCCTGCCGATCGAGTGTGATGCCTGCCGCCTCCGGCTGATGCCGCAGGATCAGGCTCAGGAATTTGCTGTGTCTTGTCAGATCGGCCATAGCAGTCTCCCTTATTTGATGATCTTCGCGCCGTTGCCGTACTGACCGCAGTATTTCTGCAGAAGCAGAGCGGCGTTATCGCGTTCCTGACTGTCGGAATAGTACAGGATATCTGTGCGTTTCGGCTCTCTGATGTTCACCTGGATCTCAAAGGTCTCGCTGATGACGCGTCCGTTGTCGTTGGTCTCGCAGTGAACGCTCTTTTTCAGCCAGATGATGTTTTTGAGTGGGACAGCTTTGAGCGTGTTGAAATTGATCAGATACTCCTGCGAGACCCAGTACACCGTTTCGGCGCTGTCGGCAAGCGGCTCTGAGTTCTGCAGATACGTGTCTGCCTCCGCCCCCGAAGCGATGCCGAGCGTCCGCAGGAGCTTTTTCATTTTCTGTGCGCGAAGGACGCGGAACAGACACGCGATCCCGAAAAGTGCCGGTGCGGTCAGCGGGAGCCAGCCCAGCCCGAACAGGCCGCTTCGCGTGACAAGGATCACAAAGATGAAGGTGACGGCCATGAAGATGCTGATTCCGGTCATGAGCCAGAACGGATGCATGGTGCGCTTCTTGATAATGTTTTTGATGAAGAAAAACATAGTTGTCGTTCCTTTCAGATGTCAATGCGGTCAGATCAGCTTTTCTTTGTTTTGACTGCGAAGAAAAACTGCACCGTACTGAGCATGAACAGGACTGCGCCGAGCAAAGTCAGCGCGGTGTCCGCAATTTTGATCGGGATGATGTTGTAGGTCGAGACAATGATGCATGCGATGCTGAAAAGCATCAGCAGGATCGCAGGCAGAATTTTGCGCTTTTTGGTTTTCATGGGGATTCCTCCTTGATTTTATTCAACCTTGCTGCCGTTTGAGGCAAGCTGTAATTTCCATTCCGTGAGCTGCTGCGGCGTCATGATGACCTTTCTGGGCTTGGCTCCCTCCGAAGGGCCGATGATGCCGCGTTCCTCGAGCTCGTCCACAATGCGTGCGGCCTTTGCGTAGCCGAGCTTCAGCCGCCGCTGAAGCGCCGTCGTCGAGAGCTGTCCGGCATCGACCGCGAGCTCCGCGGCCTTCAGCACGAGCGCTTCGTCACCGGTCAGCTCGCCGATGTCGTCGTCGCTTGTCTTTTCGCTCTTATTTGCCGGCGTTGCCTGCTCGACCGCTTCGATGATCTCCGCATCGTAGACCGACTCGCCGCTGCTCTTTAAGAACGTCGCGACCGCTTCGACCTCCTGATCGGTGACGAAGCAGCCCTGCACGCGCTTCGGCTCCCGCCAGCCGTTCGGATAGAACAGCAGGTCTCCGTTGCCGAGCAGCGTCTCCGCGCCGGTCGTATCGAGGATCGTGCGCGAATCGACAGCCGATTTCACGCTCATGCCGATGCGGCTCGGCACATTGGATTTGATGAGTCCCGTGATGACGTCCACGGTCGGACGCTGCGTCGCGATGATAAGGTGGATGCCCGCCGCACGCGCCTTCTGCGCAATGCGGATGACCGCAGCCTCGACCTCCTTGCCGCTGCTCATCATCAGGTCAGCAAACTCGTCGATGATAATGACGATCTGCGGGAGCTTTTTCAGCTCGGGGTTCTTTTCTGCGACCGCGTTGTAGCCCTTGAGATCACGCACGCCGTAGGTCGCGCACAGCATATATCTGCGTTCCATTTCCAGCACCGCCCAGTTCAGTGCACCGGCGGCCTTCTGCGGCTGCGTCACGACCGGGATCAGCAGATGCGGGATGCCGTCGTATGGCTGGAACTCGACGACCTTCGGGTCAACGAGGATCAGCCGTACCTCGTCCGGCGAGGCATGGAACAGGATGCTCATGATAATGGAATTGGTGCAGACCGATTTGCCCGAACCGGTCGTGCCCGCGATGATCATGTGCGGCATTTTTGCGATATCACCGAGGATCACATGACCGTCGATATCCTTGCCGACCGCGAAGGTCAGCTTGCTCTGTGAGTTCTGGAACTCCTCGGATTCGAGAATTTCGCGCAGGGAAACGGTGTCCTTTGTGTTGTTCGGCACCTCGATGCCGACGGCGGGCTTGCCGGGGATCGGCGCTTCGATACGGACGGATTTGCCGCCGAGGTTCAGGCCGATGTCGTCCGCGAGCTGGGTGATCTTTGAGATCTTGACGCCCGCTGCCGGCTGGATCTCATAGCGCGTGACGGTCGGGCCGCGGCGGATGCCGATGATCCGGACACTGACGCCGAAGCTTGCCAGCGTATCGACCAGAAGCTTGCCCTTTTCACGCAGCTCCATGGATTTATCCGCATCGTTCGCGGAATTGTCCGCACGGTGCAGCAGCTCGAGCCGCGGCGCGATGTAGGGGATCTCCGGCTCCTCCTCGTAGACGCTTTCGTCCGGTTCGCCGTCCTCCAGCCACGGCAGGCGGTTGGCCTGCTCGTCGGATTCCAGCGAGGCCTGCTCTGCCAGTGCCTCCAGCGAGGCTTCCTCCTCGCGGGACATGCGGAAGCCTTCGTTTTCCTCCTGCAGCTCGGGTGTCAGCGTGTTGAGCTCCTCCTCCGGAACCGGCTCGCTGTGGTCAAAGATCGGCACATCCATGTCAATGTTCCGCAGATCCGTCCGGTCGATCTCCGGCGGCGGCGCGGCATTGTGATCGAGCATGAACGCGATCTCCTTTTCCTCCTGCCGTCTGCGGCGGCGTGCGGAGGGCTCCGGTTTTTCAGGCTCCGGCTGCGGGATATCCCGCTTGCTGCTCCGGACATATTTCTGCGGCTTGTCGGGGCGCGGTTCTCTTTCCGGTTCTTCCTCGGGTTCGTCCTCTGCAAGCTCAAAGCCGTCGATCAGATCCATGCCGTTTGTCGCGGCGCGGACGATCCCGTGCCAGATCCAGACGAAGGGCTTTGCGACGAGCCTGAGCATCTCGGGGATGCTGCGGTTTGTCATCACCATGAGCACGACGATCACGAATACCGAAATGATGATCCTTGCGCCGATGACGTCAAATGCGGCGACCAGCGGCCCGACGATCAGACCGGAGAGCAGTCCGCCGCCGCGCAGCTCCTTACCGTTTTCCCAGAGCAGTTTGACCGCATTGCCGATGCGCGTCATGAATTCAGCCTGCGGCTCGGTGCCGGCCAGCGGATCGCCGAAGAACGCCTGCACAAAGGAGCTGAGGCACAGCACGAGCAAGATCGCCCAGAAATTGCTGCCGGATGCCTGCACGCGCTTTTCCTTGGAGATCATCCAGCCGGTATAGATCAGAATAACGGGCAGAAACAGCGTGCCGATGCCGAACAGTCCGCGCAGCACATTCTGAATGTTCATCCAGAACTTTGTGCCGGGGACGAACGAGAACAGCGCGGCCAGTACGCCGAGCGCGATCAGCCCGACTGCGCGGAGATGATTGCTCCGCGGTTCCGTCTGCTTCTGCTTTGCAGCGCTGTCTGCTGCGGATCGGGTCGTTTTTGCGGTGCTGCGGGATGCAGCGGTCTTGCGTTTTGCGGGCGCAGCAGATGTTTTCTTTTTTGTACCGGCCGAGCCGGTCTTTTTCTTCTCTGCCATGATGTGACCTTTCTTTCGCGGGTATCTGTTTCTCTGTTTTTCAGCTTATGCTCTTGCGGCGGCCAGCCAGTAAATGAACGTGACGCACGCGATCACAAAGGTATAGATCGAAAAGATGATGAAATTGTCGGAGCGGATCAGCCATTGTACGAGCTTGATCGCCAGAATGCCGACGATCGCCGCAACGACGAAGCCGATCAGTGCCGCACCGAGGTTGACCTCGATCTGTCCGCTGAGCAGGTCTTTCAGCTCGACCAGACATCCGCCGAGGATCGCCGGGATGCCGAGCACGAAGGAATAGCGGACGGCAGTCTCCTTTTCGAGGCCGGAGAACAGGCCGCCGGAGATTGTCGAGCCGGAGCGGGAGACGCCCGGGAACAGCGCGGCGCACTGGAACAGACCGATCACGACGGCGTCCTTCACGGTGATGTCGCCGGCGGTTTTCTTGTTATTGCGCTTACGGCTCGCGAAGAACAGCTCCACCGATGTAAACAGGAAGCAGAGTGCGAGGATCGGCAGCGTGATGTTCTCAAAGACGTCCTTGATGAGGTAGAACGGGACGAGCAGCACGAGCGAGATAAACAGCATGATGAGCATTCTGCGCTCCGGGTTCATCTCTTTCCACTTGAATTTGCCGGTAAAAACATCCTTGATGAGCGCGAAAAATTCCTTGATCAGTGCCCAGATCGTATCCCAGAAGGCGATGCAGACCGCCACGAGCGTACCGAGATGCAGGATCACGAGCAGGAATGTGCCTTCCTCGACGCTCTGCCCGGTGATCGACTGATACAGCTTGATGTGGCCGGAGCTGGAAACGGGCAGAAACTCGGTCAGTCCCTGAATGATCGCCTGAATGATTGCATCGAAAATACTCATAATTTCCTCCTGATGATAAGCATAGATATACTTTTATATCATACCACATTTTCCCGGCAATGTCAAGCTTGCGGCGGGGCGGTTTTTCATCTGCGGGGAGCCTTGCATTTTTTGCCGCGCTGTGCTATAATAAAGGCTGTTGTGTATTATAAAGTTTCGGGAGTGTACTGAAAATTGACAAAAAACAAGCGCCTTGTTTCACGGATCCCGCTGCTCTGCGCCGCTTTGCTGATCGGCGGCATGGTCGGTGCGGCGGAGCTGTTTCAGAACAAAGAGATCATTTTTCCGGAGATCGCCGCGATCGCAGCCGGTTCGCTGCTGACGCCGAAGCCCGCGTGGCGCACGGATGCCCTGCATACCTTTGCGGCGATCGCGGTCTGTGCGGTGCTCGGCCTGTGCATCGTGCTGTGGATGCCGGGGGCGGTCTGGCTGCAGATGAGCGCCGCCTATCTGCTGGCATCCGCGCTGTTTCTGCTCTCGCGCACGAGCTTTGCGCCGATGCTCTCGGCGGCGGTGCTGCCGGTGCTCCTGCAGACCGAATCTGCTGTTTATCCGGCTGCTGCCTGCATCCTGACTGCTGCGATCCTGCTGCTCCGGGCGATCCTTGTCCGCTGCGGCATACTGGCGGATGCGCCGTTTGAGAAGCTGCCGAAGCCCGATGCCGCAGGCGTTCTGCAGGCTGTTCTGCGCTGGCTGCTCGTGACGGCCGTGATCTTTGCCGCGCTGAAGCTGGACCTCCGGTATGCGGCTGCACCGCCGCTGCTGGTCGCGTTTACCGAATTCTGGAAGCCGGAGGCGGTCTCACGCAAAAGACCCGCCGCGGTCATTGCGCTGCTGTTTTTCTGCGCAGGCTGTGCCTGTGTGCTCAGGTATCTGCTATGCGTGCGGCTTTCGCTGATGCCCTGCATCGCGGCATTCCTGACGGTGCCTGCGGTATACGGCATCATGAAGCGGATCGGTCTGATGCTGCCGCCCGCGGCCGCCGTCGCGATCCTGGCGTTTCTGATCCCGGAGCAGGCGCTGTTCGTGTTCCCGTTCCAGATCCTGTGCGGGATCACCGTGCTGACCTGTTTGTCGTATCTGTACCGGGAGATCAGCCTGCGCAGAAAGGTGCTGCCGGGGAATGCGCTCCGGCATCCGGTACGTTAACCCGAAGCAAGATCATTATAAAAGCTGCGCAGCCGAAAAGACTGCGCAGCTTTTCTGTATGCATCTGTGACCGCTCCTGCGGGTCAGTCTGCGTCAAAGAAATCCGGATGCTCGCCCGACCAGCCGCGCTCCGGCAGGCAGGAGAGATACGACATATCATCTTCGGAGATACGGAAGAAGAATACATCCCGGTTTTCGCGGATCCGTTCCGCGGACGACGCCTTCGGAATGACCGGGATGCCGCGCTGGATCAGATACCGCAGCAGCAGCTGTGCATTTGTGCAGCCGTATTTTGCGGCGAGCCTTGCGGTCTGCGGATCGTTCAGCAGCTTTGCCCTGCCGAGCGGGCTCCATGCCTGCGGCAGAATGCCGTTCGCTTTCAGATACGAAAGCGTGTATTCCTGCATGTAGCCGACATGCAGCTCCAGCTGATCGACCATGGGGCGGATGCGCGCAGTCTCCAGCAGCGGCCGGAGATGATGCGGCAGAAAATTCGAGACGCCGATCGCCCTGACTTTTCCCTGCTGATACAGCTCCTCCATAGCCGCCCATGATTCCCGCACCTTCTCAAACCAGTCCGGATCGTCCGGTGCGTTTTTCGGCCAGTGGAGCAGCAGCATGTCCAGATAATCCGTGTTCAGATCTTTGCAGGATCCCAGAAAGGAGCGGACCGTCTGTGCAGCGCCGAAATCGTCCGGCCAGACCTTGCTGCACAAAAACAGCTCTTCGCGGGGAATGCCGGACTGCGCGATCGCCGCGCCGATCTCCGCCTCATTCCGGTACATCCTCGCCGTGTCAATATAGCGGCAGCCGGAAGCGAGCGCGTCGGTGAGCGGCTGCGTGCCGTTCTCCGTCGAAAGATACGAGCCGAAGCCGACCGCGGGGATCGTGACGCCGTTCGGCAGGATGAATTCCTGCTTTGCATCGGTACAGCCCGCTGCGGTCAGGATGCGGTCGAGCAGCCGCATGTTCCGGACGGAAAATTCCTCGGTGATATGCGGCGTTTCCTGACCGCGGATCGCTGCGCTCATCTGCGCGATCTCCAGTGCATAATTGGAGCCTGCCGTGACGGTTTCCGTCCGCGTGTGACGCTCGCCGTGTTCGTCCTTTACGGTGATATCGAAGGAAAGCACACCCTCCCCGTTATATTCGTAAGCGGAGCGGATATATCCTTTTTCGCCGTGGATAAACAGGCGGTCATAGCGGTCGCAGGTGTCCGTGCCGAGCATCATGCCCGCGTGGAACGTTGCTCTTGCGCCGTTTGCAAAGCCGAGCCGCACGGCCGCCAGATGATCGACGCCGGTGCTGTCCAGCTCCGCATCCGCGCTGACATCCGTGACGGGCGCGCCGATCAGCGAGAGGATCAGCGAGGTGCAGTAGCAGCCGACATCGTAGATGCCGCCGCCGCCCGATTCCTTATGCAGCCGGAAATCCGCGGAATAATCCTGCGTCAGGAACGCAGTGTCGATGTAGTCGATCGCCCCGATCTCACCGGTCGCAATGACCTGCTTCAGTCCGGCGATGAACGGGCTGTGCAGATAGGCGAACGCCTCCATGAGGATAACGCCGTTCTCCTTTGCAGCCTGAAACATCCGGCGGAGCTCGGATTCATTCATCGCGAGCGGCTTTTCGCAGAGTACATGCTTTTTCGCGTTCATCGCCCTGACCGCCCATTCACAGTGCAGATCGTTCGGCAGCGGGATGTAGACCGCCTCGACTTCGGGGTCTGCAAGCAGTGCGTCATAGCCCTGATACGCCTTCTGAAAGCCGAACCGTTCTTTGAAGGCTTTCGCCTTTTCCGTGCTCCTGCCCGCGATCGCGTAAAGCGTACAGTGTTCTGCCTGCTGCATCCCGGGGATCGTGCAGCCTGCCGCGATGCCCGCGGTGCCGAGCACGCCCCATTTCACCGGCTGTATCCGGTTATGCTGCTCCGTCATTTGATACCCTCCTGTTCCGTGCCGCAGTGCGGCTTTGTTCAATATGATTCTATTATACACGCCGGCGCTGACTCCAAGTCAAGCGGAATCTGTATTTTTGTCGGATTGTACAAATCACATGCGGCGGGATTGTGCATGTTCACAGGAGCATCCGCAGGATCTTTTGCAGTCAGCCGCCTGCGGAATGTTGACTTTTTGGTTCCGATATTGTATAATATAAGAAAAAAGTATCCGGCGGTCAGGGGGGTGATGCTCGTGGACAGTGACGACGAATTGTATCAGGCATTTCTGCTTGGGGATACGGATGCGCTTGACACGCTGGTGCTGCGGTACCGCGAGCGTCTGATCACCTATCTCCGCACGCTGATCCGGAGCGCGGAGGATGCCGAGGATATGGCAATGGAGGCATTTGCAAGGATCATGGCGAAAAAGCCGCGGATCGGGGAAGGCAATTTCCGCGCCTATCTCTATCAGACCGCGCGGCACCTGACCTTCCGGTTCCTGCGGAAATACCGCCTTGAGGAACCCGGTCTGGATGAACTCGAGATCCCGGATCCCGGGTCGGCGGAGAAGATCGTCGCGGATGCGGAGCGCAGCCGGATCCTGCATCGGTGTCTTGCGAATATGGAACCGGCGGTCAGAGAGGCGATCTGGCTGTTTTATTTTGAAGACCTGAGCTATGCACAGGCTGCAAAGGTCATGCATGTGACGGGCAAGAAGATCGACAATCTTCTGATGAAGGGCAGGCGGCTGCTGCGGGCAGCGCTCGAAAAGGAGGGGATCACCGATGCAGGATGAGACACTGTTTCTGGAACGTGTGCATCAGCGCGCCGCCGAGATCACGCGGCAGAGCATCCGGCGGAAGCTGAATCTGATGCAGGCTGTATCTGCGGCGGCGGGCATCGCGGCGGTCGTTGTCACCGCGCTGATGATCCCGGAGGCGATGCCGGAAACGGAGCATGTTCCGGTCACGATGCAGGCGAGCATCTTCTCCGAGAGCGGCAGCCTCGGCTATATCGTCGTGGGGATCATCGCATTTCTGCTCGGTGCAGGCGTCACGCTGCTCTGCATCCGGCTCAGACAGTATTTCGGAAAGCAGGAGGCACAGAGGGAGCAGCATGATCGAGACCGTTGAAAACGCAGCGCAGCTCGCTGTTGTCGGTGTCTGCTGCGGCATATCGTTCTATCGTCTGGCAAGGCGGCGTTCGCGGCTCTGGGTGCTGATGACGCTGTTTTACGGCAGCTTTCTGCTCGGCCTGCTCTACTGGCTGCTGTACCTGCTGTTTTACGGCTATACGCCGGAGTTCCGCTATATCTCCGAGCTGAGCTGGTATACCTCTTATCTGTTTCTGGCCATGGTGCTGCATCTGCTGGCCGATCCTGCCGAACGCAGCGTCCGGTCATGGATCCCGAAGCTGACGATCGTATTTGCGGCGGGCATGTGTGTGCTGTATATGCATTACAGCTCATGGATGAGCAATATTCTTTCGGCCGTCGTGATGAGCCTGATGATGTATCAGGCTGTACGCGGACTGATCTTCCATAAGAAGCAGAAGCCGCACGGGCGGCATATCTGGCTTTACCGCGCGGTGCTGCTGTTCTGCTCTGCGGAATACCTCATGTGGACGATCACCTGCTTTTACTGGTCGGATACGATGAAAAACCCGTATTTCTGGTTTGATATCCAGCAGACGCTCTGCTTCCCGCTGTTTATTCCGGCAGTTTCCGTATTGGAGCAGCCTGCAAAGGCGGTGAATGCGGCATGACCTATTATATCGAGAATATCTATATCTGTCTGGCGGCGCCGCTGCTGATCTCCGTGCTGTATCTGCGCGGCAAGAAGCAGTCGTCCATGATCTTCCTGCTGACCGGCATGACGGTCTGTCTGCTGTCATCGTATATCAGTACATTTGCAGCGGCCGTTCTGGAGACGGAGCTGGTCACGGCATCGGTCGAGATCACGCCGATCGTTGAGGAGAGCATGAAGCTGTTTCCGGTTCTCTTTTATCTCATGGTGTTTGAGCCGAAAAAGGAGCAGGCAGCCGAAGAAGCCGTCATCTCTGCGATCGGCTTTGCGACCTTTGAGAATGTCTGCTATCTGTTGACGAACGGTGCCGCCGATACGCTGCACCTGATAATCCGCGGTCTCGGCACCGGCACGATGCATCTGGTCTGCGGCATGATCGTTGCGGGCGGCCTGCTGATGGTGTGGGACAGAATGTATCTGCGCATTGCGGGAACGATCGGTTTGCTCTGCGTCTCAATGACCTACCATGCGATCTACAATCTGCTGGTGACGCAGACCGGCGCTGCGGCTGTCATCGGCTATCTGATCCCGATCGTGACGGCGGGTACGATCGTGGTGCTGAATCCGCATATTCATAGATACTGGAAGCGGGCATAGCCCGGAACCTTCCGCAGCTTTTCGGGGATCTTCGGATCCCCGAAAATTTTTTTACTAATTTTTTAGGAGTTTTCCGGTTTCAGGTATCTCTTTTTATGAAGCGAACAAAAAGCTTCGGTTTTCAATGGGGAATACATCGGAAAGGAGGGTTTTGATGCGTTCGGCAAAGTCGTTTGTCAGTGAGATTCACCGGCGGGCAGAGCTCCTGCGCAGAAAAAGCACCAGAAGGCAGATCATGCTGCTGACCGCGCTCAATGCCGGTCTGCTGCTGGCGCTGACGGTGCTGATCGGCAAACCGCACAGGATCTCAAAAGTCACGCTGGCCGGAACGTCGCTTCTGGACGAAAGTGCAGGCGGATACGTGGCAGTCGCGGTACTGTCATTCATGCTGGGCGCAGCGGTCACATTGTATCTGCGGCGGTATCTGAAAAAACATGCCGTCCGCAAACCGAAACCGTGGTACGAACATAAAAAGGCTTTGTAAAAGCCGGTGCAGGCGGCTGCGGAGACTGTCTGCACAGAAAAAGGAGATGATACGGAACAAAACGAACGATCCCGGCGCATTGCCGTCCGGAAAACGGACGGTACCTGCAGGTGACGTTTCCCACAAAAGCGGTCACCGGACCGGCAGCAGGGGCTCCCACAGGCCGATGCTGCTGTCATGGAGGCAGCGGTTCCCAAAGCCGTCTGCCGGCTGCGGCGTCAGTACCCCACATGCTGACTGCCGGAGCATCTTTCCGAAAACAATGCCTCCGGGTGCGCACCGGAGGCATTTTGCTTTTATGCAGATCAATCAGTGATCGGTGAACACGATCAGCTTATCGTTCGGTCCGAGCTTTACGGTCTGCGCATCCTGATCGCCGCAGAACAGCCGGACAAAGCCGCCGGGCTTGACATATCCGAGCACGACGGTCGGATGCCAGTCCTTCGTACTGTTCCACACCGCGCGGATCAGCTCGGCCTCGGTGCATTCCGGCGGGAGCTCCGCAAAGAAGGAGGAAGCCTTTTTCGCATAGACCTCCTTGCTCCGGAAGATCTCCGCGCCCGGTTCGTCATAGGTCAGGATATCGGTGTAGAAATCGTAGATCGCCTTTTTCTCGCCGATCTGCGTGATCATTTTGCTGATGTAGCGGTTGCTGATGACGACATTGCTGCCGTTCCGCACGCAGAATCTCCGTGCCTGATCGTCCGCAGCCGCCTGCTCGGCCACGGCGCTGTAGCTGCTGACGATATCGTGATGCTTCGGGTTGATCAGTTCGACGATCACATCAATGCTCTCGGTGTCGAAATCCGGGTCGGCCTGCTTCTTGTCCGCGATGATATCCTGCACATAGACCAGATTTGCAAGCACATTCGCGTCCATATCCTCATTCGGGACGCTGTCGTCGGAGAGGATCAGGATGCTGACGTCGCCGCGCTCCTCGTCCTCGGCAAAGTCCATGAACCAGTCGATCGTCCGGCATATCAGCTCCTTGTCATAGATCGTCGCGGCGCGCGTGCCGATCACGAACGGATACTGCTGATAATTGCCGGCCTGCTCAAGATGCTCCTTGTCGTCAATGACCACGATCTCAAGGATCCTGCGCGAGCCGTCCGGGTCCCACTCGCCGCAGAACGCCGCAAAGCCCTTCATGATCTCGTCGATGCCGGTATTGTGCCCTAAAATGATGACGCGCTTTTTGTCGATCCAGTAATTGCGGTTGACCTTCAGGCTGACCGGTCTGCAGCTGACGGATTCCGAAGTGAAGATATCCGCTTCGGTGCCCGCGGAGAAATAGAAATAATGCTGTGTTTTGATCCGGCCGGTCTGCAGATCCGTGACGGTATGCGCCATGGAGCCCAGCGGGATCGCACGCTTGTGTGCTTCGAGATAGGTGTCGATGTAAAGCTGCTCCGCGAGCAGTCCGGTGCGGAGCTGCTGCTCTGCGGATGCATCGGGCGCTGTTTCCCGGAGCTTTTCCTCTGCCTGCCGGATGAAGCGCTGACGTTCGGCATCTGACCATTCGACCGCCTGAAAGGTCGCACCCTTGTTCGAGAACAGATCCTGATAGGCGAGGTTCAGCTCCGGCATCAGCGAAAACTGCGAGAGCAGCTGCCCGAGGATCTGATTCACGCGGACGGAGACGATATTGTTTTTGTCGTTGTCCTGCTGCCGCTTTTTGTTCTTGACGATGCGCCGGACGAGCTCTGCCGTCCAGTCGTCGGAGATCTCGACAATGATCTTCTGCCCGTCGGCCGAGTCGTCCGCGCCCGTGAGCTCCGAGACCTGCATCAGCGTTTTGACGGTCTGCGCATTGCCGCGGGACTGCTCCTCCGCGCGCGCCTTCTGCTGGAAGCGGCAGACCGAATTGTTGATGTCCGCGCCGAGGATCATCACGGCGCCCGCCCGTTCAATGCTGATATCGCGGAGCTGCTTGGTCGAGAACACATCGCCCTCGCGCACAAGGAAATAAAGCTGACGGCGCATCCTGTTTTTCCGGTAAAGCAGATGCCGCTTCAGAGCGCCGTAACCGGAAAGCCGCTGCATCAGAAGCGCGTTTTCGCGGGCAATCGTATCGGAAATGCGGTCACGGATCTCCTTCTCGATCTCCTCCTTGCGGCTGTCCGTCAGGACGATCACGCGCTTTTTTTCGCCGCAGTAAAGCAGGTCGTTGATGATCTCCGATGCACGGGAGTTCCAGTTCAGGATCACGAGATGCCCGGAGATATAGAGCTTGTCCGAGCCGGTCTGCGTCCGCTCGATCGACTCGGAAAACGCATTGGTCATCGTACCGATGATCGCGCCGGTGAAGGTGATCATGCCGATGATGACGACCGCGATGCAGACCAGCGCGACCGTGACGCCAGAGGTGCCGATGTCCTCGATCACATAAGAGATGCAGCCTGCGTCGAGGATCATGGTCAGCGTGTAGTAGAGTGCCTCGAAAAAGCCCATGGATTCCGTCCCGCGCAGCGCGAGCGATTTGATGACGACGGCTGCGATCAGGAAAAAGACGAGGTTGAAAACGGCAATGCCGAACACAAGCATCCGAGTGGGATGCTTTGCGCGCTGCATACTGTACCATTCCTGAACTCTGCGGATCATAATATGCCTCCTGCCGTAGTGGATTTTATTGCTGTGTATTTACTATAGTGTACCATGTTTCGCATCATTTTGTCAATATCTGCACCGGATGAAAAAAGCTCTTGTAATCGCAGCGGAATTGTGATATGATGAAAACAAAAGGGCACGATGTGCCTGAATACGGCATAGAAACCTGTGCAGCAGGGCTGTCAGGATCCTTTTCCGGATGCGGAAAAATTTTTTTTACGAAATGTGTAACCATATTCCGTATTTCCGGTCAGGAATAATAGAGGGGGCACGAATGCGGGGCGTTCGCGTCTGCTCCGGAAGCTGCCGCGAAGGGGATAGCGGCAAAGTCAAACGATGTTGCAAGAGGTGAAGAGTATGAAAAACAGATTGTTCGGGATCATGAGTGCAGTCATGATCGCAGCAGCGTCCGTCCCGGTGACGGATGCATCCGCATGGCTGTTCCTGCAGGAGGAACAGCAGGGCGTGTTCATCAACCGTGTGTACACGAACGACTCTCCGATCGGCACAAAGAGCTTTCAGCCAAGTGACACCGGCTGTTTCTCTCTGGAGTGGGACGGCGTCCAGAGCTACGGTGTTGAGCAGGCACGCAAATTTGAGAGAGAACTCAACTGGGATCAGTACAGCAGGATCACACAGACTTATGAGGCAGATGTCACTGCGACAGGCAATACGTATATCGCAGTGCACGGCTGGACACAGAACCGGCTGGCGGAATACTATGTCGTTGAGGACTGGGGCAGCTTCAGGCCCGACACGCTCGATTACAAGGGCTCCGCGGAGATCGACGGCAGGGAATATCTGCTGTATCTGGGGAGGCGCTACAATGATCCGTGCGTTGAGGGCGTGGAGTTCTACGATCAGTTCTGGAGCGTCCGGTTCGACAGCGGATACAAGGCCGGTGAATCCTCGCATATCGAGAACACGGTCAATCTGGATGCGCATTTCAGGGAATGGTCGGAGCATGGCATGTTCACAGGTCAGGTCTGTCCGGAAACCTGCGGCATTTATGTTGACATTTACGGCGGAGACGAGGGCAACACGGCCGGTTCCGTTGCGATCACGAAAAACGAGTTCAGCTATGACTACGCGGTGCCGCCGGTGACGACAGAGCCCGTTCCGGCAACGACGGCAGCGGATCCCGGCGAAACCCCGCAGACCGTGACAACGGCGATCGCTTCGGAAAAGATTGCCGCGGATGAGAACGGCGTGTTCAAGGCATTTGACTTTGAGGAGAACACGGATTTCTGGTCGCCGCGCGTGTTCAGGGAAGATGCAGATGCCGAGAGCGAGAATGAATTTATCGACCGGAGCAAGCTGGAACTTGATGACACGTATTATGCAGGCGGCGAAAAGTCTCTGCTCGTTTCCGACCGTATTGCCACATGGGTCGGTGCAGAGATTTCGCTGGAGCCCTTCGCACTGAAATACGGCACGGACTATCAGATCCAGGCGGCGGTCATGCAGAACAGCGAGTCCATGGAAACGATCCGCCTGGTGCTCGAATACACCGACGATTCCGGCGAACTGCAGTTCATCCCGATCGCGGATAAGAAATGCCGCAAGGGCGAATGGAATACGGTCGGCGGCCTGTTCACGTTCCCGGCTCTGCCGGAGGTCTCCGACGATCCGCATCAGACAGTTGCACCGCCGAAGGATGTCCGCATTTTCGTTGAGACAGAGGACACCTGCTGCGATTACCGCATTGACAGCGTGACGCTCGCGGAAAAGGACGCCGCTGTGACGGTTGACCTGTCCGCTGCAAATCCTGCACCGAAGCCGGCTGTTGAGCCGAAGCTCGTGCAGTATCCGGCACGCGACGACAGCGTGCCCTACCGTGCACACCAGAACAAGGATTATTCGTTCATGAGCGGCGGCGAAGGCTTCAAGGATATCTTCGGACCGTATTTCCGCATCGGCGCAACTGTGGGTGCGATCGAGCTGCAGGATGAGGAGACCCGTGCGTTCTATCTCAAGCACTTCAACTCGATCACCTGCGAAAATGAACTGAAGCCTGAGGCGATCCTCAAGTCGGTCGGAAAAGACGATGTGACGGTCGATCTTTCCAATGCAGACACGATCCTCAGATTTGCAGAGGAGAACGGCATCGGTCTGCGCGGCTATAACTTTATCTGGAACAGCCAGACCCCGGCCAAGATGTTTGAGGGTACGCCCGAGGAATCGGATGCGCGCATCGAAAGCATGATCCGTCAGACCTTCGATCAGCTGAAAACCAATTATCCGGAGCTGAAGCTCTATGCGTATGACGTCTGCAACGAGGTCTTTAAGTTTGAAGGCGGCGGCCTGCGCGGCAACACCCGGGATAACAGCTCGACTGACTGCTCCGGCTGGGCGGATGTCTACGGCAACGACAATCATTCGTTCATCATCAATGCGTTCAAGTGGGCAAGAAAGTATGCACCTGTGGACTGCAAGCTGTATCTGAGCGACTTCAATGAGTATATGCCCGCAAAGTGCGAGGATATCTGCGATCTTGCAAAGACGATCATGGCAGAGGGCGATTATATCGACGGCATCAGCATGCAGTCGCATCTCGATACGGATTATCCCGATCCGCTGCTCTATGAATCCGCGCTCAAGAAGTTTGCGGCACTCGGTCTGGATGTCCAGATCACCGAGCTGGAGATCAAAAATTCGCACAGTGACCCGGATGTGCAGCGCGCGATGTGGTCGGATATCTTCCGCATTGCAATGAACTACGCGGACAACATTTCCAGCGTGACGATGTTTGAGCCGCTCGGCTCCAAGTGGCGCTGGACGCCCCGCCCGCATCAGAATTCCCTGTTCAAAGCAAACATGGAGCCGCTCCCGGCATACTATGACATTCTTGATCTGACCGATGAGATCGCACCGCCTGTCATGGCAGATGTGCCGATCGCAAAGCCGGCAAAGCCTGCAGGCTATCAGCCGCTTGCATCCAAAAAGACAGCAGCTGCTGCGGGCGTTACGCTCCGCGGCGACGTGGACTGCAGCGGCAAGGTCGATGTATCGGATGCTGTGCTGCTGATGCGGTTTGCCGTCGAGGATCACGAGGCGAAGCTGACCGATCAGGGCATTGCAAACGGTGACGTTGACGGCAACGGCAAGACCGATTCCAACGACGGCACCATGATCCTGAAATACATCGCAAAGCAGATCAGACAGCTGTAAGACAAAACCGAACATGACAGAAGCCCCCGCCGGTTCTGCTCCGGCGGGGGCGTTTTTTGCCCGGGCGGATCGCGGCATCCGTGTTTCACAAAGTTTTCACCGCAGTTTGACATGCCGTACACCCGTTTTCAGCGTCAGTTCAGCACCGTCCGGTATAATAGCATCAGAATGAAAAGAGGTGATACCATGGATTTCAGACACGAGATCAAGCACGAGATCAACTATTCCGACCTGCTCACGATCCGGCACAGGCTCCGCGCGGTCGCGTATTCCGACCCGCACGCGATCCGCGGCAGATACTTCATCCGCAGCCTTTACTTCGACAATCTTGCGGACAAGGCGCTCATGGAAAAGGTCAACGGCCTGCCGGTGCGCGAAAAATTCCGCATCCGGTATTACAACGGCGACCCCTCGGTGATCCATCTGGAGAAGAAAAGCAAGGTCGATCATCTCGGGAACAAGCAGAGCGCCCCGCTGACCGCAGAGCAGGCGCAGCGCATCGTGGACGGCGACCTCAAATGGATGCCGGATGCGGATTTCCCGCTGATCCGGGAGCTTTACGTCAAAATGCAGACACAGGGCATCGCGCCGAAAACGATCGTCGATTACACCAGAGAGCCGTTCATCTATCCCGCCGGCAATGTCCGCGTGACGCTCGACTATGACGTCAGAAGCGGAATGCGATGCACCGACTTTCTGAATCCGGACTGTCTGACTGTTCCGGTCTCGGACGCGATCATTCTGGAGATCAAATGGGACGGCTTCCTGCCTGATATCATCCGCGATGCGGTCTCCCTTGCTGACAGGCGCGAGGGGGCGTTTTCCAAGTATGCAGCCTGCCGAATCTACGGATAAAAAAGGAGTATTTTATGATGAATGCCATAGCAGCGATCGGTCTGAACGATATTTTCAAATCCAACTTTCTTGACAATGTCACAAGCGTCAGCCTGTTTGACATGTTCCTTGCAATCGTGCTCGCATTCGGGCTCGGCATGTTCATTTTCCTCGTATACAAGAAAACCTATTCCGGCGTGATGTACTCCGCGAGCTTCGGCACGACGCTCGTCGCACTGACCATGATCACGACGGTCGTGATCCTTGCGGTCACGAGCAATGTGGTGCTGTCGCTCGGCATGGTCGGCGCGCTGTCGATCGTCCGCTTCCGCACAGCGATCAAGGAGCCGCTGGATATCGCGTTCCTGTTCTGGTCGATCGCGGTCGGCATCGTGCTGGCAGCCGGCATGATCCCGCTGGCCGTATTCGGCAGCGTCATCATCGGCATCATTCTGCTGATCTTCGTCAACCGCAAATCGCATTACAATCCGTATATCGTTGTCATCCGCTGCGACGGTCATGAGAGCGAAACGCAGGCAAAGGCATTTCTTGAAAGCAAGACCGAGCGCTGCGTCGTCAAGAGCAAGTCTGCGCAGAAGGGCTTTGTGGAGCTGAACACGGAGATCCGTCTGAAGGACGACAACACCGATTTCATCAACACGCTGGCGGATATGGAGGGCGTGCAGAGCGCAGTTCTGGTCAGCTACAACGGCGACTACATGAGTTAAGGGTGTGATAGCATGTCAGCACATAAAAGCATAGATAAAATATGCGCCGTGATCGCTGCCCTGACACTTGTTCTCACGGTATTGTTCTGCAACGGTCAGGCGTTCGGCATCGGAACGACAGCCCATGCGATCGGCTATGAGAACCGGCTGTTTGACCGTTCCAGAGTCCACACATTCGATATCGTGATCGGTGACTGGGACGCGTTCCTTGAGACCTGCGAGAGCGAAGCCTATTCGCCGTGCACGGTCATCATTGACGGGGAATCGGTCAAAAATGTCGGCATCCGCGGCAAGGGCAACACCTCGCTGAGCTCTGTCCGGAACATGGGCAGCAGCCGGTACAGCTTCAAGATCGAGTTCGACCAGTACGACAGCACGAAAAGCTATCACGGTCTTGACAAGCTCTGCCTGAACAATATTATTCAGGACAATACCTATATGAAGGATTATCTTGCCTATTCGCTGATGTATGATTTCGGCGCACCTGCACCGCTCTGCAGCTATGCGTATATTACGGTCAACGGTGAGGACTGGGGTCTGTATCTGGCGGTCGAGGCGATCGAGGAATCCTTCCTGACGCGCAATTACGGCAGCAATTACGGCGATCTGTACAAGCCGGATGCAATGAGCTTCGGCGGCGGCAGAGGCAACGGCAAGGATTTCAGCATGAGCGAGTTCATGAATAAGGACGACGGGGAAGCTGAAAAAACGGACGGTGCAGACGGTTTATCGCAGAACAGCGGCAGTCAGCGCGGCGGCGGACCCGGTTTCGGCGGCGGAATGCCCGATTTCGGGAATATGCCGGACTTCGGCGGGGAAATGCCGCAGTTCAATCCGGACAATATGCCGTCTGACTTTGATTTCTCCGATTTTGACCCGTCCGGGATGTTCGGCGGCGAAATGCCGGACTTCGGCGGCGGCGAAGGCGGCAAGGGCGGATTCGGCGGATTCGGTATGGGCAGCAGCGATGTGAAGCTGCAGTATACCGATGACGATCCGGACAGCTATTCCAACATTTTCAACAGTGCGAAAACTGCGGTCACGAAGGCGGACAAAAAGCGTCTGATCGCTTCGCTGAAGGCATTGTCGGAGCAGACCGACCTTGAAAGCACGCTGGATACGGATGCAGTTCTGCGGTATTTCGTCGTGCACAATTTCCTCTGCAACGGCGACAGCTACACCGGCCAGATGATCCACAACTATTATCTCTACGAGAAGAACGGGCAGCTTTCCATGATCCCGTGGGACTACAATCTCGCTTACGGTTCGTTCATGGGCGGGAACGCTTCGTCCTCGGTCAATGCGGCGATCGACACGCCGGTCTCCGGCGATATGAGCGACCGGCCGATGGTCTCGTGGATCTTTGACAGTGCGGAATATACCGAACAGTATCATCAGCTGTTCCGGGAATTTCTGGACAGTGCGGACTTCGCCGCGCTGATCGACGAAACAGCCGCGCTGATCGGCGAATATGTGGAAAAAGACCCGACGAAATTCTGCACCTATGAAGAATATGAAAAAGGCGTTGCTGCGATCAAAGCATTCTGCACGCTGCGGGAACAGAGCGTCAGCGGCCAGCTGGACGGCACGATCCCTTCCACCTCGGACGGACAGAAGGCTGACAGCGCCGCGCTGATCGACACAGCCGGCCTCAATATTTCCGACATGGGCAGCATGGGCGGTGCAGGCGGTTTCGGCGGCGGCGGAAAGGGCGGCTTCGGCGGCAGACCCGGCCGCAGCGGGAATCAGGACAGCGCTGCGCAGGACGGTCAGTCCGGCAGCGGAGAATCCGGGCAAAAGCCGGAGCGTTCCGGCAGACGCGGTAAGAGCGAGCAGCAGGGGCAGTCCGGTGCCGCAAGCCTTTCGTTCGGCAGCGGCAGCCGCGTGACCGCGCAGAGTCTTGCAGCAAGACCCGGCTTCGGCGGCGGTCAGATGCCGGAGAACTTCGACCCGGACAATATGCCGGAGGGCTTTGAACCCGGCAAAATGCCGGAGGGTTTCGGCGGCGGCGAAATGCCGGAGGGCTTTGATCCGGACAATATGCCGGAGGGCTTCGGCGGCGGCGAAATGCCGGAGGGCTTCGACCCCGGCAATATGCCGGAGGGCTTCGGCGGCGGCGAAATGCCGGAGGGCTTCGACCCCGGCAATATGCCGGAGGGCTTCGGCGGAAAGCAGGATAAGAGCAGCGGGGATGCAGCGGAGGATGCTGCAGAGGATGATGCTGCGCCGGCCGGTCAGCCGGAAAATCCCGCAGAGAAATCGGACAGCACAGGCAGCAGCAGACCGCAGCCGGGCGGCGGCAGCTTCCCGGGCATGGGCGGCAGTACGCAGACAGACCGTACCGCGGACTATATTCTGGTCGGCGTGTCGGCGCTTGCGCTGCTGCTCGGCATCGGATTTGCATTCAGATTCAAACGGTGATACGGAACGCCGTCTGCGAACGGGCAGGCGGCGTGTCTTTTTGTCCCCATGCGGCACATCCGTTTTTTCTTCCCTTCCTCACTTGAAAAAATAAGGATAGTATGCTATAATAAAGCGTATTTTGAAAACGGAGTGTTGCAAATGAGTATTCTGAATGTTGAGCACGTTACGCACGGATTCGGTGCGCGGCAGATCCTGAACGATGCATCCTTCCGGCTGCTGAAGGGCGAGCATGTCGGTCTGGTCGGTGCGAACGGCGAGGGCAAATCCACGTTCCTGAACATCATCACGGGCAAGCTCATGCCGGATGAGGGCAAGGTCGAATGGTGCCGGCATATCACGACCGGCTACCTCGATCAGTACAGCACGCTGGAAAAGGGTAAGACGATCCGCGATGTGCTGCAGGAGGCCTTCCGGCATCTTTCGGAGCTGGAAGCGGAAATGATCGGCATGTACGACAAAATGTCCGACTGCTCCGAGGAGGAGATGACCGCCCTCATGGAGGATGTCGGCGAGATCCAGAGCATTCTGGATTACAGCGGCTATTATACGATCGACGCGAAGATCTCCGAGTACGCAAACGGTCTCGGCCTGAATGAGATCGGGCTTGACCGGGACGTTTCGGAGCTTTCCGGCGGACAGCGCGCGAAGGTGCTGCTTGCCAAGGTGCTGCTGGAAAATCCGATGATCCTGATTCTCGATGAGCCGACCAATTTCCTTGACGAAAACCATATCGCATGGCTGACAAGCTTCCTGCAGAATTACGAAAATGCGTTTATTCTCGTGTCGCATGATATCCCGTTCCTCAACAGCGTCATCAATGTGGTGTATCATGTGGAGAACGCCGTCATGACGCGCTATACGGGCGATTACGACAATTTCGTCCGGATGTACGAGCTGAAAAAGCGGCAGACCGAGCAGGCATTTGAAAAGCAGCAGAAGGAGATCGCCGAGCTGGAGACCTTTATCGCCAAAAACAAGGCGCGCGTCGCGACAACGAACATGGCGAAGTCCCGCCAGAAGAAGCTTGATAAAATGGAAAAGATCACGCTGATGCGCGAGAAGCCGAAGCCGGTGTTCGTGTTCCGGAAGTCCAGAACGCCGGGCAGGGTCGTCATTGACTGCAGGGATCTGGTGCTCGGCTACGATGCGCCGCTGACGAAGCCCGTTTCGGTGCAGGTAGAGCAGGGGCAGAAGATCGCAATCCGCGGCGTGAACGGCATCGGCAAATCCACGCTGCTGAAAACGCTGCTGAAGCTGATCCCGCCGTTTGCGGGGACGGTCGCGCATGACCAGTTCGTCGAGGCGGGCTATTTTGAGCAGGAGGCCGAATCCGGCTCCGAGACGCCGCTGCAGGTGATCTGGGACGCATTCCCGGCGATGACGAATGCAGAGGTACGCGGTGCGCTTGCACAGTGCGGCCTGACGACCGAACAGATCTCCTCGCAGATGAAGGTGCTTTCCGGCGGCGAGAATGCAAAGGTGCGGCTCTGCCGGATCATGCTGCGCGAGGTCAATCTGCTGGTGCTGGACGAGCCGACGAATCATCTCGATCAGGATGCGAAGGACGCGCTGAAAAAGGCGCTGCAGGAGTATAAGGGCACGGTGCTGATCGTCAGCCACGAGCCGGAATTTTACATGGACGTCGCCGATATCGTCTGGAATATCGAGGAATGGTCCACAAAAATCATTTAACCCAGGCGGGGAGCCCCCACTGGCAATTTCCTCCGGGCGGGGAGCCCCCGCCGGCAATTTCCTCCGGGGACGGTTGGCGAAGCTCTCCCAGTTTTCACAGTACACGCCGCTAAAGCGGCTTCTGAAAGTATACTGCTCCCAATGCTGAAGCCCGCCGAAAGCATATTGAATCAAATAAAAAAGGACGCCGAGTTTTACATCAGCGTCCTTTTTGCTTCATAACGGGGTCCGGGGCAGAGCACCGCATCGCGGTTCCGCTTTCACATCCCGGCTGCGGTCATCTTTTCCATGATCTCGCCGACGGTCGTGTCCAGCGTGACGTCAAGGCTCTTGCCCATGCTGTTTTCGAGATCGCCGAGGATCATCATCATGTCGAACGAGTCGATCTCCAGATCGGTGACCGGCGTGCTCTCGGTCGGCTCGACGGCAGGCTCCACATTGTACTTTTCCAGCAACTCGTTAAAATCCTTCAGGTTCATTTTTGATACTCCTTTATCTGATTATATTTTTTCCAGCATCAGCGCGGAATTGTGTCCGCCGAAGCCGAATGATGCGGTAACTCCGCAGCGGATATCCCGCCGGATCGTCTGCTGCGGCAGGTTCAGGCCCTCCATCGGCGTGCCGAGCAGATTGCCGTGAATGATGCCGTTTTTCAGCGAATACGCCGTGACCGCTGCTTCCAGCGCGCCGGATGTCCCGATCGCGTGGCCGGTCATGCTCTTGGTCGCGTTGATCGTGATATCCGGCAGCTTATCGCCGAATACCTCTTTCAGCGCGGTCGCCTCCATCCGGTCGTTGACGGTGGTCGCGGTGCCGTGCGCGTTATAGTAATCGACATCCTTGCCCGCGGTGATCTCGCGCAGCATGGCAATGACCTGCTCGGGATATTCCGGCATCTTCACAATATGATAGGCGTCGCAGCAGGCGCTGTAATTCGTGATCTCGGCGTAGATCTCTGCGCCGCGCGCGACCGCCGATCCGTATTCCTCAAGGATCAGCGTGCAGGCGCCGCCCTCGCTGAACAGGAAGCCGGAGCGTTCTTCGGAGAACGGACGGGGCAGGCCGTCGGTCGTGCGAGTGAGTGTGCCGAGGACGTCAAACGAGCGGAAGAACAGCTGCTCGATGCAGTCCATCTGGTCAGCAGTGCCGCAGACCGCCATTTTGCTTCTGCCGAGCGCGATATGCTCATAGGCGGCACCGATCGCATCCGTGCCGGAAGCGCAGGCTGTCGAAAGGACGAATGTTCTGCCGTGCGTGCCGAACAGGATCGGGATCCATGCGGCGACGGCGTTCGTCATCGACTTCGGATTCGTTTACGGATGCATCCGCTTGCCCTCTGCCGTCGGGATGTAGCCGCCGACCACATCGTCAATGTCCATGGTGCTGACACCGTAGAACACGGCAGTATCGGGGTCAAGCGCGGAAAGACCCGCGTCCTCCGCGGCTTTGAGCGCGGAGACCGCTGCCGTGATCGCATTGCGCGGTGCAAGCAGCAGTATTTTTTTCAGCCGCTTTTTATACGGTGTGATGTCTACCTCGGGGTAGGGGACATACCAGTCCGAGTTTCTGTCGCTGCCGTAGCGGGCTTCGCCGCCCATGCAGATGACAGGCTTCATCGCATACAGATTGTCAAAGAACTCCTGACCGCAGCCCATTGCGGCGATCGGCGCAATGCCGGTGATCACAACTCGATTCATTTTTTCTGACTCCTTCTGAATGATATTCGTTCCTGCCGGTTCAGACGGCATTTTCCGTGCAGGTCTCCGCAAAGCTGTCGATCAGCGCGCAGAATGCCTCCGGACATTGATTGAAATAGAAATGGTCGCCTTCAAAGACCTTCACCGGCTCCATGCTGCGGAAGGTCTTGTCCCAGCCGTCCAGATACGCCCTGTCCACGATGATGTCATTTTCACCGTAAATGAGCAGACCGCGTGCCAGCCTTTCCGATGCATCCGGCATGACCGGCGCATACTGCGAAACGGCTTTCAGTTCGGTCTCGGCAAAGCGGTAGAAGCGCCCGCACATTTCCGGGTGATCGAGGATCTTCTGCGGGACGCCGCCGAGCTTTTTCGCAAACTCGTAAAGGTCGTCCGGTATCTCGGTATGCTTGCCCATGCAGACCGCATAGGGCGGGTTCTGTCCGGAGACGATCACGCCCAGCGGCGGACGGCCGTCCTGATTCTGCATGATCAGTCCGGCTTCGCAGGCGACGAATGCGCCCATTAATGTCAATATGTTTCCGAATACCCGAACGCAAAAAAAGCCGCCTGCTTTGCGCAGACGGCTGCTTCTGTTATGCTTTCAGCTTATATACGAGATTCCGGTTCCCGGCGGGTGCGGTGACGATGCCTTCTTCGGTCAGCTCGCGCATGATCTTCCGGACACGGGGCGGTTTCAGGTCGAGCAGTTCACAAAGCTCGGCGCAGGTCGCGGTCACATGCTCGGTCAGATAGGCGATCACCATTTCTTTTCTCGTTTCGGTTTTGAGCGGCACTTTTTTATCGGCACATCGGATCCTTGCTTTTTGACCGCTGCTTTTCGTCAGCGGCAGGGACAGCATGATGCGGTTCGGGGCAAAGGACTGCGAAACGACCGGTTCGCTCCAGCCCTGCTGCTTCCATGTATACAGAATGCTCGGAATGCCGCTGCCGGCACGCTCGCCGATATCGAGCAGGTGAAACATCTTCATCAGGATACCGTTGCGCGGGTCGGACATGCCGCCTGCACGCGCCTCATCCAGTCCGACGCGGAATGCGCCGGGGTTCGACATGGTGATCAGGTCAGGCTGCTTCACAATGACAACGCCGCCGCTCCCGTAGTAATCCGCATTGACAAGGCAGTTCGCAAGTCCCTCGCGGATCGCCTTCTGTACCGGTGTGTCATCTGTTTCGGGCGTCTCGTTCAGACCTGCCTGCAGTCTGCCGCAGACATGAAAATAAAAATCGAACACATTGCCGCTCCAGTCCCCGGCGGACGAAGCAAAGGATTCTGTTTCCTGCTGCATATCGCCGCACGCTTCCCGGTATTCGAGACTGTAATCCGGATACTCGCGCAGGATCTCCTGTTCACGGCCGAACATCAGCAGGCCGGCTGCGGTCGGATGCACTTCGCCGTCCGTTCCGGTGCCGGCTGCTCCGAGCTTCAGCAGAAACGCGCTGTCATCCAGTGATTCCCAGACATGTGCAGGGCGTGAGCGCTTCATGCGGTCACGGTAGCTGCGGATGCTCTCCGCACAGAACACGGCGCAGTCCGTCTGTTCCAGCACGCGCATATCCTGCGTCCGGAAATCGGCGTCGCGGTACATGGCCTGCAGCTCCTCCGCCGTGCAGTGATGATCGCCCTCGCCGCAGCGGAAGTATGTGCCGGAAGCCGCATTGCCGTCGATATACACCGGCTTCTGATACCGCGGTGCGCGGGGTACTTCGATCACGATGATGCGGTCGCCGCTGACCTTTTCGATCCGGATATGCTGCTTTGTGAGCAGATTCACGCTGGCCTTGTTCGGGTCGTTGACCTTGTCCCAGAACTCCCTGACCAGACTGTCGGGGTCGGGCAGATCGACCGTGTGCAGCGTTTTGTCCTTGTATTCCTCCACGCCGAGCAGAATGATGCCGCCCAGCGCGTTCGCAAACGCAGAGTAGGTCTCCCAGATGCTGTGCGGCAGACCGCCGAGTGCCTTTTTCGCTTCAATGCGGTTGTTTTCCGTGTATTTTTCGAGATGATCCAGGTCGATCATGACAGCACCTCCTTTTCCGTTATTATATCACAGTATCCTGCAAAAAGCAAGCTGGGCGGAAAGAAACCTGCCGTTCTGCATGAAAAATCCCGGCATACCGTCCGTGCGGCATACCGGGATTCTGTATTGCTGTCATCTCCGTTCATGTGATTCCGATGCTGTCATCCTGTCGCTGTCAATACCGTCGCTGTCATTCCGCAGGGAACGTGACCTTGCTGCCCCAGATCGCTTCGTATTTTGCCAGTTCTTCTGCGGTAAGCGGTTCTGTGCCGTATGAGGGTTCATAGTTCTTCAGAAAGAACACCAGATCCTTGTCCGGCTGACCGTTCACCACGTTGAATTTAATGTTGATAGTCATGCCGAAATAGTAATCCGGATCAAAGAAATCTGCAGCTGTTTTTGCTCCGCTGCTGTTCTCGGCGAGGCTGATGAATGACAGTCCCTGCTGTGCGGCGCTGCGGCCGATCAGACACGCTTCATAAGTACCGTCCGGCAGGCTGACCTTTTCTCCGAGTTTGACGTTGTTGTAAACAAGATTCATGTCAACCGGGTTTTCGGAGTAGATGCGCCAGATCTCGTATGTGTCGATATCGTTGATCTGGGAACCGTCCTCGAAATTGTAGCATCTTGCGGAGACGGTCTTGGGGAGCGTATCCTCGAAGAATGCGTAGTTCATCGTATAGTTATAGTCGTACACATAGCCGAATGCGGTGACGCCCTCGTATCCGCCTGCAAAGCCCTCCGGCACGCTCACAACGCGGACGGCATAGGCAGCCCGATAGTCGGAATGCAGCAGACCTTCAAAGTTGTGCGTGCCCGTTGCATCGGAGGTCCATTCCGCGATTTTTTTCGCATAGGTCTCGGGTGCCTCGATGAGCTCAAACTTGACGCCCTCAAGCGGTTCGCCGGTGTTGGAATTCATGCAGTTGACCGTAATGGAATTGCTCTTGCCGGGGAGCGGCGAGAGATCAAATGTCAGATCCTTGTCCGGCTGGCCGTCTTTCACGGAGAAGTCGATGCCATTGCGCTTGTCGGTAAATTCAACATCCGGGTGGATCTCCTTGATATGCGCCGCAAAATCGCTTTCGGGATCGAGCAGCTGCAGCGGGCATTCATGCATTTTGATATTCAGATGATAATCACCGTCCGGAAGTGCGAAGTCGGCATGAGGCGTCATGCCGTAGACCTGTGTGCCGTCCGCGGAGCGCAGGTCGATCAGACCGTGAATCAGATAATGTGTATCGGCTTCGGCACTGTCCATTGCCCAGTCATACAGCCTGACATGCACATTGGGCTCTGCATCCTGTCTGATCAGCCGCACATTGACTGCGAGATCGGTCTTGCCTTCAAAGGAGAAATTCATCTGCTGATCCCAGTTGCCGTACTCATTGCCGTAGCCCTCCGGCAGGTTTGAACAGTCGATGATATAGCGGTAATCTTCCTCCGTCGGCAGGCCGGAGAAGAAAACGACCTGATTCTCTTCGCTCGTCCAGCTGCCGAGGTCATAGCCGTACTCTCCGCAGACCGCAAAGATACTGACGGATGCGCCCGGCACAGGTTCCCCGGTCATCATGTCCACAACACTGACGGCCAGTGTACCGCCTGTTCTTCTCAGACCGGCGATCTGCTGCTTGAGCAGGGAGAAGTCCGCGGCGTTGATATCACCGTCGCCGTTGATGTCGGCGTTTCTCCAGTTGCCGAGGCTTTCGAGATCGCCGAGCAGATAACGCTGCAGCTGAACGGCGTCGGCAATGCCGATTACTTTGTCGTAGTTGACATCGCCGAACCGCGTGCAGATCTCCGCGTATTCCGGGTCGATGTAATCCTCGGGTTCTTCTTCCGGCATATTATCCGGGTCGATCCCTTTTGCCCGCAGGATATCCTCGTATGACATTGCGGGAACGTCCGTGTCGTCCAGTGCGTGCGCAGCCGGAGCGGCCGCAAGCGTGCACGCGGAGAGGATCGCTGCAAGCATTGCTGTAAATCGTTTGGAATTGAACATAATGACCTCCTGTCTTTTTGAACAGACCTGCGCGTTCAGCTGCAGCGTCTGAACATGAAATGAAAATGGTGTGATTGCTGCGGGCAGGTGCCTGATCCCGGAGAGCAGTCCGGCAGCCCTGCTGACAGAAGGGGGTGCAGCAGCGTCAGCCGGCAGGCCTGTTCCGGAACCGGATCCGGCGGGCTTTCGGCCTTGCCGGATGTTCTTACATAAAGAGACAGGAAAACGGGACATCCGGTTACGCATTCCGGAAAATTATTTTCGGAGCGCGGGACAGCCGCTTTCCGGAACCGCAATAAACGACCAGCGGCCGCAATTGTTGACTTGTTTATGTGAAAATATATGATATAATTATAATGGGTTGAAATATAATCAGGAGGGATGACGAATGCATGAACTGCTTGAACGCAAAAAAGGCCTTCACAGAACGATCCTCATCGTCGATGATGAATGCATCGAACGGGAAATGCTCGGCGCAATGCTGCAGGATAGTTATGCAGTCGTCTATGCCGAAAACGGAGCCGTTGCGCTGGATATCATCAGACGGGAAAAGCTGACGCTTTCGCTGATCATTCTCGATCTGCACATGCCGGAGCTGGACGGCTATACGCTGCTGAAGATCATCCGCTCCGACAGCGAGCTGCGGCGGATCCCCGTCATTGTGCTGACCTCCGAGCGGGAGGCCGAGGTCACCGTGCTGCAGCTCGGTGCAGCCGATTTCATCACGAAGCCTTACGATGCACCGGATGTCGTCCGTGCGAGAGTCGGCCGCTCCATTGAGCTTGCGGAGGACAGCATCATCATTCATGAGACCGAGCGCGATGAGCTGACAGGGCTTTTCAACAAGGCGTTTTTCTTTGAGTACGGCAAGCTTCTGGATCTGCAGAACCGGAATATGCCGATGGATGCGATCGTGCTGGATATCAACCGGTTCCACATCATCAATGAGCTGTACGGCAGATATTTCGGCGACATGGTGCTGAAAAAGGTCGGCTTTTCCGTTCATGATATCGTCTGCCGGACGGGCGGACTGGCCTGCCGGTTCAACAGCAACTGCTTCGGCATTTATCTGCCGCATGTGCCGGATCTGGCGGAGAAGCTGCCGCAGATGCTCTCCGTGCTCTGCGAGGGCATGGGCGACTGCAAGATCACGGTCAGAATGGGTGTCTATCACGATGACGGCAGCGGGCTGGACATGGAGCAGCGCTTTGAGCGCGCCGCGCTGACCTGCCGGAAGCTGCGCAACAGCTACACGACCTGCTGCGAGTTCTACAACGCAGAGCTGCACAGCCGGGAGCTCTATGCGGAGCGGCTGATGAATGATATCGACCGGGCATTGGAGGAGCGGCAGTTCCGGGTATACTTCCAGCCGAAATACTGTATCTGCGGGAGCCGGCCGAAGCTCACCAGCGTCGAGGCGCTGATCCGCTGGTTCCACCCGGAGTTCGGCGTCATCAAGCCGGGGGAGTTCATCTCCCTGTTCGAGGACAACGGCCTGATCCAGAAGCTGGACAGATATGTGTGGAACGTCGCTGCGGAGCATATCCGGAAATGGGAGAACGATTACGGCGTCTGCATTCCGGTCTCGGTCAATGTGTCGCGGGTCGATGCGTTCAATCCGCTGCTCGGTGAGATCCTGAACGAGATCACCGGAAAGAACGGGCTCGAAAACGGAAAGCTCCTGCTTGAAATTACGGAGTCGGCCTATACCGACAACTCGCAGCAGATCATTGATACGGTCATCGGGCTGCGGAAGCAGGGCTACAAGATCGAAATGGACGATTTCGGCAGCGGCTATTCCTCGCTGAATATGCTGACAAAGCTTCCGATCGACGCGCTGAAGCTCGATATGAATTTTATCCGGAATATCTGCAGCAATCAGAAGGACCGCCGACTGGTCGGGATCATGATCGAGATCGCGCGCATGCTGGAGGTGCCGGCGATTGCGGAGGGCGTGGAGACGAAGGAGCAGATGGAGCTTCTGAAGGAGCTCGGCTGCGATATCATTCAGGGCTACTATCTTTCGCGTCCGCTTTCCGAGGAGGATTTTGAGGTGCTGCTCAAGGAAGAATTAGGAGGAAAAGCATCATGATGACGATTGAAAGCCTGAGAGCGTTCGGCGCGGATGTCGATGCAGGACTTGTCCGCTGCCTGAACAAGGAGGATTTTTATCTGATGCTCGTGAAGAAGGCGGCGGAGGACACAAAGCTTTCGGAGCTTGCGGAGCAGCTGCGGAACGGGCAGCTCGATGCGGCCTTCGAGACGGCACATGCGCTGAAGGGCATGTATGCGAATCTCTCGCTGACGCCGCTGACGGAGCCGGTCAGCGAGATGACCGAGCTGCTCCGCAAACGGACGGATACGGATTATTCTGCGCTGATGCAGGAGGCGCAGAAACAGTATGAACGGCTTTGCAGCCTGTAACAGAAGGTCATTGGGATCCCCCGGACAGCTGAGGACGACAGAATGCATCTGCAGGAACGTCTGCTGCTGCTCCGGGGATCTGTTTGTTTGATGCGCGTGCGGATACGGAGGAAATCATGATGATGCAGGAACCATTGGAACTCAATGCGCATACCCGCGGTCTTGCGGAGGAGATCGGGAAATATATGCCCGGCGGTTTTTTCATGTACCGCGGCGGCACCGGAGAGCTGATCTGTGCCAATGAAGCGCTGTGCGGGATCTTCGGCTGTGCGTCGCTCAGCGAGTTCCGGGAACTGACCGGCTTTACGCTGAACGGCATGATCCACCCGGACGACCGTTCTGCTGCCGCCGAGGAGCTGCGGAACGATGCTTCCCGGAACAGCACTGCGTTCCGGATCATCCGGAAGGACGGCGCCGTCCGCTGGGTGAACCTTTACAGCCTGGATCCCGGTTCCGCCGGGAGCGGCGATGCCCTTTTTGCGTTCATGTCGGATGTGACCGAAAAGCGGCTGCAGCTCGAAACGCAGCAGCGGATCGCGCTGAAGGAAAAGCTGCTTGCAGAGCAGAGCCGCAGGGAGGAGCAGGACAGAATGATCACGGCGCTCGCCTCGGATTACCGCAGTGTATACCACATTGATCTGGATTCCGATGACGGCGTCTGCTACCGCGCCGACCCGGAGGATGCCGAGCAGACCCGTGAGGGCATCCATTTTCCTTATGTGGAGCGCTTCACATGGTATGCGGAGCATTCGGTAGACAAAAACTACCGTGAGGACTTCCTGAAATTCATTGACCCGGAGAATATCCGGAAGGCGCTTGCCAAAAAGAAGATCCTTGCTTACCGGTATCTGGTGCACCGCTGCGGCATGGATTATTATGAGATGATCCGGATCGCAGGCGTGCGCCATGCCGCCGACCGCGATGACAACATTGTTCATGCGGTCGGCCTCGGCCTGACCGATATCGACGAGGAATTCCGCAAGGCAATGGTGCGGAATCAGGCGCTGAATGAGGCGCTCCGCGCGGCCGAGGAGGCCAATAAGGCGAAAACGGCGTTCCTTTCCAGCATGGGCCATGAGATCCGCACGCCGATGAATGCGATCATCGGGCTGAACTGCCTTGCGCTCCGGAAGGTGCAGCCGGATTCGGAGACGAAGGCCTATCTGGAACAGATCGGCAGCAGTGCCCGGCATCTGCTGCATCTGATCAACGACATCCTTGATATGAGCCGGATCGAATCCGGCAGAATGGTGCTCCGGAAGAAGGAGTTTTCCTTCCGCGCGATGCTGGAGCAGATCAATGTCATGGTGATGACACAGTGCGGCGACAAGGGGCTGACCTACGAATGCAAGGTGATCGGCGGCGTATCGGATTACTACATCGGCGATGACATGAAACTGAAGCAGGTGCTCATCAATATTCTCAGCAATGCCGTGAAGTTTACGGATGCGCCCGGCAGCATTACGCTGACCGTGGAGCGGACGGCTGTGTTCGAGGATCAGTCCACGCTCCGGTTCGTGATCCGGGATACGGGCATCGGCATGAATCCGGAATTTATCCCGAAGATCTTTGATACCTTTACGCAGGAGGATAGCCGCCGCAGCAGCAAATACGGCAGCACCGGCCTCGGCATGGCGATCACAAAAAGCATTGTCGATCTGATGAACGGCACGATCACGGTCACCTCGGAAAAGGGTGTGGGAACGGCGTTCACGGTCGTGATCACGCTGAAAAACTGCTGCCACAGCTATGAGGAGGATGTCGTCATTGACCCGAAGGACATGTGCGTGCTGGTCGTGGATGACGACGCCGTCGCAGCCGAGCACGCAAGGATCGTGCTCGGTGAAGCGGGCATCCGGGCGGATATCTGCATGAATGCGTCGGATGCCCTGCAGATGCTGGAGCGGAAGCACAACGGGAGCGAGGCCTATAATCTGGTGCTGCTGGACTGGAAAATGCCGGAGCAGGACGGGATCACGCTTGCAAAGAAGATCCGGGCGCAGGTCAGCCGGGAGACGACGATCATCATTCTGACGGCATTCAATTGGGACGATATCATGGAGGATGCCATGCAGAACGGTGTGGACAGCTTCCTGTCCAAGCCGCTGTTCGCGTCCAATGTCATCGGGGAATTTGAGCGGATCGCCCGCAAGAACAACCTGCATCTGATCCGCGGAAAGCAGCGCGCCGATCTGAAGGGCAGGCGCATTCTGCTGGCGGAGGATGTGCTCATCAATGCGGAGATCATGAAGGAACTGATCCGGATGATGGGTGCGGAGGCAGATCACGCAGAAAACGGCAGGATCGCGGTGCAGAAATTTGCGGATGCGCCTGCGGGGTATTATGACGCGGTGCTCATGGATGTGCGGATGCCGGAAATGGACGGTCTGGAAGCGGCCGCCGCGATCCGGGCATTCAGCAGGCCGGATGCAAAGACTGTCCCGATCATTGCGCTGACTGCCAACGCGTTTGACGAGGATGTGCAGCGTTCCCTGCAGGTCGGCATGAACGCGCATCTTTCCAAGCCTGTGGAGCCGGAGCGTCTCTGTCAGACCATGGAAGAACTGATCTGGGCAGCAGAGCAGAGCAAATAAGGGGGCGCAGGCAATGGAGAATCAGACAGCGAAAAAACCTGCCGCGTATCTCTCCGAGCTGGATGTCTGGGCAATGGCATTCGGCTGCATGGTCGGATGGGGCGCATTTGTCATGCCGGGCACGACCTTTCTTCCGGTCGCAGGGCCGGCGGGCACGGTCATTGCCATGGCTGCCGGCGCGCTGATCATGCTGGTGATCGGCTGCAACTTTGTGTTCCTGATGAACAGGAGCCCGGGTCCGGGCGGCGTCTATTCCTACACGAAGGAAGCGTTCGGGCGCGACCATGCCTTCCTGAGCTCATGGTTTCTGGCACTTTCCTATCTGACGATCGTATTCCTGAACGGAACGGCGCTGTTCATTGTCCTGCGGACGATCATGGGGGATACCGTTCAGACAGGGCTTTATTATACTGTTTCCGGCAACAGGATCTATCTGACAGAGATCATCGTGTCCGTCAGCGCGCTGGCAGGCGTCGGCATTCTGTTCATGACCGCAAGGAGCATCCTGCATAAGATTCACACATTTTTATCGGTCATTATGATGCTCGGGGTTCTGATTACAGCCGTGATCTGTATTCCGCATGCGGCTGCGAATCACCGGCTGTCCGATTTCGGATCCGGCAGCGTCAACACCGCCTACGGCATTTACAGCATTGTCTTTCTTGCGCCGTGGGCGTTTGTCGGATTCGATGTCACCGCATTTGATACGGCGAATTTCCGGTTCCGCATCCCGAAAACGAAGCGCATTCTGTTCACTGCGATCATTTTCACGGCGCTGGCTTACACGTCCATGGCGATCGTCGGCGTTTCCGCTGTTCCGGACGACTACGGCTGCTGGCAGGACTATATCTCCGATCTCGGACATCTGTCCGGGGCGGAAGCCGTCCCGACATTTTATGCGGCAGAGACGATCATGGGCAGGCCCGGTCTGATTATCATCAGCATTACGGCGCTGGCGGGCGTGCTGACCGGCATCATCGGCGGATACCGCGCAACGATCCGCGTGCTGTCCGCAATGGCGGAGGACAGGATTCTTTCCAGGGCGTTTTCCAAAACGATTTACAGCGCACTGTTCATCATGACCATTTCGATCATGCTCGCGCTGGTCGGCAGAAACACGCTCAGCTGGTTCGTTGACCTGACCTCGTTCGGCGCGATCGTCGGCTTCGGGTACACCTCGGCAGCCGCTTACCGGATCGCCCGGAAGGAGCATCTGAAAACGGTCAGGCTGACCGGTCTCGCCGGAACGGTGCTGTCCGTGTTCTTTGTGATCGTGCAGCTTGTGCCGCGGCTGACGGCAATGGAGGCGATGGGCAGTCAGGCGTTTCTGCTGCTGTCGTTCTGGTGCCTGCTCGGCTTTGTGTTCTACTGGCGCACGGTCACGCGCAGCACGATCACGGAATACAGCGGCATTGTCACATCGGGCGTCGTGCTGTTCGCGCTGCTGCTGTATTCGGCATTTCTGTGGCTGGCAAAGCGCATCGCCGCAAAGGAAAGTGCCGCAGAGATGCGCGCCGCACTGATCTCCGGCGGCATCATACTCATGGCGGTCGTCTTTTCCGGCCTTCTGATCATGATCTATGTGCAGAATCTTGTGCGGAAGAATCAGGAGGCAGCGGAGCGCGACAAGATCCGCGCCGTGGAGGGCAATCTCGCAAAGAGCCGGTTCCTGTTCAACATGTCGCATGATATCCGCACGCCGATGAATGCGATCATCGGCTACACAAGGCTTGCGATGCAGGAGCCGGGGTCGGAGGCGCTGCACAATTATCTTGTGAAGATCGACCGTTCCAATCAGCATCTGCTGACGCTCATCAATGATATCCTGGAAATGAGCCGGATCGAGAACGGCAGAATGGAGCTGGAAAATGTCCCTGCCGACCTCTGCCGGATCTTCGATAATATCTACGAGCTGTTCGAGGAGCAGATGAAGCAGAAGAAGATGCAGTTTGCGGTCGATACGTCAAAGGTCAGGGACAGATTCGTCTGGTGCGACGAGAAGAACCTGAACCGCGTGATCATGAATCTGCTGAACAATGCGTATAAGTTCACGCCGGAGGGCGGGCGCATCTCGGTATCCGTGATCCAGACGGAAAGCGCGGAGACCGGCATGGGTGCCTATGAGATCCGCATCGCCGACAACGGCATCGGCATGTCGAAGGAGTTTGCGGAAAAGATGTTCCGCCCGTTTGAGCGGGAGCGCACCTCGACGGTCAGCGGCATTGAGGGGACGGGTCTGGGGCTTTCGATCACGAAAAGCCTGACGGATCTGATGCGCGGTACGATCGAGGTGCTGACGGAGCCAGGACAGGGCACGGAGATCATTCTGCGCCTGCAGTTCCTGCCGGCGGAGGAATCCGATCTGGAGCCGGAGACGGCAGAGACGGCTGTGCAGGCGGAGCAGTTCGATCTGACCGGAAAGCGGCTGCTGCTTGCGGAGGACAATGCGGTCAATATGGAGATCGCGAAGATGATTCTGATGCAGGCGGGCTTTGAAGTCGATACGGCAGAGAACGGGCAGATCGCACTGGATATGCTTTCCGCATCCAAAGCCGGATATTATGCGGCGGTGTTAATGGATATCCAGATGCCGGTCATGGACGGCTACACGGCGGCAAGGCGGATCCGCGCGCTGAACAATCCGGCACTGGCAGAGATCCCGATTCTCGCGATGACGGCCAACGCATTCAAGGAGGACGCGGCGGCGGCAAAGGCCGCGGGGATGCAGGCGCATATCGCAAAGCCGATCGACGCCGATCTGCTGATCAGAACACTGAAAGAAACAATTTTGCTGCATGGGGGAACGTGACGGAAAACCGTCATGAAACACTGAAAACGGAAGGGAATTATGTATGAAACGGAGAAACCTCAAAACAATTGCAGCCGCCTTCGCAGCAGCCATGCTCTGCACAGGCGGCACGTACCCCGCAGCCTTCGCTGAGGAAGCACAGGAAGCCCTGCCGGACTGGATCCCGGATACCTACGGCAAGGCACTGCATTTTATGGACACCTACGGCGGCACGCATATCGAGGACGGGCTGCTCTGCGTGGTGTTCCACGAAGAGCAGTACAGCGGACCGGAGGGACTGGTCTTTCAGCACACTGTCACTGCCGAAGGCGATGCCGTGCAGGAGCTGTACCACGAAACGCATCATTATTACGACACGGCAGGCTCCCCGTATTATGTGTGGGATTTTGAAGTGTTTGTGTACCGGCCTGTCTGCGCGGGTGATTTTGCGGTCAGCCTTGCCACGGAAGCCGCGGAGGATGTACATCTGCCGGACAAGGCTGCGTATGTTCCGGCATACCGGTTTTCCGTGGATGAACAGCTCCGGATCACGGAAACCGACCCGTACAGCTGGGTGCCGGACTGTCCGCAGGAATATGAGGACTTTCAGCTGGAAAACGGAAAAACCGCCGCAAACGGAAATCAGATCGCGGTCTGCCTGAATTATTCGCTCATGGCAGCAAATATGGGGAAGTATCAGTACACGGAAGCGCTCTCATCCGATGCGGTGCGCCGGATCGGCCTGTGGAGCTGTGCCGGAAAAGAAACCGCAGAGCGCGGCAGAACGGGGCCTGCATGGGCATCGTATCAGGAGATCGCCGTTTATGAGGCGGTCTCCGACGGCGATGCGGAGATCGCATGGGAACTGAAGGACAAGGACGGAAATCCGTATACGGCGGAAGCGATCGGCGGATACGTTCCGGAGAATGCATCCCAGAAGGTCAGCGGCGTTTTCCGCATCACGGACAATGCGCAGAACGTACTCGGCGCGGGGGATGCGCGGGTCTCCTTTGTGAATGCCGGAACCGGTGCGCCGGCAGCGGTCAGTGCGGCTTCGGGTCTTGCGCTGTACCGGCTCATGGAGAATTCCGATGCAAAGCCGCTGATTGCCCGATTGCCGTCGAACCCGTCTGCCGTCCGGAAGCTCGGCAAATATATGGATGATGGCGCGCTTTCTCTTGAGACGGCCTCGTTTGCACTGGCGGCGCCTGCTGCATACGGCATTCCGGCTGAGAACCGCGGCACGGTCACGAAATATGACAACGGTTCGTATGACGTTGTGTTCCGGCTGCTCTGCGATGCGGCGGGCTTCGGCAAAGCGGACGCGGCGGCGCTGATCTGCTGGCTGACCGCACAACCGGCGCAGCCGTCCGCGGACTGGGAGGCGGCTGACTGCAATCAGGATAAAATGCTCAGCGCGGTTGACCTGACCCTGATGAAGCGAAAGCTCCTTGTACCCGGTTCGGCAGGGGCGGAGGACATCATTGCGGCCGCAACAAAAATGCCGGTGATCGTTGATGAGACCGGCACGGTCACCGACAGCATGAAGGCCAAGCTGGAGAAAACAGTGCGCGAAATGTATCCGGGTTCTGACCTCAGTGATTTCAGACTGGTCTATGACCCGGAACATCCGCTGACGGATAAGGCAGGCGGCCCCTGCTTCTATGTTTACTATCAGGATACATTGGTGCACGGGCTCGGGAATCTCGATCTGCGCAATAATGTCTATGCGGCATTTGACAAAAGCGGCAAGGTGACGCTGCAGCTGCTTTCGCCGCCGGAGGCATTCCTGTCCGTTGACCTGTCCGGAGAGGATTTCTCGGAGAGCATGATGAACGGACGGCAGAAGGGCAATGCCGTTGAGCGGATCATCTATGCAAAGCGCACTGTCACGGAACCGCCGCTCCGGGTCGCATACAGAGTGCTCCGCTCGGATGTGCCGCTGGAGGAGATCCGGGATCAGGGCGGCGGCGTGATCGTGACGATCGACCACACCCCGCCGAAAAGAACTGCCTGACGCAATAAGCCCCCGGCTGTGAACCGGGGGCTTTTGTTATGCTTTCGGCTTCAGAATGCCGATCAGGATCAGGATGATGCAGGCCGCGGTCATAACGCTTGGGATCGTGACCAGCATGATGCCGACTGTTCGCGGGATCGGCGCGTCGCGCTCGACAAATGCGTCCTTCGGGGAATCCGGATCATAGAAAACCGGCACGGTCTTGCCCTCCGGATAGCGTGCGTTCATCGCTTCCTGCGCAGCCGCCTTGCTTCCCCTGATCTCCACGATCAGCGGCAGCTCGCCGTCCGGCGTAATGTTGCAGGAATAACCGGCAAGCTGGATGCTGCCGACCTCCGCCGATATGTATTTGCTGCCGGAAAAATTCGGGCCGTAGGCGGTATATTCCATTTCGCCGACGGAATAGCGTACCATCGGAACACGGATATCGCAGCTGGTAAAACCGGATATTTTTTCGACGGTGCCGGTCGTCTCTGCCGTGTAATGTTCCGCCCGGTAGGCCGGCCGGTAAAAGCAGAGCCAGTACATCAGCGCCGTCAGGCCGACGGCGACCGGAAGCACGATGATCCCGATCAGTATCATGATTTTCTTTTCTGTCATACAAAACACTCCTGTCTTTTATAATGTCAGGCGTCTGCCTGTAGATTTATTATATAACATTTCTTCCGCAAAGTAAAGAAGTGAAAATTATTTTACATAATTACCTTTATTTTCCGTAGCGCAAACGCTCCCGCGATGCTGAAAAAAGGAGCGCCGCCCGTGCCTGCAGGCGGCGCCGTTTTATGCTTCACAATAAGAAATACCGTTGCACGGATCATTGTTTGAAAAGCAGCATCAGTCTGTACCGGAGCTTTGTATGTCTGACAAGCGTCCGGAGTGCCTGACAGGTCTGCTCTGCGTCATGGATCACATCTTCTGTGACGCCGCTGTCAGAATACAACACCGCTTCGCAGACCGGAATAAAGCCGAGATGCGCCGTGAGCTCCGGACGGTCAGCGTGCCGGACGCGGTCAGCAAATTCAGCAAGCGTTTCGTTTTCCATGCGGAACCCGAGATATCCGAAATACCGGAGGATCTGCTGTGCCAGATACCTGAATTTTTCATCCGGATGCATCTGCGCATATTTCCGTTTCGATACCGCACGGCTGACAAGGAAAAACAGAAGAAGAAAGCAGAGGACCGACAGTGCCGGGATCATGAACACCAGCGGATTGAGATGCTTGGGTTCCTCCGCGGTCTCATCAGAGAGGTCATCCGGTTCCTGCGGTTCATCCCGGCGGTATTGTGCTTCGTAATCCGGTGCGGAAACGGACGGAACGCCGCTGCTGACCGCCCAGCCGGACTGAACGGCGTATCCGGGCGTCGGTTCAAAGGCGACCCAGCCGACATGGTCAAAATAGACCTCCGGCCATGCGTGTGCGCTGCTCTGCTTTACGGTGATCCTGCCGCTGCGGTCGGCTTTTGCCAGATAGCCCTGCACATAGCGGCAAGGGATCCCCATTTCATTTGCCATGAGAACAAAAGCGGTCGCAAAGTGCATACAATAGCCTTTTTTCGATGTGAACAGAAAATAATCCAGGAAGCTTCCGGCATCGGACACCGTGTCGGGAAGTGCGCCGCAGGCAGTATCGTATTCCATGCCGCTGAGATATGCTTCCAGCATTTTCATCCTGTCATACCGGTTACCGGCGCTGTTCTCTATGCCTGCAAGGATCTCTCCGACTGCATCGGATACGCCGCAGGAACGGCAGTTATGTGCGTAAATGCCGCGGCGGTATTCCTGATAATCCGCAAAGGAATATCCGGGACGGTTCTGTAATTTTTCTGCGGAAACCGTCTGCTTCCATTCTTCTTCCCTGACCGGTTCTGCCTGCGTCAGCAGCTCTGCGATCTTCGGGTTTGCGTAATTGAGCTCATAGCAATAAACCGTGTATGTATCCAGATATTTCAGCTTTTTCTTTGAGACGATGCTTCCGTTTTTTTCGCTGATGCCCTTATTTGCCTCTCCGGTCGCTTCCAGCTTGATCTTTGTCGGCGAAAAAATAAAATGCGTATTGTAAAAGCGGCTTTCGCAATGCAGATCGGCCTTCTGCAGATAGTCCGTCCGTTCAGACGGCGCAAACTGTCTGACGGCGGAGACTGTTTCCATGGTATCCATGATCCGCGGATCGTTTGCCTGTCCGGAACGGAACAACCATTCTCTGCCGGTGAATTCATTGCTTATGCTGCCGACCAGTCTGAAATCGCGGAGTGAAGTTCGGTCTGCCTGAATGAAAAGCGCATCTTCATCATTCGTGCCGAGCCTTGAAGCAAAGCTGCCCTTGTCGGAAAAGCCCATTGCGGCATAATCGTCTTCCGGATGCATGATGCTGCCGTACACTCTGTTGGCAAGCGTCACGCAGTTATGATACAGGTCTTTGGCAAACTGCCAGTCATACGGTTTATCCGGTGCGGGTGCAGCATAGACACTCAGGCAGACGGCAAGCAGGAACGGCGCGATCCTGACAATATGCCCTTTCATCTCCGGAACGCCGCTTTTTTTCCATGTTCTCTGTATCTCCTCTGCAACCCGGACAAGCAGCATCAGGCAGATCAGGGAAAACGGCTCCTTGCCGACTGTTCTGCCGCGTGCAGCTTCGGCGATGCAGTAGACCAGCACGGCGGCAGCCGCTGCTCTCCGGATCCAGATATTCCGGTTCATCAGGATCCCTGCCAGAAACGCTGCGGCAGAAATGCCCGCGATCCGGATGATCCAGAAATATTCCGTCAGGAACAGCTGCCGGGATTCTGCCCCTGCTGCAAGAAATAGTCCTGCAAGAAAGAACGCTGCGATCCCGATGCTGAGCAGACGCTCTTTCCGTTTCATATTCCGGAGCAGGATCAGAAAGAGCGTGAAGATCAGGCAGAAACATGATCCGGAAAAGCTGTGTTCCGGTATCCCTGCGTATTGGCCGGACAGCATCACCGAGAGCAGAGAAAGCGGCAGGATCGTGATGATATCATATATCCTGTTCATACGCCGGGCTCCTTCGGCAGTTCCGCAAACGGAGAAACAGGCACCGGTGTGCAGTTTTTGAAGCCGGAGAGATCGGGCAGGCTGTTTTCATTTTCAGTGATGAAAAGGAGCACTGTCTGCAAGCCGTTCTGATCCAGTTCCTTCAGCAGCGCGCCGGTTTCCGTATCCCATGCGGAAAGGATCAGAAACACCATAGAGCTCTCAAAAATATCCCGTCTCCGCATGACCGCTTCATATAACAGCCCGTGCGTGTGCAGACTGCTGAATCCGATCTCTGAAACAGCATCATAGAATTCCTCGAACTGTCGTGTATTGTCCGCGGTCAGGCTGACCAGCTCCTCTGCCAGATGATATTCTGCGGCACGGATCTGATTCCGGCTGAGATAATAGGCGACCGCCAGTGTCATTTCGAGGATTTTGTTTTCTGCCGGCAGAAAAACGCGCTGCACATCGCTGGCTCTGTATGTATCGGTGATCAGCGCGATCTCCTGATGCGTTGTACCGGTGAGGATCCTCGTCATCAGTTTTCCGTTCCTTGCGGACTGCGTCCAGTTGATGAACCGCGGATCGTCGCCGGGTATATATTCCCGGCTCAGGATATCCGGCTCGGAACGGCTGCGCTCCGATTCCCGGACGGCATCGGAAAGCGTGATCTCGCCGAGCGTGTCTGTCCGGATCAGCTGCGGCCTGACGACTGCATGGATGCACTCTTTATTTTTGTATTTGATCCGGAACAGGCGGAAAAAGTCCTGGATCTCAATTTCTTTGACGCCGATCTCATATTCGCCTCTGTATTTGCAGATCAGCCTTGTTTCCTTTTCGATTCTGGAACGGGGCGGCAGTTCGTATTCGGTTTCGTCATCCAGACCGGTGATAGATGAGAAGGATGAAAAAAACCGTACCCTGATGCTGACAAACTGGATCGGATATTCATTGACCAGTGCGAAGCGATAGGCAACAGGCTCATTCACCGTAACGAAGCGCTGTTCGGTCTCCTGATAAATATGGAACAGCGAATAGACCGCAAACAGATAGAGAAGCGAGAACAGCGGGACAAGGGTCAGGACAGTGAAAAAGCCGTAGGTGACAGTACCGCCGCGGAAGCTGATGCCGATCACGGACAGCACCCACAGACAGAACCAGATGCGTATGTTTCTTGTCATAAAAAGCACCCTTTGCGCGTGACGGAAAACGGATCGGATGATTACAGAGGGATTTTCGTATTGTGGATTAGTTTGCGGAGAATGCTGTCCTTGTCCTCCTTTGCGATCTTTGCTTCGGAGGTCAGCGAAAGCCTGTGCGCGAGCACAAACGGCGCGGCTGCTTTGACATCATCCGGTTTGACATAATCGCGGCCTGCAAGGAATGCTTTTGCCTGGGATGCTTTGACAAGTGCGAGCACGGAACGAGGACTGACACCAAGCACAAAGCGCTTTTCGTTTCTTGTCATTTCCGCCATATCTCTTGCATAGCGGATCACTTCATCCCTGATCGTGACATTTGAGACCTGCTCCTGCATTCTGATGACATCCTCCGCAGTGATGATGCTTTCGACTGTATCGGCGGTCTTTCCGGCAAGCATATTCTTTGTCATGCGGAGTTCTTCATCCTCCCCGGGATAATCGACGGTGATTTTCATCATGAAGCGGTCGATCTGCGCCTCGGGAAGCGGATAGGTCCCCATAAACTCAACAGGATTCTGTGTTGCAATGACCATAAAGGGCTTCGGCAGCGGATGCCTGACCCCGCCGACCGTCGTCTGTCCCTCCGACATGGCTTCCAGAAGGGCAGCCTGCGTTTTCGGCGAAGTACGGTTGATCTCATCCGCAAGGACGATCTGGTGCATGACCGCGCCCTCCCGGTATTCAAATTCACCGGTTTTCATATTGAAGATCTCCGTGCCCATGACATCGGTCGGCAGCGTATCCGGCGTGAACTGGATCCTGCCGAAATCACATGCGACAGATCTTGCAAGTGCGGAAGCGAGCGTGGTCTTGCCGACGCCCGGAACGCCCTCCAGCAGGATATGCCCGCCCGAGAGCAGACAGATCAGCACGTTTTCGACAATTTCTTCCTTTCCGACGAAGTATTCCCGGATATGTTCTTTCAGCTTGTAGATCATGGAAAGCTCCTCCTGATTGATTGATGCTGCGACTGTTTCCGCCGGAACTCCGGCTGCCGGTGATACAGCTTTATTATAGCAAACGGCAATGCAAAAGTCAACTGCCGGTGAAAAGCAAAGCCGGTGCATATCACATCGTCCGCTCTGTACAGTATGCACAAAAATGTGCTGCTCCGGAATGCTCGTATTGACACGGCGAGAAAAAATAGACCGGCGGTCGATTTTTGTCTTGGCAAGTATTTGCGTTTGTGGTATGATGATATCAGAAACCGACCGGCAGTCGAAAAAGGAGGGCGAATCATGGGAGAAAAAGGGGAACGCCGCAGACGGGAGCTTTTGCGGATCGCATACCGCCTGTTTATCGAAAAGGGCTACGAGAATACCAGCATCGACGAGATCATTGCGGCCGCGGGCATTGCAAAGGGAACCTATTACTATTATTTCCCGAGCAAAGAGGCCACGCTGGAAGCGGTCGTTGATATGATGATGAATGAAGAAGCGGAGAAAGCGAAGGCTGTGGTCGCGAGCCCGCTGCCTGTTCCGCAGAAGGTCGCCGCGGTGATCTATGCGCTTCGTCCGCAGCCGGGGGAAGCAAGCATTGCAGATGCGGTCGAAGCAAAGGAAAACATTGTTCTGCATGAAAAGCTGAATCAGCGGCTTTTGAATGAAGCGATCCCGCTGCTTGCGGAGGTTGTGCGGGAGGGGATCTCGCAGGGCGTTTTTGACTGCGGACAGATCGAAGAACGCGTGAAAATGATTTTGATAATATGCTCGGAGATGTTCGATGACAGTGATTTTACGGAAAACGAGATCACGGCATTCATCGACATGGTTGAGAAGATGCTGGGCGCAGCATCCGGCACAATGGCGTTTATCAGGGATCTCATCAGATAAGGAGCGATCATTATGAAGAAAAAGGAACCGATTATTTCAGCGAGACCTCTGAAAAAAGTTTTCGGCGCGGGGGAGAGCGAGCAGGTCGTTTATTCCGATTTCGATATTGATATCTACAAGGGCGACTTTACGGTGATCATGGGTGCATCGGGAGCGGGCAAATCCACACTGATGTATTCGCATTCCGGTATGGATAAGCCCAATGCAGGGACGGTCACGTTCTGCGGTACGGAGATCACCGGAATGAGCAGCGATGCGCTTGCAGTATTCCGCAGAAAGCACTGCGGCTTTGTGTTCCAGCAGATCTATCTGATCGACAAGATGAACCTGCTGGATAATGTGATCACAGCCGGCAGTCTTACCGGCAAAAACAAGGCTGATATCGTCAGGCGGGCCAATGCGCTTTTTGACATGGTGAACATCTCCGAGACAACACGCAGAAAGCTGCCCTGCGGCGACTGTGATCTCGGTGCGTATAAGGAATCGGACAGCGCCCGTACAGAAAAGCTTGAGACATTTTTGAAGGATATGGGGTGGTGACATGTTCGGACTGGTTCGGCACAACCTGAAAAAAGCCAAAGGACAGTTCATATCCTTCGGCCTGGTCATGATGATCACGGCGGTCATTCTGAATACCGCGCTTGTGCTGCTGTTTCAGACCGGAAATGCCTATGACAGACTGTTTGACGAACTGAACACGGCAGAGATCAGCGTGACCGTTCCCGAAGCTTATGATGCAGATACGCTTGCCGGGGCGCTTGCAGAGATCAGCGGCGTGTCGGATGTTGAACAGCATCCTGCGCGGTTTGCTTCGGCAGCCCTGCAGGAGTTTCAGGGTTCTGCGTTTACGATGAACACGTATTTTTACAGGCTGTCCGACGAACGCAGCCTGACCCGGCACACGGTCTGCGAACAGTCTGACTCTGCCGGTCATCACGGTGCATACATCCCGCTTTATTTGTCGGAGCTCGGCGATTATCAGACCGGCAGCAGCATCCGGTACCTGATCGACGGTCAGGAATACCGCTTCACCGTGGACGGTGTTCTGAACGAAATGCAGTACGGCAATTACGGCACGGGCTTTATCGGCATTTACCTGACCGATCAGGCTTATGAAAGCATCCGCGATGATGCGCATTTTATGCCGGTCAGCGAGTATCTCGTCAAGACCGGAAGCGGTGCGGATATTGAAGCTGCAAAAAAAGCTGTTGCCGATCATCTGAAGGAACAGAAGATACCTGCATTGTCTTTGCTGGATTGTGAGACTGCCAGAAACAGCCGTACAATGGTATCTGAAACGATCGTACTGTTCCTTGCTGTGTTTGCGCTGCTTGTCCTGACCGTCAGCATCTTCCTTGCGCGTTTCAGGATCCGGCAGACGATTGATGAGGAAATGAATGAAATGGGTGTCCTCAAGGGCATCGGCTACGAGAGCAGACAGCTGATGTTCAGTCAGGTCATCCCGTACGGCATTGTGTGTGCTGCCGGATTGCTCCTTGGAACTGCGCTGTCTTATCTGCTGATCCCGTCTGTTGCAAACATTCTTGCAGTACAGTCGGGCTTTTCATACAGACCTGTTTTTGATCTGAAAGCATCCGCGGTCACGGTTTTCAGCATTCTGCTGACGGTGCTTGTCTTTACACTGCTCGCGGCAGGTAAGATCAGGCGGCTTGAACCGATCCATGCGATCAGAGGGATCGATCCGCTGAGACCGGCAGAGCAGTATTCCGTCGGAGATCCTTTCAGCATGACACTGAACGGGACGACTTATGAATATACAGTATGCGGCTTGATCCAGAGCGTCAATCATAACGGCATGATTGCGGAACTGACCGACAGTGGATACGCGGCGCTTTCCGATACCCCGTTGTATTCGCTGAATCTCTACACAAACGGTCAGGAACCAGACGGGTATTTTGAAAAGATGAACCGTGATGATCCGGACAGCATCGTGAGCATCAGCAATGCAGCAAAGGAAACAAAAGCGATCTTCGTCTGCGGATACCTCTGCTTGAGCTGCGCCGCAGCCGTCAGTCCGTCGATGCCCTTTTCCATCATCACATCCATGAGGATCAGGTCAGGCGCTTGATGCTCCTCGCACCAGAGCATCACATCCTTTGCATAGGGAAGTGCCGCTGCGGTTTCATAGTCTTTCAGCGGCCTGATCAGCATTTCCATAAATCCGCGGGAAATCAGCTCATCATCCACTATGATGATTTTATACGGTTTGCTCAATTCTGCATCACCTGCCGCTTTGTCATACGCTCAGCCCCTTTTTCAAATGTTTTATGGACAATCGTGTGTAAGAATCTTGCCTCGGATATGACGGAGGCAGTGGAGCAGTGCGCAGCGAATACGGTGCGTCATGCAGAGGGCGACCGCCTGACCGTTACGCTCCAAGAAACAGAATCAGAATGGTTTGCGGAATTCCGCAACAACGGCAAACCGCCCGAGGAACCGGTCAGTGAGTCCGGCAGCTGATCCAGCGATTCCTTGACGGCATCCGGCGTCAGGTGACTGTTCCTGCTCACGGGCAAGCACTTCATTTTCCATGGAAAGCACTTCGTTGGCATCCTGAAGTTCCTCATTCAGCCGGTGCAGAACGCTCTCATCCTTTGCAAAGAACGTATATCCTGCATTCAGTTCCATGCCGGCAAGCCGCGTATCCGGTTCCGGATATACAAACGTGCCGACTGCCTGCCGCAGCGTGTCCCGGTCATCTGTCACGGTGATCGCAGTCTGATAGAGATGATGCAGGTCATTCGTCATGATTCCTGCGCCAAGCAATATCGCGGGGATCAGAATCCAGCGCGATCTGTTCCGTTTCTGTTCGGGACCCTTTCCGAATGCAAGAATGCTGGTCAGAAAGAGCGTCGGAACCATGATGATCGGCACGTACCAGAAATACCAGCAATGGCGGCTGAGAAACAGCGCGAACGGCGACCATACCATCATTCTGTAGCGGACAGAGCGTACAAAATGAAACAGCAGCATCAACAGCCCCGATGCGATGATATCATTCTTTGCACGGGAAGGCAGCAGCCTGATCCGGACAGACTGAACCCAGAACAAAATCAATCCGGAATAGATCATCGTAACCGTGCTGAACATCAGCGTGCTCGGATAATATATCCCTTTGCGATGGATCACGACGTCTGTTACATGAAAAATTCCCGCCAGCAGCAGGAGCGCAACAAATATCGCCATACTTTTTGTTTGTTTCCGCATGACCGTGCCGGCTCCTCCTTTCATCCGGATTGTGTCTGAAACCGTATAATCAGCGCAATATGTTTTTAGTATAACATATCATTCTCGAAAATGCAATATCATTACAAAAATAACAGGATTATTATATAATACTTCATTGCGGTCGGTCAAGAGGTTCCCAAAATATAATAAAATGTATATATTCCCTCGGGTGAATATAAAGTCACCGCCGTCTGCATTCAGGCTGCAGGCGGCGGTGACTTTATATCATAATTGATATCATATTGGTGCGAAAGCGCTCCTGTCTGTTAATCAGACGGCAGTAACTGTAAACCGGAGAGCGGCGAAACAAATAACCATAGCCGCTTTTCTCATAACAGTCTGTTAATTCTTCGCCTTGTATCTTGCCATCAGTGACATCAGATCATATTTGCACATTTCAGGCTGTGTTTCCATGAGTTTTTGCTGCGGAACAAGGCACGGGTTTTGTCGGAACTTATCGCAGCGTTCCCCGAACCGCCAACCGATCGAAGCCATATAACAGCACCAGCGCCGGTGTTCCAGGGAAGCAAGCCCGTAAGCAAAGCTGTCTTCCCGGAGCTTTTTCAGAACTTCCTTCTCTGTCCCGTTCATCTGCCAGGCATACCCTGTGTACCGCATGAGGGTACCGTCAGTTCCGATCAGTTCTTCGAGTTTCTGATCGAGTGCAGCGCCGTTTTCAGCGGCCAGCTTTGCAATGATATCGTTTTTCACTTCATCATGATAAGCCGCAGCCTTGCTGGACGAGCGGCGGAACAGTCTGAGCCTGTTCCACTCTGTCTCGGGATCTTCCGCGGCATTCTCCGCGATGCCTGTTTCACCGGCAGTTATGAGCTTGATATTGTTATAGAAATGGTTGTAATCTTTCGCAATGCGGTCTATCTCGCGGTTGATGATCATATCAAGCGTAATGACAATGCTTCTGTCATCAATCAGATCGACATCTGCCAGTGAGCGCTTGTCCGCGGAGATATATGCAGCCAGTCTCCTGTCGGTATCCATGCGCATGAGGATCGGCAGCTTCAGGCCGCGCTCGTCAAACAGTTCCTCAAGCTGGATTGCGCAGTGCACGGAAAGATCAATGTTTTCCAGGGCGATGACGGTATAGGTATAGGGCTCTTTATCAAGCTTGCTGCGCACGGTATCGTAGAAGCTGAGGTGAGAGATATTTGCTTCAAAAAAGTTTATTTCCAGAAGTCCGTCAGCCGCATCGCTTTTGAGCGTTACGCAGCTGTCGGTGATATCAAATGTATCGCGGCTGAGCTGATTCAGGAATACAGCTTTTTTCGCATTGATATCGCTGTCGAAAACGTCGATGATGATACGGTTGCTGTCAGAAACCACACCGAGATTCATTGCCTGCAAAACAGCCTGCTGACCAAGCTGACCGAAACCTGCCACCAGCAGATGAACAGTCCAGTCTTTCAGCGGAATTTCCGTATCCTTATACACGGTATGCAGCGGATGGTCAGAGTACATTTTGTGTATCTGCAATTCCGGAAGCCCGACCAGTTCAAGGTCGTAGAAGGCATCCGTTTCTGCTGCACTGTTGTAATATTCCGCGATCAGTCTGCCGATGCCTTCTTCTTCACATCTGCATGAGACCTTTGCGCCCTGTGCCAGCCTGATCCGTTCAGCGGAATCCTTATCGTTCAGGCGAAAGAGCTGCAGCAGCGAGAAATTCCGTATAGACGAGTTCTCGAACAGGATGATATTGGATGCGGTCTCGATCCGTGTTTTTGCAAGCAGCGTGTGCAGTTCTGATTCAGCCGCTTTCAGGATGTCAGTATAGTGTACGATATAGCCTGCCCTGTTGAGCTGGTATACTTCCTCGCTGTCAATGAGCTCTGTGGTGACAATGTGGATGCAGGTCGTTTTCGGGTTTGACTGATTGTTGTTCAGCATGGCCTTCACATCGCTGTTATAGCCGAATACCACGATATGCCGGCAGTTCTTGCTCCTGCGGAAGAATATGATGAAGCGCAGCAGTTTTTCCAGTATCTTATAAACAAATGAGAGCGTGCAGTAGGGTGCGGTAAATACGGCAATGCAGTAGGCATAGCCGACGCATCGCGTGAGCGCAGATGGGTTTTGTTCCATAAATGCAACGGTGTCTTTGATCGTTACGGAAGCCTTGAAGCCAAAAGCATTGATACTGTTTTGCAGAACCAGCAGATACTTGAAAAAGGAATCATACTCCCGATAGTATACAATACCCTCGGCAGTTGCGATCAGAAATGAAAGCACGGCCAGCAGAAAGATCAGCAGCGTTGTATTCGTTCGGTTTTTCTTATCGTTCATCTTGTCATGTCCTTTCAGGCTTCGCCCAGTGCCGAAAGATAAGCATTTGCGGCATCTGTCAGCTGCTGTGTCGTATAAATCGGGAACAGTCCCGTTTTATTTCGTACGGAGTCACTGATATAAACGGTATTGCCTTCCGACGGCGCAGCGGCGAAATTGTCGATCCTGTAGCGTACAGAAAACCTTGATGTGTCGATCAGCCAGGCCTGTGATTTGTCCCATACGGCATAGATGCGGCTTTTGTCGGCTGACGGCCTGATTTCAAGATTTGATGCAGCGGAACTGTCAGACTCATAGATTTCGTTGTCCCTGTCGCCTGCGAAATCAAGCCGGCATTTTCTTCCCGTAAAGCCTTCCGCGTTCATCTCGTAGAGGTTTGAGTCACGGCAAAGGACGGCAAAGGTATCATCACTGACGGCTGCAGCAGAAACCGGTTCCTGACTTGTGCCGTTCAGGGAGACCGTCGTTTTCAGACTGCCTGTATCCGCATCAAAGAGCGAAACGGTACGGTCATTGAAAAACACGCCGACAGTGTCCGGATTCTGCCAGAAAATGCGCCGGATCTCGCGCCCTGTGCCGCTGAGGCTGCATTCCAGCGTCAGATCCTGACCGCCGGAAAAATCATGGACGGTCAGTTCTGTCCTGCTGTCCCCGTCATTGATCTGCGCATATACAGCGGCTCTGCTGCCTGAAACTGCATACATCCCGTTCAGGATTTTCCTGTCCGGAGCCAGCGTGTCTTTATCCTTCTCTGCCCATGCCTTTACGCTTCCGTCAGCAGATACATGCACGATATTTCTGTTGTAATCGGCTAAATAGTAAAACCCGTCTGCCGCAGGCAGCAGTTCCGGTTCCGAGTGCATCGGCAAAGGTGCATCCCTGACCGCTTCGGCTTTACCGTCTGTGAGGCTGACGGACATGATGATGCTTTCAGAACTGTCCGGCTTATTTGCATTTACAATAAGCTTGTCATGCGACAGAAAGGCTGCGCTGTTCACTTTGTAGTTTTCCAGTGCGGTTACCTCACTGCATTCTCCTGACGCTGCGTCATAAATGAACAGGTGATGCGTCAGATCACTGAGGGATTTATATGCATTATCAGGGAAAAATGTGGATACCACAGCGGCTTTTGCGCCGTCATCTGTCACAGCGAGAATATTACGTTCATACATCCATTTGCCCGTTTCGATATCCCTGAACATCTCGTTCTGCTTCGGATACTGAATATAGGCAATGTTGGAATAATTGCCGGCGGTGACATACTTTCCGGCGCTGTAGCTGAAAAGTGAGATGTTCGTACTGAATGTCTGCACTTTGTATGCGGCATGATCGGCGTCATCTCCTGTCGTGTAGCTGTTGATGCTGAGCATATATTCCTCACCGCTGTTCAGCGTGAACATGATAAGGCCGTTGCCGGAGAATGATACATCCACGATCTCCCCGTCAACAGGAATATTTTTAATCAGTTCGCCGGTTTCATAGTCCACGAGAGAGATCGAGCTTCCGGTTGTTACTGCAAGAACATCATGCGCATAATCAATGTGATCAGCCGGGATCAGGAATGATTTTCCGTTGTTCTGATAGTTTACCGGAAGGGAAACACGCCATTTCTGCTCCTTCATATCCTTGTCGTAGCGAATGAGATCAGTGGCACGGCCGAAAGCGAGAACACTGCAGGCGGCGACTACAGGTTCATGATCGAAGTACAGCAGATAGCTTTTGTTGATTCCGGCAGGAAGGGGATAATTCACCGCAATTTTACTGACCGGCTTCAAAGCGCGGTCATCCGGCGCAAAGGCTTCCAGTGTCTGATCATCCTGACTGATATAGATGATGCCGTCGTGCATTCCCTTGATCTCAACGCCGTACAGACCGGGTGTGCTGCTGCTGAGCTCCAGCTTAACGGTATCTGTTATGCGTCCCGTCACACGGTCAATGATCTCAAGATAAAAATCATCGCCCATGATCACTGTGCCGCCCGGGAGCAACTTCTTATCGCGGTACAGGCGCAGAACGGACTCCTCGTTTATGATGACATCATGGCAGGAGAATGCGTTTTCCGCTTTTGGAGCGCTCCACTTCACCTCGCCGGATGCACCGTCGATCAGCCAGAGGTCACAGTCAGAATTGTATAGGAATACATCGCCTCCTGTGCCGGGTTCATCATCGCCGACATTGTGCACGTAGTTGGTAAAGATCTTGTAAAAGACAGGGTGGTTCTGATATGAAATATAGCTCGGAGCACTTGTCTTTTTGAATGCAGTTCCCGTTTTGTCAGGACTGATATCGAAATAGGCGGTCAGCTTGTCTGCGTTCCCTGAATCAGACGCGAATTCGCTGTCAGAAGCGGAAATTTTCCTGATAAGATCGCCTGTTTCGGCATTCCAGAAGTATACACCCGTCGCATCTGCAGAGACGATCGACTTTCCCCCGCCCATAAACGAGAGCTGCTCCACCGCGCATTCGTGCTTCAGTGACAGCTGCGGTGCAAACTGCGTGTGACTGAACGAACCGAGTTCACGCGACAGTGCATATTCGGCTTCGGGAAGAACCGGTTTATCCGCATCTTCCGTAGGCAGCGCTGCGATGGCCTTTTTGATGGCCTGGATCAGGTTGTTCTCCTTGAAAAGATTTTCGGATTCCACAGCAAGGTGTTCTGCATTCTCTACGAGAAGTTCACTGTTTTTGGTTTCGATCTCCGCATTCTGTGCTTTGATCTGGTCATTCTGAAGCATGATCTGATCGTTCTGCGTCTGTATCTGCTTGTTCTTGCCGTTTATGGTGACGGCAGAAGCGACACTGATGATCGTGATAAGGGAGAGAATCGCCGAAACGCTGCCGAATATCCGCCGTCTTCTTGCAGCCTCACGCCGCTTTTCACGCTGAAACAGGTCGTTGAAATCGCAGCCCAGCAGCGGTGCGGCAATCCGGAGAAATTCAGTATTCAGTTTTTTCATTGAATCCTTCAGATTATCCGAAACAATATTTGCAGCAAGGGGTTCAACGTCCACCATGACAGTGACTTCTTCGCCTTTTTCATTGGTAGTGGTCATCTCAGCGCGGGTTAGTTCCTCAGGAAATGACTCCCGCGGATCACCGTTGACCAGCATGGTAATGATATTCGTATTCTTGTTGCTGTGGAGCTCACGGAAGCGTGTCAGCTCCTGAAGGCACCATTTGGAGTCGGTGTACTGCGGCGAGCAGATTACGATCAGAAACTCTGATGACTCGATCGCGTTCCTGATGATCTCGCTGAGATCATTGCTGGACTGCAATTCCGAAACATCGCGGAAAATGCGCCAGTTTTCCTTTTTTTTGCCGAGCGATTTCGGCGGCTTATAGGCTTCGAGAAGCTTTTGCAGCCGTTCAGCAGCCTGCATATCAGGCGCAATGTGGCGGTAGCTGATAAAAGCTTTGTATTTGTATTCCATTTTTACTCCTTAAAACGAACGAACCGCCTGATTCCGCAAAACGCCGGATGATTCTGCGGATCAGTCCGAAAGAACAAAGCCGGTCATGACAAGCGCCGGGCACGGGGCACAGTTGATATGCACGATCTGTCGGAAAAAATGCAGTCAGAATCAGATTGCAGTTTTTCTTCCCCCGTTGTCCTGTTCATGTTCCTATTATACCACTTTTCGGCCATTTTCGCAACTGTGCAGAGCTTTTATGATGAAAAACGAAACGTATCTGACAAAATACATTCAAAACGATTATGGCTTAAAGTGAGACGGTTCCCTTGCCTTGGACGGCAGACAATACCGCTATGCTTTCCCAAAACAGCGCAGCCGAAAACATTGACACAGGATATTGCGTTCTGTTCCGGGATGCAGGAGCCCGCCGGGAGAGGGGACATCGGATCATCATGACCTGCTTAAAACAGCCGCCCGCGGGCGGCTGTTCTGTTATGCATAATTCAGGCGATCGCAACCATTTCGTCATACCGGTTTTCCAGAACATCTCCTGTCCTTGCATCCACAAACACATTTGCTTTGACATCATAAATGGTCGAGAAACCGCCGCCAATGGAAAAATGATTGCCATAGCTGTCATGAACCCTGTAAGCAAGGCAGTCATCTTCAACCGAATAATACATCAGGACCGTTTCCTCACCGAAGCGGCCGGAAGGCTCGTATTTTCCGGATTCTGTGGGGAGCGGCATTTCAGAAGCATAGGCTTTGGCGGTATTGATCGCTTCCTGCTTTGGAATAACGCCTGTTGTGTCGATCGCAGCGAGTTTGTCAAGGAAAGCGCCTGTCAGGAAGGGTGCATTCAGCTCATATCTTCCGTAATCGCACAGATCGACAGTGACCGGATATTTGTCATAATCCAGCGGAATATCCTGATAACAGAGCCTGAAATGAACCGCAGCGGGAACGGCGCTGCCGGACGACCGCGGGTCATATTCGCTCTCTCTCCATTCAAACGTGAACTGCGAAAAATCAAAGTCAGGGAGCTGCCGTCTGATGCTGTCCTGTAAAAAGCGGCAGATCTCATCCGCCTGTTGATTTCTTCTGTCCCATGTGATTTTGATTTGAAATTCCTGCGCAGCCTGACGCATGAGCGCCTGCTTCATCAGGCTGAGATCGGAAGCGTCCAGTCTGCCGTCTGCATTCAGGTCGGCATTCTCCGGCTTTTTCAGCGGTGAATCCGGTGCAGTGAGCAGCCATTTCTGAAACAGAACAACATCAGAAATACGGAATGAACCGTCACAGTTCACATCGCCCGGAACCCATGCCGGCAAACCGACAGGCTCGGCAAACCGGAATCCGTTTTCATCTGCGTATGTTTCCGCGGCGGTATACGGATAGCCGTAAACAGTAAAGTCATCCGAAACTTTCATCAGCCGAATGTCATCGCCGCCCGGATCATCCGGTGTGCGATACCCGAATGCAGCGCCGCTGATATTCCTGACAGACATCGGGATCGTGATGCTGTTCAGCGCACGGCAGTCCAGAAATGCACACATTCCGACGGTCTGTATCCCGTTCTCCAGCGTGACTGTTTCCAGCCCCGTGCAGCCGGCGAATGCATTGGTATCAATGGATCTCACCGTGCCGGGGATCGCTGCGCTTTTCAGGTTTTTACAGTCGGAAAAGGTATCAGATCCCAGATGATCCACCGGCGGGATCTCTGCGCGGATGATCCCGGTTTCATGAAAGGCACCCCAGCCGATCGCCGTGATCTTATCATGGAACGTGACCGCCGTCAGGTTGCTTTGCTGTGACAGCGCGCAGTCTGCAATGACCGTTATGGACGGATCCAGTGTCAGCGCGGTATTTTCGGGCATCGTTCCCTTATACCAGCACAGGACATTGCTGATGCAGACATAGCCGTCCGGCTGACTGTCCAGCCATGCGGTATCTGTAAAAGCGGCAGAACTGATCATATCCAGCTGCTTCGGAAATGTGATCTCCGCAAGGCTTGTGCAGTTCCTGAAAGCACCGGTGCCGATCGTGCGGACAGAATCCGGTATCACAATGCTTTCCAGTGAACTGCATCCGTTGAATGTATTATGCTTGATCTGTGTCAGATCTTCCGGCAGCTCAACGCGTTCCAGCGCAGTACAGCCGGTAAAGGCTCTGTCGCCCAGATCGTTCAGACCGTCAGGCAGTACGACACTTTTTAATTTCGTATGATTGACGAACGCCCTGCTTCCGATCGCCGAAACCGGTTTTCCGTCAATTTGTTCCGGTATGACGAGCGTTTCAGCATCTTCGGCGCATCCGGTAATTGTGAGCCCGGTGTATTTCTCTGTATAAGTGAGGTTTTCGTATGTGCGGTCACCCGCAGCAGCTGCCCGCATCGGCAGCCGGATCAAAGAAATGCAGAATATGATACTGCTGACAGCAGCACAGAGTTTTCGTTTCGCTTTCATTCTGAGTATCTCCGTTCGTGTGAGAGAATGATCCCGCCGGCTTTTTGCCGGCTGCACAGTTCCATTCTTAATTATAGCATATTATCAGCGGTTTTTCAATGTAAAATTGCCAAAAAACAAAAGCGCCCCGTTATGCCGGCAGGAAAGCTTCCTGCTTTCATTGCCGTAAAACGATCCCTTTGTGTGCTGTTTCACTTGAAATCAGAAGCGGTTTATGGGATGCTGATCATTATGCATAAAAGCATCGTAAGCACGCGGTTTCCGTTTCTGCGCCGTCATGGTGAAACAGGTCGTATCGCTGTTGTATGCACTTGCATTTCCACTGAATTTGTTGTATAATAAAAGCATACCCGAAGGTATGCTTTGGGGAATATGAATCCTGCCGACGGAGTTGAACCGTCGTCCATCCCCTAACGGGGGAGCGTCCTCACGTTGAACGATGCAGGCACGCCGGGCGGTCATACCGCAACTCCTTCGGACAGAAGGCGCAATGAAGCAGCCGGCAGATTTATTGTAGCACAAAGCTGCTTGTTTGTCAAGGCGTCTTTTGCGCGTATGCCTGTTCCCGTACCGCTGCATCTGAATGATGAAAAAACAGGATCCGTCTGTCTGATACGGACGATCGGATCATGGATGATCGAGGTGCCAAATGGATTTCAGTTTCTATGCCTGGCTGGAAGCCTTTTCCGATTTTCTGAACGGTCTGCGTGATACACCGCCCGTTCCGCCGACGCAGCCTGTATCTCAGGCGCAGAATGTACAGCAGCCGAAACCGGCAGCAGCGCCGCAGACCGCGAAGCCACTGTCTCCGGAGCGTAATACAGCACAGCCTGTAAAACCGCCGAAACCGCCGGCCGCACAGGATCAGATCACGCTGAGGTCAGAGTGCGTATATATCATCCCGCGCCTGCCGGAAGGCGGCTGGCAGGATCCCGAACCTGTCCCGCGCATCGCGCTGACAGCAGAAGAAGCACTCGCACAGGGCTGGCGGTTCTGCGTCAAGAAAGCAGGGCGCATCAAGATCACGCATTACCGCGGCGCAGAAAAGAACATCGTCATTCCGGCACAGATCGGAATGCATATCGTCAACGAGCTCGCCGCCGGTTTGTTTGAAAAAGCAAACATCGACAGCGCAATGCTCCCGGAAACCGTCCGCAGACTCGGAACGCGCTGTTTCGCCGGCAGTTTGGTGAAAAAGCTTGTGATCGCCGGACCGGTGAAAGAGATCCCGCCGGAATTTGCCGCGTGCTGCCGGCAGCTTGCCGCTGTGCAGCATCACCCTGAAACCAGCTTCATCCGGCGATGTGCGTTTGAACACTGCGTCAGCCTGAGACAGTTCAGCATATCTCCGGAGTATTTCACCATTGTCGGAGAGGGCGCATTCCGCGGAAGCGGCCTGCAGGCGTTTTCCTGTCACGAGCGCAGTGATCTCTGCGGTTCCGCTTTTGCGGATACCCCGCTTTGGAAGCACTATAAACTGCTCATGCAAAATACGTTCAGAAATAATTATTTTACAGTCGTGCTGGCCGGCAGGGATGCCCGTTCACTCAGGCTGCCGGAAATCAACATTACATTTGCAGCGCAGTCGATCCCCGACCGGAAAGACGGTCTGAATCTGCTGGACTGCTCGCAGTGCTCCGGTGTCAAATTTGACAATTACGCGATCGTTTACAGCCCCGGCAAGCAGTACGGCACACGCAGCAGAGAGCCGCTTTTCATCACGGTTCCGGAGAAAACACTGCGCTTTTTCTACGCAGGTCATACCGAAGTGCAGTATGCAGACGGCGAACCGTTCCCGCCGTTCCTGACCAAAATCAGTGAAGATGACAGCGAAGCGGTTTATGAGGTATTCGGTGAAGATCTGCCTGCCTGTACGCTGCCGCCGGAGAAAACAAGCATCCGCCTGAAAGGCACAACGATTCACCATTGCGGCTGGCGCGATTACCGGCTCTGTTATGAAAAAGAAGCCGTGCAGAGCCGCCGGCTGGAGCGCATCACCTTTGAAATGCCGCTCAGCGGAACAGAACCGCTGTTTGCAGAGGAATGCCGCAGCCTGCATTATGTGAGCTGGATACAGACGAGAGAACAGGTGCAGGTATATTTGCCCTCTGCCGATGTGATCGGTGAATGGGTGCACTGGTATCTGCTGAAAGCGTTTCATGCGTATTATAAGCCGTTTGAACAGTACTTTGCCAGGCATGAGGATCACCTGTTCCGGAGTGACATTTTCGACCGGGCGTTCCGGCAGCAGGATCATACCGGCATTCCAAAGGGCGTCATTCCGGCGGGTTATCCTTATTCGCTGTGGCTGTACAAAAGATGCGGTGTTCCGGTGCTGAAGCAGCGGCAGAAGATCGTCCTTGCCGCGGATGTTCTGCGCAGCACACCGAAGCTGTTCCCGAACCGGAAAATGTACCGGGATTATCTGCTGACGCACAGGCGTTATGCGCTGAAGCTTTGCGAAACGCTGCCGGAGGAATATGCGGACTGTCTGCGGGAATTCTATAAGGTGAAACCATGACATTGCTGATAAAAGATGCAGGCATGGAACATCTTGAAACAGTGAAAAGCAACCGCTGCTGTGTTCGTATTTGGCTTCCGCATCTTGGTTAAATAAACAGACGGATGTCCGGCAAACGCCGGGCATCTCGTTTTATAGTATCTGAAAAAAACATGGAAAACGCTCTTATCAGTCTGGCAATTGATCAAATACGAGCTTATATGGCTGACCGTTGAATTGCGTCACATGGGAAGCAAATTCATCAGAAAACAATGTCAATGTATATATTCCCTCATTCAGCAAACAATACCGGTAGCTTTGAAAAAGCGAAGCTATCCCAAAACAGCGAAACCAAAACAGGAGGCACAAATGAAAGCAACCGGTATTGTGAGAAGAATCGACGATCTCGGCAGAGTTGTGATCCCAAAAGAGATTCGCAGAACCATGCGGATCCGGGAGGGAGACCCCTCACTGAAAACATTGACACAGGAAATCGCGTTCTGCTCTGGGATGCATGAACTTATCGGGAGAGGGTACATCGGGTAGAGGATATAGAGGAACCGCCGTCTGATTGGAAGTCAGGCGGCGGTGTTCTTATGATAAACGAATCTTCCCGAAAAGCCATTATCCTACTACAAGCTCCCGGAGAAACTTCTGAGGATGTACTTAAATGTCGTTGTTAAGATGCATCTGTTGACTTAAAAAATCAGGTGGGCGTGAACAGGATATCGGTGCTATATCTTTGAAGTAGCAAGTATGAATGACCTGCTTGCGTGGGTTCTGCTGTTGATTCGCATCAGCCCCAGGGAAAAGATGAAGCAGAACCTGATGAGACTCAGATCATGATTAATCAGCAGCAGGCAGGTAGGCATTCAACAGGCGCTCGATCATCGCATCTTTTCTTTCAATCTGCTTTTCCAGACGGGCGATATTATTATCGTAGATATTTTTGCGTTCTTCATACATTATTTTGCGAGATTCAAATTCAGTTTCTTTCTCATCCAGTTTTATCATCAGGAACTCGATCAGCTTATTCTTTTCGCGAATAATATGACGCAAAGAATCTGCATCCTCAAGTTTACTGGTATCACCATAGATATCGAGCAAGACATCGGCGATCGGTGCGATACTATCCTGATACCGAAAGCTCTGCTCCTCAGAACCATCCGCAAAAACGCGCTTGATTGTGGATTCCGATACGAACTGGCCGCGTTCTTCCAGAAGATCCATAATCTTGGAAATCGTTAGTCCTTGCTCTGATTTGATCTCTTTTAGTCTTTTGATTGTCTTTCGTTTCATTTTTTCGATTTCCATGGTATGTATATCTCCTTTTCGTTTCATAATTTGATACATAAATGATACTTTTCTGATCTTGCGAATTGTGCTGCAAATCTGTATAATAGATAAAGCAAGGGGATACGAATTCCTACATAGGCGATATATATTATAGCATATTCATATTCAAATGTCAACTGTCAGAATTGATTCCTATGAACGAATTCAACGGTATGCCGCACACGCGATATGTGTGCTCATATAATAAAAAACAAGGAGAAGTCAATGTTACCATTTATCTCATTTTTAACGGATCGTCCGAATGAAAGCTGTATCTGCTGCAGCCGCATAGCACAAACTGATTGTACTGAACTGGCAGCAACCCGATTTGTCAGGAAAATGTGTATCCGTTCGCACCTGAAAGGGTATTCTTATCTGATAACTGCGATTGTGTTCGGAAAGAACAATCCCCATTTGCTTTCTTCGCTGACAAATCTGTTATATCCTGCGGTTGCAGCAGTCTATAACACCACACCGAACGCTGTCGAGCGGAATATTCGTTCTGCAATTGAATCGGCTGCTCAAAATGATCCGGATAAATTGCAGTCCGTTTTCTATTATCATACGAGAAAGCCCTATATTTCTGAGGTGCTGGCAATGGCTATGGAAACGCTCCGGTTGGAATCGGAAATCGGTAATGACTCTTTTCGAGAACCCACAGTGGGTACTGGCTCCTCAGCTGCAAATTCAGCTGTTGAATAGTGCATTGTACATCATCCGGTGCAGCAGGACATTCACTGAAAAATTTGACACAAGAACTCACATTCTGCTCCGGGATACAGAAGATCGTCGTGAGAGAGTACATCGGGTAGAGGACATAGAAAAAACGCCGTCTGATTTGATGTCAGGCGGCGGTTTGGGCTGTCCCATTTGCTCCATAAACAACCCGCAGTTCCGAGAATAGGAACTGCGGGTTCGTTGTTTTGATTGTACGGATATCATTCCTCCTTTCTGCTTTCCTGTAGCGTGACCTGCACATCCATGCTCTCGCCGCTGCGGCTGATGCGCAGTGTGACGGTTTCACCAGCTTTATACAGATTCTTCTGCTCGTTCAGTTCGTCCATTGTGGTGACCTCCGTGTCGTTGATTGCAGTGATGACATCACCCTGCTGCAATCCTGCTGCGCTGTTTTCAGACACGCTGTAAACATATATGCCCTGCGGAAGATGATAAAGCTATGTCATTTCTTCCATGATCGTTGTGCCGGTTATACCGAGCAGCGGTCTACCGGCCACATAGCCGTCATTAATCAGGGATGCGATGATCTCCGCTGCATCGTTGATCGGAATGGCAAATCCAAGGCCTTCCACGCTTGCCTCACCATAAGAAGAACTCCTTTCAGAGAGTTGATGCCGATGACCTGGCCGTAGGAATTGAGCAGCATGCCGCCGGAGTTCCCGGAATTGATCTCCGCATCTGTCTGGATCAGTGTCATGGTTCTGTCCTCAAGCTGCACTTCGCGGTTTTTCGCGGAAGCGATGCCGCAGGTCGTTGTGCCGTAAAGCTCAAATCCGAGCGGATTTCCGATCGCCACGACCAGCTCGCCGACCTGCAGATCATCGCTGTTGCCGAATTCTGCAGGTGTCAGACCTTCTGCGTCGATCTTCAGCACGGCAAGATTCGTCTGAATGTCATAGCCGATGATCTCGGCTTCGCATTCCTCATCGTGATTCTCGCCCATGATCACGCTGACCGATGTCGCCTTGCCCATTTTATATTCGCTTTCGGTATCGTAGATCACGTGGGCATTTGTAACGATATAGCCGTCGCTCTGCATGAAAATGGTCGTATCGTTTGCCATAGCTTTCTCACGCTTCCATGATCTGAACAGATGTGATGAGGACCTTTCCGTTGCTGTCCGTTTCGATGCTGCACTAGATATTTTCGCCGGATTTCAGCACATCAAAATCCGTTTCGACGTCCGTCGCCGTTGTGACCGTCGTCCTGACCGGAATGCGCAGCTCCTCCTGCTCGCCGGTCAGGGTATATTTGCTGCTGCCCGAACTGCGTCTGCTGAATTCGGATGAATCAGAATCTTTCTTTGTTTCATCGCCTTCCGAGTTGGAAGAACGGTTCGGCTTTTCACCGCTGAATTTGGACGAATCAAAGCCCACCGGCATTTTTTCGCTGAACTGCGAAGGGTCAAAGTTTTCGGGATCAAAACCTTCGGGCATTTCGCCTTTGTCCGGATGCTTTCGCTCGCTGCCTGATTCCTCTGATTGTTCTCCGCTGTTTTTGTCCCGTTTGAACTGTGACGGGTGTTCAATGCTTCTGCATAAGAATTGTACGCTTCCTGTAAGGCGCTGTCCAGCTCGGAAAGCCCGCTGCTGTAATCCTGCTGTGCCGTATCGCCGAGCAGCAGCTTCAATTCATAGAGAATATGTTTGCGGATGTGCTTTCCGAAAACGGCGGCAGCTTTCCCGAGCCGATAGATTCTGCATCAGAGCATATAAAGCCGCTGCCTGCTTTTTTCAATACGGAAACGCCTTTTGTCACGCGGTTTTATACGATCACACTGAACGCGGACGGCTCCGTGCAGAGCAGCAGCACGGAGTTCATCTCGGATGTTTCTGCGCAGGATATTGAGCGCAGCGCTGCTGCCGTTCTGAAAAAGGGAAAAGAACGCGGCTGGTTTGGCGACTTCCGTTATAAGCTGTACGAAACAGACGGTGTGCGGCAGATTATTTTTATCAGCAATCAGAATCACCGTGCGACCGCAGCGGATTTCATGCGTTCGACGGTCAGCATTTTCGTCCTCTGCAGTCTTGCCATTCTGGGGCTGATTATCGTGCTGTCACGGTTCGTTGTCCGTTCCGCGGAGGAAAGCTACCGGAAGCAGAGACAGTTTATCACGGACGCGAACCATGAGCTGAAAACGCCGCTGACACTGATTCTGACGAACATCGACATCGCGGAATCTGAGCTTGGGCAAAACGAGTGACTGGACGACATCCGCACAGAGGGCGAGCGCATGAGTAAGCTGGTGAACCGCCTTGTGGCGCTCTCGCACATGGATGAGGAAACGGAGCAGGTTCAGGCGGCTGACTATGCGCTGTCCGATGCGGTGCAGGATACCGTTTCGGAGTTTGAGGAGCTTGCGGCGATGTGCGGAAAGGAACTGACGGCAGAGATCGCGCCCAGTCTGCACTGCTGCGGCAATGAAGCGGAGCTGCGCCAGCTCACGGCGATCCTGCTTGACAATGCCGTGAAATACTGCGATGCAGGCGGCAGCATTCATGCTGCGCTGTCACGGAAACAGCACCTGACGCAGACTGTCACAAATACCTGCCGGAATGTTGAGAACATCAAACTTGACCGCCTGTTTGAACACTTTTACCGCGAGGATACCGCCAGAACGGCAGGCTCCGGCTTCGGCATCGGGCTTTCCATTGCGCAGTCGATCGCTGAGCGGCACAGGGGCAGCATTAAAGCATACAAGGCTGACGACGGCGTGATCGGCTTTGCAGTGAAGCTGCCGCTGAACTGACATAGTCTGCGGATGATGTGTATTTGAACAGTGAACATGATGAAATCCAAGGATATACTGTACGGTCATGCAGAATACGTGGGAAATAATTTCAATGCATATTCTTCCGTCCACGGCAAACAATACCGGTAGCTTTGAAAAGCGAAGCTATCCCCAAATAGCGAAATCAAAACAGGAGGCACAAGATGAAAGCAACCGGTATTGTGAGAAGAATCGACGACCTCGGCAGAGTTGTCATACCAAAAGAAATCCGTCGGACACCTCGGACCAGAATGGGCAACCCCTCACTGAAAACATTGACACAGGAAATTGCATTCTGCGCCGAGATGCAAGAACTCGCCGGGAGAGGGTACATCGGGTAGAGAATATAGAGAAATTGCGGTCTGCATTGATTGCAGGCGTTTTTTATATTTCGCATTTGTGATTCTCTTGTTTTTTCGCGCTTCATGTGTTATAATAGATCCAGCCGGAAGGAGGCATAGTATGACATTACAGCAACTAAAATACATCATTATGATTGCAGAAACCGGCTCAATCACAATGGCGGCAGAGCGGCTATTCATCGCACAGCCGAGCCTGTCGAAATCGGTTGCAGAGCTCGAAAAGGAAATGGGCATCATAATTTTCAACCGCAGCAACAGAGGAGTGTATCTCTCTGAAGAAGGCACGAAATTTCTTTCCTATGCGCGTCAGATTGTCGAGCAGGCGGAGATTTTGGAACGGGAATACAAATCCGCGCCGCCGCCGAACCGGGCGTTTGCAGTATCCTCACAGCACTATGCATTCGTGGTCAATGCTTTTGTCGAGCTGGTGCGGGAATACGGGCGCGACAAATACGAGTTTACGCTTCGTGAACTGAAAACCGCGGAGATCATCGAGGATGTGCGCACGCACCGCAGCGATATCGGCGTACTCTATCTGAGCCGTCTCAACCGCGAGGTCATCCGGCATATTCTGCAAAACGAGGAACTGAAATTTGAATCGCTGTTCACGGCAAAACCACATGTGTTTGTCAGCCGAAGCAATCCGCTGGTCGGCAGAAAATCGGTGACGCTTGATGACCTGAAAGCCTTTCCGCGTCTGACCTATGATCAGGGTGTAAAAAATTCGTTTTACTTTGCAGAGGAACTGCATATCACAGCGGAAAGCCCGAAAAATATTGTTGTCTCAGACCGTGCGACGTTGTTCAATCTGCTGATCGGTCTCGATGGCTACACAATTTCATCCGGTATCCTGAGCGAAGACCTGAACGGCAGTAATATCGTTTCCATTCCGCTGGAGAGCGATGAGATCATGGAGATCGGATATATTGTAACCACAGACCGGCCGATGAATGACATCACGCGGCGGTATCTGGAACATCTGGAAAGCTATATAGCAAACTGTTCACTCTGATATAGCTTTTGACTATGGAATAGCATGAATATTTGATATTAACACATTTCTGACCAATATGGTATAATAAGCCTATCATAAATCATATCGGAGGAATCGGAAATGAAAACAACAATTATCGGCTATCCCAGAATCGGTAATCTTCGCGAACTGAAATTTGCAAGTGAAAAATATTTTCGCGGTGAGATCACCGTAGCGGAACTGGAAGCAGAAGCAAAGGAAATCCGCCTGTTTAATCTGAATTTGCAAAAAAACAGCGGTCTTGATTTGATCCCCTCAAATGATTATTCTTTCTATGACGGAGTGCTGGATACGGCTTTTTTGCTGAATGCTGTTGCGGAAAGATATACGGCACTTAAACTGTCCGTGTTGGATACATACTTCGCGGCAGCACGCGGTTACCAGGGCGAAAAGGGCGATGTCAAGGCGCTTGCAATGAAAAAATGGTATAATACCAATTATCACTACATGGTTCCAGAAATCGATGATGAGACGACGATTTCTCTTGTCGGAACAAAGCCGTTTGATCTGTTTAAAGAAGCACTGGAAAACGGCATCAAAACAAAGCCGGTCATCATCGGTGCATTCACATTTCTAAAGCTGTCGCGCTATATGGGAACAAAAACTGCCGCTGATTTCATCGAACAAACTGCCGAAGCATATTCAGCGATTCTCATAAAATTTAATGCGCTCGGTGCGGAATGGGTACAGTTTGATGAGCCCTCTCTGGTTAAAGATCTGACTGAGGAAGATATTCAGCTTTTCACTTCGCTGTACGAAAAGATTTTGCCGAATAAGGGCAGTGTTAAGGTGCTGGCGCAGACCTATTTCGGTGATGTCCGCGACTGCTATCAGGACTTGTGCAGCCTTGATTTCGATGGCGTCGGACTGGATTTTATTGAAGGCAAACAGTCGCTTGCGCTTGTGCAGGCAAACGGTTTTCCAAAAGATAAAATGCTATTTGCAGGTGTTGTCAACGGCAAGAACATCTGGCGCAATCACTATGCTTCAACGCTGCTGATTCTGGATGAGCTGAAAAAGCATACTGAAAAAATCGTTCTGAATACATCGTGTTCGCTGCTTCATGTGCCGTGTACGCTTAGCAATGAAACAAAGCTTGCAGATAGTTATAAAAAGCATTTTGCATACGCAGAGGAAAAACTTACAGAACTTGCAGAAATCCGGAAAATTACGGTTTCGGAATATCCGCTTGAAACAGAAGAATACCGCCGCAATGCTGTACTGCACAGCGAGCCACGCTCCGGCAGAAATGATGCTGTCAGAGAAAAGGTTGCCAGCCTGACTGCGCAGGATTTTGTCCGCCTGCCAGCATTTGTTGTGCGTGAAAAAATCCAGAAAGCACGCTTCAACCTGCCGCTGTTCCCGACGACGACGATTGGTTCTTTTCCGCAGACTGCCGATGTCAAATCTGCACGTACAGCCCTCCGAAAGGGTGAGCTTTCCCATGCGGATTATGAAAACCTGATTGAGCGCAAGATCGCGGAATGCGTCAGATTGCAGGAAGAGATCGGGCTGGACGTTCTGGTTCACGGTGAATTTGAACGCAACGACATGGTCGAATATTTCGGAGAGTGCCTTGACGGTTATATTTTCACGGAAAAGGCATGGGTGCAGTCCTACGGTACGCGCTGCGTCAAGCCGCCGGTTGTCTGGGGCGATATTTCCCGTGCAAAGCCGATGACTGTGCGCTGGTCTGTCTATGCGCAGAGTCTGACTGATAAACCGATGAAGGGCATGCTGACCGGTCCTGTTACGATCCTGAACTGGTCGTTCCCGCGCGAGGACATTTCCCTGAAAGAGAGCGCCTTGCAGATTGCGCTTGCAATTCGCGAGGAGGTGCTTGATCTGGAAGCAAACGGCATCAAAATCATTCAGGTAGATGAAGCTGCTCTGCGTGAAAAACTGCCGCTGCGCAAATCGGATTGGCGCGAGGATTATCTCGACTGGGCTATCCCTGCATTCCGGTATGTCCACAGCGGCGTAAAACCGGAAACGCAAATCCATACGCATATGTGCTACAGTGAATTTGCCGATATTATCCGTGACATTGACGATATGGATGCGGATGTCATCACCTTTGAGGCATCACGTTCCGATTTGACGATTCTCGATGTTCTGAAGGAAAACAATTTCCGCACAGAGGTTGGTCCGGGTGTGTATGATATCCATTCGCCGCGCGTACCGTCGAAAGAGGAGATTAAGGCAGTGATCGGCAAGATGAAAGCACGTATTCCCGCAGAAAAACTCTGGGTGAATCCCGACTGCGGGCTCAAAACCAGAGGCAATGAAGAAACGATTCCGAGCCTGAAAAACCTTGTCAGTGCTGCAATTGAGGTGCGAAATGAAAACAGCTGAACTATTTGCACAGAAAACAGTTTTTTCACTGGAAGTATTTCCGCCGAAACCCGATGCAGATGAAAGTGTCATCTACGATACGCTGGAGCAGCTTTCGGATATTGAACCGGATTTCATCAGCGTGACCTATGGCGCAGGCGGCGGCAAAAACGGCAGCAAGACAATTCAGATCGCATCTGATATTCAGCACAGATACGGCGTGGAGAGTGTTGCGCATCTGCCGTGCATCAATCTTACAAAGCCGCAGGCGCGAGAGATTTTAGACCGGATGCAGGATGCAGGCATCGAGAATATCCTTGCTTTGCGCGGCGACCGTACCGATGATGCTGCACCGAGTGATTTCCGCCATGCAAGCGACCTCATCACATTTATTCAGGAGAATTATGATTTCAACATTCTTGCGGCGTGTTATCCGGAGGTGCATCCCGAAAGTACCGGCGCGGTCGATGATCTCAAATGGCTGAAATATAAGGTGGACTGCGGTGCAGATCATCTCATTACGCAGCTTTTCCTTGATAATGAATACTTTTTTGATTTTCATGAGAAGGCGCGCATCGCCGGTATCAATGTGCCGATCGAAGCCGGCATTATGCCTGTGACAAACAAGCGTCAGATTGAGCGCATGGTGAGGCTCTGCGGCGTGCAGCTTCCCAAGAAATTTAAGCGAATGCTGGAAAAATATGAGCACAACGTAACCGCGCTGCGCGATGCAGGCATTGCCTATGCAATCGACCAAATCACTGATCTGATGGCAGAGGGTGTAGACGGCATACACCTCTACACTATGAACAATCCGTATATTGCGCACCGGATCTTTGAAGCGGTGCAGAATCTGATCACAGTAAAGAATAAAGTCTGCGATTGACATATCACGAATGAGAACCCGCCTGATTGGGCGGGTTCATTATTATATATCGGAAAACAGCATCAATGCTATTGTTTCTTCACATTGCAGCAAGAATCGTAAGATGCATTGATGATCTTGGCCGCATTGTAATACCAAAAGAAATCCGCAGGACACTCCGCATCAGAATGGGCGACCCCTCACTGAAAACATTGACACGGGAAATTGCGTTCTGCTCCGGGATGCAGGAGCTCACCGGGAGAGGGTACATCGGGTAGAGGACATAGAAATACCGCCGTCTGATTGGAAGTCAGGCGGTGTTTTTTTGTATACGAATATTTTTGTATCCATTGCATTCTTACGCATAACGTGATATAATACAGTTATCATTGATGGTACTGTTCTGCCTGCGAAATGTTGGTACAGCCGAAAAAGAACAGTACAGGAAGCTGAGGGAAAGCAATGGATGCGCAGAATACAATATACAACAGGAAACAGAAAAAAAGAACCTATCTGCTGACAATGGAGCAGGTGTTGTCATTAAAGCCGCAGTATAATGTATATAGAGACGGTATGAAACCGATCTGTACAATCGAAGGTGACATCACACGACACAGATTTTCGATTCGGAAAGACGGTACAGAAGTGCTGCGGCTCAGCAAAAAGATCGCAAAGCTTCTGACAGAATACACGATTGAGAAAGACGGTCAGGTAATTGCAAAGATCAAAAAGCGTATTTCACTGCTTACACATGATTTTTCCGGTACGATCAACGGTCAGATGGTGGAAATACGTGCGGACTGGTATGCCTGCTGTTTCGATATTCTGATCGGAGGCAGAAAGCTCTGCGAAATTGAGCAAAAAAAATCAGGTTTTCTCGACACATATCTGATCCTGATGTTTGATTCAGATATGGACGAAATTGCTGCAGCACTTGCCGCCATTTGCGACCATATTTCTGATAAAGATGATTCTGAATGTGAAAACGATTAAGACCGGCGAATGCCGGTCTTATCCGTATGATTATTTACAGCAGCTTGGTTTTTTCCTTTCCGCCGCGCTGTTCAGCAGCAAAAAGACAGATCAGTGCAGCAATCGCGCCCTGAAGCCGGTATTTATTACCAATACCAGTGACGGCAAAACTGTCCTGATTGTTGAGCTGCCAGCGTGGATAGCCGCCGTTCGGGTCAAGATGCATGGCACTGATCTCACGGTGCAGGACGGCGCCCTTTTTTTTCCCGTTTACAAAAATGCTGCGTTTATCCGTAATAACAAAAAATTCTTTTCCTCTGGAAAGAATGCCGTCGTCGCCGTAGACAATGATACACTCGCCGGGCTCTATTAGTTCCGCGATCTTCGGCATGATTTTGTCGATTCGCTTCTGATTGATACCCTCAGAAGCGACATCTTCATCGGTAAGAAGGGTGGTTCTGATATATTTGGATACACTCTCTGTGGTCTTCAGACTGTTCAGGCAATAGCGCATTGAATCAAGAACAGCGATTACATTGTCATGCTGTTTCAGGCTGTCAAGATTCCACAGAAAGTCAAACATTCTTTCATCGAGCATTCCGGTGTTGCCGTCATCCTGCATATCGACATCAATATGCGTATCACAAAAAGGACAGATCAGACATTTATTCGAGATCGAAAGTTCCATTTCACCGCCGCAGGACGGGCATTTTCTTGTATCCATAATATATTCTCCTTTATTGTTTTTTCTTCCGCTTTTTGAGCTTTGTACTCCATATTGGATTCCCGTTTTCCAGGTATCGTGTGATCATACAGGCATATGCTTCCGGGAGTGACTCTTCTCCAAGGCATATGCCCTTGCTGTCAGGAATTTCAGTGATGCGGTGCGCATCGGCTTCGCCCTCATCTAAAAGTGAGACATCCTTGCTGAATGTGACATAGAACCTGCCGAAGTGATAATAGCCGTAAACGAAAACGCCTTCTTCTGACGGACCGTAAATGATTGTGTCATTCTTGATTGTGCGTATTCTTCCAAGCCACGGGAATCCAAGCTGTGTCTCTGTACTGTCAAGTGCATCGCAAAGCTCCTGAACGGTTTTCTTCATGCCGGGAACGGCACGGATTGGCGATGCAGCCGAATTAAACGGATTGTTTCCGTTGCCCATTGCCCAGAATACGATTCCTTCAATGAGCAGCAATAAGCCTGCCGCTATGGATGTATCCGAAAAGGAAGCCGCGATCATACCGGTTACTGCGCCGATTATCAGCAGAACTGCGGCGACTCTGAAAATAAGTGACATGATCCACTGTGAACGCGGCGTGTCGGTTTGACTCGCTGTGATAGAATACATGACGATCGCCTCAATCAGAAGCAGGATTGCAGCGGCAACACTCCGATCACTGCCCTGTGTTTTCCAGATTGCAATAATACCGGCGCTGTTCAGAATGATGCCGCACAGCACGAGCAAACTGCCCGATACAACGATTGATTTTTTTGAGTTTATGCTGTCCAGCAAGAATCCCATGCGAAAAAAACCGATGCAGAACAGAAACGCCGCCAGCGCAAAGACTGCCCAGAAAAGGATATTTACTTTTTGCGGCAGCAGGAACAGCAGCACGTAGGAAGCCGCAAGACAAAGGAAATCAACGATGATCTCAACGGTATTCTGCGGTTTTTTCAGAAACAACCTGATTTTTTCAGTCAGTCCCGGCATCTTCATGTTCTCCTTTTAAAACGAATATGTTTTGTTTGATAAGATTATAGCACAGAATGCTGAAGAAATCAAGAGATAATATACGCAGAATCGGATGATAAGAAAACATTTTCAATGCATAATCTTCCGCACACGGCAAACAATACCGGTGAGCGATCGAACAATCGCAAAGCATAAAACAGGAGGCAGAAAATGAAAGCAACCGGTATTGTGAGAAGAATCGACGATTTAGGGAGAGTTGTCATACCGAAAGAAATCAGACGTACAATGCGGATTAGGGAAGGAGACCCCTCACTGAAAACATTGACACAGGATTTGGTGTTCTGTATGAGTGTGGAATCCGCTGCGGAACGGTACATCGGGAATTGAATACAAGAGAACCGCCGTCTGCGTTGTGCAGGCGGCGGTCTTTTCGTGGTATATTTTTATGCTGGCTTCAGATTTTCGATGTGTTTTTGATAAGTGCCAAGATATCAGCAGGTTTGAGCACCTTGCCCGACGAAACGAGCTTCTCATTGATCACAAGCGCAGGCATGGACATTGCGCCGTACTCCATGATTTTCTGCAAATCGGTGATATACTCTACCTTGACGCCCATACCCTCGACAGCATTGACAGTATTATCATAGAGCTGATGACAGGCTTTGCATCCCGAACCGAGAACTTTAATACAGCAAATGCCATCAACAGTTTTGCCGCAGCAAGTGGATACTGATTCGCTTACAGTCTGTTCTCCGCCACAACAGCAGCATGAAGTTTCCTCTTTCTTCTCTTCCTTTTTCTTACCGAATAACGCCATGATATGAACCTCCTAAATAATGTAACTCTGAATGAGATTGAAGAAGTATCCGACAAGGATAATACCAACTGTGCAGATTGCAATGAAAATGCCAAGCAGTTTCGGCTTTATCGCTTTTTTCAGCATAATCATAGATGGCAGCGACAGCGTAATCACGCCCATCATAAACGCCAGTACCACGCCGAGTTTTGCGCCTTTTTCGACTAGTGCCTCTGCAATCGGGATACAGCCGAAAATATCCGCATACATCGGGATACCGCAGATCGCAGCTATAATAACGCCGAAAGGATTTCCGGTACCGAGCACTCTGACGACCCATTCCTCCGGTATCCAGTTATGGATAAAAGCTCCGATTCCTACACCGGCTATGACATAGGGCAGGACCTTTTTTGCAGTTCCCACAACCTGCTCCCAGGCATACTTCAGACGTTCACGCTTTGTCAGCTCGTTTTGCGGTGTGTCAATGCGCTTGCCGTTCCGGATGAACTCCTCCACCTGATCTTCCAGGTGCAGCTTTTCGATCAGTGTACCGCCTGCAACAGCGATCAATAGGCCTACGACTACATATATGACCGCAACCTTCCAGCCGAAAATGCTCATCAGCAGAACAAGTGAACCGAGGTCTACCATCGGTGACGAGATTAGAAACGAGAACGTTACGCCCAGCGGAAGCCCTGCGCTTGTGAAGCCCATAAACAACGGTATTGAGGAGCAGGAACAGAACGGTGTGACCGTGCCGAGTAAAGCAGCGATACAATTTGCACCAATTCCGTGAAACCTGCCGAGTATCTTCTTCGTTCTTTCGGGCGGAAAATAACTCTGTATATAGGTTATCACAAATATCAGAACGCCGAGCAGTACCAGAATCTTTATCGTATCATAGATAAAGAATTGCGGACTGCCGCCGACCTTATTTTCCGTATCAGGACCGCAGGTATTCAATAGAAAACCGATCAGCCTGTTCAGCCATTTCATGCCGAATATCTCGTCCTGTATGAAATCCCACACTCTTATTCATTACCTCCAAGCATTTCTGTCAAGATCTCTGCCGCTGTTCTTACCATTTCGGGACACAGTTTCCCGAACAGACCGTTTGATCGTGCATAGTTTCTGCCATCCTCTGTCCGGAGATCACAGCCGAGTATCTCGCGGCAGACATACGAGCCTTTGCGTTTTGCAAATTCATCAAGGAACTGCACAGCTTTTGCGTGTTCTGCTGTACGGCTTACTGTATCCGTAATGTCAAACTGCCCGTATTTCATGCCAAGCACCATCAGTGCACCGGTGCAGGCACCGCAGACCTCACCTTTGTTCATACCGCCGCCGAAGCAGGCGCCGATCTGCAAAGCCTGTTTTTCTGTGATGCCGAACTGTTCTGCAAAAGCAGCAAACACAGCCTGCGAACAAATATAACCTTTCTCGAAATACTGTACCGCTTTTGTCTCATGATCCATTTTCTTATCCTCCGATCGTTATATTTAGATGTATCTATATAATGCTGCTTTGATAAGCCGTATCGGAATACGGCTTATTGATGATTACAGCATGGACAACCATTTTCGGTTACTGCCGTGATTTCTTTCAGACAATCCACAGCGACCTTAGCACCTTCCTGTGAAATGGAGTAGTGCATCCACTTGCCTTCTTTTCTGCCGACCACAAGGCCGCTGTCGCAGAGCACCTTCATATGATGAGAAAGTGTCGGCTGACTCAGGTTCAGCTCCTCCAGAAGATGACAGGCACATAGCTCGCCATTTTGCAGAATTCTGAATATCTGCACTCTGTTCTCATCGCACAGTGCTTTGAATATCACCGTGATCTGCTTGTTTGAAAGCTCCACGTTCTCACCTCACATTGAAGATTTTCTATATTATATCATACACATAGAAAAATGTCAATATGTTTTTGCAAAAAAAACGCCGGGAATAATCCCGGCAGGCGCTGATGTGATGCCTGATTCAATATGGAGCTGTAATTCTTTTCATATATTGACAGCGTATCATTTTTCGAATATAATTGTATCAAGCCTTACTTATCATCCGTTTCGGTAGTTTTGATGGGTACATCGAAAATGGCGCATTTTCGACGATGTTACGATCCGTGTCACCGATGTGAAACTCCGGTTCTTTACTTTTTTCAGGTCCTGTGCTACCATGAGATCAGCCGGAAGGCAATCTCCTGAAAGGAACAGAGAATGATGAAAAGAAACGGAAAGCGCATTTTATTTACAGGCATGATCATGATGCTGCTGTTTACGGTCTGGACGATTCTGATACAGACCGTTGATGTTCAGGCAGCCGGACAGAATGGAACATGCATAGGTTTTGCAGCCCTGAACGTATGGTTCCATAAAACGACTGGTGTACATATGTGGGTGTATACTGTGACGGACTGGCTCGGACTGGTACCGATCGTGATCTGCCTGATATTCGGTGCTGTCGGTCTGGTTCAGCTTGTAGGGCGAAGAAGTCTTCTCAAAGTCGATACCGATATCCTCCTGCTTGGACTATACTATATTCTTGTGATATTTGGTTATCTCATATTTGAGATGATTCCGATCAATTATCGGCCGGTCCTGATAGAAGGACGTATGGAAGCTTCTTACCCGTCTTCGACAACGCTTCTTGTTATGAGTGTCATGCCGACGCTCATGTTCCAGACAGTTCGCAGAGTCAGGAATACTGTGGCCAGAAATAGTATTTATGCGTTTTCAGTCCTGTTCACTGCATTTATGGTCGCGGGCCGGACACTCGCAGGTGTACACTGGCTGACGGATATCATAGGCTCTGTGCTGTTAAGCGCAGGTCTGTACCTGATCTATCACGGAAGTGTGAAGCTCACGGATCAATATAAGGAACGGAGAGACAGAAATGGAATTTCACGAGAAATTGCAGGAACTCAGGAAGAATAAAGGAATGACGCAGGAGGAACTCGCAAAAGAACTCTTTGTTTCCCGTACAGCAATCTCAAAATGGGAATCGGGAAAAGGCTATCCAAGTATTGATTCGTTGAAAGAAATATCAAAGTTCTTTTCGGTGACAATCGATGAACTGCTGTCATCGGAAGAGCTCATTAGCGCAGCAAAAGAGGAAAATTGCACGAATATCGGAAAAATGACAGATCTGCTGATCGGCCTGACAGATATCATGAGCCTGATGCTGATCCTTCTTCCGCTTTATCCGAATAAATCAGGAGAAACTGTCACAGCAGTTGCTTTGTATCAGTACACACAAATATCATTTTGGATAAGCTGTATCTGCTGGGGGATGTTTGCGGCGTTGATCATCATCGGCGCCGTCAAGGTGTTTATGAATTACAAGAGTATTGAAAAAGGAAGAAGTTCTGTCACAGGCGTATCACTTGTTCTGAGCATCATTGCTGTATTGTTCCTGATCGCGGCAAGAATTCCTTATGCCGCTGTCATGATGTTTTTGTTGCTGATCATAAAGGGAATCCTGCTGTTCAAAGCCCCGAAAAAGGATCGTTGAATCCAATCAAACAAACAGGAGAGCAAAATGGAATTAGAAAACTTACCG
>JAFWQJ010000028.1 GCA_017545185.1 Oscillospiraceae bacterium | reverse complement strand
CGCGCCCCAGAGAGGAGAGGGTAAGGAAAGAGGGAGCGCGAGGGGGAGAACCTTAGGGAGAGGGGAGACCGGAGCGCAGCGACGACTTCCCTCGCCCTATGGTTCTTCCCCTCGCATTCGCGCTCCGCGCCCAGCCAAATCATACACCCGGACATAAAGATCAAGCGGGGAGCCCACGCTGCCCGCCCTTTGGCATCTCTCACAAAAATAACAGGGCTGACAGGCGCCCGCATCAGAAACATGTCGATTTCTGCGAAAGCACTTGCTTTTTTCCCGGTTTTATATTACAATATAAGGTGAATCACTGCCGCAAAAAGGATGGTATAAAATCATGGCAAAACCAAGGCGTCAAAGCAGCAACAGTTATGTCACGCTCGGTATCCGCGTGCTCATCCTTCTGATCATATCCCTGCTGCTTTTCAATTCCGCCAGACGGAAGCTCGAGAACCTTGTCACAGAGGAACAGTTCCCGACCGCCGCAGAGCAGTACACTCAGCTGAAAGAAGAAAAAGGCAGCATCCGTGCTCTTTATGCAATGTTCCGCGGCGAGGGCGAGAGCGCCGACATCAAACCCGCCAGTATGCTGGAGAAGCGCCTCTCCGGCAAGCCCGATATCGCTCAGGTCAGGCTGCAGGCAGAGGTCAATACGACCGAGGAAGCAGAACAGCCCGCAACCGAGATGATCGACATCAACCGCGGGCTGTTCCGCGGCAAGATGCTCCGCATTCAGGATCCGTCCCGCGTGTATATCGGCGTTTCCGGCGTGCTCGGCGGGGAAGCCCCCGGCAAAAAAATCGAGGAGATCGCCAAATCCTACGGCGCGGTCGCCGCGATCAATGCGGGCGGCTTCGACGATCCGAACGGCACCGGCAACGGCGGTACCCCCAACGGCCTCGTGATCTCGCAGGGCGAATGGGCGTTCGGCTACGACTGGATGACCTACGAGGTCATCGGCTTTGACAAAAAGAATCAGCTCCACTGCGGCTATATGACCGGCAAACAGGCAAAAGAGCTTGATCTGCGCGATGCCGCAAGCTTCGGCCCGATCCTCATCGCTGACGGAGTCAAGGTGAACAATTCCGGCAAATGGAGCGGCTACAGCCCGCGCACCGTCATCGGGCAGACCGACGACGGCACCGTGCTCCTCCTGCTGGTCGAGGGCAGACAGATCAGCAGCCTCGGCGCGACCTACGACGATGTCACCGAGCTCATGCTGGAATACGGCGCGGTCAACGCCGGAAACATGGACGGCGGCGCATCCTCCGCCATGATCTATAACGGGGAACAGGTCACGATCAGCTCGTCCCTGAACGGCTCCAGAGCCGTTCCGAGCTGCTGGCTCGTTGCACCGGAAAAGGAATAAGGGGGGACAGCCGATGGAACAGAAACGAAGAAACGGACAGTCCCGCCCGCAGCAGCGGAGAAGCAGCCAGACCGTACAGGGTGCGCATTTCGCGGAGCACCCGGAAAGAAGACCCGCCCAGCAGCCGTCCCGCCAGAGAAGCAGCGGCGGCGCACATGCCAAGAATCCCGCGCCGCAGCAGCGCTCTCGCCGGCCTGCAGAGCAGCACAGCGCACCGCAGAACCGCTCGCAGCGCCCCGTGCAGCGCAGACCGATGCAGCAGCATCCCTCCAATGCACCGCGCAGGCCGCAGCAGAACCGTCCGCAGCAGCGTCAGGCAGGCTACGGCACACGTTCCGCAGCCGCCGCACACCGTCCGCAGCAGTACCGCGGCGCAAAGCGCAGTACGACGAACACAAGCAGCACCCTCATGTTCATCCTGTTTCTGATCCTGTATGTCATCATTGCCGGGATCATCATCCGGGCAGTCGTCAAAAAGGCGAACGGCTATATGCAGGAATACGAGGCATCCCGTCCGCGGTATAAGATCGAGGAATATGTCTCGAACATGGGCAGCGGCTTCTATAACGATATGCTCGAGCAGGCGATCTCGAAAATGGATCTCTCGCCCTACGAGCCGGCCTCTGCCGTGCTGAAGCGGACAAAAGCCGATGACGGCACCGCAGGCAGCGGCGGGTATACCTATAAAAAGACGGAGAACTTTTCCGATTCCAAGCCGTCCTATTATATCATGCGGAATGACAAGGTCATTGCCTCGCTGACCGCCGAGCGCTCCGGCTGGACAGCCAAATACAGCTTCCCGGAGTGGCGCATCGCAGACCCGGTCTCTCTGCTGGAGGTTGACAGCAAGCCGGTCTATTCGCTTTCCGTGACGATGCCGAGAGGCTCGAAGCTGCGCGTCAACGGCAAATCGGTCGATGACGAGGAGCTCCGCGAGACGGAATCCGAGCTGATCCTGACGAATGTCGAACGGCAGTATATGAAGCAGCCGCTCTCGGTCAGATTTGAGCTGACGGGACTGTATACGCCGCCGGAGATCTCCGTCACGGACAGCGACGGCAAAACGCTCGAACCGGAGCACGCCCCGGATCCCGGCGAGGCCGAGCAGGTCTATCTGTTCACGAAGCACGACACCGCAGAGCCGGACGAACAGCTCATCCAGCGTGCGGAGGAGCTGACGAAAGCGTATTTTGACTACATCATCAACAAGGACGCCGACCGCTATAACAATATTGCGAAGCTGAACAATTATCTGCTGCCCGGCTCAGATGCGTCCGTGCTGATGCAGTCGATGCTGAATGATGTCTACTGGAACAACCCGTACACCAGCCGCACGGACAAGATATTCAAGGTGACGCATGTCAAAATGTACTCCGAGAAGCTGTGCACGGTCGAGATCCAGTTCGATACCACGCTGACCAAGCAGGTCACGAATGAGTACAGCGGTTCCGTCCGCTGGGTCATGGTCAACAACGGCTTCACATGGTACGCGACCAGCATGAAGTTGCTGCCATAGTTGTGTCTCCGACGGATCAGAAATGGGGACGCCGTCCCCAAGCGGATAAACAGACAACAAAAAAGGACGCTGATGCTGCAATCGGCGTCCTTTTTTGCGGAGAGAAACAGGCAGCCCGTTACGGACTGCCTGCTGTTGTATATGCGTGTATCAGGATATGGGCTTATTCCTCGCCCACGACCGGGAGCTCTGTATCGGTGACGATGCTGCCGGTGATGACGTCCTCTGCTTCAAATGCGATGATCTCCATATCAGGAGCGGTGTAAATATCTCTCATGGGTGTTTCCTCCTTTATTCAAAATCAATGTTGCAGACCAGCTCACCGGCACTGATTTCCTCGCTGCTTGTGGTCGTCACAACAAACAGCACGCTGTCCGCAGATTCCGGTGTATAATGAATGCCGGTTGAGATCATGCCGGTATAGTAAGTGTTTGTGTCGTATGTATAGGTTGTGCCTTTGTAAGTAGCTGTGAACTTTGCCTGATTCTTGCCCTCAAGCTCACTTTTCGGTGTGACAAAGACAAATCTTGTATAATACTTGTCATCCTTATACGCAGTCTGTCTGTATTGGCCGTCAGCAAGTGTCTCGTTCTCATCGCTGAGGATCAATGAAAATGTATAGGGATCATCCTGCGTTCCGCTGCCGGATACTTTTATCCCTTTCGGCGGAACTGCCAGTTCTTCTGTGGTGATCCATATACCGGTACTGCCGACCTCATACTGACCGTAGGCACTTCTGTAATCCAGATAATCAATTGTGCGTATCCGACCATTCACAACAGTAGGATTTGAAGTCGAATCATCCATAGTGGCATATACTCTTTCATCATTATTGCCGAAATCAATAGTGTCTCCGATATAATATGAAACACCCGGAGCGATCAGCATTGTTTCTGCGGCATTTGCCGTCATAACGATTTGCGGCACGCCGATCACGTCCAAATTGGCCGGTATCGCGCTGACAAGCGCGGCAGCCAGCATCGCCGCAGTCGCCGTTTTCATCCACTTTTTCATACACAAAACTCCTTTTCTCGTCAGAAAATAAAAAAGGCGCAAAAGCCCCTTGTTTTGGGCTTATGCGCCTTGCTTACCGATATAGAAAAATGACGGATTTACGCAGTTATGCCGCTGTCTGTCTGTCTGTCTGAGCATACGCGATTTTACCTTTCTTGTCAAGCATTCATCCTTAAAACTTTAATAGATAGTATGTGTATTTTTATCATTTAAAAAGAAAACGTTATCATAATACACCTATATTTTAACATAATTAATTTATTTATAAAAGCGGTATGATGATTTTAATTAAAAAATATATCACGTTTTGGATTGATGGCTATTTTAAGGGTATTAAAAAAAACAGCCGTATTGACTGTTCTT
>JAFWQJ010000027.1 GCA_017545185.1 Oscillospiraceae bacterium | reverse complement strand
GAGAATCAACAGCTTCAACAAGGATGGCCTCCCACCTGTGGCACTAAGGTCTTCAACCGGGCTGGCTCACCATGCCGCCTGATACCTGTCTATTACAGATTTTGGGTATTCTCTGACTGCACATTTCTTGACAATTCCACAGATAAGTTTCGAATCACTCTTTTTTCCGAATACGGAAATACTTTTCAAATATCGGAAAATGAACGATGCTACCTTATTGGCTATAGATAAATTTGCTGCTTATATGCGGTGTGAGGAGAAACGAAATAACAGTTCAAAGCAAACCTTGGTACAGTTAAAGTCCCGCTGTTTTTTGAAAACAGATAAGCCGGCTTACAGGGTAAAACAGGTAAGTGCCGTCGTGGATTTCTTCAAATTCCGATTGACAAATAAATAAATTTATGCTATACTGGAATTGTAATATCTGCCCACTACTGTAAACAGGAAAGGATGGTATATGTGAAAGGTGTCAAGAAACTGATGTCCGGAACGATTGCGTCAGTGATGTTCCTTTGTTCCGTTCCAGTGCAAAGCATTGTCACGGCTGCTGATGCAGCAGAGCCGATTGGCGTTATAGAGCTGAACAATATCTTTACGCATCTGTCTTATGGTGCTGCGCCTTCCTTTACGACCTATCTTTCGGCCGACAGTGCTCTGCATATGTCGATCCGCGATGAAGCATGGGCGATCATCGGAAGTGATGACGGCATATACCGAAATGCAAACGATATCGTCCCGTATCCGGAAACGGATGAAGATGTGTACTATTCCTATTATGTTCTTTTGCAGGCTGACAGCGGCTATACGTTCACGGATACCTTTACTTTGTATTATGACGGGATGCAAGTCAGTATGATGGATTATGACTATACGCTGTATTCTTCCGGGAACAGGATCATGCTTCGCTGTGATTTCATAGGGGCGATCTGTCCGGATTACAGTGCAGGTACCATAACGGAGATCAGTACGATCAGCCTGAACAATATCAGCACACAGCTCCGCTGTGGGGAAGCACCGGCATTCACTGCGTATCTGTCGCCGGATTCCGCCGGGCAGATGACGCTTGCAAATGAAGCATGGGCTGTAATCGGAAAAGAGGGCGGTGTTCTGCGCAGCACCGGCGATGTGATTCCGTATCCGGAAAATGGAGAACCGGAGTATTATTCCTATTACGTGCAGCTAAAGGCAAAAGAAGGCTATGTTTTTACCGATGATTTCAACCTTTTCTATGACGGTGAACCTGTCAGCATGATGGATTATGATGCAGAACTTTATGAGTCCAAGGATGTGCTGGTCATCCGATGCGACTTCCTCGGCGCGTTTGAACCGGCTTCCGGACCGACTGTCATGGATGCGATTTATCTGGAAGACATCAGCTTCGGCTTCACCGGCGGCGATGCGCCCGTTTTTTCTGCGAGGCCTGCGGATCATTCCGGCTTCCGGCTGATTACGGAGGGCTGGCGCGGAGAAGGTGAAGCCGTGTTCAGCAAATCCGGATACAACACAGCCGAATATCTCAATTCTGCAAGCCTGCTGACGGCATTCCGCAGCGGCAGAAATTATACATATTTTGTCTGGCTGGAAAGCACGGACGGCTATATGTTTGACTATACCGGCGAATTCCGGCTGTATTTGAACGGCGTGGAATATCCCTATCACCTGAATGTAATGCAGAACGGCATTGAGCTGCAGATTGCGGATTTGCTTACCGTACCGGCTGCAGCTACGACAAAGACTATCACCACGACAACAAAAGCTGTTGCTACCACCACAACAAAGGCCGTTACCACGACGACAAAGACAACAACCGTTACGACTGCAACTACAACCGCAACAGTTCGCACCACTGCGCCTGCAGATCCTGATCTGCTTTACGGGGATATCAATGCGGACGGGAAAGTTTCCGTATCTGATGCGGTTTTACTGGCACGGTTTCTCGCAGAGGAACTGAAAAGAAATCTCTCGGAAACGGGACTGCGCGCTGCGGATATTGACCGCGACGGCATTATAAGTATACTAGATGAAATGCTACTTCTGAAGCTGCTGCAGCAGCAACAGCAGACGGAAAAGCCTGTGATCGTGCCGCCGAAGGACGCCGCAGTCAGCGACGGAACCGACCCCGACCCGTTCGGGCTGCCGGATACAAGCAGCTTCAATTGGATCCGCGACCCGGGCGGAGACAGTGCCGCTTTCACGGAGGAGGTGCTCGGCAGGCTGACGGTCTCCGCAGATGAAAATGCCCTCAGCTATGATGGGCAGTTGCAATTCTCCGAGCTTGACGATGAGGAGGCAAAAGCGCTTGATCAGCGTCTGGCAGCGTATGACACCCTGATGCTCGATGCATGGCATATCGAAGCCGGACTGAAGCCGGATGAGCATCTGCCGGGGTATTATACCTGCAGCTATGACCTTTCGGCGCTGGAGATTCCGGCGGAGCTGTATGAGCAGCTCAGTCTGCTCCGCATCGACGACGACGGCACGATCACGGAATACCCCATTGAGATCGAGGGTGATACCCTGTCATGGATGAGCGATCAGAACAGCGTCGCGGTGCTGGTCATGATCGGCAAGGGGCTTCTCGTTGCCATTGAAATCTATCTGGTCGCCAATGCACCTGAGTATATTCAATGGCTGAAAGCAGGAGACGGCTGCGTCGGTTCCTTTGAAACGGATCGCTTCACGATCTGGTATCAGGACAACGAGCCGCAGGAGACAAAGGACGCCAGAACGAAGCGGTTACAGGAGATCGAAGCGGATGCTACCCGGAAAGCAAGAGAGTATGCAGAGGAGAAGGTCGGTGACAACTGGGGTTCCATTGCAGGACTGTTCATGAATTATGTCACCGAAGTCAACAAGGCCGCCGCAAAGAAAAAGAATGAGCTGCTTGCGGACAATACGGAATATCAGGATCTCATGACGCTGGAAAACGGGCATCCTGCCGATGTGGTGCTGCTCGCCAGACAGTATGACATTGCAATGGACTACCTGTATTATCAGGAGAACTGCCCGCGTCTCAAAAAGCCGGATATCATCTTCAATCCGGTACTCGGAAACCTCGGAGAGGCATCACTGAATTATATTTACAAGAATTATATGCTGATCATGCGTACTGTGCAGGAGGACAACGCGCATATTGACAAGGACACATCCTACTGGGATCTCTACGGCACTGCGGTTCCTTCCGAAGTCTGCGACCAGCTCCTAACCACACTGACACATGAGCTGTATCATCTGGTGCAGGCGACAAAGCTTGTCGGCAAACTTGAATCCAATACAAAATTTTTTGAGATGTCTGCTCTGACGATTGAGTGCCATGCTGCGGATTACTATATGCAGGAGGAACACAAATACATTCAGACGCATAAGCTGGATGAGGGGCAGTGCTTTGAGACCTTCGGTCTGCCGATGGATCAGGTTTCAGCATCACTGACAGAGCAAAACCACAATCTGCAAACCGCTTCCGGCTATTCGCTTTCCTATTTCTGGCGGCATATTGAAAAGATCCAGAAGAAGCAGATCAAGGGCTGGGATATGATACTCGGCTACAAGAAGTACGGCTCGATCTCCGAACTCGTAAACCATCTGTTCGGCTTTTCGGAATCCTCTGCGATGTCGAGGTCGGGAAACAAGAATGACGTGCTGAATGTTTACTGGGCGCATTATCAGAAGCAAAAAGAAACAGAAATGTATGCATTCAAAAGCATGGAGATCCTCTTCACCGAAAAAAGCCAGTATACAGAGGACTCAAAACAGTATTATCCGTCTCTGATCATCACGCACAGGTTCAGCAGCGAGAAAACACAGAGCTACAGTATCGTGAAGGCAAAGGATCTGGCTTGTACCTGCGTCGGCGTATCGGGCGCGAAGGACAGACCGTGGTCGGTGATCCTGGAACGCGATGCGGACTTTGGTGAGCTTCAGCCGGAGCATCAGTTCCTGTTCGCTGAATCCGCTGACAAATACAGCGGAACGGAATCCAGAAAGGGCACGGTCGTCAGTTCGCAGAAATCCGTGATGTATTACCGTGAACTGCAGGGCTTCAGCGAAGGCGGAAAATCCGGCTATATGATCCATTATATCCCGTCGCCGGATACGCCGGATGTGACGATCGACGAGGAAGCCGAGATCGTAACGGTGAAGCTGAAAAGCCAGCCGAGTACAGAGGGCACTGCCGGTCTGACCGACCGTTTCCTGCTGGTTTTCAATGTCAACGGCAAAGAAACCTATACGCAGACAATCGGCTATGACAAGTGGCAGGAGGAGACGAAGATTCCGCTCGGCAGCCTGATGCTCAGTCCGAATCAAAAGAACAGCGTGAAGGTCACGGTCTGTGAACTGATTGATGCCGGAACGGACCGTGCCGGTCAGCAGCGCAGCGCAGTCCGGACGGCGGCTTGCAAACCGTTTGAACAGACGCTCGGCGAAGCGGCATTTCCGGTGATTGATACGGATGTCAAGGTGCAGCTCACCTACGGCAATTTCGGCGTTTCCAGTGTGAATGCGCATTTCACGCTCAATCAGAAGGGTGAGTTCCTTTGGAGAATAGACGACCATACATGGGAGGCCGGTTCAGGCAGTCCGACCAATCCGTTTACAATGAGCAGCGGCGGTGTCACAAAGGGCGGCAGCATCACCGGGTTTACAGTCAAAGGCAAGGCGCAGAACAGCGATGATGACGGGATTGATCCGACAAACTGGGACGGTATCATCACGGAATGTTCACCGGCACAGTTCGAGGGAACAAGCAATTACTTGTCGTGGGACGGCAAAATCTATGAAGATGCGCCTGATAACTTTACAAGATGGGAGGTTATGAGCCAGCGTTCTGTTTCCGGCGGCTTTTCCGGGAATGTTATCGGAACATTGCATTTCAAGTACAGCGAGCTGCTGACAAAGCAATATGAAATTACACTGGTACTGAGTCCGACGCTTACCTGCAAGGAAGTCAATACACTCACAAAACCCGGCACCTATTCACCGGATATCCGGATCGGATCCTTTGAGGAAAAAAAGACCGAGGATTCTGTGAAAATCACTGCAAAGTTAAATGCGCAGTAACAGTCTGTGTATACCTGCAAAACCGGGCAGCGAACCGGATTGATATCCGTGTATACTGTCGTAAAAATCAAAAAATAACTGTACGCGGAACCGCACGCGCCACAAAGAAGCGCCATGAAACATACGCTTTTATGATGCTTTTGTATCGTGCTAGAGAGCTTTCGAATCGCTCACTTTTCCGAATACGGAGTTTCTTTTCAAATATCGGAAAAATGAACGATGCCAAATCATTGACCATAGATGACTATAAAAAGCGAAATGCCCGGCCAACGCCGGGCATTTCAATATCATGTTATCGCATCTTCAAAGACGGTATCCTCTTTTTGATCAATCGGGGCAATGCCTGCGTTTTTTTACCGAAGATATCATCCCATGTGATATCTTTTCCGGCAACGTATTTTTCAGTATAATACTTCAGAAGCCACTGTGCATCCTCAACGCTGATCTCGCCGTTGCCGTCAACGTCCGCTGCTTTGATCTGTTCATCAGTCAGCTTCATGTCATTTCCGGCAATGCGTTCGGTATATGCCTTGAGCGTCAGCTGCGCATCATCAACACTGACCTTACCGTCGCCGGTCACATCGCCGCGCAGCGGAACAAGGGCGGCAGAGGTCGTAACGACCGGAGTCGTTTCTGTCGGTGTCGTCGCGGTAACCGGTGCTGCCGTAGTCGTTGCTCTCGCAGTTGTGGTAGTAACCTTGGCCGTTGTAGTGGCAGCTTTTATTGTTGTGGTGATAGCTTTTTCCGTTGTGGTGGTAACCTTAGCGGTTGTAGTAGTGGCCTTGGTTGTTGTTGTAGCCATGACGGTGGTCGTAGTCACCTTGACTGTTGTGGTGGTTGCCTTTGCGGTAGTGGTAACCGGCTTATCCATGGCGGATGTTGTAGCGGTTGTTGAAGTTACTGAACCTGATACAGCTGTTGTTGATGTAACAACAGGAACATCTATGATCAGTTCTCCGTCATTGTTTACTGAAATAGTACCATTTGATTTTATATCAGGCAGATATCGGTTCAGTGTTGAAGCACTTATATACTTACCGAGTCCGTTCGTAAGTAAACCGGATGCTTCAGCATAAACACTTACATCAGCACCGGTTACAGCACCGGTAATATTTATCGTTTTTCCGTCCGGTACGTAAATACCGCTCTTTTCTCCCTTCATACAGATATTTCCGCTTAGATTTACAGTACCTTTTTTCATGCACTTAAAACCATAATCATAGTCACTTAATATCTTTCCGCCGGATATATTCACGATACAGTCCGAAGGAGAGCCGCTGACCGCTGCACCAAGGTCTGCATGCAGCTCTCCGCCTGTTATATTGAGCGTACCGGCAAATGTATCAGCAAGCCATACTGAATATACGTTGCTTTTTCCGTTATCTGCAGAGGAAGCTTCCATTTTTCCGCCCATAATGTTTATAATGCCGTCTTTGGTTCTTACAGATAGCGCATGACTGTAGTATCCGGTGATCTCACCGCCGTAACAATCAAAACTACCGTCATTGATCCTTACTGTTGCGCAGACCGTTTTCTTATCATAGCCATAAAAGTTTCCGCCATAAATGGTCAGTTTATTGTATGATGTTATCAGATTGCGATCCTCTGTACAAATGATTGTGCCTTTCTTCTGCGGATCGCTGTCTCTGATTATAACATTGCTTGTGCTGCTGCAAATGATCTCAGGGATATTGACAGTATGACCGTTCAGATCAAGATCAAGCATTTCGCTTATTGTGATATAGTTTTTAACGTCTGCATCACATGCAAGCTTATAAACACCTGCAATGGGCAGGCTGTCAGTTCTTTTCCATACTCGTTCTTCTCTTTCAATGAAATTCAGTCCGTTTTTCTTTGCAAATGCCTCTGCAGTTGAATTCTTGAATCCGTAAATTGTATCGATCTTGCTGCCTCTCAGAGCATTTCCGTTTATCATGGCAACTTCTGAAGGAATAAACAGCGACGTAAATGTTGTACCCGAAAAAACATCATTCTGTATTGCAGTTACGGAATCGGGAATATCAACTTCCTTTAGCTTTATACAATTCTTGAAAGCATTGCTGTATAACACTGTTACAGACTGCGGGAGAACCACAGACTCAAGTTCCTTACAATCCATAAACATACTGTTTGTATCCAGTGTTACCACTGATTCGGGAATGACGATCGACTTAACAGCGGAACCGCTGAAAGCATACTGACCGATACCTGTTACGGAATCGGGGATAGTGATGCTGGCAAGTGAAGTACAGTTTGCAAATACATATTCACCTATATGCGTTATTCCTTCTTCAATTACGACTTGTTTGATCTGCTCATTATTGGCAAATGGGTTCTCTCCATCAGCATAGTCATATACAGCACCTTTTCCGCTGATAGTCAGCTTTCCTGTATCGTCAAGGGAATATGTCACACTGTCTCCGCAGGTTCCGGTGTTTCCTGATATATCTTCTGCTTCAATTGCTGAAGATTCAGTTGCTTCATAAATATGAAAGTTAGAAATAGGGCAAGTAATCGCAAGTATACTAAGCATTGCTGAGAATAATCTTTTTGTAATCATAATAAAACTCCTTTTTGAACTTTAGTTCGGTGCTTTTAACTAAGCATGTTTATTATAACTGATTATTCCCCGGCTGTCAAGCGGATTCAGTTTTCAATTCAGAAAACAAAGCTGTAAGTGTTACAAAGCTTTTTCGCGCTGTTTGCCGGGCATATAGACTTAGAAGGTGCTTATTTTACTGCTCACGAAATCGTACACGCAGCGGGATCGACATCTTAGAAACCGCGTGCTTGCGATGCTTTTATACATTAACAGATCAGTTCCGGATCCGGAAATCCTTTTCCGATAACAGATGCCTATAAACAGCAAAATGCCCGGTCAGTGCCGGGAATTTCAGTATCATACTTATTTCAGTTTCAGAATGAGATCCTCTTTTTGATTGTACTTGTCAGTTTGTTCGCTCGTGTAACAACCTGTTCCTTGCAGTGGACGTTTATCATTTCCAAACTGGACTTGTATTTCGGATAAGTCTGTTTTCGTTCGGGAAAGATACGCATGAAATCATAGCATTTAGTATAGCTGGCAATTGAAACAACAAATTGTATTATCCCAACATACAATCGTGCACAAACAACAATTTTTCCTTGACACAAACAAAAAAAGTCTGTTATAATAAACATATATATTATTGCTCAATCAAACATATTATCCGAGGTATTATAATGGAAAATCGAACCGTATACTATACGCCTGCGCCGCCGATGCCGGCGGTTCTGCTGATTCTGGAACGCGGTGAGCCGCTCCGCACGGTTCTGCTGGAAAACAGCATGACAGTCGGTCGGGCAGCCGGCGGAAACATTCCGTCGATCCCGCTGCATTCTGCGATTGCCGGACGGCATCACGGCGAATTTCACTTTGATGAAGCGTCCCGATCCTTTGTATACCGTGACCTCAACAGTCTGAACGGCACCTATTATAACGGTGAGCGGATTCCCGCGAAAGATGATTCCGGCTCGGAACCGGTCAGTCTCCGTGACGGCGACGTTCTGCGGATCGACAGCACGGATCTTCAGCACCCGGACGCTGTCGCAATGATCTTTTGTACCGGTGCTGCGGCGGATGAAAAATGGGACGCGCTTGATCTTTCGGATAAAAAGGAAATCCTGATCGGCAGAACCGTGCAGAACGGAATCTGTCTGCATGATTTTACGGTTTCAGGCACCCATGCAGTCCTGCAAAAATCCGGGAACGGGTGGAAAATCGCGGACAAAGGCAGCCGGAACGGTCTGGCCGTCAACCGCAGGAGTATTGAGCGGGAGCAGATGCTTCGGCCGTTTGATACGATCCGGATCGGCAGAACGATGCTGTTTTTTTCCGGCGATACGGTCTGGTGGCAGAAACGGAAGGAACAGGTCTATGATCCGACGCACTCTGACATTCTGATGAGAGTCAGACTGGAATCTGTTCTGGCATCCCGCTCGCCGTTCACACCGAAAAAAACACTTCTGCGCGATATTTCTCTGGATATTGAATCCGGTGATTTTATTCTGATCCTCGGCGGTGCAGGCGCGGGAAAATCGACATTTGTGAAGGCGATCACAGGTCAGCTTCGTTCTGCCGGTTCACAGCTTTCCGTGAAAGGAAATGTGGAACTCGACGGCCTTGACCTTTATCAGAATCTCAGAATGCTGAAATCCAGAATCGGCATTGTGCCGCAGTACCCTGATTACCGCTTTGACGATACGGTATACCATACGATCATGGATGCAGCAAAGCTTGCACTGGCAGGGGATTACAGCAGAAAAGAGATCGAAGCGCGTGTGGAAGATGTGATCGGCAGAATGATGCTGACGCCGATCCGGGACAGTAAGCTTGGCGTGATCAGCGGCGGACAGCGCAAGCGTGTTCAGGTTGCGATCAAGGCAGTCGGTGATACGGCGTTTTTTACACTTGACGAACCGGATGCAGGTCTGGATGTTGCCGGCAGAAAAGATCAGATGGATCAGCTCAGGCGATATATTTCGCGTGAGGAATCTATTGACAATTCAGCGGAATTGAAGCCCTGTGCGGAATCCGGCAATGCAGTTCTGGTGATCTCGCATTATCCGGATGATGTTGCGCACATGTATAAAAAGGTGATCGTGCTCGCAAAGAGCAGCCGGGACGATGCCGGCCATCTTGCGTATTACGGCGATGTGCCGAATGCACTTTCATTTTTCGGCGTGGAGAAGCTCTCTGATATCGTCATGGAGATCAATGCAGAGGGCGGCAGAGGCAGAGCAGATGAATTTATCGACCGCTTTGCACAGACGAGAGGAGGAAGCCGTGGCTAGAAGCTCTGCCGGAAAACAGATCCCGGTTTATCTTGCGAAGAATTACAGGCTTTTTATGAATCAGCGGGACTGGAAGTTTATTCTGATCGCAGCGGTCATCGGGTTTCTGGTCTGTGCTGTAGTCGGAAACGATATGTTCCGCACCTATGAGGATACCGAATCCGGCTTTTTCGCGATCATTTCCGCAGGGATATGGATCGGCATTTTCAATTCGATTCAGACCGTCTGCAAGGAGCATGAAACCATTGCAAGCGAATACCGTGCCAGACTGCACATCAGCGCCTACATACTCGCACATATCATATTTGAGTTTGCAGTCTGCTTTATTCAGGCGGCACTGCTGACGGGAATATGCTTTTTGTGGGTCGATTTCCCTGCACATCATGTATTGCTCGGTGCGGCACTGCCGGAGTATTTTATCACGCTGTTTCTGATCGTATGGGCATCGGATATCATGGGACTCATGGTTTCATCTGTGTCATCAACACCGAATGTCGCAATGACCGCGATGCCGTTTCTGCTGATTCTACAGCTTGTGATGAGCGGTGTGCTGTTCCGGCTGAGCGGCTGGGCAAAATACATCGCTTATATCACATGCAGCAAATGGGGCATGTCGGCACTGGGCTGCATCGGCAACCTGAATGACCCGGATCTGCCGCTCGGCATGAGCCTTGCATATCCGGAGATCGTCCGGCTGTCGTTCAATTCTGCTTATGATCCGACCGTGCAGACCTTGCTGACAGCATGGGGCAGTCTGCTGCTGATTTGTTTCGGCTGCACGGTGATTGCGATCCTCAGCCTGAAGATCCGGAACAGAGGTGCATAATAATCAAGCTGCTGTTTGGATTGCGGCAGTTTTGGAAAAGGATTGCTTATGAATATTACAGAATTAGCTGAAATCATCATTCCGCAGCTTAAACAGCCGATCTGGGAAAACTGGTACATCCGGGAACGAATCGGAGCGGGTGCATTCAGCGCGGTTTACCGCGTTGAAGCGAAACGCGCAGCCCGGACCGATGTCTCAGCGCTGAAGATCCAGCCGATCGTGCCGTCGCAGCGTTTTGCCGCGGAAGAAGCACAGGCGCGGGAAGCTTTGATGCGCCGGCGTGCCGCAGTGGAAAACGAATCTGCTCTGATGCTCCGGCTGCGGGACTGCCCCCATATTGTACGGTATGAGGACGAGGATCTCCGCGAATTTCAGCTTGACGGTAAATTTGCGGGGTATGTGTTTCTGATCCGCATGGAGCTGATGCAGAATGCGGCCGATCTATTTGCAGACGGAACACTGGAACGTAATCCGCAGACGGTTCGCCGCCTCGGGATTGAAATCGGAGAAGCACTGCGGTATGCCCATGCTGCCGGTATTATTCACCGCGATGTCAAGCCGGACAATTTCTTCATGTCTGCGGACGGAACATTCAAGCTCGGCGATTTTAATATCGCCAAGCAGGCAGATATGACACGTTCTTTTGCGGGTACACCCGGTTATATGTCGCCGGAAGTCTATACTGCGAAAAATTCGTCCGGAGAGTATTATACTGAGCAAACGGATATTTATTCGCTCGGAATCTGTCTGTATCAGATGATGAACCGCGGTCTGTTTCCGTTTGAAGATACCCAAAATCCGGAGGAAGCATTCGTTATGCGGATCACCGGAACACCGCTCCCGAAACCGCTGGATGCGCAGGGTGCGTTCGGAGATGTGATTCTGCGTGCATGTGCATATTCTGTGAATGAGCGTTACCGGAGTGCAGAGGAACTGATCGCGGCTTTGCGTACCTTGCCTGAATCAGAATACGATCCTGCTGTTCCGTATGACCCGGATGCAACGGTTTATGCAGCACCGCAGTCCGATCCGGATGCAACAGTCTATGCGGCACCGCAGCCTGCGCCCGATGCAACAGTTTATGCGGCACCGCAGTCTGCAGCAGCCGCACAGCAGCGTGCCGGTAATGCAGCGGCACCTGTTCAGCGTTCTTCCGGGCAGCGGGGGTTTGTATTGAAAATGCTCGGACTGATTGCCGCCGGGGTCCTTGCTGCCGGGATCGGCGTATATGCAGTGATGCACCGCGGTACCGAACAGGGTCGTGACAGCGGAACTGTCATCTTGTCAGAAGCGGAAGAAAACACTGTTACGGATATGGCTGTCACGGATGCGGTACAGGATACTGCTGCTGTATCCGATGCTGGATCCGGACCGGAAAAAGCAGAGGATTCTGTTACGGAAACGGTATTGCAGACCTTGACAACGGCTGAGACAGTTTCCGGTGAAACAACGGATACAGTCCGGAATGATCCGCAGGCTGCAGAAGCCCCCCCAGGCAATCAGAGGCCGGGTGAGCCGGACAGAACGCCGGCTATTCCTGTCTCAACAGATGCGCCCGCACAGCCTGCAGAGCCGGAAAATCAAACCACAACAAGTATTTTCCGGTTTTCTGTATCAAACGGAACGGCGGTCATTGAGGGGACAAATGCTCCTTTGCAGGAGCTTATCATTCCCGCAGAGATCGACAGCGTACCGGTACGCAGCATTGCAGACCGTGCTTTTGAAAACAGCGATCTTACTGCGGTATCATTTCCGAACGGTCTGACTGAGATCGGGGACGGAGCGTTTTCCGGATGCAGCGGGATTCAATCGGTCATCCTGCCGGACAGTGTGACGAAAGTCGGGAAACATGCCTTTCAGAACTGCGACCTCTCTGAGCTGAAGCTCTCAAAAGGCATGACTGAAATTGCACCTTATACATTCAGCGGATGCGGTCTTCTCGAATCTGTCCTGATACCGGACGGTGTCACGCTGATTGAAGATCATGCATTTGATAACTGTCCGTGGCTGATTGAGGTTCTTATCCCGTACAGTGTGAAAGAGATTCGCGCCTATGCTTTTACAGTGCCGTATTGCAAAGTATATTACGGCGGAAACAGTATTGACTGGAGCAAACTTCAACGGGGCTCTAATGTGTTCCCCGGTGTCACAGAGGATGATGTGTACTATAATCAGTTTGCATACTGGGAATGAAAGGGTGAGATACTTTGAAAAGACAGAAGCGAACAGCAGCATTCCTGACAGCAGTATGGTATGCTGCGGTTACCGTGCTGACAAACGGTCTGCAGCCGGCGGCTGCTCTGGATATTGAGGAATTACCGGTTCATCTGCTGTCTGAACCGTTTACGGTGACAGACACGTTTCATCTGGATAACGGACAACTTCTGAACGGAGGCAATCTTGGACTGCACTGTCTGCCGCGTGTTCCGGACGGCTCCATAAGTAAGGATGCTGCATTGGATAACGTCGTCACCTTGAACGATACGACCGTGATTCCGTGCGATCCAGACATAAACAAGCTCCACCTGAATATGACGAAAAAGCAGAGCGGTCTTTCTGTTTTCGGTAATCTGAGCCTCGGTTCGGGATCGCTCACGCTTTCTTCGGCGATTCCGTATGATGTGGAAATGACCGGTGACGGCGGAACGGCTGCCGTCAGGATTGATCCGGAGCTGCCCTATTTATATGTCGATTCCGTGCTGGAAAACGATTCCGGGGCGTTGTTGTGCGAGAACCAGCCTTACAATATCATGGCGGGTGCTTTGCGCTGCGGTATTAACAACTATAATACATGGCAAACCAATCTGCTGCTCTATAATCCGGAGCTTGAATCAGAGATATATGGCGGATATTTATCACTCGGTTCCGGCAGAAGTCTGATCTGCAATAATCGGAGGCTGGGGATTGACTGCCGGGAAGATTCCGTGATCGGCGGCGATCTGATTATGACAAATCCGGAAAGTAACCTGGACATCAGATCTCCGCTGACTGTAGAGGGCAATGTTTACTGTGCGGGCACATTGAATGGTGAATGGAAATTGACCGTCAAAGGTGAAATTTATGTTGCGCGGGGTGTTTCGTCGGAGCTGCAGACACAATCCGCCGAGATCATGCTGCCGTCGATCGGGCGTTCTGTTCCGGCAAATACAGATTCTGTTGCGCATCTTACAGGTTATCAGTTGTTCCCGGAAGCAATGCGGCCGGATACCATGTTTGATGATTATATCCGGCTAGACTTGGGGCAGGATGAGCCGTCTGCATTGCAGGATCGGGATTTCCTGATGGAAGACACAGCCTACAGGATGATTTCGGAATACCGCGATGACCTGTTTGATTCGCTGGAAGTTGCGGAGATACAGTTTGCAGAGCCGGGCAGCGCGGACACAGATAAAACAGTTTATGTTCCGGTGCTGCATTCCGGCGGCTTTGTCCGCAGTCCGCTCAGTGCAGTGAAAAAGCAGCAGGAAATGGAAAGTTTGTACCGGGAGCTGAGCGATCCGAATCTTGATCCTGCCGCTGCTGAACCGTATGAGACGGACGGAATGCAGTTCAGGGATGTTCATTTTTATACGCACGATATCAACGGCGATTTGAAGAAGACAGAACTGTATAATGTGATGGTCGTGAACCGCTCTTGTACGATTGATCTTTCCAAAGTTGAATGGAATCAGAACATTCTGATTGATCCCTATTCAAACCGGCAGGCGTCTGACGGAAAGCCCATGGTCGTCAGGCTGACAGGAGAAATGAGTGATCAGGCACCGCTGTTCATAGTGAACAATACAACGCTCTGGGAATCCGGTGATTACTATAATCCGACGCTGATGTCAGAACAGGACTTTTATCCCGGCAGTGCAGATGTCATCATTCAGCTTGACGAATCATTCGAGTTGAAATACAGAATGAAGCTGTTTACAACCGGGATATATTATCAGGCATTTTGTGACGGCGTACTGAATCTAGTTTCAAATCCGCTGTATCCGTATCAGACGAATCACTGGTCAGATCTGATGCAGGAGGATCAGTTTTTATTTGAGCTCATTCCGAATTCCGTGCTTGTCGGCGCAGAGGGTGCTTCCTACAGCGCATGGAACGGTGCATTTCTCAATACGAATATTCTGATGCCGTATTCTTCTCTTGAGATGCAGCCGGATTATCAATCGTTGGGGAGTTTATCCTACCGTCAGAATATCCTCGACCGTTTCATCAATAGATCTGAAACCTACGCACCCGGAATTATCGGCTCGGTGTATGTGAAGTCGCTTGATTTGAAAACATGCACCTGCGTTTCGTTTGAGGACAGTCTGCGCGGTAAAACACTGCCGGACGATTTCTTCTGGGAGCCGGTCGTGACGACAGCCCCGGCCGCAGGAACTACGACCTCTGCACCTGCAAAGACGACTGTTCGTCCTGCAACAACGACCGCAGTTTCGGCAACGACTGTCCCCGTTTCAACAACAACTGCGAATGCGACCACAACGGCAAAGGCAACGACGGCGCGAACTGCGACTGCGCCAACAACGACAACGACTACGACAACAACGACCACAACTGCCACGACAACAACAACAACTACTACTACAACGACCACGACAACGACTACGACTACGACTACGACAACGACTGCCGCAACGACTACAACAACCACGACCACATCCACAACGGCCGCCACAGTTATCACCACTGCGATCATGACAACGACTGTTGTTACCACCACGTTTCCGCCCTTCCGCATGGATTATGATCGCTGGAACTTTGTCAATGCAAGAAGTGTCTTCAGCAAGAATTATCAACTGCTGCCGGAGGATCTCGAACAACTTTGGTCTCAGCTTTCACCGCTGGAGAAGGAGGTCATCGGATCGAAGCTCTCAGAGACTTGGAAGGGTTCCTGTTACGGCATGGTGGTGACTGCATTGCTGCAATCACAGGATGTGTTCAAACCGGATATTTTCACAGAGGATGCGGTCTATCTGACTGATGTGAAGATGGATGCTGCTGTAGAGTCTGCAATCAACTACTACTACTTCCTGCAGTATACCAACGCGATTATTGACAGAAAAAACACCTTTACTGCCCAAACAGAAAAGAGTAAGTTAAACGAAATTCTGAATGAGGTGAAAAGCGGAAAGCCGGTTCTGATCTGTTATTATAACAACCAGCATTATGGACATACAGTACTTGCATACGGCTATGAGGAAAGAACATACAGGATGAAGCTGAACATAAAGAAGGAGAATCAGGAACAGATCTCTGAGCATAACTATACGATGCGTGTCAAGATTTATGACCCACAGTCGATCTATGATGCTGATTCCAAGAAAGATGATCTGTTTATTAGTCTCGCCGATATGGGTGCGTGGTGCATTCCCGGGACAGAAGAATTATCAAACCCGGTAGAACTCGGCAGATCTGCCGTTACGTCGGATGATCATGCCTTTATTGCATTTGTCAGCAGCGATGTGGATTTACTGAACCATTACGGATTGCTCGGCGATAGTAAGTTTATCGAAAAATCCGATTATGAAGCGGAGTACTGTAATCTGGAAACTATTTCCAAGGAACCTGTATTATCATTTGAAACGAAGGCTGAGTCGAGCGAAGGTTTCCATGACGGAGATAATACGATTCTCATTGAGATCGGTGCTCTGAACGGTGAGGGCGAAAAGGACGAATCGTTCCACAGTTATCTGATGAACACTTCAGATGCAGGCCATCAGCTGGAGTATAACAAACCCGAAGAAGCAGTGCTGCGGATGCGTTATGATCATACGCTGCTGATAGGTGAGGGCGATGCAGTCAAAACCGTTGAGATGCGTCCGGACGGCAGAATCATGCTGAAAGGCGGCGAAGGGCAGATCACGCTGCGTGTTGTATCGGATGACGGGTATTCCCCGACAGACTGGTATAAGATCACTGTGAACGCGCCGCGTGTATCGGAATTGATCCTGACGCCTGCAGAGAAAGGCTGGTACCTGTCCGGCAGCAATCTGAACCATGTCAGCATCACCTGTGAAAATGACGCGCATCGCGCAGAACTGTGCTTGCCATCCGGATTTCAGAAGGTGTTTGTGAATGAAGAAGATGAGGATACGATCACTGTTTATGCGGATGCGGATGCAAACGGAGACTACGAGATGCTGATTGCCAGGACAGGAGAAACGATTATAGACGAACCGGAATATCTGACCGGAGATGTGGACGATGACGGCAAAGTCAGCATTGAGGACGTTCAGCTTGCACTGAAGGCATACACGATGCGTATTTCAGGCAAGGAGACAGGTCTGACTGACACGCAGATCAAAGCAGCGGATATCAATGAGAACGGCGAACTGTCCGTTGATGATGTGCAGAATATTCTGATCTATTACGTCAACAATTCAGTTGCGGGCAAAAAGCTCACATGGGAGCAGCTGCTCGGCAAACAGTCGCAGGCACAACCGCGTCCGGCGCTGCTGACACTGCATGAGGATATTCGGACCGACGCTGACAGGTATCTCACGGAAGCTGAGACATCATGAAGCACCTGCAGGAACAGTCATGCCTCATAAACAGCAAAAAAACCGCCGCCTGATTCCGGTCATGCGGCGGCTGCTGCGTATAAAGCGATGATAATTGAAACAGATAAGTTGCGAATCGCGCGCTTTTCCGATAACAGATGAATATCAACAGCAAAATGCCAGGTCAGTGCCGGGAATCTGAATATCATGTCACTCAGGTTCATACGGCGCTGTTCCCGCAGTCTGCCGGAATGATCATCCTTCCATTCAAATCACAGGGGCAGGAAAGAAGCACCTGTATCTGTTTTCCGGCGTGACAATAAACGAGCACCGTCCCATGCGGAACGGTGCTCTGCTGTATGCGGATGATCACGGCTGTCCGTATAAGCCGGCCATAAAGGCAGGATTGTATTTTTCGAGAAGTTCTTTGTCTGTTGTCGTGTAGAGCTTTTTATAATAGCCTTTTGTGATTTTTTCGCCGTTCTTATAGAAGCCGATATCGTAGGAATGCGCGCATAACAAAATACAGGCAAGACCGTATTGCCGGTCGTACATGTAGATATTGTATTCATGCAGGTCATCGTAAATGGCAGCGGCTTTGTGAACTTCCGCGACCTGGACGCCGTTGCAGTATACAGGGCTTTTTGCGCCTTCCTCACCAAAGCAGACCGGATACAGCGTATAGCAAACCCCGTTGAGCCAAAGAACGAACACAGGGTATTCATCGGAAAACGGACCGCCTTCTTTGATGATTTTCTGGTATACACTGCCGACACCCTCGTTGTTCACATAGATGTCATAGGGTCTGAACGGCTTGTCTTCCTTCGGTGCAAAGTTCTTGCCGCGCTTTAACGCGATCTGCGTACCCGAATAATTGATCGTCCAGTCTCCGCCGACACGGGAGATCTGGCTGGTGATCCGCATATCACCGATCTGCATATTATTTGCGCCGATGACAAAGGTCGCTTCAAAAAGCTCCTTCGCCTGCTGTCTCATAACCAGATGCATATTCTTTCTCCTTTTTGATTCCGAATAAAGTAATTTTACAAAATGGATCATACAGATTTCTGCAATGACCGGCAGATAATAAACTGCTATTATAACACAGCACACAATAATTGTCAAGATAATTGATAATCATGCAGTACGGAGATTGATCCGAAAAAACGCACCGGCAGCAATTCTTAAGGTTTGCGCAATTTTAATGAAACTGCTTGCGTTTTCAAAAGAAGTGTGGTAATATAATAATATCGTATTGATGTGTTTAGGGGGAAAAAGATTCAGCGTGATTGAGGAGGGATTGATAAAAATGAAACACCGCATTCTCAGAAAAACATTCTGTCTTACTGCATCCGCAGTTTTGTCATGGTCGATGATCAGCGGGTCAGGCATTTCGCAGATCATTGCTGCAGAGGGCACGCAGAACGCGTCCGCAGCACAGATCGCTCTGCAGAACGACAGTACAGAAACCGTTTCCGTCATTATCAAGGTTGCGGGAGACGCCGTGATGGCGCAGCCCGACGCGGCGGAAATGGGGACCGATTATCTCGATACCGGTCAGGCTACACAGCGCGCGGAACAGTGCACCGCTTTGCAGCAGTCCGTGCAGGACAGCATCCGGCAGTTTTATCCGGCGCTGCAGGTCGCATTCAGCTACAATACGCTCTTTAACGGCTTCAGCTGCAAGCTGCCCGAAAACCTGATCGGACGCGTTGAGGCGCTTCCGGATGTCCTGAGCGTGACGGTTTCTGAGAACATCCACGTACCGCAGATGGACCGTGCTGCCGCTCGCAGCGGCTTTCCTGCCTATTTTGACCGCACCGGCTGTTCCGGCGAGGGGCAGGTGATCGCGGTCATTGACTCGGAGCTGGATACGTCTCATCCGATGTTTGCAGCGCTTGCGGATGATATCGACACAGCCGTCAGCAAAGATGACATTGCAGCGGTCATCAACAGCGGAACACTGCATGTCAATGCCGATCCGGAGCGTGCTTATCTCAGCAGCAAGCTGCCTTTTGTCATGAACTATGCCGACCCGGATGCGCCCTATGATCATATTTCGGATATGAAATGCTATCACGGTACGCATGTCAGCGGCATTGCTGCCGGAAATGCCTTCACGGATTCTGACGGCAACGAGCTCTCCGGCATTGCAAAGGACGCACAGCTGATGTTTTTCTGTGTCAGCGGCGGCGGGAATTCCATTAACCTGGATGCTGGAATTGCCGCGCTGGAAGATGCGGTCAGGCTCCATGCCGATGTGGTCAACATGAGCTGGGGCGCCGACAGAACGGAGTATTTCGGAGCGAACCCCATATCGGAGGCGATCAGTGCCGCGGACCGTGCCGGTCTGGTCATCTGCAATTCTGCCGGAAATGCAGACAACGGCACATACTCATACGGCTTAAAGGCAATTCCGGAAAATCCCGATACCGGAATGATCTGTGATAAGGCAGAGCTCGGTTCGCCGATCATGCTGGTTGCTTCCGCTGACAATACCGGTCTGACGGAGAGCGGGATGTTTCTGTTTGAGGGCAGACAGATCGTGCTCATGCCGATGATGAATGCGTTTGGTGTGCTCAGCTATCTTTCCGACTGCCTGAAACCGGGTGAATACGGATTTGAATACTGCGGAGAAGGATCGGCAAGGGATTTTGCAGGTGTTCAGGATCTTGCCGGCACGATCGCGCTGGTGCAGCGTTCCGACAGGTCTGTCTCAGAGATTGCGGAGCGCGCAGAAGGAAAGGGCGCCTGCGGTCTGATCCTGATCGACAAGGAACGGCCGGACGGAATGGAATACATCAATACCGATTCCGGTTTTGTGATCGGCGGGATCTCATATCAGGACGGTCAGGCAATGCGCAAAACGGAAAAGAAGGTCCTGACGGTCACCGGGGAAAAGATCATGCGCGAGCTGCCTGAAAGCGTCAGCTCCTATACCTCATGGGGCGTGAAATATTCTCTGGATCTGCGCCCTGATATCATGGGCATCGGCGGACATGTGCGCTCTGCTTTCTATAACGGCGGATCGCTGATCCTTTCCGGTACATCCATGGCGTCGCCGTATGTTGCCGGGTGTACGGCGGTGCTGCGGGAATATCTTGAAAAGCAGAACATTGATCTTTCCGGTTCGGAATATGCAGCCTATGTCCGCAGACTGCTGATGAATACGGCAGTTCCCTATACGGAGAACGGTGTCTTTGTCACGCCGAGACGGCAGGGCGCCGGACTGGTTGCGCTTGACCGGGCGATCTCTGCAAAGGTGCTGATGAACGGTGAAAGCGGCGACGCAAAGATCAATCTGTTTGACAAGATCGGCGACAGCTTCAGCTTTGATATCACACTCACGAATCACAGCAGCGAGGATGTGACCTTCCCGCAGGCGGATGTCCTTCTGACAACGGACGACACATACTATGACAGCACGCAGAAATGCGACCTGCTCTCCGGTCAGCAGGCGCTGAACTGCACGGCGGATCTCCGCGGACCGGTCACGGTCGCGGCTGGGGAATCAAGGAAGGTGACTGTCCGTGTCAGTCTGGATGCGGAACAGTGCCGCCAGCTCGAAAAAAAGTTCAGGTACGGTTTCTTCACGGAGGGCTATGTGATGCTTTCCGGTGCAGAGAACAGCGCGGATATTTCGATCCCGCTGCTCGGCTTTCACGGAGACTGGGCACAGGTCCCGATCGTTGATCCGGATCAGAATTACTGCCTGATCCAGTTCGGCTCCAGCAGAAACGCCCGGCCTGTCTCTCTGATCAGAAGGGGACAGCTCTATAAGCAGATTCTTGAGCGTGTTCCGCTCAGTGAGATTGATGATTCCGAGATGATGAAGGAATTTATTTACGCAGATGATTATGCAACAGCAAGTGAAAAAAGGCAGCTGACCGACTATCCGAATGAATGCTGGATCTCACCGAATCAGGACAGCATTGCTGACAGTGTTACCATATTTGATGATGACGGCATCAGAAGAATGCAGGCAAATTATGAAACGGAGCTGACCGATGCGGACGGAAAAGAACTGTTCCGCGGCCAGGGTGCGCTGGACCTGCATGTTGATTTTAATGAACTGGAGGAAGCCGATTACAACTATACGATCAGAAGATGGATCGACTATCCCGGCTCCAAGGAACATCCGCAGGTCATGACAACGAAGATCCATATTGACAAAACCGCCCCGAAGGTCAGTTATGAGACCGTTGAGGAAAACGGCAGGACCTATCTGGTGATCCGTGCAGCGGATGAACGGCAGCTGCAGGGCCTGGCTGTCATCGGGATCGGTGCCGGCGGCGAAGCAGGGGTCTATCAGCCGGGCGGAAAAAAGCAGCTGGTCGAACAGATCAATTTTGCGCAGATCCTTTGCGCACATATTTCCGGTGATATGGGTATCGCCGGCGGCGGTGACGGAACTGCGGAAAATCTGCCCTATGTTCTTCGTTTATTTGGAAATACAGTGCGGGGTGAAGATGCTCCGGGCTTCAACTTTGCAGATGTTCTTTCACCGGATCCGGATGCGGACGGCGTATGGACGGTCAAATATGATGTGACGGATCTGAAAAACTATTCCTTCACGGTCATGGACGAGGCATATAACTATGTTGAGATCCGTTCAGCGGAGAACAATGCGGAAAAGTTTGCCGGCGAAAACGGGTTCTGGATCGACAGGAAGAACGGCTTTTATCAGCTCGGCGGGGATACGATCCGGTATACAGACTTTTGGGACGGTTCCGTGACGGATTACAGCTATGTCACAGCGGGTGACAGGCTGACGCTTGTTTCCGGCAATCAGAAGAAGGAATACAGCGTCTGGTATGTCTCTGACACCTTCTATCAGCTGACGGATCTGAAAACCGGTCAGGTGTGCGAGGTCTATGATGAAAAAAAGCTGACGCAGACGTACGCAAACCGGAAGTTTATCCCTGTAAACGATCTCATGCGGTCGGCAGCAGAGGAAGGGGCTGCACACTGGCACGCAGAGCCGCAGATCTCTGACGTCAGTCTGAACGGCGACCAGGTCTTTTTCCGGCTGATGTATGACTGCGGAGGCGGACACGAGATTCAGGAATCAATCTATCTGAATTTCAATACCGGAATCGGAATGGCCAGCTATTACGAATATCTCGATCAGGAAACACTTGCTGACGCCGGCTCCCGCACAGTTCTTCTCTGTCAGCAGTTTCTTGCGGAAATACCGGCAGGACTTTACATGAGTGTGTGCGAGTATGACTCGGCGCTGCTGTTCCGCGATGACGGAAAGACCGGTATGATCATGTATAACGGATACGAACAGGCCCTTGCAAACGAGGATACGCCGTTCACCTATACGATCAGCGGGGACGGCGATATTACGATCAGCTTCTCCGGAAAAACACTGCACGCAAAGGTGATGCGTGCGGCGGAACTGAAGGACGGTATCCGGATCCGGTTTGATCCGAACGACCCTGAAAATTATTTCTCTGACTGGATCATGGAGAAGTTCTCGGATGATCCGGATCAACTCAGAAACCTGCGGTCGTCTGATGAGATCGCAGCTCTTGCAACTGCGTATATCGACGCATCTGCCGGCGAAAGCAGTACAAGGCATATTGATCGTCCTGCGCTTCACGGCACTTTGCGCTACGGCAGGCGAATCGCAGATCAGTATTATCCCTATGTGCTTGACATTGATCCGCTGACGCTGGACTTTACAGACGGCGAAGGCAATCGCGGCAATCTGCTGCATCCGCCGGTCATGCCTGCGAATGCTGCATATACGCTTCCGGAACTCGGTCAGCTTGCACTGGGCGTGTTCGGCAAGGATGATCCGCGCGTCAGCAAGGTCATTCCGTTCCTGCTTTCGGACGGCCGTGCAATGGTGATCATTCAGGACGATCTGCAGAATGAGATCGGAAAGTATTATGCGGATCCGGTGACAGGCAGCATCAGGGCTTTGCCGCAGCCCCGGCGCGGCGATGTCAACTGTGACGGTGCGGTGGATGTCTCCGATGCCGTTCTGCTCGCAAGGCTGATCGTTGCAGATTCGCGTGCGAAGATCACAGATGCAGGCAGGCGCAGCGCGGACTGCAATCATGACGGCTTTGTCACGGCGGACGATGTGACGTTCCTGCTGCAGGCGATCGCCAAAATTATCTCGTTCTGATTTGGCAGAAGCGATGAAACAATGAAATGCCCGGCAAACGCCGGGCATTTCATTTTGGCGGGGACGCTCCGTTTTCTTGTGCTTTCTCTGCCTGATCGGTGTGTGCCGTCCGGCAGGCTGCCGCAGCGATTTCGTCACAGCTTTATATTCCGAGCCGTGTCCTGTCAGATTGATTTGACGAAATTGCGCTTTTCTGTTATAATATAGGTACAGAAACGCAGTGCAGACGGCTGCGCTGTATTCCATACCGGAGAAACCGGAAAGGATTTGTATTTTGAACAGCTATATTTACCGCGGAACGAAAAAACTCCGCTGCGGCTATACGACCGGTTCCTGTGCGGCCGGCGCGGCAAAGGCAGCGGCGGAAATGCTGCTTTCGGGCAAAACAGCCGAACAGATCACGCTGATGACGCCTGCCGGCATCCCGCTGACGCTGGATATTCTGGAACCGGTGATAACCGGGGATTCCGCCTCCTGTGCCGTTCGCAAGGACAGCGGCGACGATCCCGATATCACAAACGGGATCCTGATCTACGCATCGGTCACCGAATGCGAAAGCGGCATTACGATCACCGGCGGCGAGGGGATCGGGACGGTGACAAAGCCCGGGCTCGATCAGCCGGTCGGTGCTTCTGCGATCAACAGCACGCCGCGCCGGATGATCACAGAAGCGCTCACGGAAACTGCCGCACGGTACGGCTATCCGGGCGGCTTTCGGGTAACAGTCTCCGCGCCGGAAGGTACCGTGCTGGCAAACAAGACCTTCAATCCGCGCATGGGGATCACGGGCGGCATTTCGGTCATCGGAACGACCGGCATTGTCGAGCCGATGAGCAATGCGGCGATCATTGAAACGATCCGCGCAGAGGCCAACATGCGGCGTGCTGCCGGATATGAAAATTTATTGCTCACGGTCGGCAATTACAGTGATACTTTTTTGCAGGATTTCCGGCCGGAACTGACTGAACGCGCCGTCATGTGCAGCAACTTCATCGGCGATGCGCTCGATATCGGCGTGACGCTCGGCTTCCGGCGCATCCTGCTGATCGGGCATATCGGCAAGCTGGTGAAGCTCGGCTCCGGCATCATGAATACGCATTCATCGTATGCGGACGGGCGCATGGAAACGCTGATCGCCTGCGGGGCGCTTGCGGGGATACCGCGTGAAATGCTGATGCGGATACCGGATTGCGTCACGACGGATGCGGCGCTGGATATTCTGTGTCAGCATCCGGAATACACGAAAATGCTGGGAATTCTGACCTGCCGCATTGCGTATTATCTGGACGCCCGCGTAAAATCGCAGGTGCAGACCGGCGCGGTCATCTTCTCGAATCAGCATGATCTGCTGCTGAAAACGGCCGGTGCAGACGATATCATTGCGGCAATGACGGAGGAGGCAATATGATCCATTTTGTCGGGGCAGGCTGCGGCGCGCCCGATCTGATCACGGTCCGCGGTATGCGGCTGCTGGAGCAGGCGGATGTCATCATTTATGCGGGGTCGCTGGTCAATCCGGCGCTGCTCAAATACGCGAAAGCAGGCTGTGAGATCCATAACAGCGCCGAAATGACGCTGGATGAAGTGATCGCGGTGATGCAGCGAGCCGAATCGGAGGGCAGAATGACCGTCCGGCTGCACACCGGTGATCCGAGCATTTTCGGGGCGATCCGTGAGCAGGCGGACAGACTTGATTTGTTGCATATTGCGTATGAGATCTGCCCCGGCGTCAGCTCCTTCTGCGGTGCGGCGGCGGCGCTCAGGGCCGAATATACGCTGCCGGAGGTCTCGCAGACCGTCATTCTGACGCGCATGGCAGGCCGGACGCCTGTGCCGGAACGCGAGCAGATCCGTTCGCTTGCGTCGCATCATGCGACTATGGTGATCTTCCTCAGCGCGGGTATGACAGAATTGCTTTCCGCGGAGCTGATCGCCGGCGGCTACGCGCCGGAAACGCCCGCCGCGATCGTTTATAAGGCGAGCTGGCCGGAAGAAAAGGTCTGCCGGTGTACGGTCGGAACACTTGCGGAAACCGCGCAGAATCACGGGATCCGTAAGACGGCGCTGATTACGGTCGGGGATTTTCTCGGCGATGATTATGCGCTGTCAAAGCTCTATGACCCGGCGCTTGAAACAGAATACCGTGAGGCGAAAATATGAAGCATATTGCTGTTATCTCGCTGACGGAGCGCGGCAGGATACTGTCGGTGCGGATCGCGGCGGCGCTGTCAGCGTATGAAGTCCGCCGTTTCTGCTTTCAGAAGCATACCGATGCGGATGCAGAAAAATATGACGATCTGGCACAGCTGACGGAGCAGCATTTTCCGGCTTATGACGCACTGATTTTTGTCTGTGCCTGCGGGATCGCCGTGCGCATGACCGCGCCGCATATCCGATCCAAGGCACACGATCCTGCCGTGATCGCGGCGGACGACCGCGGGCGATTCGTGATCCCGCTGCTGTCGGGGCATCTGGGCGGCGCGAATGCACTTGCAGATCTGCTTGCGGATGCGGTCGGCGCGCAGGCTGTCATCACGACCGCAACGGACATCGGCGGGCAGTTTTCGCCGGACAGCTTCGCGGCTGCAAATCAGCTGCTGATCCGCGATCTGAAGGCGGCGAAGGAGATCGCCGCAGCGGTTCTGAACGGTGAGAAAATCGGCTTATCTTGCGCATATCCGTACCGGAATCTTCCGCCGGAACTGACTGTCACCGGGGATGCGGAATACGGCATTGTGATCGCAGAGACTGCGGAATACACACCGTACCCGGTCACGCTGCATCTGATTCCGAAGAATATTGCTGTCGGGATCGGGTGCAAACGGGGAACATCGGCGCAGCAGATCACGGAAGCAGTGCGGGCGGCATTTGCAGAACATCATCTGTCAGCAGAGAGGATATGCAAAGCGGCCAGCATCGACCTGAAAGCGAACGAGGCTGGATTATTGCGATTCTGCGAGGATTTCGGCATAACGCTGCAAACATATTCAGCGGAGAAGCTGATGCAGATACCGGGCGCTTTTTCGCACTCCGATTTTGCTGAACAGGTGACCGGCGCGGATAATATCTGCGAGCGCAGCGCGGTGCTGTGCAGCGGCGGTAGTCTGATCTTGCGCAAGACTGCGCGGGACGGCGTGACCGTCGCGGCCGCGGAAATACCAGTCGAAATTGATTTTGAAAGGAAGTTGCTCTGATGCTGTATGTTGTAGGATTCGGCAGCGGCGCGCGGGACTGTATGACAGCGGCCGCTGAGCAGGCGCTGCTGAAAAGCGATCTTATCATCGGCTACAAGACCTATACGGCGCTGATGAAGCCGTATTTTCCGGAGAAGCAGTTTCTCGAAAACGGGATGCGGCAGGAGACCGAGCGCGTCAGGCTGGCGCTGGGATCGGCGCAGACGCAGACGGTTTCGCTGATCTGCAGCGGCGACCCGGAGCTCTACGGCATGGCGGCACTTGCTTATGAATATCTTGCGGAATATCCCGGCGCAGAGATCGAGATCGTGCCGGGTATCACGGCGGCTTTCAGTGGCGGGGCAGTGCTCGGCGCACCGCTGACGCATGATACTGCAATCATCAGTTTATCCGATCTGTTGACGTCGCCGGAGAAAATCGAACGCCGTCTGCGCAGTGCGGCGGAGGGCGATTTTGTCATCGTGTTGTACAATCCGTCATCGAAACAGCGGGCGGATTATCTGCAGAAAGCCTGTGACATTGTGCTTCGTCACCGCAGTCCGGAGACTGTTTGCGGCTATGTGAAAAACATCGGGCGCAAGGGCGAATACGCACATATCTGCAATCTTTCTGAATTGAGAAACGAACAGGCGGATATGTTAACGACGGTTTATATCGGCAATTCCGAAACAAGGATCATTGCCGGAAAAATGGTCACGCCGCGCGGGTATCGCCATGGATAAAATTCTGATATTTGCAGGAACGACGGAAGGCAGAGAACTCGCGGAATTTTGCGTGGAAAACGGCATCAGCGCGGATGTATCGACCGCTACGGAATACGGATCGTCGCTTTTGCCGGAGGAAATCGGGCGGTTATCCGGCAGAATGGATGCTCCTGAAATTTGTACATTATTGCACGCTCAACAGTACGCTGCCGTGATTGACGCCACGCACCCTTACGCGAAGGAAGCGACAGAAAATATCCGCTCAGCCTGCCAGTCACAGGGCGTACCGTGCTGGCGGCTGCTGCGGAAACCGATGCATGTTGCAGGGGAATCGGTCGGCTCGCTGGAAGAAATGGTCGTGCTGCTCAATCAGACGGATGACTTGATCCTGAGTACACTCGGTAGCAAGTCTGTTTTGGAATTAACGAAGATACGACGTTTTCAGGATCGTATCTGGCTGAGGCTTCTGCCGTCGGAAACAGTGCTTGCGTACTGCGTGCGGCTCGGGTTTGATCCGGAGAAAATGATTCTTGCGAAAGGACCGTTCAGCACGGAGCAAAATCTCGCACATATCCGTCAGAGCCGCGCAGCGATCCTTCTGACAAAGGAGAGCGGGAGGATCGGCGGTTATCCGGAAAAAGCAGAGGCTGCGAAAATCGCGCAGATACGCATGTTTACACTATGCAGGCCGACGGAAGCAGGGGACGGGCTTGATGAAATGGAAATTATGAGAAAATTGCTGCTCATGAAGGGGAATCAATTGTTATGAAGGTTTATCTGGCCGGCACCGGAACAGACGGCTGCCGCGCGCTGACTGCCGAGGCAGCGGATGCGATCGCGCAGGCAGATCTGCTGATCGGCGCCAAGCGGATGCTCGAGCCCTTTGCGGAATCCGCCAAGGAACTGCATTTTCAGTATCAGGCGGAGCAGATTGCAGAAACGCTGCGGAACAGTCGTGCGCAATGTGCGGCCGTTTTGCTCTCGGGGGACAGCGGCTTTTTCAGCGGCGCGAAGGGCTTGCTCCCGCATCTTACCGGAATGGATGTGACGATATTGCCGGGCGTTTCGTCCGTGTCGGCGTTCTGTGCCAGGTGCGGGATATCGTACGAAAACATGCGCTTTATCTCGCTGCACGGAGCAGATGCGAATATCGCCGTCCATGTTCGGATGAACCGATATTGTTTTTTCTTGCTCGGAGGAGAAATGAACGCAGCTCGGGTCTGTCAGCGGCTGTGCGACTACGGACTTTCGGATGTTCGAGTGCATATCGGAATGAATCTCGGGTACAAAAACGAAACAATATTGCACGGAAAACCGTCTGATTTCCTTGTATTACCTGATGAAACACTTACTGTTATGATTGCAGAAAACCCGGAACATTTATGTTACATTCCGTCCGCGGTTCCGGACACCGATTTTATCCGCGGAACTGTGCCGATGACCAAAGCTGAAGTTCGGTGCAATGCGGTTGCCGCGCTGAAGATCGCACGCGATGCGATTTGCTGGGATATCGGCTGCGGAACCGGCTCAGTGACGGTCGAGATGGCGTTTTGCTGTCCGGACGGTCAGGTGTTTGCGTTTGACCGCAAGGATGAGGCAACGCATCTGACAGAGCAAAATGCTCACAAATTTTCATGCGACAACATTCAGACTGTTACCGGGATCTGTCCGGATATTCTGCATGATTATCCGGCGCCGGATGCTGTGTTTATCGGTGGCTCGGGCGGTTATCTGCCCCGGATATTTGACGAAATTGCGCTGAAAAATCCGACCGCCAAGGTATCGCTGACGGCTGTTTCTTTGGAAACACTGTCGCAGGCTGCGGAGGCTTTTTCACAGTATTGCGAAGCGTTTGACGTCACTCAGATCGCCGTGACCCGGACGAAAAAACTTGGCTCATATACGATGTTTGATGCGCAGAATCCGGTTTTTCTGCTTACGGGGGAACTCAAATGCAGCGGATCATGATCGCCGGAACCGGCAGCGGCTGCGGCAAAACGACTGTAACCTGTGCGATCCTGTCCGCGCTTCGTCAGCGCGGCGTCAGGACAGCGGCATTCAAATGCGGACCGGATTATATTGACCCGATGTTTTACCGAGAAATCCTCGGGACGCCGTCACATAATCTGGACAGCTTTTTCTGCGGACGGGATATGCTTTGCAGCCTGCTCGCGTCGCAGACGGAATGTAATGATATTGCTGTGATTGAAGGCGTCATGGGCTTTTACGACGGCACAGAAGGGTCGGCTTACCGCATCTCCGAAATGACTGAAACTCCGGTGATTCTTGTGCTGAACTGCCGCGGCATGAAGGAGTCAATCGGTGCTGTTATGCAAGGTTTTTTGCAGTATCAGCTGCCAAATCGCATAGCCGGTTTTATTTTTGACCGGCTCCCCTTGCGGCTGATTCCCTTTGTTGAACAGCTTTGCGATACGCTGAAAACCGGTTTTTTCGGCTGCCTTCCTGCGCATGAATATACGCTGGAAAGCCGCCATCTCGGGCTTGTGACTGCCGCGGAAATCACAGATATTCATGAAAAAATGAATGCGCTCGGTGCACTCGCAGAGCAATATATTCTTCTGGATCGGATGATGGAAACAGGCTGCAGCTCCCTGCTGGCTTATCATCCGCCCGTGTTTCCGAAGCTCCGTTCGCATCCTGTGATTGCAGTTGCACGGGATCGCGCATTCTGTTTTCTCTATAATGAGAATCTTTCGATTTTACGTGAAATTGGATGCGAGATCAAATACTTTTCTCCGCTTACGGATGTGCATGTTCCTGCAGCTGACGGTCTGATTTTATGCGGCGGATATCCTGAGCTTTATGCAGGGCAGCTTTCCGAAAATGTTACAATGCGGCATGAGATAAAAGCAGCAATATCAAACAAAATTCCGGTGATCGCTGAATGCGGCGGCTTCATGTATCTGCACTCGTATCTCCGGACTGAATCAGGCAAAAAATACGAAATGGCGGGCGTTATTGACGGGACGGTTTTCCCGTCAGGAAAGCTGCAGCGTTTCGGCTATGCGACGATGCGCGCACACGCGGATAATTTGCTCTGCAAAGCCGCGGAAACGCTGAAGGTACATGAATTTCACTATTGGGACAGCACCGATGCCGGCGCCGGATTTACCGCGGAAAAGACTGACGGCAGATCGTGGGAATGCGGTCATATCAGCAGCACGATGTATGCGGGCTTTCCGCATTTGTATTTCCCGTCGGATATCCGGATCGCGCTGCGTTTTGCAGCTGCCTGTGCAAAATACGGAGGAAAAGATGCATCGTATTCAGCAGATCTGTAAGCCGGATTCTTCGGCTTATCTTGCCGCGAAAGATCGTTGGGATCATATTGCGAAACCGCTCGGCAGCTTCGGCGATCTGGAAGAAATGATACAGAAAATTGCTGCCATACAGGGTACGGCGGACGTCGATCTTTCAAACCGGACTTCGGTCATATTCTGCGCCGATCACGGAATTGTTTCGGAAGGCGTGACCCAGTGCGGCAGCGAGGTGACAGCAGTCTGTGCAAAGGCGATCGCGGAGGGTTCATCGAACGTCAATGCAGTTGCACAGCAATTCCATGCTGACGTAGCCGCCGTTGATATCGGTATGAAAACCGACGTAGATTCAGATAAAATATTACGATATAAAACTGTATGCGGTACGCGTGATTTTACGAAAGAGCCGGCAATGAACGAAGAACAAATGTCGGCGGCGATAACAGCCGGAATGGACATTACCGGAAAACTGAAAGATTCCGGCACACAGATCATTGTGTCCGGTGAAATGGGAATCGGCAATACGACACCTGCATCCGCGATCGCATCGGTACTGCTCGGTCTGCCGCTTGAAATGGTGACGGGCAGAGGCTCCGGGCTGACAGATACCGGACTGCAGCGCAAGATTATTACAATTGAGAATGGAATAAAATTGCACTGTCCGTCGCCGGATCGGCCGCTGCACCTGCTGCAGACACTCGGCGGTCTGGAAATCGCCGGGATGACCGGGCTGTTCCTCGGCGGCGCGGTTTACCATATTCCGGTGATCGTGGACGGCGTGATCTCCGCTGCTGCGGCGGCAATCGCTTACCGGATGAATCCGCTCTGCGCTGACTATATGCTTGCAAGCCACTGCTCCGGTGAGCCCGCTGCCAGCGGCCTGCTGCGGATGATGCATCTGAAACCGGTGATCGACGCCGGACTACGGCTCGGGGAAGGCACCGGCGGACTGCTGCTTCTGCCGCTGCTGGACGGTGCACTCGCGCTGTACCGACACTCGCATACATTTGAAGATGAGAACATGGAAAGGTATCAGAAGCTGTCATGATGATTCTTGTGACCGGCGGCTCAAAATGTGGAAAATCTTGCTTCGCAGAGTCGCTGTTTGATGCGGTATCCGGAAAAAAATACTATCTTGCGGCGATGCAGCCGACCGGTGCAGAGGCTTTGACCGCGATTGAACGTCACCGTAAAATGCGTGCAGATAAAGGATTTCTGACGGTTGAACAATATACGGACATTGACCGTGCCGACGTTCCGGCAGGATCTGCGGTTCTGCTGGAATGCGTGGGCAATTTACTTGCAAATGAGATGTTTCGCGATGAGCAGATCATCGACTGCACGGACAAGATCATTGATGACATTCTGCGCTTGAAAAATCGGACAAAATTGCTCGTTGTCGTCACGAATCAGGTCGGCAGCGACGGCATTGAATATGACAAAGGGACGGCTGAATATATCGCCGCACTTGGAAAAATCAATCAGAAAATCGCAGCAAATGCTGACAAAGTGATCGAATGCGTGTACGGCATTCCGGTCACGGTAAAGGGGTGAATCCATGCTCAGATCTTTGGCTTCTGCGTTCCTGATGTACTCGCGGATCCCGATGCCGCGCGTTGAATGGAACGAGGCAAACCGCCGTTATGCGCTCGGCTGGTTTCCGCTGATCGGCGCGGTCATCGGCGGCCTGCTGATGCTCTGGCGGCTGTTCTGTACGCAATTCTGCTGCGGGCAGTTTCTGTTTGCGGCGGTCGCCGTGCTGCTGCCCGTGCTGATCACCGGCGGCATTCACCTCGATGGCTTCTGCGATGTGACCGATGCGCGCGCTTCCTGTGCGGATAGGGAAAAGCGCCTTGCGATTATGTCTGATCCGCATATCGGGTCGTTTGCGGTTATTCGCGTCTGCCTGTATTTGATTCTGCAAACTGCCGTATTTACGAAGGTTTCAGATATCCGGAGCACAGCAGTCATTGCCTGCAGCTACGTGGTCTCGCGGTCATTCAGCGGGCTTTCGGCCGTGACGTTCCGCTGTGCCAAAAAGGACGGAACGCTGCAGGATTTTGTAAAGCCTTCGCACCGTTCTGCGGTCATCGCAATGGTCAGCATATTCGCAGTTGCTGCGTCCTTTTTCATGATTTTTGCAAGCTATGTGCAAGGCTGCGCTGCGTTTGTCAGCGCGGTGCTGTGCTTCCTTTATTATAAGCATATTGCATACAGGGATTTCGGCGGAACGACCGGCGATCTCTGCGGCTGGTTTTTGCAGCTCTGTGAGATCGCAATGCTTATCGCAGCGGTTCTGACCGGTTTGATTACGGAGGGGCTGATATGATTCTGATCACAGGCGGGGCATTTCAGGGGAAAACAGCGTATGCACAGGCGCATTCGGCGGATTCGGTAACAGACGGTGCGGTGTGTTCCTTTACAGACGCAAAATCCGCGAAGGTACTGAAAAATTATCACGTTCTTGTGCGCCGGTTATCGGCATCCGGAGAAGATGCCGAGGCATTTACGCGCATGATCTGCCGGGAGAATCCGGACTGCATGTTCCTGCTGGACGAGATCGGCAGCGGCATCATTCCCATGAAAAAATCCGAACGGATATGGCGCGAAACAGTCGGCAGATGCGGGTGCATTCTCGCAGAACATGCGGATCATGTGGTCCGTCTTGTCTGCGGGATTCCGACGGCAATTAAGGGAAAATTGCTATGAGAATCTTGCTGATCCGGCATGGGGTGACAGCCGGGAATCTTGAAAAACGGTATATCGGGCGCACGGATGAACCGCTTTGTGCCGCGGGTCTAGCTGCACTGAAACAGTGCAGTTATCCGTCTTGTGAGATCCTTGTCAGCAGTCCGATGAAGCGCTGCCTGCAGACCGCAGAGATTTTGTTCTCGGAGCAAAAAGTATGTATCTGCGAGGATTTTCTGGAATGCGATTTCGGCGATTTTGAAGAAAAAAACTATGCGGAGCTGCGCGGCAATCTGCAGTACCAGAAATGGATCGACAGCGGCGGAACAATGCCGTTTCCGAACGGCGAATCACCGACGGATTTCCGTGCACGGTGCTGTGACGGATTTCGGGCGATTGTAAACAAATTCTCTGATGCCGAGAGCATTGCGTTCGTTGTACACGGCGGTACGATCATGGCGATACTGTCACAATTTGCGCTGCCGCACCGCGATTATTTTGACTGGATGACCGACAATGCACATGGCTGGCTGTGCACATTTGACGGAACAAATCTGACCGATCCGGAGAAGCTGTAACATGAAAAATCTGATTCCTGCACTGCCGCTGCTCATCGGCTTTCTGCTTGATGCCTGCATCGGCGACCCGTATAGTCTTCCGCATCCGATCCGTCTGATCGGGAAAATGATTGCGGCTCTGGAGCACATTATACGAAAAAAATGCCGTGATCTGCGAAAAGGCGGGATCCTGCTTGCGGTCATCGTTTTGCTTGTATCTTCGTTGATTCCGCTTTTGATTTTGCTGCTTTGCTATCGGATCAATCTGATTTGCGGAATTGCTGCGGAGAGCATTTTGATCTGTTATCTGCTGGCGGCACGGAATCTCCGCGACGAAAGCTTGAAGGTCTGCAGGGCGGCAGAAAACGGTGATACGGAAGGTGCGCGGAAAGCGGTTTCGATGATCGTCGGGCGGGATACGGCAGCACTTGACCGCGACGGCATCATTCGTGCTGCGGTCGAAACGGTCGCTGAAAATACCTCTGACGGGGTAACTGCTCCGTTGTTTTATATTGCGCTTGGCGGCGCGGCCGGCGGCTTTTTTTATAAGGCGGCCAATACAATGGATTCTATGATCGGCTACAGAAACGAGAAGTATGCAGACCTCGGAAGATGTGCGGCTAAGCTTGACGACGTCCTGAATTTTGTTCCGTCGCGGCTGTCTGCGCTGCTGATGACTGCGGTTTGTCCGATCTTGCGAATGGATGCGCAAAATGCATTCCGCATCTGGCGGCGCGACCGCAGAAAACACGCCAGTCCGAACTCCGCACAGACGGAATCAGCATGCGCGGGCGCACTGCATCTGCGGCTGGCCGGCGATGCATGGTACTTCGGGGCGCTGCACAAAAAGCCGTTCATCGGCGATGACGACCGCCCGATCGAGCCGGCGGATATCCGGCGCGCAAACCGGCTGATGTACGTGACCTCTGTGCTGATGCTGCTGATTGCGGCGGTTGTTCGCTGCGCAATTTTTGGAGTATTTTGTCTATGAGAACACACGGCGGAAATATATACAATTCCACGGAAATGCTTGATTTCTCTGCGAACATCAATCCGATCGGAATGCCGGATTCGGTGTATCATGCGATCATCCGCTCCGCTGCGGACTGTGTGCATTATCCCGACCCGGACTGCGTTAAGCTGACAACGGCTCTCACGGATTATGAACATATTGCCCCCGCGCAGATCGTCTGCGGGAACGGCGCTGCCGACCTGATCGACCGGATCGTGCGTGCGTTCCGGCCGGAGCGCGCGCTGTTCTGTGCGCCGACCTTTTCCGAGTATGCCTATGCGCTGCAGGGTGTCGGGTGTGAGACCAGGGAATTTGCGCTTGCGCCGGAACATAATTATCAGCTGACAGACGGCTTTTTATCTGCGATTTCGGACGATCTTGACATGGTGTTTCTGTGCACGCCGAATAACCCGACAGGCCAGAGAATCCCTGCTGCGCTGCTGTATATGATCGCTGATAAGTGCAGACAATACGGCATTTTACTTGTATCTGACGAATGCTTTTTGCGTTTTTCCGAGGATGCAGAGCGATACAGTCTGCGTCCGTTCCTGTACGAAAATTGTATTATCTTGAACGCATTTACAAAGCTCTATGCGATACCCGGACTGCGCCTCGGCTATGCGCTCTGCGGGTGTGCGGGATCGGCGGAGCGCATCCGTCAGACCGGACAGTTCTGGAGCGTTTCCGTGCCCGCGCAGGCAGCCGGGATCGCTGCGCTGCAGGAACCGGACTGGGTCAGCAAAACGGTGCGTTATGTTGCCGCGGAACGTCAGTTTCTGACAGATGAACTGCGGCAGGCGGGGCTGACGGTCTATGACAGTTCTGCAAATTTCTTGCTGATAAAAGCACCTGCGGATTTTGCAGACAGAATGAAAAAACACAATATTATTGTACGAAGATGCGAGGATTTCAGCGGTCTGACCGATGAACACTTCCGCATTGCCGTCCGTACTCATGCGGAGAATCATGCGCTGACGGCGGCTGTCAGAGAGGAATACAAATGAGCAAAGCGATCATGATTCAGGGCACCATGTCCGGCGTCGGCAAAAGCCTGCTGACCGCCGCACTGTGCCGCATTTTCCGGCAGGACGGTCACCGCGTCGCGCCGTTCAAGTCGCAGAATATGGCGCTCAATTCGTATATCACGCCGGACGGTCTGGAGATTGGCAGAGCGCAGGCTTTGCAGGCGGAAGCGGCCGGTGTCGAACCGTCTGCACTGATGAATCCGGTTCTGCTGAAACCGACGACGGACGTCGGCTCGCAGGTGATCGTCAACGGCAGCGTGCGCGGCAATATGCGCGCGGCGGAGTATTTCCGGCGCAAGAAGGAGTTGCTGCCGGATATCCTGCGGGCCTACGAACAGCTTTCTGAAAAATATGACATTCTTGTGGTCGAGGGCGCAGGCAGTCCGGTCGAGCTAAATCTCAGGCGCGACGACATCGTCAACATGGGGCTTGCAGCGTTGCTCCGGATCCCGGTCCTGCTGGCCGGCGACATCGACTGCGGAGGCGTGTTTGCCCAGCTGTTAGGTACTTTTTCGCTGCTCGAACCGCAGGAGCAGGCGCTCGTCAAGGGGCTGATCGTCAACCGGTTCCGCGGCGACCGCAGTCTGTTTGCCGACGGCGTTTCGATCCTCGAACAGAAAAGCGGCCTGCCGGTGCTCGGCGTCGTGCCGTATATCAAACACGATCTTGAGGATGAGGACAGCCTCTCGCATCGGCTTGAAAAGACACAGAATACCGGCGTCATCGACATTGCGGTGATTCGTTTTCCGAAGGTTTCAAATTTCTCCGATTTTGACGTATTTTCGCAGTATTCCGGTGTATCTGTCCGCTACATTTCCAGACCGGAACAGCTCGGGAATCCCGACCTGCTGATTTTGCCGGGAACCAAAAGCACGATCGCGGATATGCAGTGGATGCGCGAAACGGGCATGGAGCAGGCGGCCATTGCGCTTGCACGGCGCGGGTTTCCGGTGTTCGGGATCTGCGGCGGATTCCAGATGCTCGGCACGGAGATCGCCGATCCGGATGAAACTGAATGCGGCGGCAGCATCCGCGGGCTTGGACTGCTGCCCTGCCGGACGGTATTCCGCATGGCGAAAACACAGACGCGTACTGAGGGCAAATTCTGCGATGTTACGGGCTTTTTCTCATGTTTATCGCAGACGCGCTTTTACGGCTACGAGGTGCACATGGGCGCAACGGATTCCGCGGCTGCCCCGCTGACTGACCGCGGCGGCTGCTTTTGTGATCATATTGCGGGCTGCTATGTGCACGGGATCTTTGACAGCGCAGAGGTCTCCGGCGCGCTGATCCGTGCGCTGTATGCGGCAAAGGGACTGCGGTATCAGGGGGAGGCGTGCGACCGCCGCGCACATCGGGAACAGCAGCTTGATATGCTCGCCGATACCGTGCGGCAGAGCCTCGATATCCCGAAAATCTATCAGATCATGGAGGACGGCGGATGAATCTGGAATACGTCCTGCCTGCGGACATCGAACGCCGCAGCTTTGAGATCATCGCATCGGAGCTTGACCGCGAGATCCCGCCGGAGATCAAGCCGGTCGTGATGCGCGTGATCCATACGACCGCGGATTTTGACTATCTTGACACGCTTTATTTTTCGCCGGACGTCATGGAGACCGCGATGCGGACGATCCGCAGCGGCACGGTTTTTGTCACGGATACGAACATGGCAAAGGCCGGGATCAACAAGCCGGCACTGGCACGGCATGGCTGCTCATGCGAATGCTTCATGGCTGACCCCGAGATCGCGGCGGCTGCGAAAGCAAACGGCACGACCAGAGCAGCGGCTTCGGTCGATCATGCCGCGCTGCTCGGCGAGCCGGTCATTTACGCGGTCGGCAATGCGCCGACGGCACTTGTCCGCCTGTCGGAGCTGATTGCTGAAAATGCATTCCGCCCGTCGCTGGTGATCGGCGTGCCGGTCGGGTTTGTCAATGTCGTGCAGTCCAAGGAAATGCTGATCGCATCCGGCATTCCGTGCATTGTCGCGCGCGGACGCAAGGGCGGCAGCAATGTCGCGGCGGCGATTTGCAACGCACTTCTGTATCTGGCAGATAAAAAACTGTAAAAACTGCAAGAAAAGCAGCGGAACGCTTGCTTTTTGGCGAAGATTGCGCTATAATATAGGCTGTTCATGAACAAAACTGAATATGCGCGGACGGTGCGGCTGATCGCTCATACGATGCAGCCGGTAAAAGGGAAGCAGGTCAGAATCCTGCACGATCTCGTCACTGTATTTGCGGAGCGGTATGCCGTTTTCCGGGGGATCCGGAAAGGTCACTGAGCGATCGGGAAGGCATGGCATAGCGTAAGGATGCATGAGTCAGGAAACCTGCCGTTTTGCCGGTACAGAGCCGGAAGGCTCAGATCACGAGGGATTGATCGTACTGTTTACAGGCTCTCCGCACGGAGGGTCTGTTTGCGATGCTTTCTTTCCGGTCGGAAAGGGAGCATTTTTTATTGCGATTCATGCCCCCTTTTATTTGAAAGGATGTATGAAAATGAAAAGGAAACTTGCTGTTATCATGAGTATTGCGATGCTTGCTGCCCTGACGGGCTGCGGTGAGACTGCTGCGCCTGCGGATTCGCAGAGTGAGGAGAGCGTCACCGCGGAAACGACTGCTCCGGCAGAAACGGAAGCAGAAGCCGAAACGACCGAGCCGGAGGAATCCGCTGAGGAGGAGACCGGAACCGAAGCCGAGGAGGAGGACGAGGAAAACTACGAGACCGGCGATGCATCGCTGGACAATGTCCGCAATCAGGATGAGATCGGTGAGAAGGAGCTGCTGGTCCTGAGCTTCGGCACGAGCTTCAATGACAGCCGCCGCCTGACGATCGGCGCGATCGAGAACGATCTCGAAAAGGCATTTCCGGATTACAGTGTCCGCCGCGGCTTTACCGCGAACATCATTATTGACCATGTGAACCGCCGTGACGGCATTCTGATCGACGATGTGGATGCTGCCCTGCAGCGCGCGATCGACAACAATGTCAAGACGCTGGTCGTGCAGCCGACGCACCTCATGGACGGTCTGGAATACAACGATCTGCTTGAGCAGGTCGGCGCAAAGTCCGATGCCTTTGACAAGGTCGTATTCGGCAAGCCGCTGCTGACCTCCGACGACGATTTCAAGCGCGTTGAGACCGCGATCACTGACTGGACGAAGGACTATGACGACGGCAAGACCGCGATCTGCTTCATGGGTCACGGCACAGAGGCGGCGTCCAATGCCGTTTATCAGAAGATGCAGGATCTGCTGACCGCGGACGGCTTCAAAAACTATTATGTCGGCACGGTCGAGGCAAGCCCGTCCGTGGACGATGTGCTGAAGCAGGTGCAGGCCGGCGATTACGAGCGCGTCATTCTGGAGCCGCTCATGGTCGTTGCAGGCGATCACGCAAATAATGACATGGCCGGCGACGAGGAGGATTCGTGGAAGTCCGTCTTCGAGGACGCAGGCTATAAGGTCGAGTGTCTGGTGCGCGGACTCGGTGAGAACGAGGCGATCCGCAAGCTCTATGTCGAGCACGCACAGGCCGCGATTGATTCCATTCAGTAAGAACGATTCCGGACAGTTTCGGCTGTCCGGTTTCTGTATCGGGAGATAAGAATATGAAACTGAAAATTTACGTATCTGCATTGTTATGCGCATTCCTGCTGACCGGCTGCGGCAGTACGCTGCCGGATACACAGCCGACGGATACCGAACCGGCCGGACAGCTCACAACGGAAGCCGGACAGGAAACGGAAGCCGTCCCCGAAACGACTGCCCCCGATGAAAGCAGCGGGGACGAATCCTCTCTGGCTGTTGCATCGGGTGACGATGTGATCGCGGCAAATTCCGTCGGCTATGAGGGCATGGAGGCAGTTCCCGCGGCATCCGTCAAGCCGGGCGAATATGACATTGCCGTCGATTCCAGCTCGTCGATGTTCAAGATCGCGTCCTGCAAGCTGACGGTCGCGGACGGCAAAATGACCGCCGCGATCAGGATCAACAGCACCAGCTACGAATACCTCTATGCGGGTACGGCAGAACAGGCCGCAGCCGCGGATGCATCACAGTATATTGCGCCGACTGTGCTTGATTCCGGCTGCATTTTTGAATTTCCCGTTGCGGCGCTCGATCAGGAGATCGACTGCGCCGCACTCAGCCGGAAAAAGCAGCTCTGGTATGACCGGAAGCTCGTGTTCCGCGCCGATTCGCTCCCGGAGGATGCGCTGCCGGAGCAGGAAAAGGTCACTGCGGAAACGCTCGGTCTTGCGGACGGTGAATATACCGTTGAAGTACAGCTGGAGGGCGGCTCCGGCAAAGCATCGGTGCAGTCTCCGGCAAAGCTGACGGTCAAAGGCGGTCAGGCGGCTGCGGAGATCATCTGGAGCAGCAACAAATACGACTATATGCGCATCGGTGACGAGAAATATCTCCCGACTGACACGGCAGAGTTCTCCGTCTTTGAGATCCCGGTCGCAGCCTTTGACCGCAAGCTGAAAATCGCAGCAGATACGACTGCCATGAGTACGCCGCACGAGATCGAATACACGCTGTATTTTGATTCGGCGTCGATCAAATGAAGCAGCGGCTGATTCTGCTGACGGCAGCCGTCCTGCTGCTGACCGGATGTGCCGGACAAACGCCTGCGGACAGCGCCGTCTTTGATATCACCGGACAGATGCCGCTGGAATACGCGGCGCAGTTTTCGGTTGATATCTGCGCGGACGGCTGCGCGGTCATTCACATTGCCGCGGACGATTATCTCTTTGTCCCGGACGGCTGCACCGAACCGGAGGGCAATCCGCTGCCGGTGATCCGCCAGCCGCACGGGGACATTTACGTTGCATCGTCGGCGGCAATGGATCTGTTTGACGCGATCGGCGCGCTGGATGCGGTCACGCTGAACTCAACGGACACCGGCGGCTGGACGCTCCCTGCCGTGCAGGACGCGATGCAGCGCGGCGACCTCATTTTCATCGGCAAATACAGTGCGCCGGATTACGAAGCACTGACGGAATCCGGCTGTTCGCTTGCGATCGAAAACACGATGATCTCGCACAGCCCGGCGGTCAGGGAGCAGATCGAAGCACTCGGCATTCCGGTGATCGTCGAGCGTTCCAGTTATGAGCAGCACCCGCTCGGCCGCATGGAATGGATGAAGCTTTACGGCCTGCTGCTCGGCAAAGCGGAGGAGGCCGCGGAATGCTTTGCGGAGAAAACCGCCGGTTTCCGTGCGCTGACGCTGCCGGATATCCCGGAGGCGGAGCGGAAAACCGCTGCATTTTTCAGCATCACGGCAAACGGCGCGGTCAACATCCGCAAGCCGGGCGATTATGTTTCACAGATGATCGGGCTTGCGGGCGGCCGCTATATCTTCACCGCGGACGACCTGCATATTGACGAAAACGCGCTCTCGACGATGAATATTCAAATGGAGAATTTTTATACAGCGGCAAAGGATGCGGATATCCTGATCTATAACAGCACGATCGAGGGACAGCTGGATTCTGTTTCGCAGCTGATCGGAAAATCGCCTGTTTTCGCGGATTTCCGCGCCGTGCAGAATGACGCTGTCTGGTGTACGGAGCAGAATTTCTATCAGCAGACGACCGGTGCGGCCGACATGATCACCGACCTGAACCGCATTTTCTCCGGGCAGGCGGATGACACGGAGCAGCTCACGTATCTGCACCGCATTCACTGAGGAGGGGCTATGGAAAAACGGCGAATCCTGCGCGCTTTGATCTGCTTTCTCGGATTGCTCCTGCTTGCCGGGCTGCTCTTTTGTCTGAGCCTGATGTCCGGCAGCAGCCGGATCGCACCGGGGACGGTATTCGACATCCTGACCGGGCAGCAGACCGATGCCGCGGCTTTCCGCATCATCACGGATATCCGTCTGCCGCGGACGCTCTCCGCGCTGATCCTCGGCGGCGGACTGTCAGTTTCTGGCTTCTTATTGCAGAGCTTCTTCCGCAATCCGATCGCGGGGCCGTTTGTGCTCGGTATTTCGTCCGGCGCAAAGCTGACGGTCGCGCTGCTGATGATCGCAGCTTTGCAGCGTGGCTTTGTCATGCACAGCGGCATGATGATCGCCGCTGCATTTGTCGGCGCGGTGCTCTGTATGCTGACCGTGCTGCTGTTTTCGGGCAAAGTGAAGAACATGGCGCAGCTTGTGATCGCCGGCGTGATGATCGGCTATATCTGCAATGCACTGACCGATCTTGCCGTGACCTTTGCCGATGACGCGAACATTGTCAATCTGCACAACTGGTCGAAGGGCAGCTTTTCCGGCGCGGACTGGCAGGATATCCGCGCAATGGCGGTGCTTGTGCTGATATCGCTGGCGGGTGCGTTTCTGCTCTCCAAGCCGATCGGCGCGTATCAGCTCGGCGAAAGCTATGCGGAAAACATGGGCGTCAATATCCGCGTATTCCGTCTGCTGCTGATCCTGCTGTCGAGCGCGCTTTCCGCCTGTGTGACGGCATTTGCGGGGCCGGTGTCCTTTGTCGGCATCGCGGTGCCGCATCTGATGAAGGGGCTGTTCGGGACGGCAAAGCCCCTGATCCTGATCCCTGCAGCGTTTCTGGGCGGCGGCGTGTTCTGCATGGGCTGCGACCTGATCGCAAGGACGCTGTTTGCGCCGCAGGAACTGAGCGTCAGCACGGTGACGGCGGTATTCGGCGCGCCGGTCGTCATTTTCATGATGCTGCACCGCGCGAAAGAGAGGAGTATCTCATGAGTGACGCAGTTCTGCAAACGAATGCACTCTCCGCCGGATACAGCCGCAGGGTGATCGTTGACGGCCTGACATTTTCCGTTTCCGCCGGTAAGATCTGCACGCTGATCGGCCCGAACGGCGCGGGCAAATCGACCGTGCTGAAAACGATCGCAGCACAGCTTCCGGTCCTGTCCGGAACGGTCGCGCTGTGCGGTGACGATCTCAGCACGCTGCACGAAAAGGACGTTGCAAGGCGGATTTCCGTCCTGCTGACGCAAAAAATCACCGCAGAGCGCATGACCTGCGGCGATGTGGCTGAAACCGGCAGATATCCGTACACCGGAACGCTCGGCATTTTAAGTGCGGAGGATAAGCGCATCGTGCATGAGGCAATGGAGCTGGTCGGTGCGGCGCATCTGTATGATACCGATTTCCGGCAGATCAGCGACGGGCAGCGTCAGTGCGTGATGCTTGCCCGCGCGATCGCGCAGCAGCCGAAGATCATGCTGCTTGACGAGCCGACCTCGTTTCTCGATATCGGGCATAAGCTGCAAATTCTCTCGCTGCTCCGGCAGCTTGCGAAGGAGCGGCAGATCGCGGTGATCCAGTCGCTGCATGAGCTTGACCTTGCGCAGAAGTTTTCGGATACGGTCATCTGTATCCGCAGCGGCAAAGCGGAGCGCATCGGTACGCCGGAGGAGATCTTTTCCGGTGATTACATCGCATCGCTGTATGAGATCGAAAACGGCACATACGATCCGCGGTTCGGTGCGGCGGAGCCTGCTGCGGCGCAGGGCGATCCTGAAGTTTTCGTGATCGGCGGCGGCGGTGCAGGGATCCCCGTATACCGCAGGCTGCACCGCATGGGTATTCCGTTCGCGGCAGGCGTGCTGCATGAAAATGATGTGGAATATCCTGCTGCAAAGGCGCTTGCATCTGTTGTCATTCCGGAAAAAGCGTTTGAGCCGGTCAGTGAGGATGCTGTCAGCAGGGCAATGTCCGTTATGCAGCGATGCAGAGAAGTGATCTGCTGTACGGAGTATTTCGGTGAGATGAACAAAGGCAATCTGCGGCTGAAGGAATATGCGTCTGTGCATTTCCCGTCTCCGCGCTGCTGCGAAAACGAAGGCGCTGACCTCTGACGGCCGGCGCCTTCGCTGTTTATTCGGTTTCGGATGTTTCCCTGAGAAACGTCACATCAAAGAATCTGCCGTCCTCGTGAAACAGCATCGGGATCCGGTCCGGGGTGACCGTGTTCACGCCGGCCTGTGCGCTCCTGCCGTCCTCTGCTGCGATCCCCAGTTCAATGACGGCCGATGCTTCGCCGGCGTCGATCTGCAGCTCGTGCGCGGTATCATACCGGACAGGCATACTGCCGTGCGGCGGGAGATCGCCGCTGAGAAAGACATAGCTTCCCGTCTGCGTGCCCTCCGGCAGCCCCGTCAGACGGGCTAGCTCCGCGTCATAATCAAGCTCGACGCCGGTCCCGTCGCCGCTGAACCGCATACTGCCGTGCTCGGAGACGAACACGCCGTCATGCGCGGCGGGCGCCGGGGTATCCGGTTCGTATGGCATATTGCCGGGATTGGGATTGCCGATCCCGCAGCCTGTGCAGAGGATCCATGCCGCGCAGACCGGCAGGCGGCAGTGCTTCAGGATATGCTTCATAAGATCAGCTCCGTTCTGATGAATCTGTGACCGTGCAGCACGAAACCGCTGCCTGCTGCATCTTGTTAAAACGCTGAACGCAAATGCACGGACAGCACTTTGCGGAAGAATCACTTGGAATATGGTTATATTTTAACAGATATTTTTGCTTCTGTCAATATTTTTTCAATGAAATCCATACATTTTTCCGGAATTGTATGGCAAATGCCCGTTGCTTTCTGATTGACTTTTTCATTTTGATATGCTATAATGAAAAAAAGAAATCATATCATTCTCTGTATGAAAACCGACGGGAAACCGAACATGAACAGGAGGCGATTTTATGTTCTGCCGAAACTGCGGACAGCCGATCCGTGACGGTGCTTCTTTCTGCTCAAACTGCGGAGAAGCTGCTCAGAAAGCATCCGGGCAGCCGCAGCAGCCGAACCCGCAGCCGCGATACCCGCAGCAGCCGTATCAGAATCCGAATTTCCGGCAGAATCCCGCGCCGGTGTATGCCGCCCCGCAGCAGCAGTCCGGCTCGCATAACGGCCTGCTGATCGTCATTATCGTGCTGTTGTCGCTCCTTGTGCTGATCGGCATAATCCTGCTGTTTGTCAAGCCCGGTTATCTGCTGCAGCGTGACGGCGGGAACAGCGAAGTTCTGACCGCGGAAAGCACGGCGGCGCCTTCGCAGCCGGACAGCAGCAGTACGGCACCTTCGCAGCCGGACGGCAGCAGTACGGCGCCTTCCGCGGAGACGGAGCCGATTCCGCAGAATGATGCGGCCGTGCCGGAGAGCACGCCGGATTATCCGCAGGAGCTGATCGGCGGAAACAATCCGTGGATGTACTCGACGAATGAACGCCCGACCATGCAGGAGTTTGAATGGTGCATCGGTCAGTTCGGCTTCATCAGGCAGACGCCGGAGGGTGCGGACATGATTTCGGATGTGCAGGGCTATACCGGCGGCTGGAAGGCCATGATCATCTATAATCCGGACGATCCGGACGGGTATTTCACCCGCGAGCTGGATAATATCTATATCTCAGTGGATGACAGCAATCTCGTGCAGCTCACGATCGACTGGTATCTTCTGGCACCGGATTTTTCCGAGATCACGAACGAGGAGGACATGGAGGACACTGATTTCAGCGGCGCTGTTACGAATACCGGCATTTCCGCGAACGGCCCCGCGCTGATCAGTATCGACAACTTCTGGAACGGAGACGGGAAGCAGTATGCGGTCGGCTCCATGACGCTGCAGAACGGCTCGAATGCATATATTGCAATGGTCAGGCCGTAGTTGTGTGCACGGACTCAAACGGAGGGAGGGCGAAGAATATGCGCAATTGTCCGAGCTGCGGCGCACAGGCCGGTGCGCAGCAGAAATTCTGCGAGTATTGCGGTGCGAATCTTGCCGCACAGACTGCGGGGACTGTTCCGCCGGAGCCCACTCCGGCTTTTGATGCATCCCGCTTTTATGCAGGCAGCGGTGCGGTGCGGAACGGGATTCCGGCACCGGGCTTTTCGGAGCGCTGCAATGACCCGGAGATCCTGAACGCGCTGAAGAAAAACCGGAAGGCAGGCGCGGTGCTGTCGTTCTTTGTGATTCCGCTGCCGCTGATCGGCTTTGTCATTTACAGCCTTGTCAGTGACAGGATGCCGCTTGCACAGGCGGTCAGGACCGGCGCGGTCGTTTCTGCCGTATTTCTTGTTTTTGCTGTTATCAGTAAGCTCTCCGCAGCGGCGAAAAAGCCCTATGAGGCTGTTGTCACCGATAAGCGCAGCCGTGTCCGGACGCATAATTCCGACCGGAACGACACCTTTACGGAGTTCACGACCGTCGTACAGACCACGGACGGCAGGAAGAAAACGATCGTCGAGACCGACCGCAGCAGAGCCTTTGCATGGAATTATCTGAATATCGGGGACCGGTTCCGGTTTCATCCGCAGTTCGCGTTTCCCTATGAGCGGTATGAGAAATCCTCGGCGCCGTGTCTTTACTGCGTTGTCTGTCAGAAGGAAAACCCTGTGGAGGCTGACCGCTGCAAAAAATGCGGTGCGCCTCTGCTGAAATGACGAATGCTTTGCATAGCCGAAAGGGATGAGCCGCAGCACTCATCCCTTTTTCTCTAGCGGGGCAGCCCCCGCCTGCATTTTATCTCCCATACAGCGAAGCAAAAACTTTTTGCTGCTCTCCCATTGAAATTCACACGATAATATGTTATTAAAAAGTCACTGTTTTGCTGCGCTGCATATTCCATAGAAAAGCACACAGAATTGCACAATACCGCGCATTATGGCAATTATGCCCGGTGTAATCCAGTGTACTTTTTCGCAATCCAGTTGACCATAAGTTGTCCAAATTAGAATAAGACAAGCGAATATATCGCACAGCGCCAGTCAAGAACTTCTTGGCGGGCGTGGTGTTTAACAAGTATATTGTTGATGAGAAATTAGATGGTCAATATATGAGCGAATGAATAAAAATGGACAAAAACTCTTTATCACTCATATGAATATTGCATAAATACAGCCGGAATACTGAACTTATCAGGTTGTAACGCCGTAACGATTGATATGCATTTGCTATTGTTTTACTGCAAAATGGTATACACGAAAGAACGCCGCTGCGCCGATCAGAGCCAGAATTGCCGAAAGCGCACCGAACCGAATCCGCAGCAGCACCAACTGCTGCTCGTAATCGGCGGCGCATTGCTGTTCGGGATTGATAACCGTTAAGCCGAGGCTGTCTGGTGCAAATGTATCCCTGTCCGCGGCGCAGATACGAAGCGTGTCTGCATCGTGCAGCTCTGAAGCACTGGCAGCCAGTACGGCATACGGTTCGCCCTGCGGCAGATTCTCCGTACAGATCAGCTGAGCAGAAAACGGTTTTCCGTCAAGCGTTCCGTGAAAAACAGCAGCGCTTTGTGATGCAGCATCCCCCCATGCTGTGAATGCCTCAGCATTCATCCAAACCGTGTGTACATCTCCTTCCAGTTCATAGCAGTCTGCCAAATATCCCGCAGATAGCATGACAACAGAACTCGTCTGATTCTCCTGCGCAAGATATGCCTTCTTTTGCCGGCTGTATGCACAAACACCGTCTGCATTCGCAAGCTGCGGAATTACCTGTTCGATTCCGGCTGGCGCGGTGCAGACATACTCTGCCGGTGCGCGCAGAATGATTGCATAGGCTGCTGCGGCACGAATGCAGTAACCGATCAAAAGCAGCCCTGTGGCAATAAGCAGAACCGCCGCTTTGAAGCTGTCATACTGCCGCCAGAGCCGAATCAGCTTCATGATGCGCCTCGCTTTCTACGGAAGATCAGTATCGCAGAAAGCAACAGAATCGCGCCGCCGATGCCTGTCATGATCCACACCCAT